>NZ_CAXSSO010000009.1:0-206269 GCF_964240115.1 Clostridium sp. HGF2
CTCTATAGGAACATATTGATTGTTCTCTATACTGAATACTCTTTTTTTGTCAAGATACCTTAAGTTGATGACATTGCCATAGAGGAACTCCGCTTTTTTGCGTTCCTTTTTGTTATCGGTTGGAGCAAGTCAATTGATATTTCAAAAATGAATACATTGCTACCGCATACTACTTGTAAGGTTTGCAGTCGGTGTATGTTCACGCAAGTATAAGCGGACAAGAAGCAGTATACAGCGGATGTGTATTCCTTTGGCTTCAAGAGCATTGAAAAAAACGTAAAGAAAGTAAATAGAAACACGCCATTCTGGAATACTAAGGAAGTATATGCAGAGAAGGAGGGAGTATGATGAGAATACAGAATAAAGAGCTGTCAGGAGCGATTGTTACGCTGGGATGTGTTCTTTTATCGGCACTGCTGCAGACCTATGTTATACAATCCATGATGCAGCCGATGGGGCTGTTATCAGGAGGCTTTACGGGACTGGCAATTCTGCTGGATCGTATTGCCGGTGTCGCCGGCTTTCCATTTTCCGTTTCTGCAGGAATTCTCATGCTGAATATACCGCTGGCACTGCTTTGCTATCGGGGATTAAGTAAACGCTTTACCCTCTATTCCAGTATCCAGTTTGTCTCCTCCAGTATCTTCCTGCAGCTGTTTCATTTTCAACCGATCTTTCATGATCTTTTGCTGCAGGTGCTGTTCGGTGGCTTTCTGTACGGCTTCAGCGCTGTCATTGCACTGCGGGGGAATGCATCAACCGGTGGTACGGATTTTATTGCACTGTATGTTTCCAACCGTCTGGGGAAATCCATATGGAGCTATGTGTTTATTGGAAATACAATCCTGCTTTGTATATCCGGTCTTCTGTTTGGCTGGCTGTATGCCGGCTACTCCATCATTTTTCAATATATCACAACCAGAACGATTGAAATGTTCTATAACCGTTATGAACGGGTGACCCTTGAAATCATGACCAGAAGCAAAGACGAAGTACGGGATGCCTATATCCGCCGGTATGAGCACGGCATGACCATCATACCGGCTTATGGCGGCTACAGTCATAATCGAATCTATCTGCTGCGAACAGTCGTATCCGCTTATGAGGTGTATGACATCATACAGCTCGTCAGAAAAACAGACCCGGATGTTCTGGTCAATGTGATAAAAACAGAACAGTTCTATGGCTCGTTTTACCAGCAGCCGCTGGAGTAACCATTTGCAGGAGGTTGGAAAAATGATTGCCTTGGACAATAAAAAATTACAGAGCCTGCTATTGACATGCTTATCATTCTTGTGTATTATTGTATTAGATACTTAATACAATAAGCAGATATATTTGATGAAGGAACGTGTGGAGGGCAGTATATGACCTGGAAGAAAAGAAATATCATTATCATAACCATGAATTTTCTTGCCTTGCTGCTGTATATGACAACGATGCTGCAAAGGGAAAATCCGATTGGACAAACACTGACGGTAATCCTGCTTGCCGCTTCCGGCTCCTTACTTGTGATCCGTATGGAAACACACATGGCGTTTCATGCACAAACAAAACAGCTGCAATACCAAAATCTTGATTTGTTTCGTTTTCTTTCCTCAATCATCATCATTGTGCTTCATGTACGTCCCTTCTTCACAGTATCCTATGAAATTGATATGGCAATCAATAATATCATCGGCAGAATCTGTGTGCCGTTCTTCTTTTTCATCAGTGGTTATTTCGCTGCAAAGCAGGAACAGAAAAAGCCGGATTACATCCGTTCCTATATCCGTTCCATGATCCCGGTATATCTGCTGTGGAGCGCAGTGTATCTGCCATGGTCACTATCCCTGGCTGCTCCTTATATCCAGCAGGTATCGGGTCTGCTTTGTACAATTGGGTTACCTACTGCCATACAGAATCTGCTTCTGCTTTTATTGGTTCCTCTGGCAGTGATCGTCGCCCTGTTGTATTCCGGGGTGTATTATCATCTCTGGTATTTCCCGGCACTTCTGCTTTCCATGCTTGTTCTGCGCTGGTGGAAGAGGAAGTATTCCCTAAGGGTACTGCTTACGGTTTCCTTTGTTCTGCTGCTGTTTGGCGCCACAGAGACCTATTACGGCTTTTGCGGTCAGTTTTTCCAATCCCTGCTTCACTATTATTATGCGGTTTTTTTCACAACCCGTAATTTCCTGTTCTTCGCCTTGTTTTATGTCACCTTGGGCTATTGGATGGGAAAGCAGGAGCAGCCCGCTTCTTCTCTGTGCTTTTTAAAGCTGCTTCTCAGTATTGCCGCCTTAGTCGGGGAAGGACTGCTACTGCAGACAACACAGCGTCTGGACAGCAATATTCTGCTTGCCTGTGTGCCGCTGGTTTATTATTTGTTCTCCTGTCTGCTGTATACGAATATCCATGTGCCTCAGCTTTCAGAAATTCCGTTTCGAGCGATATCCAAATACTATTATCTCGTTCATCCTCTGATGATACTGTTTGTCCATGCATGGTTTCCACAGGTGGATTCCTTCTGGATGGCTGTCGCAAAGGTAGTGTGTGTCCTGTGCTGTACGCATATCTGTACGCTTTTGCTTATACATATTAAAAAGCGCTATCCCGCAGTTCCGTTGTGATAGTCAACGGATACCATAAGCAGGCAGGCAGCAGTACTTCCGGCTTTGAGGAACACGTTGCTGTTATAACCTGTATCCATGGTGTTTTTCTCTTGGATACAGCACCAGGGAAATTGCATCTTTTTGATATTTTATTGTCACAATATATAAATTCTGCTATAATGGTAAAGGAAATTTGGAAGGTGATTAAAAATGGGTAGACATTTTGAAGTGCGTGCCGCTTCTATGGCAAAAACCGCTGCGGTAAAAGCAAAACTATATTCCCGTTATGGAAAAGAAATACTGATGGCTGCGAAGTCCGGTGTACCTGATCCTGACATGAATGCTTCTTTGAAGAAAGTAATCGAGCGTGCCAAGGCGAATCAGGTTCCTGCGGATGTTATCAAGCGTGCGATTGAAAAAGCCAAGGGTGGAACGAATGAAAACTATTCTGCGGCTACATATGAAGGATTTGGTGCCGGTGGTCAGGCTACGATCATCATTGACTGTCTGACGGATAATGCGAACCGTACCATTGCAGATCTGCGTGGATGCTTTAACAAGTCACATGCGAAAATCGGTGTCAGCGGCTGTGTTTCCTTTAATTATGAACATGTTGGACTGATTTCCATTAAGTATGATGATGAAGAGGCGATGATGGACGCGCTGATCATGGCTGAGGTTGATCTGAAGGATATCGAAGTCGAGGAAGGTCAGATGACCATTACTGTAGAGCCGACAGAGCTGAACAAGGCAAAGGATGCCATTGAGGAGCTGATTCCTGAAGTTTCCTTTGATATTCTGGAAGACACCATGCTTCCTAACGAATATGTGGAGCTTGAGGGTGAGGATCTGATGCTGTTCCAGCGTTTGGTAACTCTGTTGAATGAGGTGGATGATGTTCAGCAGGTATATCATAATGTACGCAATCTTAACGATTCAGTAGAATAAGAGAAAAGGACGGTGCATGGCATTGTCCTTTTTAAAATAAAGGATTGACAAAAAAAGAGGAAATGAGTACACTATAAGTACATCCGATGAAAAAGAGAGGCTTTGTGAAATGTAGTGCAGAGAGAGGAACAGCTGGTGAGAGTTCCTTCTATAAGTAGCACAGCCGGACACTTTGGAGGAATTATCAGGAAATGGATAATCGTAAACAGCCTGCGTTAAAGGTAAAGCTGCACTCCGTGTGAGTGAAATAAGGTGGTACCGCGTTCCCGACGTCCTTTGTTGGTGGCGCGTTTTTATTTTAAGCTGTCTGTTTTCGGGCAGAATGATAAGGTAATGTATAGAGGAGGTAATGAAATGAGCTATCAGGTACCAAGAGGAACACAGGATATTTTGCCAAATGAAATAAGTAAATGGCACCGTTTGGAAGAGCTGATTCGTCAGTTTACATATGTTTACAACTATCAGGAAATCCGGACACCGATTTTTGAACATACCAATGTCTTTAAAAGAGGAAATGATTCCAGTGATATGGTCAATAAGGAAATGTATACCTTCCAGCTGGAAAACAGCTCCACTTCACTGACGCTGCGTCCGGAGGGGACGGCAGGTGTTGCCAGAGCATTTGTTGAACATAAAATGTATGGATATGCCGATCTGCCGATGAAGATGTACTATGTGGGACCGCAATGCCGCCATGAACGCCCGCAAAAGGGCAGAATGCGTATCTTCAATCAGTTTGGTGTTGAGGTCATCGGTGCCAAAAGTCCGTTGCTCGATGTGGAAACGATTGCACTTGGATGGTCGTTCATCTCGGCGCTTGGCTTAAAGGATATGAAGGTGCTGATCAATACGCTTGGGGATGATGCATCTCGTGCCGCCTACCGTGAGGCTTTGAAGGAGCATTTTAAAAACGATATTGACCATATGTGTACAGACTGCAAGCGTCGCTATGAGCAGAATCCGCTGCGTATTCTGGATTGTAAGGTCGATCATGATCTGGATGTCATGAAGCAGGTTCCCAAGATGGCGGATTATCTGAATGAGGAAAGCAAGGCATATTTTGAACAGGTTCTGGAAGGGCTGGATGCTTTGGGCATTCCTTATGAGGTGGATGACAAGCTGGTGCGTGGTCTGGATTACTATACGCATACCGTATTTGAAGTCGTTTCTGTAAATAAGGAAATGGGGGCGCAGTCAACGGTATTTGCCGGTGGACGCTATGACGGACTTGTTGAATATTTCGGCGGACCTGAAGGAATGAGCGGAATCGGCTGGGCAATGGGTCTGGAGCGTCTGTTGATTGCTTTAGAGGCGGAAGGAATTTCCCTGGTGGATGAGGACAGTCTGGATGTGTATGTATTGTGTCTGTCACCGAAGGCATCCACGACCGTTTTACAGGTCGTGACACAGCTTCGTGCCGCAGGATATCGCACGGATACGGATTATCTGAATCGATCCATGAAGGCACAGTTTAAGACAGTCGACCGCAAGCATGCCAAGGTTGCCATTATGATCGGAGAGCAGGATCTGGAAAGTGGCAGCGCTGCTGTAAAGAATATTGAAACAAAGGAAAAGACGGAGGTGGCATTTGATTCCATCGTTGAGGCAATCGACGCCATGTTCGGTGAAGCAGAGGAAGAACATACCTGTACGTGCGGGGAGGAACACTGTACCTGCCAAAAGGAACAATAGGGAGGCAAGCATATGAATAGAACACATACGAATGGAGAATTGCGCTTGTGTGATGCAGGGAAAGAGGTTACCCTGATCGGATGGGTCGCAAAGAGAAGAAATTTCGGTTCTCTGGTATTTATCGATTTACGCGATCGTACCGGAATCACACAGCTGGTGTTTGATGAACAGCTGTCGGAACAAATCCGTGATGTGCGTAATGAATACATTCTGGAGGCAACTGGCTGTGTCATGGAGCGTAAGGATAAGAACCCAAAGCTGCCGACCGGTGAGATTGAAATTCAGGTCCGTGCCGTTACGATTATCAACCGTGCGGAAACCACCCCAATCATTGTTGCGGATGAAACCGATGCCCTGGAGGATACCCGCCTGAAGTATCGGTATCTGGATTTAAGAAGACCTGTGATGCAGCAGAAGCTGATGCTGCGCCATCGCATCACACACAGCATGCGGGAATATCTGGACAGCAGGGAATTTATCGAAATCGAAACACCGATGCTGGGAAGAAGTACACCGGAGGGTGCGCGTGATTATCTGGTGCCAAGCCGTGTACATCCGGGAAGCTTCTATGCCCTGCCGCAGTCACCGCAGCTTTATAAGCAGCTGTTGATGGTATCCGGCTTTGAACGCTATTACCAGTTTGCCCGCTGCTTCCGTGACGAGGATCTGCGAGCGGATCGTCAGACGGATTTTACACAGGTCGATCTGGAAACCAGCTTTTTAAGTGATGTGGAAATTCAGACAATGATGGAGGAGATGCTGCAAAAGCTGATGAAGGATGTCAAGGGAATGGACATCAGCATACCATTTCCACGCCTGACCTGGACGGAAGCCATGAATCGTTATGGAAGTGACAAGCCGGATAACCGCTTTGGCATGGAGCTGCAGGAAATAACAGAGCTTTTTGAGAACTGCGGATTCAAGGTGTTTGCAGATTGCATTGCAGACAAGGGCAGCATCAAGGCTGTTGTCGTTCCTGGAAAAGCCGGCATGACCAGAAAAGAAATCGATAAGATTACCGAGCTGGCGAAGAAAAACGGAGCCAAGGGTCTGGTAACGCTGAAATACAAGGATGAAGAATTGAGCGGACCAATTGTGAAGTTCTTAGCAGAGGAAGAAATACAGGCGCTCGTTACGCGTTTAAGCCTGAAGAATGAAGACCTTGTTCTGATTGTTTCCGACGCATGGAGAACGACCTGCGAGGTGCTGGGGGCATTGCGTAATCATTTCGGTGCAGAGCTTGGCTTAAAGAAATCGGATGAATTTTCATATTTGTGGGTAACGGACTTCCCGATGTTTGAGTACAGTGAGGAAGACGGTCGCTGGTATGCAATGCACCATCCGTTCACACGCCCAAGAGATGAGGATATGCAGTATATCGACAGTGATCCGGGCAAGGTGCATGCCATTGCGTATGATATTGTTTTAAACGGATATGAGCTTGGCGGCGGCTCCCTGCGTATTTACGACGGTGCCATGCAGGACAAGATGTTTGAGGTACTGGGCTTTACGGAGGAGAAAATACAGGAGAACTTCGGCTGGTTTGTGGATGCCTTGAAATACGGAACACCGCCGCATGGAGGTCTTGCGTTTGGACTGGATCGCATTGCCATGATCCTTTCCGAGAGTGAATCCATCCGTGATGTCATCGCTTTCCCGAAAAATGCGAATGCGAAATGTCCGATGAGTGATGCGCCGACACCGGTGGATGCGGCTCAGCTGGAGGAACTGCATATCGCGCTTACGGAAGAAGAATAGATGAAACATTGATCGATTGCGAAAAACAGTCACACAGCAAATGATGCTTTGTTATGCGGATGAAGACAGTACATCATCGTATGCACATCGATGTATGTGGAACGTAGTGCAGGACCATAGAAAACGAAAGAAAGAGATTTCATGTTATTGTTTGAAGGATACAATAGCATACGAAATCTCTTTTTCCTTTCATATATTCCTTACAAGCTGTAGTATTGTCCTTGCCATGTCTATGATTGCATATCTGTACGGTACCATCATTGGGTGGAAAAAGGGTGGTCATATCGTAGTCGATTTTCCGGCGCCATTGATTTCCAGAAAGCCAAACAATTCACCCTCTCTTACGTGAAAGCTGATATCCTTCACTGCAGTAAAATTCCTGTATTTTTTATTCAAATGGAATACTTCGATCATGTTCATAACCATTCCTCCTCGCATCACCACCTTATAATGAAACCGTTACGCTATGCAATGCGGATAACGGTAAGTGGCACAGCAACATGGGTTGTGGGAAATATACAGGGATGAGTTACAGAAGAAATCTTAACATGAAGAAGATCCTAAGAGCATAGGTTAGAGAAGTTGACTCCCAGTGAGTAAATGAAATGATACATATCTACAGATGTAAGTTTCATAATCCACATTGATAGCTTACCTGAAATTTGTCAGGAATACATGTTTCCTGATAGATACCATCTGCAATTTAATTATTTATGTCTGTTTAACCGAATTACATCATAATTATAAGATAGAGTCAAAAGTTTATGGGATATTTTAAATTAAATGAAAAATATAAAAGAAACATGAAAATTGATATAATCAAGATACAATTCAATACACGAAGATTATGTAATGTTGATAATACGAATGTACTTCTATACCTTATTTAATACACTCTCATATAGTCTGTGTTTAAGATATATGTGAATGATTTTAATACCATAACTTTTTTACTCTAATTAATTTATAATTATATATCGATTAAATTAAAGCTTCATGATATAGTATAGATAAGTTAAATAGTATACCAAAAATACACATAATAAAAAGACTATTCGATTCAATAGTTTATGTCTATATGCGACTTTTGATAGAAAGATTTCGTAAAAAGTATTCGTACATTTTGAGTCTTATTGATAATTCTAATACACTTGTTGAAGAAAATAAATGAATGTTAAGTTAAATCTAAAGAAGTTTGCATTTAAACCTATCTAATTAGTGGAATAAGCCTTAATACTATGGCTTCTCTAAAATGATCTACATACCGAGAATAGGTAGAAGTAGTCAGTAAGAGCTATAGTGAAGTATATGTGATTATTGCATTTATATTTTATATATCATGCGCTGAGAAGGGATATTGTATCCATAATAGAGAAATTAGGGATACAATTATGTATGATATATAATCATCACATGTATTATGGGGGTTATGGTTTTTGTGAAATCAGTTGACTTGAATTCACTTGAAATCTTTAGCAGTAGACCGTGTAAGGTGTGGAGGTGGTGTTGAAATAGAAAGTTAAAATCTTATAAAGAGTAAAATATATGAGAATTCAGTAAACCATTAAGAAAGGACGGCACTATCATGAAAACCATCAATAAATTCTCACTAAAAACTTCAAAGTCAATTTTCTAACTAGAGCATGTATAGTTCTCGTTATTTTAAACAAGCAAGGAGAAATAGATTATGAAAAAATACGTCATAAATTTCTTGTTTTTACTCATCCCGCTTACCTTGCCATTCCTATTTTATTTAAGTAATCTGTTTTACGATTATGAGTATCGAAGTTATTTCTTCGTATATTTTCTGTTTTACATCATATATCTTCTCTTTATCCTTGTTTTTAGAAAACAGGCAGATGTGAGAGTTTTACTTATTGGAACGCTTGAGTATTTCCTCATCATTTTGGCAATGAAAATGTATTACATTATATTCTTCTGGTTTACTGCGAAATTGGATTTTAATCTCATTTCAGTGTTGACGTTATGGATATTATATGGCTATGCTTTTGCAGAGGTTAAAATAGCGAATAGCAGACAGAAGTGATGCTGGCAATCGTTCTGCTTGGTATCATCCTGCAGAAAAGACAATCGATTGGAAGAAAAAAATCATCCGTATATCGATTGCCCTTTTCAATTTGAAAGCCATCATCTGTACGCAGTGTTGCCTTACACGGTTAGAGCTTGCTTTGACAGTCCGCAATTGCTTTATCCTCACGAAAGCCCTTGAATACCGGCTGCCGCAAGCCGCCCTGTTCTGTATACTGCATGAATTTTACTGTTCCTACCAGTGGTGGATCGATCCATACGGCTTCTTCATTTCCGTTGGGAACGCTGGGTAGAAAGCTGGTGTCGGTCTTTTCACTGTGCTCCATCAGATAGGGAAGAGATGCCCCCATGGTCACATGTCCTTTGTATACCACCTGATGGTGTTGGTCATACTGTGCCAGAATAAGAGATACAATGCCTTTCTCCTTGACAATATAGCCACAGACGATAAAATCATCATCCAGCAGATTCTTGCATTTGATCCAGTCCTTCGTGCGCTTTCCACACATATAGCGGCTGTCTTTGCGTTTGGCGACGATTCCCTCAAGACCTCGCTGCTTTGTCAGCTCAAACAGCGCAATACCGTTGGTTTCGATATAGCGGGAGATTGAAAGCCGATCATTTTCCCGAACTGTCTTTTCCAGCAGCTGTTTACGTTTCATGAGCGGCTGATCAATGACGAATGCATCCTTGTGATAGAGGATGTCAAAGGCAGTGAAGCTGGCAGGGAACTGGCGGGAATGCAAACGGATTTTAAAGGGGTCCGAGGTTAAAGTCCGCTTCTGTACCTGAAAGAAATCGGGCTCTCCATCATGAAAAATATACAGCTCACCATCCAGTATGCAGCGCGTTTTTACCTGCCGGTGCAGCTGTGACAGCTCCGGAAATTTTGCATTCAGCTTCAGATTGCGTTTGTTTCTCAACTCGGTGCTGTCTTTGTCAAGATACAATAGACAGCGTACACCGTCCAGCTTCCATTCATAGATGTAATCCTCATCATCGAAGGCCGGCTGCTCCAGCCCGATGAGCATCGGGGAAGCATCTCTGGCAGCAAAGTCCATCAGTGCTTCACGCTCCTGCGTCTTCCCTTGGGCTTCATTTCAGAAAGGGATTGCTGCAGGGCCTCCATCAAATCGACTGGAGTCGCAGTGTCCTGCTTGCGGTCACTGGCATGTACAATATGCTGACCACTGATTTTCTCTTCGATTGCCGCACGCAGTCGTTCCTGAAATTCATCATGGTAATCACCGGGATCAAACGGCTTTGTCATGGACTGAATCAGCTGCTTTGCCATATCACTTTCCGCCTTGACCAGCTTGGGGTGTGCGAAAGCCTTTGGATTCTCGGCAATCTCTTCCTCATAAAACAACGTTTTCACTAAAATGCCGTCCTCACCGGGACACAGTGCCAGCAGGGTTTCCTTTGTGCCAATCACCGTTTTTGCTATCGCGACCACAGACAGCTTTGCCATGGCATCACGCAGTAGCTCATATGCTTTTTCCGCATGCTTTTCCGGTACGGCATAATAATTTTTTTCATAATAGATATCATCGATTTCCGCAAGCTTCGTGAACTGAAGAATCGTAATTGTGCGATCCTTTTCCGCCTTTAAGGCGTCAATCTCCTCATTATCCATAATGACATACTTATCCTTTTCATACTGATAGCCCTTAACGATATCGGCTGCCTTCAGCTCCTTATCGCAATGTCCGCAATATTTTTTATAATGCACCCGCTCATGTGTTTTCTTACAAAGCTGGTTGAAGGAAATATCCACATCTCTGGTTGTACGATACATCTGTATGGGGATATGTACCAGGCCGAAGGAAATGGCTCCCTTATGTGCAACTGCCATTGTTATCACCTCATCATTAGGTTGTGAAATTTCAATTAAATCTATACAAGAAATGCAGGAAGCCAAATATTTGCATTTTGTATGCAATTCTGATAGAATAGCTGATTAAAAATCTTAAGATACCGCAGGACACAGGGGATAAAAGTGGAACAACAAAAAAAATAAAGTCAAGAGTATTATTTTCATTGATCCATGATATACTATAGATGTCCAGGAGGTATAAATTTTTCCTACACTTAGAGATAAGGGACTCCGGATGTTGTATTTTGGTGTGAATACCTGCACATCCTAGGTAAGACTGTAGGGATCCTAAAAAATTACACAGGGGACCCACCTGTATTTACAGGGAAAGATCTCTCCTTCTGGGCACTGAAAAGCAGATGATGAAAATCGTCTGTTTTTTTGTTTTTGCTATAAACATCAGAATGCTCGTTTTAGCGCAGGGTATCTATGATGTTTGCATGCTATGCGATTCTGGAAATTGTTTTCTTACTCCCGCATACCTCGCACTGCTGTACGATCATACATGCTTCTGTAACCTGCGCATGTTTTTACAGTCTCCATGTGAAAGTCCGTGCTATATGAAACCTGCAAGGGCAGTCTGCATATTCACGATATACCATCTGTTTTTAAACTACGCATCGTTTTCTGCGTTTTGTAATTTCCACAGCTAAGAATACCTGCTATAATATTTACAAACGTACGGAGGACAGCTTATGGAGAACAAGGAACGGTTTTTATCAATATACAGGGAGCATATTCATCGGGAGGGCAGTGAGAAGCTTCTGGACTATCTGCTATCGGAGCATAGTGATTTCTTTCGCGCACCGGCAAGCACCCGTTTTCACGGTGCACATGCCCAGGGACTGCTGGAGCACAGCCTGAATGTGTATGACTGTCTGAAGGATTATCTGAGCCGTCCAAGGGTAAAGGAATGCTACCATATGGATTACAATGAGGAAACGATTGCCATTGTGGCTCTGCTGCATGATATATGCAAGATCAACTGCTATAAGGAAAGCACACGGAATCAGAAGGTGAACGGACAGTGGGTGCAGGTTCCCTTTTACGAATATGAAGACCGGCTGCCGTATGGTCATGGCGAAAAGAGCGTCTATATTATTACAGGCTTTATGCGGCTGAGCAGGGAGGAGGCCTTTGCCATCCGCTATCATATGGGGTTCAGCGGAAGTGAGGAGGTACGAAATGTCGGTGCAGCCTTTGAAATGTATCCGCTCGCATTTGCTTTGAGTACGGCGGATATGGAGGCTACATATTATCTGGAAGGGAAGTAGCAGGCGGTCATAGAAAAGGGCAGGAAGCAGGCAAAGCGAAGCTGCGGCAGCTGCAAAAGGATCAAACGTCATAACAAAAAAGTAAGAAAAATGTACATTCCTGTATGTGAGAGAATGCAGCGCCAGTGGGCATTAGCCCTGTGATTTATACGCCATATAGATGTAAGCATACAGTATAAAAGAAGCATACAACGTCAGGAAATACATGCAGGCTGTAAAACATAGAAAAAAACGTCTCTGACGTTTTTTCTATATATCCTTCGCAGAAGAATATGTCTGGAAAATTTCTTTGATTGCTGTTCCATTCATGATGGCTTTGCTTTCTTCCTCACGAATTTTCAAATGACAGCGCTGCTTGGGGGTGTCGCTGTGTGAATAGACGATAAAATAGTTAGCACCGTGGCGTGTTAGCTGCAAATCGCCTTCCTCCTTCAGAAGTACAGACATGGATTTAGCTTTCTCTGCCCTGTGGTCACCCTCCCTGTGCCACAGCTCCACCTGATCCTCGTTATACAGCATCCGGATGAAATTTTTCTGTGCCATTGGATAGCTCCTGTAAAATTCCTGCAGCATATCCTTCATTGCCTGCCGCTCCGTATAGCCGTCGTTGGGACAGGTGCTTTTCACGAACGGAATCTGATTTCGTTCCAGTGCCGATAAAATATCGCTTTCATAGGAATAAACCAGCGGGCGGATAAAGGTGGTGTCTGTTCGCGACATATACATCTTTGGTAAAAACGTTGCCAGCTTTCCGCCGTGTATCGCATTCATCATAAGTGTTTCCACAGCATCATCGCTGTGATGGCCGAATGCCACCTTCGTGCAGTTCAGCTTCTTTGCGGCGTCGATAACCGTTGCCTTTTTAAACTTGGAACATAGGCTGCATTTGATGTTGCCCTCCTTATCTGGATTCCGCTTCAAAATCTCATACACCTGGGAATCAAACTGGTAAAAGGTGATGCCCTGCTGCCGGCAGAAAGCAACAACCTCGCTGAAGTCCATGTTCGGAAAGCCGAGCTTTATATGAATGCCGACCACCTCAAAATTCCTGTCTGCAAATTTTGAATACATGTGCAGCGCAGTCAACAGCACCATGCTGTCCTTCCCGCCGCTCACCCCCACGGCAATCCGGTCCCCGTCATCGATCAGATGGTAGTCCTGATCCGCTTTTCGTATATCGCCTAAGATAGTATGCAGTTCCATTTTTTCACATCCTTTAGAAACCGTTTTATTATACCATGCTTTTTTTCACTTTCACATATTCCTCTCATGATTTGTGAAAAATCTATGGTATAATTAGTGACGGTGATAAGATGGACGGTATTTTACTAATAAACAAGGAACAGAATATGACCTCGCACGATGTGGTGGCACGTCTGCGAAGGATTTTACATACAACGAAAATCGGACACAGCGGTACACTGGATCCGAATGCGACCGGCGTGCTTCTGGTTTTGATTGGCAAGGCCTGCAAGGCGCTGCCGTTTCTGGAGGATACGGACAAGGAGTATATTGCGACGCTGCAGCTGGGCATTCAGACGATCAGTGATGATATCTGGATGGAGCCGCTAAAGGAAGCGCCGATACAGCCGATTGCGGATTTCCAATCGGTTCTGGACAGCTTTCGCGGTGTACAGAAGCAGGTACCGCCGATGATATCCAGTGTCCGGGTGAACGGAAGAAAGCTTTATGAATATGCACGGGAAGGGATAGCGGTAACGCGTCCAGAGCGTGAGGTAACCATATATGATATTGAAGCGCTGGATACGCAGAAGCTGCAGTTTCGGGTCAGCTGCAGCTCCGGAACCTATGTGCGTTCCCTGTGCCATGACATCGCACAGAAAACAGGAAATCTGGGATGTATGTCCTCGCTGGTACGTACAAAGGTAGGGCGGTTTTCCCTTGATGAATGCGTTACTCTGCAAGATGTTCAGGAAGGCCGTTTTCAGCTGCATACGCTGCAGGAGGTGCTTTCCCATTATGAACCGGTGGAATATGAACGGCCTGCGGATATTTATAATGGAAAGAAAATCACATTAAGGTGCGAGGCGGATGATGTTGCCATTACCCACAACGGGAACATCGTTGCTATATATCAGCGTGAGGATGCGGCAGTATTTCGCTGTGTCCGCGGCTTATGGTAGGTGAGGCTATGAAGGTAGTACATATAAATTTAACAGGGACAGCAGTTATCGAAGAACCGCTGACAGCCTGTATCGGCTATTTTGACGGTCTGCACCTGGGGCATCAGAAGCTGATTGAAGAGGTGAAGCGCGTTGCGGCAAGGCGCAACACACGCTGTGCACTGATTACCTTTGATCCCGATCCCTGGTGTGTGATCCGGGGATTGCAGGATATTGCACATATCACGCCGATGAAGCAGCGGATGCGGATAGCGGAGGCGATGGGAATCGAATACTGGATCATTCTTGATTTTTCCAGAGAGATGGCGGATTTGACTCCGCAGGATTTTCATGAGAAGGTGCTTAAGCCGCTGCGTCTGGATACGCTGGTTTGCGGATATGATTTCCACTATGGAAGAAAAGGGGAGGGGGATGCACAATCCTTACATGAACAGACGGATTTCGATGTGCATGTCATCGATCAGGTCAGCAGTGAGCATAGGAAAATCAGCTCCTCGCGTATCGAAGAGCTGATCCAGGAAGGCGATATGGAAAAGGCGGCCCGCTTCATGGGACGCTGGTACGATATGGAGGGAAGCGTCAAGGGGGGGAGTCATGTTGGAAGGAAGAACGGATTTCCAACGGCTAACCTGCGTCTGCAGGAGCTCTATGTCATGCCGAAAAAGGGTGTATATGTGGGGGCGGTCAAGGTGCTGGGGACATGGCACAGGGCGATGATGAACGTCGGTAACAATCCAACCTACAATTACCAGGAAGCAGGATCCATCGAAGCGCATCTTCTGGATTTTGATCAGGACATTTATGAGGAGCCTGTCATCTTCCGGTTCCTGTCCTATATACGGGAGGAACGGAAATTTCCGGATGCACGCGCCCTCGGTGAACAGCTGAAAAAAGACCTGGCAACGACACGTTCCTATTTTGAAAAGGGAAAGGAGTCTGCCCTATGCGATTAAAGGTATTTGACACAATTGATGAAGCATTAGCCCTGCTTTCTGAAAACAATGAATTCTATCATGAAATAGAACGGGAGATTGAACAGTATCTGATTGCGGTATTTAAGGAATCCAGTGAAATGATCATTGATATCAATTCGCGTGTGAAGTCAAGGGAGAGCCTGCGTGAAAAAATCATCCGCAACCGCTTTTACGTGGAGAATGACAGTGCGCAGGGAATTCTGGATAATCTAAGTGATTTGATCGGCTTTATCATTGAATGCCGTTTTATTGAGGATGAATACAATGTGCTCAATAAAATACGGGAAACGCTGAACATCCGTAATGAAGAGGATGGCTTCTATTATAATGAAATCAATCCGCACTTCTTTCTGGACTGCGCCTCACGGCAGCCCCAGATTCAGAAAAACGGCTTTGCAATCTATCGTATTGACGGCTATTATCTCAAGGACGGACAAAAGGTCAATGTAGAGCTGCAGATCAAGGCGCTGGTGCATTCCTTCTGGGGTGAAATCGAGCATAAGCTGGTGTATAAAAATACGAATTATTATGTGTATGATGATTTCATGAAGGATCTGCTTGCCAGCATCAAGGCCAATCTGACCATTACCGACCGGCAGCTGAACATCATATACAATCAGATGCAGGAAACGTCGCTGAGTGATGCGAGTATCACGGAAACCAGCTTTGAAAAGCAGATTTCCAAGGCCATCAATGATTTGTTCGCACTGAAGATGAACGAATCCATCGGCTTTACGATGAATCTGAAAAGTGTGTCTACGATTCTGGGACATTACATCTTTATCAAGGACATTCGCTTTGACGGCGGAAACAATGACCGTATCTCCTCCCTGTTTCGTACCTTCAAGAAGCTGAATTCCATTCAGATGGATTTTGAAAATGAAATTCTCATGGATGCGGATTTCTATTCCAAGGATATGTTTGTGCATATTCTGGGGAACTATCTGATTTCCGTGCTGAACCGCGATTATGACTGGTTCGTCTTCTTTAAGATGCTGTTCGCCATCGAGCCGGGAAATAATATGGAGGATTTCTGTCTGTTTTTAAATGTAATCAAGAATTATCTGGTCGACAATTACTGGCTGAATACGAGCTTTGTCCGTCTGCCGATGGATCAAAGCGACCTGCTGCATGAGGAATGTGCCCGTATTCTGGCAAACTCCCTGTGTGAAATCGGTACAATTGATATCATTCACGATGATAAAATGGTCGCCATCAACAAGGCGTTTGTCCGCTTTATCGAGGAGCTGGAGAACCGTGTGATCTCCTATTCCGATTTCATGCAGTACCGCAGTGCCTATTATGAGGACTGGATGCAGCGCATGAACAATATTTTTCAAAAGTGAATTAACAGGTATAAGAGGTGTCCTTCCTGCATAGGGTGTAATAGCAAGGAGGGCACTTTTTATGAATAAACAAGCACTTGCATTTCTGACCATGTTCTCTCTGATTCTGATGCTGTCTGTCTACTATGTGACACTGCCGGCGGATTCCACCAGTGTCATGGAGGAACAGGCCCCTCAATCTGATAAAAAAGCAGATAAGGAAAACACAGCAGCAAAGACAGAGGATGCTCAGGGCAAGACGGAAGAAGCACAGGAACAGAAGAAAGATACATCAGAATCGGCAGATGGTTCAACAAAGCTGCAGGACAGCATCAATCAGAAAAAGGAAGAGGAGATCAACCGCAATTCCAGTGTGGTTGCGGATACCAAAAGCGATGACAGTGCAAAGAAAGAAGCACTTGCCGCAATCGATGAGCTGAAAGATGAGAAAAGCATGCAGAAAAGCGTGGCTGACCTGTTGAAGAAGGATGGCTATCAGACAGCTGTGGAAATCAATGGAGATACGTGTATCATCTCGGTGTTTGAACAGAAGGATGATAAAAATGTTGCGAAAACGATCATGCAGAAGGCACAGGAAGCTACAAATCACAAATATTTGATGGAAGTTACTTTCAAATAAGAAATCTTTTTGGTATAATAAGCCTAGAAGGTGATGAAAATGGCTCAAGAGTATATTGCATTAAAGGAACGAAACAATGCAGGTGTAATCGCACTCAGCAAATCTGCATTCCAGACGATTGCAAAAATCGTTGTCGAAGAGGATGAAAACATTCGGCTGGCGGACAGCGCTACACCGTTTAAATATCCGATCAGCTGCAAGATCGTGAATGATCAGCTGATTTTGTCGATCGACATAAAAGTAAAGTACAGCGTAAACGTAAATGAAGAATCAAGCAAAGTACAGAGTAAGATCTTTGAAAATATTGAACATATGACCGGGTATACACCGGATATCATCGATATCCACGTCGTTGGCTTTATCTTTTAAAGAAATCCGTACGGATTTCTTTTTTTCATGAACAGAAGGGAAGTGTAAGCATGGCGGTAAGTCTTGAGGACTGCCTGGTAATCGGAATATCCAGCCGGGCATTGTTTGATCTGGATGATGAAAACTACATATATGAAACCAAGGGATTACAGGCGTATAGCGAATATCAGCTGGCGCACGAGCAGGAAATTCTGAAGCCGGGCAGCGGATTTGCCCTGGTGAAGGCACTGCTGAAGCTGAATGAGAGCAGTAAGAAGCGAAGAGTTGAGGTATTGATCATGTCACGCAACAGTGCGGATACCTCGTTGCGTATCTTTACCTCGATTGCCCATTACGGACTGGATATCACCCGGGCGGTGTTAAGCGGCGGAGGACCACTGACCGGCTATCTAAAGGCATTCGGTGTGGATTTGTTTTTAAGCGCCAATGAGGAGGATGTCCGTTCTGCCCTTGCGGCCGGTTTTGCGGCGGGACGCATTTATACCAATGCGATTGAGGGCTATGATCCGCTGCAGGATATCGCTCAGATCCGGATTGCCTTTGATGGTGATGCCGTGCTGTTTTCAGATGCGAGCGAACAGATATTTCAAAAGGACGGTCTGGAGGCATTCGCAGAGCATGAAAAGGCATGTGCCCGACAGGTACTGCCGGAGGGACCCTTTGCGCAGTTTCTCAAGACGATTGCGGCCCTGCAGAAGGAATTTGAAGGGCATGCGCCGATACGCACCGCCCTTGTGACCGCACGCAATGCACCGGCGCATGAACGGGTGATCCGAACTCTGCGTGCATGGGATGTCCGTATTGATGAGGCCTTTTTTCTGGGTGGCATTACAAAGCGCGAGGTACTGAAGGCGTTTGGTGCGCACATCTTCTTCGATGACCAGAGCAGCCATACCACACCTGCCAGCAGTGTTGTGCCGAGTGCACAGGTTGTGTATGGGGATGGAAAGTGAAAAAATTAGCAGGAGCAAAGACTGCAAAGTAACAGGCAAATATGATAAAATAAGAAAGATGAATGGAGGATTTCTATGAACAGCAGACATAAACTACGGGAGCTGGCAATGACCAGCCTGTATCAGCATTTTTTATTACAGAAGGATATCAAGGAGTGTGTGTACGACAACAGTGAAACCAATGAGATTGATCCGTTTCTCTACACGGTAACCATCGATGCCATCCGCTATCAGGATGTCTATATTGACAAGATCAATGCGGCACTTCGTCAGGACTGGACGTTTGCGCGCCTTGGCTTTGTGGAGCAGGCCATTTTGATGATGGCGGCATGCGAGCTGGATTTGGAAACGGCACCGAAGGCAATTGTCATTGATGAGGCTGTTACACTGGCGAAGAAATACTGCGACGATGAAACGTATCGTCTGATCAACGGGGTACTGGATCGTCTATGAGTCAGAATGTTTATAGTGTATCCGCGCTGGTACACTATATCAAGCAGACGCTGGACAATGATATCCGTATCCAGTCCATTCTCATCAAGGGGGAAATCAGCAATTTTACAAATCACCGCAGCGGACACTGGTATTTTACCCTAAAGGATGCCCGTTCCAAAATCAGCTGTGTTATGTTTTCTTCCCATGCCAGACGCTGTAACATCCTGTTAAAGGAGGGGATGAAGGTCATTGTAACGGCCTCTGTCTCCATGTATGAGGCGGGCGGAAGTGTACAGCTGTATGTGACAGCGGTACGCTCGGATGGCCTGGGTGATCTGTTTCTGCAGCTGGAGGAAGTGAAAAAGAAGCTGGCTGCACAGGGCTTGTTTGATCCGCAGAAGAAAAAGCCGCTGCCGCAGTATCCGATGCGCATCGGTGTTATTACCGCGAAAACCGGAGCGGCCGTACAGGATATCCTGACGACGATTTCCCGGCGCTGGCCGCTGGCTGAGGTTGTGGTGTATCCCAGCCTGGTACAGGGGATTCAGGCAAGTGGAGCCATTGTTGAAAATCTGCGCAGGGCGGATCAGGGCGGACATGATGTCATCCTGCTGGCAAGAGGCGGTGGACCGATTGAGGATTTGTGGTGCTTCAATGAGGAAGCAGTCGCCCGTGCCGTGTTTGCCATGCATACGGTTATCGTAACCGGTGTCGGTCATGAAACGGATACGACACTGGTGGATTATGTATCGGATGCCCGGGCGCCGACACCGACAGCTGCAGCGGAGCTGATCACGCCGGATTTGGAAGAGGTTCGCATGAACGTATCCCTGATGCGGCGGCGGCTCGTAAAGGATATGGAAACACGTCTGCATATGGCGAAGCAGGCCCTGGAGCCAATTCGTTCACACCGCTATATGCGCGACCCGTTAAGCTACATACGGGAAGAGGAAATGAAGCTTGCCATGCATGTGCAGCAGCTGAGCATCGTGGAAGCAGCGGTTGCCGCAATGGCCATGCAGCTGAAGCAGAATTCCCATAAGCTCGCCATACACAGCGAACGCCTGTTTCAGAAGAATACACGCAGCATCGCGGAAAGCAGGCTGCGCCTGACGCAGGCACTGCACAATTACGATACGCTGCGAAAACGTCAGATAGGGAATATCAGCGCACTGCTGGATGCCTATTCCCCGCTGAAAAGTCTGTCCCGCGGTTATGCCATCGCCTATCATGGTGATGAAGTGATATCCAGCGTGGACGCTGTAGAACAAAATGACCGGCTGCGCTTGCGCATGCAGGATGGATATTTATATACGAACATCGAGAAGAAGGAGAAATTATAATGGAACAGAAACTGCCGTTTAAACAATCCATGAGCCGGCTGGAGGAAATCATTGCCGCACTGGAAAAAAATGAAATTGAGCTGGAGGATGCCATCGCTCTGTTTGAAGAAGGACTGCAGCTGGTGAATTCCTGTGATTCACAGCTGAAAAATTTTGAAAATCGTGTACAGGAGCTGCTGAACACCTATCAGGAGGGCAGCGACAATGTCTGACTTTGAAAGCTATCTGTCCCATTGTCTGGATACGCTGGAGCACAGCAGAGTCCGCGAGGCAATGCAGTATTCCCTGATGGCAGGCGGCAAGCGGATACGCCCCAGGCTGCTGCTGGCAGTGCTGCGTACCTATGGCTTTGAAGAGACGATCGGCTATCCCGTAGCCGCTGCGATTGAAATGATCCATACCTATTCCTTGATTCATGATGATCTGCCGGCAATGGATAATGACACGCTGCGCAGAGGCAGGCCGACCTGTCATGTCAAATTCGGTGAGGATGTCGCTATTCTGGCAGGGGATGCCCTGTTGACGCATGCCTTTTATACAGCGGTAGCGTGTACCTGCCGTGCAGAGGTTCTTGTGGAAATCTTAAAGCTGCTTTCCGAATTCAGCGGAGCAGACGGTATGATTCTGGGACAGATCAAGGATTTGGAGGGAGAAGCAAATCCCGGCATTGATCATGCCGGACTGCAGGATATCCATTATTATAAAACCAGTAGACTGCTGAGCCTTCCGCTGGTCTGTGCTGCACTGCTTGCAGGACACAGGGAGGATGCAGCAGTATGGGAGCGTATTGGCGCAGATACCGGATTATCCTTCCAGATTCAGGATGATATTCTGGATGTGACCAGCACTGTTGAGGAGCTTGGGAAAAACATCAACAGCGATGCGGAAAATGAAAAAACAACCTATGTCACGCTGATGGGCGTTGAGGCCGCCCGGCAGGAAGCGGATCGTTATTACAAGCGGGCGCTTGCACAGCTTGATGCGCTGCCGCTGGATGCAGCACCGGTAAGAGAGCTGTTTGACCAGCTGATGAAGCGAAAAAACTGAGAGGAGCGGTTGCATGAACATCTACGATATCAAACAGCCTGAGGACATCAAGGAATGCTCCATCGCGCAGCTGCAGGATCTGGCACAGCAGATACGTGTCTTTCTGATTCAAAGCATTGCCAAAACCGGAGGACATCTGTCCAGTAATCTCGGTGTGGTGGAGCTGACGCTGGCCATGCATTATGTCTTTGATTCTCCAACGGATAAATTTATTTTTGATGTCGGTCACCAGTCCTACGTACATAAAATCCTGACGGGTCGGGGAAATCAGTTCGCAACCCTGCGACAGTATAAGGGGATTGCCGGTTTTCAGAAACGTAAGGAAAGTGAACACGATGTCTGGGAGGCCGGGCATTCCTCCACCTCACTGTCAGCGGCACTGGGCATGGCAGTAGGACGTGATCTGCATAAGGATACCTACCAGATCGTGCCGGTCATCGGGGATGGTGCGCTGAGCGGTGGTATGGCGATGGAGGCATTGAACCAGATCGGTAGTGAACAGCGCAATATGGTCATTATTTTTAACGATAACAACATGTCCATATCACAAAATGTGGGTGCGATGGACGAGGCCTTTACCAAGCTGCGGACAAGCAAGCCCTATACGACATTGAAGGAAGATCTGAAAGGGGCATTATCCACCTCCCGTATGGGTTCCTCTTTACTGCATACCATGAAAAATATGAAAAATGTAGTCAAGGAAAACGTGGTGGATACCTCTATATTCGGTGATTTTAATCTTGACTATATCGGACCGGTGGACGGACACGATTTAAAGATGCTGATCAAGGTGCTGAAAATTGCCCGGCAGCACGAGGGACCGATCGTTGTCCATGTCATCACGAAAAAAGGAAAGGGCTATCGCTATGCGGAAGAGGATAAGGAAGGAAAATGGCACGGTGTCAGCCAGTTTGACCCGGAAACCGGAGAATCCCTGGCGAAGCTTCCGGCGGGACATAAAAGCTGGAGTGAGGTCATGTCCCGTACACTGGTGAAGCTTGCCGAGCATGATGAGCGCATTGTCGCCATTACACCCGCAATGAAATCCGGCAGTAAGCTGTCCGCCTTTTTTGACCGCTATCCGACACGTTCCTTTGACTGTGGTATTGCAGAGGAGCATGCAATGACGTTTGCGGCAGGCCTCTGTACGCAGGATATCCGTCCGTTTATCTCCGTATATTCCTCCTTTCTGCAAAGAGCCTATGACCAGATCAGCCACGATGTGGCACGTATGCAGCTGCCGGTTGTCATCGGTATCGATCGCTGCTCACTGGTCGGAGAGGACGGTGAGACGCATCACGGTGTGTTCGATATTGCCATGCTGCGGCCCATTCCGAATATGATACTGGCACAGCCCAAGGATGCCCGGGAAGCGCAGAATCTGCTGTACTCCGCCTTTGCGCAGAACAATCAGCCCTATGCGATACGCTATCCAAGAGGTAACGTGTCCTATCAGGCGGTGGAGCAGTACACCTACATACCACCGGGAACCTGGACACAGACGGTGATCCGTGAGGATTATGCGCTCAATATCATCACCTACGGACCGGATGTGGATCGTATCATTTCCAAGGCGGGGGTGAATCAGCTGCCGATCCGAGTAATCAATGCACGCTTCTTCAAACCGATTGATGAGGAGCTTTTGACCTCCGTCTGTGAGGAGGATAAGCCGACGATCATCTTTGAACCGGATATGCTGTGCGGCGGCTTGTCCAGCGCTATTACAGAATTTGCCAATGACCACCGCTATGCGACACATTTTGTCCGTATGGGAATCGATGATCATTTCGTGGAGCACGGCTCGCTGCCGCAGCTGCGAAAGCTGGAGCATCTGGATATGAACACGCTGTTTGAAATCATCACAAGCTACCTGAGGCCGGAAAAGAAATGAGACTGGATGTATATTTAAGCACGCAGGGACTGTGTGACAGCCGTGCAAGAGCACAGGATGCCATACAGGAGGGCAGAGTGACTGTAAATGGAAGGATTGCGAAGAAAAGCAGTATGCCGGTGGATGATTCCATGGATATCAAGCTGGAGGAGGCGGAAACAGCATTTGCCTCCCGCGCAGGCTATAAGCTGTATGATGTGCTAAAGCCCTTTGAAATCGATTTGGAGGGACGCGTCGTTTTGGATGTCGGTGCAAGCACCGGAGGCTTCAGCGATGTCTGTCTGCAAAACAAAGCACGCCTTGTCTACGCAGTGGATGTCGGGAAGGATCAGCTGCTCGAGCGATTGAAAAATGATCCGCGCATTATCAATATGGAGGGTGTCAACTGCCGCTATCTGAGTGGGGATATGTTTGATCCGCGTCCGGATTTTGCCTGCATGGATGTATCCTTTATCTCCATACGGCAGATTCTTCCGGTGCTGGCAGAGCAGTTTGCCGATATGGAAATCGTTGCCCTGGTAAAGCCGCAGTTTGAGGCAGGCAGGGCAAAGGTCGGCAAGCATGGCATCGTGAAAAATGAAAAGGTACACATCGAGGTTTTGCAGTCCATGTGCGACTATGTGAAAACCCTCGGCCTATATGTCCATCACCTGTGTGCCAGCAGTGTGCTGGGCAGGGATGGCAATAAGGAATTCGTCATGCATTTGAAGCATACACAGACGCATAAGGTTTTTCCCATTCGGGATATTGTTAAAAATTATACAGTAAAGAGGTGAGAATATGCTTACACAGATCTATGTGAAAAATTTCATCCTGATGGATGAGGTGCAGCTGGAGCTGCATGACAACATGTCAGCCTTTACGGGAGAAACCGGTGCCGGAAAATCCCTGTTAATGGATGCCATCGGTATTCTGAAGGGAGATCGTGTCAACAGCGACATGATCAAGGAGGGCTGTGACAAGGCTGTCATTGAAGGCGTTTTTGAACTTGCACCACAGCACAGCGTGCTGCAGCAGCTGCAGGATGCAGGCCATGAATGTGAGGACGGCCTGCTGATTGTTACACGTGAGGTAACCCGGGAGGGAAGAAGCATTGCGCGGATCAATCAGCGAACGACAACGGTTTCCTTTGTAAAGCAGATCGTTTCTCAGCTGGTCGATATTCATTCCCAGCATGACACACAGTATCTGCGTAATGCGGCATCTCACCAGCTGCTGCTGGACCGATTTGCACGGGATGAAGACCTGCTGGCAAAGACAAAGCAGAGCTATCACAGCTACCGTTCCATGAAGGATGCCCTGGAGGAAGCGCTCCACAGTGATTACAATGAGGACGATCTGGAATTTCTGACCTTTCAGCTGAATGAAATCGACGAGGCTCAGCTGCAGGAAGAAGAACTGGAGAAGCTGGAGCAGGAACAAAAGCGTATGATGGCATATGAAAAGCTGAGCTCCTCCGCAGCACAGGCGATTGCCCTTTTGGATGAGGGAAGTGTTTCTTCCATCTATGAAAGCTATCGCCTGCTGCATGCGCTGCATGAGGATGAAACCTTTACGGATGCGGCTGCACAGCTGTTGGATCTGTACTATGCGCTGGATGAGCAGTGCTCCCGCGTCCGCACCCATCTGGAGGAGCTCGAATTCGATGAGGGCCGTTTCCATGAACTTCAGGAAAGAATTTTCCTGATACACAAGATACAGCGGAAATACGGCGGCAGCTATGCGGCTGTCATGGAGAAACGTAGCTTTCTGGAAAAAAAGATCGACAGCATCCTGCACCGCCAGGATTTTATCGCAAAATCCGAGAAGGAGCTGGAGAAGGCCAGAAAGGTATATGAAGAAGATTGTATGCAGCTGCATGTGCTGCGTGAAAAAAAGGCAAGGGAGCTGGAGCAGCTGATTCTGCAGCAGCTAAAGGATTTGCAGCTGCCCAATGCACGCTTCCACGTTGAACTGGAGCCCTTTGAGGGAAATGCGCAGGGCAGTGATAAAATCACCTTTCTGGTATCCATGAATGCCGGAGAGCGGCTGCGTCCGCTGCAGGCTACAGCCAGCGGCGGGGAGCTTTCCCGTTTTATGCTGGGATTGAAGACCGTCTTTACACGGCTGACGGGTATTGATACCATTATCTTTGATGAAATCGATACCGGTGTCAGCGGCAGTGTTGCGTTTTCCATCGGAAAGAAAATGCGTCAGCTTGCGGAAAGGACTCAGGTGTTCTGCGTGACGCATCTTGCAAGTGTTGCGGCCTGTGCCATGCAGCATTATGTTGTGGAAAAGCATCAGGAAGGCGGACATACGGAAACGACGATTTGCCTGCTGAACGATAAAGAGCGCATACAGGAAATGGCTGTGATATCACAGGGCAGCA
The DNA here is from genome assembly GCF_964240115.1 of Clostridium sp. HGF2. Classification (NCBI taxonomy): domain Bacteria; kingdom Bacillati; phylum Bacillota; class Clostridia; order Eubacteriales; family Clostridiaceae; genus Clostridium; species Clostridium sp. HGF2. The sequence continues at coordinate 25,681 of NZ_CAXSSO010000009.1, forward strand.
CCAGTGAAAGTGCTCTGCAGGCAGCAAAAGAGCTGTATGAGCTTGCAAAAAAGGAAACAGGTAATAATTAACTGACATGACCATCTCCCGGAGAACCACACTATCTTCAGGAGGTGAACGATTTGTACAAAAAAATAGTTGCTTTTTTATGCGCACTGTCCCTACTGCTTCCCATCGGCATTCACGCCAGCGATGAGCTGTATCTGGGCGGTGACAGCATCGGTATTCAGCTGGATTACAACGGTGTGATGATTACGGGAACATATCCGTTTGTCGTACAAGGTGAAACCTATGATCCCGGCGGTACCATCCAGCCCAGTGATATCCTGGTAAAGGTGAATCAGGTACCGATATCCTCCATGGATGAATTGTATCAGCAGCTGTCCGCCTTTCAGGAAGCTGTCAATGAGATCCCTGTCGAAATACGACGCGGTTCAAACACCATACCGGTTACCCTGAAAACCACGTATGATGCCTCCACACGTTCGTTTAAAAGCGGCTTGTATGTAAAGGATAAAATCGTCGGTGTTGGAACATTGACCTATTATGATCCCTCCAACAATACCTACGGAGCCTTAGGTCATGAAATTATGGATTCTGATTTAAAGCAGATTGCAGAGGTCCCTTCCGGAAGCCTGTATCCGGCCAATGTCATATCCATAACGAAGGCACAGGATAACATCCCGGGAGAAAAGCATGCGGAAATAGATTTTTCCTCGGCCTTTGCCAACGTGCTTGCTAATACCAATATCGGTATTTATGGTCATTACGATTCCATGCTGCGAAATGTCGAGGCTCTGCCATGGGCAAAGCATGATGAGGTACATACGGGAAAAGCCGTCATGTATACTGTCTTACAGGGAAATACGATTGAGCCCTTTACGATTAACATCACGAAGGTACACCGGCAGAATACATCGGATGTCAAGGGTATCGAATTTATGATTGCGGATGAGCGTCTAGCTTCTGCGTCGAATGGAATCGTACAGGGAATGAGTGGATCGCCGATTGTGCAGGATGGAAAAATCATTGGTGCTGTCACGCATGTCATCACCTCACACCCTTCTAACGGGTATGGAGTCTTTGTCGAATGGATGCTTGAAAAATCCAGAAATATGGCTTAAAATCCGCATAAACCGACATATTTTGAGCAAATGTTATGCTTTGAAACAAAAGGAACGGCGTTATCGTCGCTCTTTTTCATTTTTTGGAAGTTTTTGTGAAATTCTTTTCTTCATTCGACATTTTATCTGAATTTCTGCATACGGAGGTTCGTATAATGGATGTCAGTAAGGAGAGAGGAAATGTATGAATAACAAAATGAATGTATATCTGGTGGATGATAGCATGGAGATGATCCACAGTATGAAGGAAGCGCTCACAAAGAGCGACGGGTATCAGGTCATCGGAAGTGCCACCAATGGCGAGCAGTGTGTCAATGAGCTGCGCGGCAAGCATCTGGATGTCCTTGTGCTGGATCTGATTATGCCGAAGAAGGACGGCATCAGCGTTCTGCACGATTTGAAGAAAAACCATATACAGGTGGATCACATCATCTGTACAACACCGTTTGTGAACGATCTCATCGTGGCAGGTGTTCAGAATTACCGTATCGATTATATTCTGATGAAGCCCTTTGAGATAGAACAGCTGTGTGATAAGCTGAACTTCATTGTCGGCTACACACGGAAGGAGCATATATCCAGCAATGTGGTAAAGGTCAATCTGGATGATGATGAGAAGGAGCGTCTGCAGAAGCTGGAGCTGGAAAGTGAGATTACAGAGCTGTTGCATGAAATCGGGATTCCTGCACATATCAAGGGCTACATGTATCTGCGTACAGCAATTCTGGAAACCTATCTGAATGTTGATTTTCTGGGACAGATCACAAAGGTGCTGTATCCGGAAATCGCCAAGAAATATGCAACCACGGCATCCCGTGTGGAAAGAGCCATTCGACACGCAATCGAGGTAGCATGGAACAGAGGCAACATCGATGCAATTGATGATATCTTCGGATATACGATATCTGCCAGCAAGGCAAAGCCAACCAATTCCGAATTCATCGCCATGATTTCCGACAAGCTGCGCTTAGAGCACAGACTGCGCAACAAAAACAATGTGATCAAGACATTCCGCTAGCTTTTCCCCTGAAAATCCAGTATACTATACTGTAAGACAAGGGAGTTGTTTTATGGCAGGAAGAGTTATCTTACATATTGATCTAAATTCCTACTTTGCAAGTGCGGAGATATTGAAAAACTCTGCACTGGAGGGGCAGCCGGTCGTTGTGGCGGGACTGCACAGGCGAAGTGTGGTATCAACGGCAAGCTATGAAGCCCGCAAGTACGGGGTACACAGCGCGATGCCATTGCATATGGCAATGGAGAAGTGTCCAAATCTTGTTGTTGTTCAGGGCGATTACGGCTGGTATGAGGAATTGAGTAATCGTTTTTTTAAATATCTGCGTCGTTTTTCAAGTCTGATCGAGCCGGCCAGTATCGACGAATGCTATATGGATGTCACCGATGTCATCAAGGACTATAAGCGACCGCTGGACCTTGCCTGGCAGATACAAAAGAGTGTGCAAAAAGATTTGAAGCTGCCCTGCAGTATCGGTGTGGCACCGAACAAATTTCTGGCAAAAATGGCAAGCGACATGCGTAAGCCGATGGGAATCACGATATTGCGCAAGCAGGAGGTTCCCAAAAAGCTGTGGCCGCTTCCCATCAGTGATATGTGGGGAATTGGAAAGAAGACGGTACCACTGCTGATCAAGCATGGAATCACAACGATTGGCGACCTTGCAGATGCAGAAAATGAATCCAAAATCATGACGCTGCTTGGCAAGCATGCCTATACATATATTCAGAATGCACGTGGTAACGGAAGTGCACAGCTTTCCTTCAATACCAGTGTGCAGTCCATATCGCAGTCCACAACTCTGGATCGTGATATTACGGATTATGAGGAGGTTAAAACTGTTTTGAAGCGTCTTGCGGCCACATTGAGCAGACGGGCAAGGGAAGATCATATCAAGGGTTCTTTAATATCCATCAGTATCCGCTATTTTGACTTCACCAATGCCGTTCGTTCCACCAACATTCATTCCTATACCGATGATGCAAACGTGCTGCTGGAGCATGCACTACTCTTATTTGACCGTCACTACAACGGCAGGGAAATCCGTCATCTGGGAATCGGTCTGGGCTCTCTGTATTCCGCAGAGCATACGATCGATCAAATCGATTTGTTTCAGCATGAGATTCAGCCGCTGAACGATGTCGAGGATGTGTTGAAGGAGCTGAATGCGCAGCTGCCGGGAGCGCATCTGATACGAGCCAGTGATATTCATCCATCCAAGGGACAGAAATAAACGAAAGAGCCTTATAAAAGCTTATGAGAAGTTTGTCGATAAGTTGGCAGCAAGACTGCCTTCTTTTTTTCATATAATGTAGTGAGGTGACAATATGAAAAAAAATATTCCCCTAAAAAAGAGGCAGGGCTATCATGGGTTTCTCAAGAAATACCATAACGTATATCTGTTTATAGCGATTCTTGTCGGCTGCGGGATACTGATGGGTATCATTGTATCCAATTATATTGATGTATCGGATATAAAGAGCTTATCCAGCTATCTGACGACCATTGATTCCGGTGTTGATAAATACGATTACTTCGTATCGCAGTTTTTCAGCGGCATCGTGTTTATTCTGTTTGTGTTTTTGCTGGGAACCTCCCTGATTGGAATTCCCATTATCAGCTTTATCGCCTTTACGAAGGGTATGCAGATCGGCTTTTCCTGTGCGCTGTTTGTGTATACATATCATTTAAAGGGAATTGCAGGCATTATCATGACCCTGCTTCCACAGGTGGCAATGGATCTGATTGCGACCTTTCTGATCTCCGCCAGCGCCATTCAGCTGTCCATGTATATCATCTATTCCACAACGAATCGGGAGCGGCTCAATTTCAAGCAGCTGGGCAACAATGTACTGAACGATATCTTTATCTGCTTTGTGATCATTCTGGCAGGCAGTTATCTGAAATCGACACTGGTGATCGAATTCATAAAACTGTTTAATTTGATGTGATCTTCCGCTATAATAATAGAGACAGGGAGGTTGCAGCATGGAAGATTACACGTATGATTATATCAACGGGACGGATATTTATCTGTATCAGCATAAAAAGATGTTTCGCATCAACACAGACACGGCGCTTCTGGCGCAGTTCATGAAGGTCAAAAAAGGGGAACGGGTACTGGATATCGGCACGAACAACGGAGCGTTGCTTCTTGCGGCACACCGCTATGCTCCGTCATATCTGTATGGCATCGATATCCAGCCGGAGGCCATAGCGGTTGCGGAAAAGAATATGGAGCATCACCATATAACGAATGTGGTGCTCATGGCACAGGATATATGCGATGCCGCTTTGGAAAAGGTGGATGTTATTGTCTGTAATCCGCCATATTTCAAGGTGGATCAGGAAAGCAATCTCAATGAATCGCAAAGTCTTCAGATGGCGCGCCATGAACGCTTCCTCACACTAAGGACCCTGTGTCAGCGGGTCAGTGAGCTGCTGGATGAAAAGGGACGCTTCTATATGGTGCACCGGGCTTCCCGTATATCGGAAATCGCCTATACCCTGAAGCAGCATCGTCTGGAAATCCGTACCCTCCAGTTTGTCTACGATGCCAACAGAGAGGAAGCAGTCAGTGTATTGGTGGAGGCGGTAAAGGATGGTAGGGTAAACGCCCACGTACTGTTACCGCAGATCATAGAGCGATGAATCTGCAGGAGGCTCTGCAGGACTATCTGCATTACATACAGGCGGTTGATCAGAAATCACTGGCAACCATTCATTCCTATACACAGGATTTGCAGGAATACCTCAGCTGGCTGCAGATGCAGGGAAAAACGGAGATGGAGGATATTCTGCCCCGGGATATCCAAAGCTTTTTATCTGATATGGAGCAGGGGGACATACAGGAGGACGGCCTGTGCTATAAGCGCAGCAGTGTCAATCATATGCTGAGCAGCATTCATATGTTTCACCGCTTTATCTCAATGAACCATCCCTCGATTCTGGATCCCTCGATCCATCTGCGGGGAGGGAAGAAGGTACAGAAGCTGCCCCTGTATTTCAATCCGCATGATATTGAGCTACTGCTGGACAGCTTTGGACAGGATGCGCAGGGACTGTATCAGAAAGCCATTCTGGAGACGCTGTATGGCTGCGGTCTTCGTGTCAGTGAGGTGTGCGAGCTGCGCATAAATCAGGTACACCTGGAGCAGGGCTATCTGCGGGTGATCGGAAAAGGGGATAAGGAACGCATGGTGCCGATGCATGAACGCTGTATGCGTGTCCTGCGTACGTATCTGACACAAATCCGTCCAACATGGGAAAAGCGGAAAAGTACACGTTTTTTCCTGAACAGCAGAGGAAATGTTCTGACACGGCAGTATGTTCATACGCTGATTAAGCAGCGCCTGCAGGCACTGGGGCTGGATGAGCGTCTTTCAGCGCACAGCTTCCGTCACAGCTTTGCGACACATCTGTTGGACGGCGGTGCAGATTTACGGGTTGTGCAGGAGCTGCTGGGACACAGCGATATCGCAACAACACAGATTTATACTCATGTGCAGAACCGGAGGCTGAAGGAAGCCATCGATCAGTATCATCCCCGCTCCGTTAAAAAGGAGAAATGACAACGAGGAAAGCGCACAGCATAAGCTTAGCCATATACCACCTCACCGCCTCTGCTGCATGGAGTGCTGTCTAAGTTAACATACAGGAGGAAGGCAGTTCTAGTTAAAATTATAGAAGGTTTCTGCACGAACAGCGCATAGCCTTCATCGTGCTGGCAAAGAGTCATTTATCGCCGACAGGAAACGCACCTTCCGTTTGCTATACGAGCCCTACCATCCATTTCGCGAAAAAGTGAAGCGAAAGCATTGGAAAACGATGCGAAAAGATGTAAAATAAGATAGGTTATACAGATAATATAAGGAGAGCTGAATATGAGTAACTGTAATTCATGCCCCAGCAAGGGAACCTGCGGAAAGCAGGCTGACAGCTGCGGCATCCAGAATAATGAACGCAATAAAATCCGTCATGTCATCGGTGTGATGAGTGGCAAGGGCGGTGTAGGAAAATCCAGTATGAGTGTACTGATGGCAAAGGAAATGGCCAGAAGAGGCTTTCGTGTCGGTATCATGGATGCGGATATCACAGGACCAAGTATTCCACGTCTGATGGGACTGGAGCATGCACAGGCATTCGGTACAAACGACGCCATTGAGCCGGTCGTGGATAAGGATGGCATCAAGGTCATGTCTTTGAATTTTCTGATGGAGGATGAAAACCAGCCGGTTGTATGGCGCGGTCCGATCGTAGCAAATGCAGTTAAGCAGTTCTGGACTGATGTCGTATGGGAGGAGCTGGACTATCTGTTCATCGATATGCCTCCGGGAACCGGTGATGTCGCGCTGACGGTACTGCAGAGTCTGCCTGTCAGCGGAGTTATTATGGTATCCACTCCGCAGCCGATGGTATCCATGATCGTATCCAAGGCAATCAATATGTGCAAGCAGGTCAAGGTCGAGGTACTGGGTATTATTGAGAATATGAGCTATGTCGTTTGTCCAGATTGCGGTAAACGAATTGAAATCTTCCAGCACCGCAATGTGGAGGATTTTGTCAGGGAAAACGAGGTACCTTTATGGGCAGAGCTGCCGATGATGGACAGCATTTCCAGAATTTACAAGGATGATGATTTCGATACGGAAACGGTACAGCAGATGTATGCCTGGATTTCGCCTGCGGCAGATCAGCTGATTGAAAAAATGGGCAAATAAATACATAAAGAGGAATGATGAACAGCACGGTAGCTTTTATGGATATCGGCTGCATCTTCCTCTTTTTTTTGCGTAGTCTTACTACAACAGCAAAGCTCCTTTACAGGGGATATTTAGATAAAAATGCTGGAAATCCTTTCACTCTTCTTGGATGAAACAATTTTCAAAAAAAGATGTTTATTTTTTACATGAAGTGTGCTATATTAGTAAAGGATTTTTTTAAAAGTATCAATCTGCTTTGAAAATACCCGTAAGGAGGAATTTTTATGCCAGGATATGTAGTTGTCGGAACCCAGTGGGGAGACGAAGGAAAAGGCAAGGTTGTAGATTATCTGGGATCACGCATGGATGCCGTTGTGCGGTTTCAGGGAGGAAACAATGCGGGTCATACCGTCGTTGTACAGGATAAACACACAGGACAGAACCAGCAGGTGGTGCTTCATCTTCTGCCAAGCGGTGTGCTGCAGAAGGCTTCCTGCATCATCGGACCAGGGGTTGTTGTGGATCCGTTTGTCTTTCTGGAGGAAATCAATCAGCTGGAGGAGCGCGGTTTCAATACAGATCATGTATTGCTCAGTGACTGCTCACACATCATCATGCCCTACCATGTACGGCTGGATGCTTTGATTGAAGCAAGTCTGAAGGATCATAAAATCGGAACAACCAAGCGGGGAATCGGCCCCTGCTATGCGGATAAATATTCCCGTCAGGGACTGCGTATCGGAGATTTGCAGGATTTTGAAAGCTTTAAGAAAAAGCTGAAGCTTGCAGTGGATATGAAAAATATCACCTTTCAGAAGGTATATGAGGATCCGGGCTTTTCCTATGAGGAGCTGGTTGCACAGTTTGCGCAGATTCGCAAGGCATTACTGCCGCGTATCATCAATGCACAGATTGTAATCAACCAGGCACTGGATGCGCAGAAGCAGGTTTTATTTGAGGGCGCACAGGCCGCCATGCTGGATATCAATTACGGGAACTATCCGTATGTGACAAGCTCCTCTCCAACCTCCGCCGGTGTTTGTACCGGTGCCGGTGTTTCACCAAAGAAGCTGGATGTCATCATCGGTATCGCGAAAGCATATTCCACAAGAGTCGGAGAGGGACCGTTTGTGAGTGAGCTGTTCGACGATATGGGTGCGTGGCTGCGTGAACAGGGACATGAGTTTGGGGCAACCACCGGACGTCCGAGACGCTGTGGCTGGCTGGATGTGAATGTGGTGCGTCATGCGGCTATGATCAACGGATTGAGCGATCTGGTTATCACCAAGCTGGATATTCTGAGCGGCCTGAAGAAAATACGCATGTGTGTAGCTTACGATATTGACGGTGTCCGCTATGATTATATCCCGAGCAGCATGGAAGAGCTGCAGAGGGCAAAACCGATTTATGAAGAGTTTGACGGCTGGCAGGAGGATATTTCTACGATGAAGACCTACGAGGAGCTGCCTGAAAACTGCAAAATCTATCTGCGTCGTATCGAAGAGCTGTGCAATACGCGAATTTCTATGATTTCTGTCGGTCCGGAACGCAACTGCAACATTTATCTTCATGAAATGCTGAAATAGTTGACAACAGCACATCACTTTTGTAATATAATACTGGTATCGGAACAAAGGCGTTCTACAGGCGGAAAACGTAGCTTTTCCAGGTTTGTAGACGCCTTTTTCCGTATAAGCGGCCAAATGCCACACAGGATAGTAAGGAGGATGCATATGGTGACAAGTGAACGTGAAATTATGGAATTCATCGAGGAATATGATGTGAAGTTTATTCGTCTGGCTTTTTTCGATTTGTTTGGCAACCAAAAAAATATATCCATCATGCCCCGGGAGCTGAAGCAGGTATTTGCCCATGGCTTGAGCTTTGATGCAAGTGCAGTTAGCGGATTTTCTCAGGGATCACAATTTACAGAGGAGCATACCTCCGATCTGTTTCTGTTTCCGGATATCTCCACACTGACCATTCTTCCATGGCGTCCGCAGATTGGGCGTGTTGTCCGAATGTATTGTGAGATACGTTATCCTGATGGGAGTGCATATGCTCTGGATACACGCTCTCTGCTGAAACGTATGATGAAGCAGGTAGGCGAGAAGGGAATGCAGATTATGGCAGGCACGGAATGCGAGTTTTACCTGTTTGAGCGAGATGAAAACGGAAAGCCGACAACGATTCCCTATGATGAGGCCGGCTATTGTGATATTGCACCACTGGATAAGGGTGAGAATGTCCGACGGGAAATCTGCCTTGATCTGGAGGAGATGGGCATTCATCCCGAAAGCTCGCATCATGAGCAGGGACCCGGGCAAAATGAAATCGACTTCCGTTTTGACGAGGTTATGCCCTGTGCTGATAATCTGATGACCTTTCGCAATGTCGTGGACATGGTTGCTCTCTCCAGCGGTCTGAAAGCAAATTTTCACCCAAAACCGCTGCAGCAGCAGCCGGGAAACGGTCTGCATATCAATCTGTCCCTGTTTCGAAACGGCGAAAATCTGTTTGCACAGGAGCAGGGCCGCTACATGGAGGCTTTTCTGTCCGGGATACTTCGTCGTATCCGGGAAATCACCCTGTTCTTAAATCCGGAAACAGAATCCTATCTGCGTCTGGGTGAGGATAAGGCTCCCAAATATATTTGCTATTCCCGCAGCAACCGTTCCGCACTGATTCGGATACCGGCAGCGAATGAGCATCGCACACGCATTGAGGTACGCAGTCCCGATCCCTCCTGCAATCCCTATTTGGCACTGACACTGCTTATTGCCGCAGGTATGGAGGGCATCGAGGATGGATTAACGGCGAAAGAGTTTCATGGAAATGTCTATCTGCATCATGAGGGTCTACAGGAACTGCCCAGTTCACTGCAGGAGGCTCTGCAGCTAGCTCAAAACAGCAGCTTCACAAAGCGTGTTTTGGGAGAGGAACTGCTGCAGGGCTTTCTAAACGCGAAGATCAAACAGCTACGCATGTAAGAAAGGGGGACTGGTCATGTTACATGTGCTTCTCGTCAGTACGAGTGAGAAAACCACAGGAATTCTAAAGGAATATCTGAATATGGAGGACTGTATGAATATCACAGCCTGTAAAACGGCCTCTAGGGCACGTAGAACGGCTCTGGAAACAGCCTTCGACATGATCATCATCAATTACCCGCTTGCGGATGAACGTGAATATGAGCTGCCGCAGGATCTGGCAGAAAAAAGTGATGCCTCTATCATGCTTATGGTACCGGCTGAGGTCTATGATATCATTGCGGATCGCATGGAAAAAGCCGGTATTTATGTGTTGTTAAAGCCGGTTAATAAAACAGTACTGCTCTGTGTCTTACGCTTTGCCATTGTCACGCAGAAGCGCATCCGCGCCATGCGTATGAGAAATCGCTCACTGAAGGACAGACTGAGTGAAATTAAAGTTATCGATCGGGCAAAATGCCTGCTTATGGAACATGAGCAGCTAAGTGAAGCACAGGCACACCGGTATCTGGAAAAGCGAGCTATGGATTCGCAGATGAGCCGACTGCAGGTGGCGGAGCAGCTGTTGAAAAAATATCAGCTGCCCTGACTGTAAGGAATGATGCAAAAACTGCCTTACGTTTTCTGCATATGTAGGAAACTGCAGTATTGGAATGAAAGGAAACAATAGAAAAAAGGAAGGTCATATATGAGTAAATTTATATTTGTAAGCGGCGGTGTTGTGTCCGGTCTGGGGAAGGGCATCAGTGCAGCATCCCTGGGACGACTGCTGAAAGCAAGAGGTCTGAAGGTCAGTGCAATGAAGCTGGACCCCTATATCAATATCGACCCGGGGACGATGAGTCCCTACCAGCATGGCGAGGTATTTGTGACGGAGGATGGAAGTGAAACCGATCTTGATCTCGGTCATTATGAGCGTTTCATTGATGAGAATCTGAATCGCTACTCGAATGTGACCACCGGAAAAGTATACTGGAACGTCTTAAACAAGGAGCGGGAAGGGAAATATCTGGGGGAAACCGTACAGGTTATTCCGCATATCACCAATGAAATCAAGGATTTTATTTATAAGGCACAGGAGGAAAGCGGTGCGGATATCATGATTTGTGAAATCGGAGGTACCACCGGGGATATTGAAAGTCTGCCTTTTCTGGAAGCAATCCGTCAGGTTGCACAGGATAAGGGAAGAGAAAACTGTCTCTTTCTTCATGTAACACTGATTCCATATCTCGAAAGCAGCGGGGAGCATAAGTCAAAGCCGGCTCAGCACTCTGTCAACCAGCTGCAATCCTATGGTATCTTTCCGGATATCATCATAGCGCGCTGCAGCCGCCCGTTGGAGGAGGGGATTCGTGATAAGCTTTCCCTGTTTTGCAATATACCCAAGGAGTGTGTATTCGAAAACAGAACGATGCCTTCTCTGTACGAGGTACCCTACATGCTGCAAAAGCAGGGGCTGGATGATGTCGTTTGTAGAAAATTCCATATCGATGCACCACAGGCGGATCTGCACTCCTGGAGTACGCTCATGGAGCATGCAGAGGATGTAACGGAAACGGTAACAATTGCTTTAATTGGAAAATATGTTCGCCTGCATGATGCCTATCTGTCTGTGGTAGAAGCGCTGTATCATGCGGGATTGAAAAACAATATAAAGGTACATATCAAATGGATCGATTCAGAGAATATTACGGAAGGCAGTATCCGAGAGCTGCTGCAGGATTGCAGCGGCATTCTGATACCGGGAGGCTTTGGTACGCGCGGAATTGAAGGAAAAATACGGGCAGCCACCTATGCCAGAGAGCACAATATACCTTATCTGGGTATCTGTCTGGGAATGCAGATAGCCGCAATCGCCTTTGCACGAAGCGTACTGGGCTACAGCGACGCCAACTCCTATGAATTTCAGCCGGAAAGCAGCCATTTGATCATTCATTATATGGCAGATCAAAGCGATGAACAGGATATGGGAGGAACCATGCGTTTAGGCGCATATCCATCCAGAATCAAGGAAGGGACGCAGCTGTATCGCGCCTACCGGACAACGGAAATTTCAGAGCGTCACCGTCACCGCTATGAATTTAATAATCAGTTCCGTGAGGAATTTATACAAAACGGCATGGATATCACAGCAACCTCACAGGACGGTTCTCTGGTGGAAGCTGTGGAGTGTGTCAACAATGATTTCTATGTCGGGGTGCAGTTTCATCCGGAATTCAAAAGCAGACCAAATCGTCCGCATCCGCTGTTTACCGATTTCATTGCCTACTCCAAGGCTAACAGAAAGTAGCTGACTACGGTGCTGCGCATTACCGCCGTAAGAATAGAAAAAGACTCTGATTTTTACCTATATAATCAAAGTCTTTTTTTTATTTTATGCAGAATAGCTTAGCCTACACATTGATCTCCGCATGCAGACCCAGCGCATCCTTTTCTGTTTCCAGAACCGGATCAATGCATTCTTCGAAAAATTCCACGGTCTGACTTGGCGCACGTCCAACAAAATTGATCGGGGACATAATAGCCTTCAGCTGTTCCATATTCATAGGGAACATTGCATCCTCTGCAATACGCTTCAGCAAATCGTTTTCCAGCCCCTCCTCCTTGACAACCTTACCGGCAGCCATGGAGTGAACACGGATACGCTCATGCAGCTCCTGACGGTCACCGCCTGCCTTGACAGCATCCATCAGAATCATTTCCGTCGCCATAAACGGCAGCTCCTTCATCAGGTGGGATTCGATGACCTTCGGATATACAACCAAGCCATCGGTGATATTGAGATATAAATCCAGAATACCATCCACTGCCAAAAATGCCTCCGGAATACTGATACGCTTGTTTGCAGAATCATCCAGCGTACGCTCAAACCACTGGGTAGCAGCAGTTATTGCAGGATTCAGGGTATCTGCGATAACATAGTTTGCCAGAGAAGCCATCCGCTCACTGCGCATCGGATTGCGCTTATAGGCCATCGCACTGGAGCCGATCTGTCCCTTTTCAAACGGCTCCTCCACTTCCTTCAGATTCTGAAGCAGACGGATATCATTGGAAAACTTATGTGCACTCTGCGCTATGGAGCCCAGTGCATTCAGAATTCGGGAATCCACCTTACGGGAATATGTCTGTGTGGAAACAGCAAAGGATTTTTCATAGCCCATTCTGTGAGCGACCATCTGATCCAGCTGTTTTACCTTGGCTTCATCATTATCAAACAGCTCCATAAAGCTCGCCTGTGTACCGGTTGTCCCTTTGCAGCCGCGCAGCTTTTTATTTTCCAGAAGGAAGCACAGCTCTTCATAATCCAGCAGCAGGTCCTGTGCCCAGATAGCAGCACGCTTTCCCAGTGTTGTCGGCTGTGCAGGCTGAAAATGTGTAAATGCCAGCACCGGCAGGTCCTTGTAATCCAAAGCAAACTTTTTCAGCTCCGCAAGGACGTTTACCAGCTTTTTCTTCACCAGCTCCAGCGCCTCATACATGACAATTAAATCGGTATTGTCACCGACGAAGCAGGAGGTTGCGCCCAGATGAATGATTCCTTTCGCATTTGGACACTGCTGTCCATAGGCGTATACATGGCTCATGACATCGTGACGGACAATTTTCTCCCGCTCCCTTGCGACATCATAGTTAATGTCCTCTGCATGTGCCTTCAATTCATCGATCTGTTCCTGTGTGATAGCAAGACCCAGCTCCTTTTCGCTTTCCGCCAGGGCAATCCACAGCCTTCTCCATGTACGGAATTTCTTGTCATTGGAGAAAATGCGCTGCATCTCTTCACTGGCATAGCGCTGTCCCAGAGGGCTTATGTATTTATCGTTCATCTGAAAACATCCTTTCTATGTATTCGTTTGTTGTTCAATTATTTAATTCCCAGTCTTCTGTATACTTCCTGATATGCATCCTCAACATTTCCAAGGTTTCTTCTGAAACGATCCTTATCCAGGTGATCATGCGTATGAATATCCCAGAAGCGGCAGGTATCCGGTGAAATCTCATCAGCTAACACAATGCCGCCCTTAAAACGTCCAAACTCCAGCTTGAAGTCAATCAGCTCGATATCAACCGCTGCAAAGATACTCTTCAGCTCTTCGTTTACAGCAAACGCAAGCCTTGTAATCTCATCGATTTCCTCCTGTGTGGAAATACCGACAGCAAGTGCCATGTAATCATTGATCATAGGATCCCCCAGATCATCATCCTTATAGCTGAATTCCAGAATCGGGCATTTCAGCTCCATACCTTCCTTCAGTCCCATACGCTTTGCAAAGCTCCCGGCAACCTTGTTTCGGATAATAACCTCCAAAGGAACGATTTCCACTTTTTTAACGAGTGTTCTGCGATCATCCAGCTCCTCGATCAGGTGTGTAGGAATCCCTTTATCCTCCAGCTTTTTAAACAGGAAGTTCGTCATTTTGTTATTAACAACGCCTTTTCCGAGAATCGTACCTTTTTTCTGACCGTTGAATGCCGTCGCATCATCCTTGTAATCTACGATGACCTGATCCGGATTTTCTGTTGCGAATACTTTTTTTGCTTTACCTTCGTACAGCATTTCTAACTCTTTCATTTTGTTCTTTTCCTCCTGCTAGTTAACAATAACTCCAGCGCAAGAATGGGCAGATTCTGCCTTTTTTTCTTACCATATTATTATAGGTCAGCCCCTCATGCAAGTCAAGAATGCGCAGGACATTTGAAAACATTTTTCAAGCCCAGACAGCATGCCTGTAAATTTCTTACGCATCCATAGAAAAACTTCACCAAAACAGCTTTTTTTCCTGTATAATAGAGAGGTGTTTTAAACATATGCAGGGTGGACATCCTATAAATAGATACTATGGATTGATTTTCCCTGCGGGGTATATACAGGAGGCTGATTTATGACGACGTTTGCAATACTGATAACAAAACTGGCCGGTGCTATGCTGCAGCTGATTCATCGCGGCGGCTCGCTGCCCGGACAGATCGGGCTGAAGCTGTGTCCGGATATACTGAAAAAGCTGCGCATTGACTGTCCACTGATTCTGGTAACAGGAACCAACGGCAAGACTTCTACCAGCAATATGATAGCCGCTATGCTGGAGCAGGAGGGTCGTACTGTCGTAAACAATCGGAAGGGCGACAATCTGAAAGAGGGAATTACGACGGCTTTACTGATGCACACAACGCTAAGAAAACGGGTACAGGGGGATGCTATTGTTTTGGAAGTGGATGAGCTCAACATTCCTTTCATTATGAAGAACCTAAAAGCAGATGCTCTGGTTGTGACAAACTTTTTCCGGGATCAGCTGGACCGTGCCCGGGAGATGGAGCAGCTGATTGTTAAGATGGAGCAGGCGATTTCCGATTTCGAGGGAACTCTTATTTTAAATGGCAATGACCCCAATGTAGTACGGCTGCAAGATGCGGCACCGAAAGCATCCATGCTTGCATTCGGTATGGAGCGCTGCTCCTTCAGCAGTGAAACAACAGGGGAAGCAAGTGAAGGCAAGTTCTGTCCACGATGTGGAAAAAGACTGGAGTATGCATTTTATCAGTATTCCCATATCGGCGTATTTCACTGCAGCGGCTGTGATTTCCAAACACCGAATCTGGATGCGGCAGGAGTGGTGGAAAGCATTCCAAAACGCAGTTTCCGCTATGAAGGCAAAGCATTCAGCGCACCGCAGGGTGGATTGTATACCATGTATAACTGCATGGCTGTTCTGGCAGTCGCAAAGCTTTTGAAAGTGGATACAAGGCATGCTGCAGCGGCTTTTACTCACATCAAGGTACCGGATGGACGAAATGAAGCATTTACATATAAGAACCACACCTGTGTGCTGAATCTGGTAAAAAACCCGACGGGAGCCAATGAGGTCATGAAGGTGATCGAAGAGGACGAAACCGAAAAAAGCATCCTCATTGTATTAAACGATAATGCACAGGATGGAACGGACGTATCCTGGATCTATGACACCTTTTTCGAGAAGCTCATGAAGAATACTACAAAGCGTATCATTGTTTCGGGCAGTCGCTGCTATGATATGGCACTGCGTTTAAAATACGGAGGCTATACAGGAGCGCTGGAGGTTCAGGAACAGATGAAGGAGGCTGTAACAGCTCTTCTGAAGTCAAATGAAACCATGTATGCGATAGCGACCTATACCGCCTTGCAGCCGGTACGCAATCTGCTGCTGACTCAGGGTGTGCAGGAACGAAAAGGAGGCGCATGATATGGAGCTGAATGTATGCTGGATGTACCATGATATTATGGATCTCTATGGTGATAAGGGAAACATGATGGTTTTACAGAAACGCTGTGAGGAGCGCGGTATCAGCATCACCATTGATACCCTGTCCATCGGAGATCAAAGGGACCTTCGCGCGTATGACCTTCTTTTTCTGGGTGGGGGCGCCGACAAGGAACAGATGATGCTGATCGATGATTTGCTTTCCAGAAGGGAAAATATTCGTGAGGCGATGGAGCAGGGGACCTTCGTTCTATTGATTTGCGGCGGTTATCAGCTGTTTGGACAATATTATATCAGTGCAGATAACGAAAAAATTGAGGGGCTGAAATTTTTCGATTATTATACGACTACCGGCAGCAATGGAACACGCTGTATCGGCAATATCGCCATACGCTGCAATCTGGATGGTCATGAAATCACTGCTGTTGGCTTTGAGAACCACGGTGGCCAGACCTGCAATGTAGCAACACCGCTGGGGAAAGTCATCAGTGGCTATGGAAACAGCTTTGATAGTGGATATGAGGGCTTTTATAACGGAAGTGTACTTGGCACCTATATGCACGGCCCGCTTTTCCCGAAAAACCCAGAAATTGTCGACTTTGTTATCTATAAGAGCCTGAAAAAGAATCATCCGGATGTTCAGCTGGAGGATCTCATACAATTGGATGACACACTGGAACAGAAAGCAAAGGAAGCTATGCTAAAACGGCTTCAGGTGCAATAACCGGAATAACCGATATCTTATAGGAAATATAAGAGTCGGTTTTCTTATTCCCCTTAAATATTATGTTAATCTATATATATAATATAAAAACAGTTGATAAACATAATATTAGGTGTTATAATTCATGCGAGGAGACGATACTTGTCCCATTGTCACTCAAAAGGAGGTTGTCATGCAACCTCTTTTCACAATGAAGGCACAAAGACACGTCGAAATGAAAAGCTGAGAGTCTTATGCTTACTTACACATTCTGCCGGCTTCTCTATCTGTTGAAGCAAATAAACGGATACTGGTTGGTGATATGTATAGGATATATCAAATGAACAAAAGAGGTGCTGTTATGGCTAAGGAACATAATTTTTTTAAAATGGAAATGCTGATTCTCCTTATATTAAAACAGGGGAATTGTTACGGCTATGAGCTTGCCGGTATTCTGAAGAAGCAGACAGAGGGGATTATTGATATAAAGATGGGCACCCTGTATCCCATTCTCTATAAGCTGGCTGATGATCACTGCATCACCGGTATGGAGGTAAGGGAAGGACGCAGAACAAAAATCATTTACAAACTGGAACCTAAGGGAGAAGCTTTGCTGGTAACTTTGCAAAAGCGTTATACAGTCTGGGTTCAGGCGATCGATATGATTATGAAGGGAGCATAGGAACATGGCTGGTAAAGAAAGATACAAACGGGAAATTGCGATGCTGTTCCCTTATATGTCAAAAAAGGAAAAAATGTTTTTAAATAACTACATGCAGAATATCGAGGATGCAGAGTATAAGGATATCGTAAAGGAATGGGGAGCACCGATTGCAGTCGTGCATTCCTATATTGAAGCACAGGATACAGAAATCATCATGAAAAGTTAAACAGAAGAAAGCTTTTAAAGACATTTTTATACGGTTCTCAATGAAATTAAGGAGACCTTGATTATTGAGGAGTAACCTGATGGAGCAGCGTTACTTGTTAATTAGAAGAACCCGATTTTGCTGTTCTTCTTTTTCGTTTACAAAGTACGCAGATTCTACTGAACTTAAAAGATTACATAATATACATTATGCGAAGTAAAACATAATATACATAATACATATGTATCCAATTGTATCCAATGTATCCAAGATCAGCCATCATTATCAATTACAGACCATAATGAAGCAGTTGGCAGCTTGTATACCACTTTGGGTAACTTATCGGCATTTCATTGCATTTCTGCTGTGTGCCCTTTATACTGAAATCAACAGGAGGAATACAGGATGAAGCTTACCATACTTCAGGATGACGCAATAGCAGAAGATGAAATCATCATCAGAACAGCAACACGTCATCCGCGCTTAGAAAGACTGATAGATTTGATAAAGCAATACAGCATCACCTTAAAGGCTTATCACAACAATCGGGAATATTATCTTCCCATAGAGACTATTTACTATATTGAATCTGTTGATGGAATCACATATCTGATAACGGAGAAGGATTCCCTGTTATGCAGAATGTCTCTTCGCGAGATTGAGGATAGTGTTCAGCATACCTCGTTTTGCAGGATAAGCAAGCATATGATTGTAAATACAGCACATCTGAAGGCTGTAGAATCCTATGCTAACCATCGGCTGCTGCTGGTGCTGAAGAATGACGATAAAGTACTTGTAAACAGAAATTATGTAGAGCATCTGAAAAAACAGATAAAAAAATTATAGGAGGATGAATATGAAAAGCTTTTTAAAAAATTATGTGCCCTATGGATGCATGTGCTTCACTGCAATCTTACTGATCAATGCATGTTCTGCTTTCCTTCACAATACACCACTTATTCTGGATGCTGCCAGCCTGCTTAGGGATTTTGGAATATGTATGCTTCTTATCATAGCCGATTACGGTATCAATGAATACATGGAATTCAAAACATACCGAAGCTTTGTCATAACAGAATTTCTCATACTCACAGGAATTTTCCTAATCCTGAACAATGCGGGACACCTGGATACTCTTCAGGTACGCTCTATCATTTCCCAAATTCTGAGTATGGCTGTGATTCTGGGGGCAATACGCCTGTATATCGCCTATAGCTTTCGAAAGGAAATAGATGATCTGAATGAACATCTGAAATGAAACCTGTTGATTTCTTATTTTCGCCAGGAATACTCAAAGTGCCTGTTTCCTACATACAGCATGTGGATACAGGCACTTTTATTTATATTTATCTATCTTATACAACATATTCTTTGGTACGTTTGTTCACCAAGAGCTATTGAGCTTCCGTAAGGTTTTTCATCTGCATAAGAAAATCCTTCTGATTATCCTCTTCACTTTTTGTTGGATCCTGTGCTTCATACAAAATACAGGGCAGTTCATGACAGTGTCCGCAGTGCTTTAGCTTCTTACTTTTCTTACAGCATTCATAAATATCACAGACATTTCTATCCTCCACATATTGCAGCCAGTATGGCTTCCCTTCCAAAGCCTTACATCCAAGGCAGATGTCCGGATAATGCTCACATGCATTACACTGAACACCACAAACACTCATAGTTCTTGTTTTTACAGCCTCCATTACAAGTTCTCCTTTCTACAGAATCTGGTTTAACCTCTACCCTAACCATACCATAGATAGGTACATATTGCCATCCTTTTTCACGATTACTCTGTTTTCCTTGTACTGACCTCTGCATAGCATAATGTAATGGATGTCTCTGCGGGAACGATTTTCTTATAGAAACGACCCTCCTCATCACTATACTCTGAAATTTTTGTGGAAGAGGTATTGAAAAATTCTCCCGATTCCTGTTTTCCGTCACGATTAATAAAACTTTGCCACAGTACCACATAGGTATCCTCTTGAGAAGGGGGTATCTCTTTTATGAAATCCTCCTGCGGCATATAAAGAACGGTAGAATCTGAAGCCTTTTCAATCGTCAATGCTTCCGAGAAGGCATGAATATCATAGTTCTTTTTCATATCCTGAAAATCTGCAGGATTTGCTTTCCCCTTGTAAATATTCACCGTATCGTTTGTATCTCTGCCATATTGATCAAACATGTAATAACAGATCTCACCAACAAAACGTGGTGTATAATCTGTATGATACTCTTCCCCTTTCGTGATTAAAATAGAATCTTTCAGATCCTTGGCGAATTTCTTTTGTAGATCTCTGTAAATGAATATACCATCATCACTCAGATTATCGATGAAGGATATTTCATTTTTTGCAAGCTCATGCAAGAAATCACTTTCCCCATTTTTTGAAGTAAAATTCAATAGAATGAGATTGGTACGATTGAGATCTTTTCGATGCTGCAGCGTTTTTAGCTCGGGTTCATCCACCGTATATAGCAGCGTCTTACTATACATATCTTTCATAAATGCATCTATATCACCGCCATCATACTTTATTTCCTTTGGAAAGACATTCTGATACCATGCTCCTTTATACTGGAAGAAAACATCAAACGCAGAAATATGCAGGTCTGTGTCCAATTTCAACGAAGCTTCAATTCTCTTTCTGTATGCCTCTTGCAGCTCCTGCATCTGATAGTCATCACTTCCATCCTGATTGTTTTCCTCTGTGTAGACATTTACTGTAAACGATCTTTCCTGATACATCATTTCAACCCATGCTGTTCCATCCGGTTTCCGTTTGAGCCTGGGAATTGGTGATGCATCGCCATATCCCAGATGGGTTTCTTTTACAGTTGGCTGTATACCGTATTTATCCTTCATATAAAGAAGAGCATTGGCTGTTCCCTGTTGTTTTTCCCTATCCAGCTCCTGTTTCTCCTCTTTGCTGGTACAGGCACTCATACAAAGAAGCATCAGCAGAATCAATAAGCATTTCTTCACCATAGACGGCCTCTCTTTCTAAATCCGGTTATTTTTTCGTACGCTGTTTATCAGCTAAATTATACCATATGCCCTTATCGGTGAACAGCAAAGTCAAAAATGCCTGATCTTTGTGCAGCTGCTTCCATCATCTGGCTGTATGCTCATCCGTAAATATTTTCCAATATCTTTCTATGATTCACGCAAAACAAAAAGCTCTCATAAACCTTCCCTTTATTCGTGAACCCTGAAGGATTCAGAAGCTGACCAAGACACGAAAAAAGAACCCCAAAGGATTCTTTCAGTCATCATCTCTTCTTCCCAGTACCATAAGCAGGATACGTAAGATTTGTGCGAGAGTGGAGAGCACTGCTGCAACATAGGTGAAGGCTGCTGCACGAAGCATTCCCTTCACATCATAGCGCTCCTGTTCACTGATCATGCCATACATGGCTAGCTGTTTCACAGCCCGGCTGCTGGCATTGAATTCCACCGGCAGCGTCACAATCTGAAACAGCAGAATGATACAAATCATAGCAATACCCGCATACAGAATAACCGGTGTGGAGGCAAACAGAAACAAGCCGAGCACAAGCACGACCCAGCCAAGCTGGGAAGCAATATTTGCCATCGGCAGCAGCCGGTTTCGCAGACCGATCGCCCCATAATGCTCCTTATGCTGAATGGCATGTCCTACCTCATGAGCGGCAACACTGATAGAGGCAATGGAGGCGTTGTAGAAGATATCCGGAGATAGACGCACAACATGATGGACAGGATCATAGTGATCCGATAGCATACCGCCCTTGGCTACCTCTACACGGATGCTTTGCAGATTGTTCATATCCAGAATTCTGCGGGCAACAGCCTCTCCAGTCAAACCATGCTCGTTCGGAATTCTCTTATATTTGTGATAAGCAGCCTGTACACGGGACTGGGCAAGCATTACAACTGCGAATGCCAGAATATACAGAAAATACTGAGACATATACGAATTATTAAACATAGGTATCCTTCCTTTTCAATATGTATGTATTAGTTATTATATCACAACTGCAGATGAATTATCAGCAGGTTTGCATAAAGTTGCAGGAAAGCGAATGCTTTGGTCTTTGCTTATGAAATTATGAAAAAAAGGATATCTGTATAAATGATCCCAGACATCCGTTTTTAGCCTACTATTTTACTGCTTCCTTCAATGCTTTTGCAGCTTTGAATTTCGGCGCTTTTGAAGCGGCGATTTCAAGAGGTTCCTTAGTTGCAGGGTTGATTCCCATACGTGCAGGACGTTCGCTGATTTCAAATTTTCCAAAACCAGAGATATCAACTTTTCCGCCTTCAGATAAAGTCTTTGCAATTTCATCGAAAACAGTTTCTACTGCTACAGTTGCATCTTTCTTTGTCATTTCCAATTTCTCAGCAACGACTTCTACTAAAGCTTTTTTATTTAAAATTTCACTCATGTTCATTACCTCCAACATAGCTATATGATACCATCTGGAAGCGTATATTTCAACATTTTTCTCAAAAAAGATGGTTTTAAAATCCCCATTATTTCTGCGGTTTTCAAATGCCGTTATTTCTAGAGAACGATGGCGATGACATTGCCTTTTCCCTTATTTACAAGTTTTGTAAGAATGTCCTGCAATCTTGCTCTGGCTGCTTCCGGTATCATGGAAAGCTTGGCATTGAGACCGTCACGGATCAGATCCGACAGCTTGCGTCCGAAGATATCGCTGTCCCAGATGCTCTGATCATCATTTCCATCATCCCGCAGCAGATAACGAATCAGCTCTTCACTTTGCTCCTTACTGCCGATAATCGGCTCAAAGGTGCTTTCCACATCCACCTTGATCATATGAATGCTTGGGGCGATTGCCTTCAGCTTCACACCATAGCGGCTGCCCTGCTTCACAACCTCCGGCTTGCTGAGCTGAATATCCTGCAATGAGGCACTTGCAAAGCCGTATCCGGTCTGCTTGACCATTTTCAATGCACTTTCAACTGCATCATATTCCCGCTTCGCCTTGCTGTAATCCTGCATGAGAGATATCAGCTCCGCCTTATCCTTTATCTCGTGACCGATGATTTCCTTCAGTATTTCATTATACAGCCCAGGCTTTACAGTGATGTCCACATTGACAATCCCCTGCCCTGTATCAATGGTGGCAAGATTGCTGCCGTCGATATACTCATTTTCATTTAACACATCGGTGATATTTTCAACCTCGCGAAGACGGTCCACGCTGGACATGCTTTCCTGAATCGTATCATGGAAGCTTTTCTTCAGCCAGTGATCATCGCTCAGTACTGCAATCCACTGCGGCATGTTGATATTGATCTCCGATACCGGGAATTCATACAGAGCCTCCCGAAGGATATCATGAACATCCTCCTCACTCATATGGTTTACTGCAATTGCAAGTACCGGTACCTCATATTTTTCCTTAAGCTTGTCCACGACAGCCTTGCAGGCCGGAGAATGCACATCCGCACTGTTGACAACGACAATAAACGGCTTACCAATCGACTTGAGTTCATCAATGACCTCTGCCTCAGCTTCGATATAGGCTTCTCTTGACAAATCGGAAATCGTACCATCCGTCGTCACAACAATGCCGATTGTGGAATGATCCTGAATAACCTTCTGTGTACCGGTCTTGGCAGCCTCGTTGAATGGTACCGGTTCATCATTCCAGGGGGTACGTACCATACGGATTCCATCCTCATCCTTATAACCCTTTGCTTCCGGTATAACATAGCCTACACAGTCCACCAAACGGACATTCACGGTAAATCCGTCATCAAATTCGATTGTTGCGGCATTATTCGGCACAAATTTCGGTTCGGTGGTCATAATCGTTTTACCGACTCCTGCCTGCGGCAGTTCGTCAATCATGCGTGATTTCTCAAATTCATCACTGACATATGGAATGACTGCTTTTTCCATAAACTCCTTGATGAAGGTTGATTTGCCGACGCGTACAGGACCCACGATCCCTAAGTATATATCGCCACCGCATCTTTGTGCTATATTCTTTAAAATCTCTGTGGTATTCATTGTTTGTCCTCCCTTAGTCATTCTAAACTTATGATGAATTGAGGTACTTTATGACTAAACAGACAAAAGAAGAAAAAGAAAAACAGATGGATTTCACCTGTTTCTCAGTAATTGCTCAACAACGCTTTCCAGGACATCATTGCAGGCACCGCAGACAGTTCCTGCTCCGGTAGCATCCTGCACCTCCTGGAAGCTGGAAGCACCTGCCTCAATTGCCGTTTTGATATCACGAACAGAGACACTCATGCAGGTACATACAATATCTTCATCATGCATATAGCTCACACCTCACTGTCTACTAGGATACCCGTTTTCGAAAAAGACATACAGCATTCCCTGAAAAAGGAACTTCCACAAAAAAAGGAAGAGCCGAAGTCATCGATTTCAGCAATCCTCCTGTTAGGTAAATGCTTGCTGATTATGTATATTGTAATTACTCGGCAGTACCCACATCACTCAGTGTCAGACCCTTGTTTTGTTCCAACGCCCACTTGATGCCCCAATTATTCATGAAAATAATCAGATTTCTCCCCTTTAAATCACGTACACGCTTGGAATCACTGGTAAGATTCAGCGTATTCGGATCCAATGCCTGATCATCGATCCAGCGAACGCACTGGAACGGCAGAATTTCGAGCTTGATATCGACATTGTATTCACTTTTTAAGCGCTGTTCCAGCACCTCAAACTGCAGCACGCCGACACCGCCGACGATGATTTCCTCCATTCCGATATTGATTTCCTGAAATACCTGAATGGCACCTTCCTGTGCAATCTGCGTAATTCCCTTTGTAAACTGCTTCCTCTTCATGGTATCTCTCTGTGTTACCCTGGCAAAATGCTCCGGTGCAAAGGTTGGAATTTTTTTAAACTCAAACTTCATGGAAGGATCGCACAGCGTATCTCCGATGGAAAAAATTCCCGGATCAAATACACCGATTACATCTCCGGCATAGGCTTCCTCGACAATTTCACGATCCTGTGCCATAAACTGCTGCGGCTGTGACAGCTTAATTTTACGATTCTGCTGCATATGCATGACTTCCATTCCCTTTTCAAAACGCCCGGAACAGATACGCATAAATGCGATACGGTCACGGTGTGCCTTGTTCATATTGGCCTGGATTTTAAAGACAAAGGCAGAGAAGCGCTCATCCATCGGGTTGATTTCCCCCTGTGAGGATTCCCTTGGCAGCGGTGAGGTGGTCATATCCAAGAAATGCGAAAGGAAAGGCTCTACACCGAAATTGGTCAGTGCACTGCCGAAAAATACCGGTGTCAGTTCTCCCCTTGAAACCTGTTCCTGATCAAATTCCGTACTGGCGATATCCAGCAGCTCACTGTCCTCACGCAGCTGTTCAAAGAAATGATCTCCCAGGACAGTGCGAAATGTTTCATCCTCCAGCGTACCTTCACTTACCTCAGCCGCCTTCTGTCCGTGATCACCGCCATGAAA
Source organism: Clostridium sp. HGF2 (assembly GCF_964240115.1). Lineage (NCBI taxonomy): Bacteria > Bacillati > Bacillota > Clostridia > Eubacteriales > Clostridiaceae > Clostridium > Clostridium sp. HGF2. The sequence goes on from NZ_CAXSSO010000009.1 coordinate 50,803, forward strand.
GGCAATGATACGCTGATGATCGCGCTCATAGACACCCTTAAACTCTTTTCCGGAACCGATTGGCCAGTTCATGGCATAGGTGGCGATTCCCAGCTCACTCTCAATATGCTCCAGCAGTTCAAACGGATTCATGGCAGCACGGTCCATTTTATTGATAAAGGTAAATACCGGAATCTTGCGCAGCAGACATACCTTAAACAGCTTCTTTGTCTGTGCCTCGACACCCTTGGATGCATCTATGACCATGACAGCGGAATCTGCGGCCATCAGTGTTCGATAGGTATCCTCTGAGAAATCCTGGTGTCCCGGGGTATCCAGAATATTGATACAGAAATCATTATATTCAAACTGCAGCACAGAGCTTGTGACAGAGATACCTCTCTGCTTTTCAATTTCCATCCAGTCACTGACCGCATGCTTGTTTGCTTTCTTTCCCTTGACGCTTCCGGCCGAAAGGATTGCTCCCCCATACAGCAGCAGCTTCTCCGTCAGCGTTGTTTTCCCGGCATCCGGGTGTGATATGATGGCGAAGGTTCTCCGCCTTTGTATTTCATTGACATAATTCGTCATACAGCTTCCTCCTATAGTTCTATGTGAAACGATATTCTCGTATTTTTTCGTTTAAAGCAGTTCTCATCTACATGGTGATTCCTCCAGTTCGGTTAGATGACTAGCGTTTTTTATTATAGCATATTCCCACGCTTAAAATCCATAAAACTAAAAAAAATGACGCTGTTTCAGCATCATTATTTCATTTCATGCTTCAAATCACGCAGCATCAAATCCCTTGCGGACTGCTGTGGTTTCTTGTCCTCATACAAAACCCGGTAAATTTCTTCCACAATCGGCATATCGATCTGCTTCTGCTTTGCTACCTCATAAACAACCTTGGCAGTACGTACACCCTCTACGGTCTTGGTGTTGTTCTCCCAGAAATAGCGGGCGCTGTTATGCGTTCCGATTTCATAGCCTGCCTGAAAATTCCGGGAATGTACACTGGTACACGTAACAATCAGATCACCGATACCGGTCAGTCCCATAAAGGTTTCGGCTCTGCCACCCAGAGCGACGCCATAGCGGATCATTTCCGCAAGTCCACGCGTAATCAGAGCAGCCTTGGTATTATCACCATAGCCAACACCACTCAGCACACCGCTGGCAACTGCGATGGCATTTTTCAATGCAACGCCGATTTCACTTCCAACCTCGTCATCTCCGCGGTAAACACGCAGATATTCGTTCGAGAACAGCTCCTGTACGGAACAGGCATCCTCTTCACATAAGGATACGGCACAAATCGTTGTCAGCATGCGCAGGACAACCTCCTCTGCATGGCTGGGGCCGATCAACGATACGACGCTTTTCAGTTTATCCTTCGGCATAAAGCGACGAATGACATTGGACATGCGCTCATTTGTCTGCGGATGAAATCCCTTGGAGGTATTTACGACAATTACCGGCTTTTCAACAAGCGCTCCGATTTTTATACACAGCTCTTCCACAGCGATGGTCGGAACGGATAACACAAGAAGATCCGCATCGCGAACAACGTTGAGGTCACATGTTGCCTTCAGGCTTTCATGCAGTGTCACATCCGGGAAAAACCGGGTATTTTGATGCCGCAGATTGATATCGTCTATTTCCTTGGGATTCTTTCCCCATAATACAACCTCTCTTGCGTTGTCAACAAGCACCTGTGCAAGTGCTGTCCCCCAGCTTCCGCTTCCGATCACAACTGTCTTCAACATGATCACCTGTTTCTTTCTCTGGCTAATATTCTTAGTGTGGTTCCGGTAAATCCGAACGCCTCCCGCAGTCTGTTTTCCAGATATCGCTTATAGCTGAAATGCAGCAGCTCCGGATCATTGACAAACAGCACAAAGGTCGGTGGAGCCACGGATACCTGAGATGCATAGTAAATCTTCAGACGCTGTCCCTTGTGCGTTGGCGGCGGTGTCATCAGCTGCGCATCCATAATGACCTCATTCAATACATTGGTCTGAATTCGCAGTACGGAATAATCATGAACCTCGTCAATGACCGGCAGAATCGTGTGAATCCGCTGCTTTTTCAATGCGGATACAAACAGGACCGGTGCATAGGATAAATACAGAAACTGTGCACGGATCTCCTTTTCAATGGTATGCATGGTCTGCTCATCCTTCTCTACGGCATCCCATTTATTGTATACGATAACAACACCCTTACCTGCCTCATGGGCATATCCGGCAACGTGCTTGTCCTGATCCCGGATACCTTTTTCTCCATCGATGACTACAAGTACGACATCACTTCGTTCAATGGCACTCATGGCACGCAAAACAGAATATTTTTCAATATTCTCATAGACCTTGCCGCGCTTTCGGATTCCGGCTGTGTCAATGACAACATATTCCTTGCCTTCCCGTTTGAATGGTGTATCTATGGCATCTCTGGTAGTGCCCTCGATATTGGAAACAATGACACGCTCCTGGTTTAAAATCGAATTGACAAGGGAGCTTTTCCCCACGTTTGGACGACCGATAACACAGAATTTCGTCATGCCGTCATATTCGTTTTTCTCTTTTTCCGGTAAAGCGTGGATAACTGCATCCAGTACATCACCGATACCGATACCATGCGCACCGGATACTGCCAGCGGATCCCCGAGCCCCAGACTGTAGAATTCATAGATTGCATCATTCTGTGCAAAATCATCCACCTTGTTGACGGCCAGAATGACCGGCTTTTTTGTTTTATGCAGCAGTCTTGCGACATATTCATCATCATGGGTCAGACCATCCTTGCCGCTTACGACAAATACAATGCAGTCTGCCTCATCAATAGCGATTTCCACCTGCATGTTGATTTCCGTCTGAAAATCCTGATTTGCAAGCTGAATACCTCCGGTATCAATTACCCGGAATTCTCTGGTCAGCCATTCCGCTTTTCCATAGATACGATCCCGGGTTACTCCCGGTGTATCCTCCACAATACTTTTACGTTCACCGATAATTCGGTTAAAAATCGTTGATTTACCGACATTCGGACGACCAACGATGGCTACAATTCCATTTATCATATGTTGACTTCAGCTTGCGCTGAATGCACCTCCTATCATGAAAGGGTAGGAATATTCCTGCGTATTTCTTCAACAACCTCTGTAATCGTCATATTTGACGTATCTATTTCGATTGCATCCTCCGCCTTACGCAGCGGCGAGGTTTTACGGTTCATGTCCTGATAATCCCGCTGTTCGATATCACGGTAGATTTCATCATAATCCGCTTCCACATGCTTTTCCAGATATTCCTTATATCTGCGATCTGCCCTTGCCTTGACACTGGCAACCATGTAGATTTTCAGCTCTGCATCCGGTAAAACAACCGTACCGATGTCGCGGCCATCCATAATGAACCCCTTATCGCGTGCCATCTGCTGCTGCAGCGCCACCAGACGCTCTCTTACCTTAGGATGTGCAGAAATGCTGCTGGTAAGCATGGATATTTCATTTTCGCGAATCTGCTTGGATACATCCTCGTTATTGAGATAGACATTTCCTGCCGGATCAAAGCTGATCTTCATTTCATCCAGCATGGCTGCCAGAGCAGCTTCATCGTTTGGATCGATACCGCGCTTTTTAGAAGCAAGCGCCGTACAGCGATACATCGCTCCGGTATCCAGATGTGAATAGCCCAGCTCCTTTGCCAGTATTTTGGCAATGGTGCTTTTACCTGCCGCACTCGGCCCGTCGATAGCGATATTTATTTTCATCTTTAAATTCCTCCAGCCTTCCATAAAGAATAAGCGATAAAGCCGATGATCACCAGCAATACCAGTATCAGAAAGCACAATACAAAATTCAACAGCTTATTGGTCTTCTCCACACCGTCGGAAAGGTCGGTCAGCTCATCCTCATATTCATCCATCTGTACACGCAGCTGCTGTGTTTCCTCCAGCAGCTTTTTATGCAGCACCGCCTGCTGCGGCGCATCCTTTTCCACAGGTATCTCATCTTCATCCTTAAAAGCATCCTCCATCATAGCTGGCTGAATGATTTTTTTAGCAGGACGCTGCGGACGCTGCTCCGGCTGCGGAGCATATTCCTCGACAGCTTCCACAGCTGCTGGCTGTGGCTGAAAGGATTCCACAACAGGGGCTTCCTCCAACACCGGCTCCTCATATTCGACAGCTTCAGCTTCTGCACGATAAGCTGGAGTTTCTACAGGCTCCTTTGTAAAGCACATATCCGATTCCGGCAAAGGGGCTTCCTCCTCCTTTAACAGATTTTGTACCTGCAGGGCGATATCATCCCGGCTCAACACGGTTTTCTTTGGCTCCTCCGGCTGCGGTTCATCCTGTATTTCCTGTATGTAATGGGATCTTTTTGCACGGTTTGCCGCATTCAGCTGATACAGAATATCAGCCTGTGTGTTATCGCTCTCTCTGGTACCCTTGCGAATATTATATTCTCTTACTTCCTTAATGAAATCATCCAGATATTCATTGGTAAAGGTATCATCTACCGGCGGCTGCTCCAGCGGCTCCTCTTTCTTTTCCCGAACCGGAGTATATTCCCCATCCTCTTTGATATCCACCTTTTTGAAGATAGATGAATCGAATTTCTTTAGGGTTTCCTCCTGCTCCAGCGCACCGTTTTCCTCTGTGTGCAGAGTTTTATCTATATTATTATCAGTTTCAATGGATTTTCTCAATTCCGCATATTTTTTTACTCTTGATAGCTTTTCCATCCGATTACCTCCCAATCTAACAATCATTATAACAAAAATAAAGGTTCTTGGATACGTATATTCCTTAAGAAATCATACTTTTTGAAAACGATTTGCAAAAGAAAAGCTGCATGGGCAGCTTTTTAGTCTTTTGCTCTTCCGGAATATTTTCCATCAGACGTGTTTACCAGCACCATTTCATCCTGATTGATGAACAGCGGCACCTTGATTTCCAGTCCGGATTCCAATGTGGCATTCTTGCTTGCGGAAGTAGCTGTATCACCCTTGACAGCAGGCTCGCATTCCACGATCTGCAGTGCCACCTTATCCGGCAGAATCACACCGAGAATTTCACTTTCAAACATGGAAATATTAACGTTGTCATTCGGCTTCATGAAGTTCATTTCCCATTTCAGACGATCCTTAGGAATCTCAATCTGCTCATAGGTTTCATTATCCATGAACACCAGTGCATCATCTGTATCGTACAAATACTGCATCTCTTTCTTTTCAATGTGTGCAGGTGTGATTTTATCTCCACCGCCCCATGATAATTCTACATTTGATCCCGTTCTCAGGTTTCTGACTTTCGCCTTTACCACCATTGCGGAACGAGCTGTTTTATTCTGACTCTGTTCCAGCACAACGAAGATTTCTCCATCCTGCTGAATTGTCATACCAGGTTTTAAATCATTGGAACTGATCATAATACATTCACCTTTCCTTTATATTTTCTTATGTCCTATTCTATTTTATAGGATTTGACGCATTTGTCAAATTTTTTATGAAAAAAGTCTGATTTTTCACATCAGACTTTTAAAACGGATACTGTCCGCATACAGCATAAAGGCTATAAATGTTGTAAGATACAAATACCAGAAGGTTGTAACATCAAACAGCTCCTGCCGCCATTCAAAATAGCCAAGAAACAGCAGGACGATCACCAGCGTCAGCAAAAAGTCCTTTCCTTCCAGCGCCTTACAGTTTGCCTCGCGATAAAACAGCCTGCCAAACAGCAGCAGCACAGCATACAGCGGAACCAGCATATAGGCTGTTTCATTCATAATCAGCAGCAGATTTCCAAGTCCTGCAAATGCCAGAAACAACAGTGTGCTCAACCCGATCGTCAGCATGTAAACCACCTCCTTGTTAGTGTGGTTCTCACTGCTGTAAATATACAACGTCCTGTATGGTACCATCTGTACGATCAAAGAATATCTGCATATGCACGGTATTGCTTTTTTGCGTATAGGTCACAGCGATATGCTCCTCCTCTTTTGTGAAATGAAAGTATGTGTTTCGAAACAGCACCTCCCATTCCTTCGGCTGCTCTTCCTTCTGCGGTTCCTCCCCTGTCTCGCTCTCTTCACCTTTTCTTTCTTTCATATCAGCTTCCGCATCAGCATCCGGCTTTAGAGTCTCCTGCAGATACCTGCGGCAGCTGTGAATTGCAAACAGGTCATAGGACTCCTGTAATCCACGTACGGCTGCATAGGCTGTAGCGCGCTGTACAAGCAGGGTGACAAAGCAGAGGAAAATCAATAGCAGCAGCATGGCATACAGACTGATAAAGCCCTGTTCATTCACACGTAAGCAGTGCTTCTTCACGCTTTTCTTTCCGGACCCATGTGACATAATAGCATTCCTTTCTCTTTTGAAACTGCAGCGCATCCACATCCTGCAGAAAAATTTCATAGCCGCTTCTGCGCACCAGACGCCTGCGGTCATATTCCAGTGTCTGCTTCTTTTTTTGATAAATGAAGGAAAGGGTGTTCTCCTGTAAAGACAGCCTGCTGCTTTGTGCAAGCAGGAAGCGAAGCTGATAAATGGCGATGCGGTCTTCACTGTAGTAGACAGGCTCCTGCAGCCTTTGCAATGCGGATACCACCGGCATCAGCAAAACACAGCTGACTGCAACACAGCTGAAGGCTACCAGCATTTCCACCAGGGTGAAGCCGCCGTTATTTCTGATAGGCTTCTTCCACTGCATCATTGTCATACCCCTTTCCTGTATCATGCATCGTATGTGTCATTCCCGCACACTGCAGGCAGAGCAGTGCCAGAATGCCCAGAATCATCAAAAGAAACAATGCCTCCATCAAAACGACGCCACGCTTATCGAACATCCATGCGTCCGCTTCCCAGCTGTGCCACAAGCTGAACAGTGGAGGAGGCACTGCGGCAGTTCAGCGTGAAGGCCTTTGAAATCGTTCCCTGTGCGGTATAGTGAAAGCTCATGGACGAACAGCTGGTGGACGACTGCAAAGAATAGATCTCACGATTACAATATACCTTACTGCCCTGAATCTTTATAGGGATGCTTTTGTGTTCTCTTATCGCCTGTGCCTGAGCCTTCGTACAGATTTCACGTATCTGCTGCACATCCATACGCAGCAGGATGCGCTGCTGCCGCTTCAGCAGCGGTGTCACAAGCAGTAGCACAGAGAGCAGAAGCAAAACAAGCAGCATTTCCACCAGGGTGAACCCGCTATCGCACGGCGGCCTGTCCATTGCTGATTTCAATGGTGTCTCCATTCGGGCATCGGCGCTGTGTATCCTTTAAATATCCCTTACTGATTAAATCGGACATACTTTTCGGCGGACTCAGATTCTCCACCTCATACAAAAGAATCTGTGCATTGGCAACCTCAATCAGTGCCTCACAGCCCTTGCTGCGTATGATTTTTTCCTTCTGCTGAATGTTGGGCAGCGTCAGCAGAAATACGAGTGCGATAATGGATAATACGATCATCATTTCCAGAATGGTAAAGCCTTTGTTATTTTTCATAAGTTCAATTCCTTTCCAATTTCTACATCTGTTCCAGCATTGTAAGCGGGATCAGCATAATCTGGTATACAAGCAAAACCACAACACCCACAAAGCTGTATGCAATGCACTGCACGGTGACTGCCGTACGCTTCAGCAGCCGCTCCCATGTACGTTCCTGCTGCTGCAGCCCTGTCTGCAGCATACTGCACAAAGAACCGGTAGAGCTGCCAATGCGAAACGACTGCTTGAAGATATCGTTCAGCAGCACCTCACGCTCAATCACACAGAGGATATCCTCACCATTTTGCAGGCCGTTCATCAAATGCTTATGTAATTCACAAAACAGGGAGCCTTTTCGAATTTGCTCCAGATACTGCAGGGCGGTTCGTGTCGGTATACCCTGCTTCAGCAGTTCAACCATGTAGCCGGCGAACAGATAGGATTCCACATGGGATACCAGCTTGCACAGGCGCGTGCTTCTTAAAACCAATGCATTCCGTATGGCAGGCTTATTTCTCAGATACAATGCACCAGCCAGTAAACACAGTGCACAAACACCAATTAACCTGCAGCCTCCCTGCAGAAGACTCACACCGAGCAGCAGCCCTTGAAAGTCCTCCCCCTGATCAAAGCTTTGCAGCATTTGCGGAATGATGGCAGTGCTGAATACCAGCAGCATCACATAGGCAAACACAAAGATGGAAAGCGGATAAGCCGTTTTCTTTAAAAGACGGGATAGCAGATTCCGTTCAAAGTTATACAGCTGCAGGGAGCTGTCGATAGCCCGGCTCAGGGAGGTGATTTTCAGGAAGAAGGAAAGATGCTCAAAAAAGCGCCCTGTTCCCTGTGTTATCAAAATTTCCTCGATGCTGTGTCCCAGCTCCAGTTCTTCTCTGATTCTTGTGGTATCCTTGTCCAGCAGCTGTAAAGCCTCCAGATAGGGATAGCCGTTCTGCAGCAGATCATGCAGATAGCGCCATTCCTCATTGCGCATATGGAAGGTCGATGACGGCTTCCTCCTGTGCAACAATTCCTTTTGAAACAGCAAGCTGAATCTCCTGAAAAATATCACGATGCTGCTGAGGCAGCTGTTCCTCACGGAAGTAAGCATCCAGCTCATTTTGTTCCAGTATTTCATATATACACACCCTTTCCTGCGTTCCCTTTTTCTTGTACAGACGCTGTGCACAAACAGCACTCAGTGTATGATACAGTTCCTCCCTGCGCAAGCCGAATTCAAGCAGACGCTTGATTGCCTCACTGCAGCATTTGGCATGAATCGTTGTAAATATCAGATGTCCGCTTAATGCGCATCGAAGCAGCATACGTGCCGTGGATGGATCACGTATTTCTCCAATCATGATGACATCCGGATCATGACGCAAAAGCTCCTTGATTCCTTCCTCATAGGTAAAGCCGCCTGCCTCATTGATCTGCAGCTGCAAATAGCTGTCATCAAAGATTTCAATAGGGTCCTCCAGCGATACGACATGCAGTCTGTTCTCTTGAGCAATCCGCTTCAATATCGCGTGCAGGGTTGTCGTTTTCCCGCTGCCGGTGGGACCGCTCAATACGATGAGTCCGCTTCTTGTTTTCGTCCAGTTCAGAAAGCTGGCTGTCTGCTTGCTGTCTAAGCTCAGATCTTCCAGTGATATTTCTTTGTGGTTGTTCAGCACGCGCAGTACCGCTGTCTGTTTTTCAAGCGTCGGCAGCAGGGAGAAGCGAAAATACAGAAGCTCCTGACGAAACTCATACTGAAAATTTCCGCTTTGCGGCTGCAGAGTGTTTCCTAAATCCAGATTACTGATGTACTTCAGATAACAGAACAAGCCCTCATCAAATGCAGCGTTCTGAACAGTTTCCAGACCATTCCATCCGCGTACCTGTACATGCAGCCTGTGCTGCATCAATGTGAAGTGTACATCGGTAGCCCGCTTGCGTTCCACCATGTGCAGCAGCTGTTCAAATTTTTCCTTCATACTCTCACCTTCTTTCTATTTACATACTTCTATACGTTTCAAAATGGCAAAACTCCTAAATTATTCTGAAAAAAGGTAAAAAAAAACGAGAATTATCCCGTTTTCTTAAAAATGTATCATTTTAAATTCTTTTTCATGGTTTTAACCGCCGTCATATAGCCATGCTTTTCATAAAGCCTCTGAGCACTCCGGTTTTCCTGCAATACGTTTAGCTCCACATATTCCAGATGCCGTTCTCTGGCCCAGTGCTCCACCTCAAGCAGCAGGCGGTTACCGATACCAAGACCTCTGGCTTCCCGGCTGACCACCAGATCCATCAGCGTGGCATATGCATGCGGAATCACAAAGGAATCCGCCGGTGTCAGCTGCTTCATCACCAGTGCCAAACCGAAAATACAGGAATTTTCCACAGCCAGCAGGATGTCGCAATCCTCCAGCCGGATCATCGTTTTTAAAAACTCCTCATCCTGCATACCCCGACAATAGCTGAAGGGCTGCAGTCTTGCCATGTCTGCATATAGAACCTCATACAGCCTCAGAATTTCCCGTATATGAGACTGCGTCGCCGTAATGATTGTCATAATCAGAACTGCAGATATGGGTTATAGCGAAATTCCATATCCAGCGTCGTATCCGGTCCGTGCCCCGGGTACACCTTCAGCTTTGAAGGCAGTGTTTCCCGTATCATCCGAAGCGTCTGCATCATTTTGGTATTGCTGCCGGTCGGTAAGTCCGTACGTCCGATGCTCCCCTGAAAGATGACATCTCCACAGATCAGATTATCATCCCACAGCAGCATGGTACTTCCCTCACTGTGTCCGGGGGCGTCGATTGCCTGAAGCGTAAAGGCACCGATGCTGTTTTTACCCGGCTTCAGCTTTGTTACCGGACTGTTCACAACAACAGGAGCCTGATAGGAGAAGTTCAGCATCGGGTCCTGCAGCATCGCCATATCCAGCTCATTGATATAAACAGGACAGTGATATTTCTTAACAAGCGCATCCACACCGGCAATATGATCAAAGTGTCCATGTGTCAGCACAATCGCATCCACAACACCATTTTGTGAATCAATCGTTTCCTGCAGCTTGTGAGATTTGCTTCCGGGATCAACAATCAGTACATGATTCTCTTCCCACAACAGGTAGGTATTTACCTGCACCATACCCAAAACAAAAGTATCCATCTTTTTCATGTCAGTCACCGAATAAAAAAGACCGTAGTCGGCCCTTCTTATTTTTTCTCCTTATGTAAAGTTTTCTTGTTACAACGTGGGCAATATTTCTGAATTTGCATACGTTCTGGATTTTTACGTTTATTACGTGTCCCGATGTAGTTTTCTTCGCCACATTCTGAACATTTGAACGTGATTCTATCTCTCATGTTGTCCCTCCTCGTACTTGCTTGAAAATTATATCATACTCTTTACAAAAAAGCTAATACTTTTTGAAAAACTCTTTTAAAACTTCCGGCATGATATTGTAGGCGCACAGGTTTCCGGCAACGCTTTGATCATTTGTTGCAGATTCCGGTACGGAACAGGCAAATGCCACCTTGGCTTCCTTATCATATGGCGCATAGCCGACAAGAGAAGCGTTGGTATAATCTCCTACCTCGGCAGTACCGGTTTTTGCAGCTACCTGTACATCCAATGCCTTGATAGGGTCGATTGCATGCTCTCCTGCAACCACCTCGCGAAAGCCCATCTGGATCGTTTCCAAATCCTCCTTGCTTCCCGGCAAAGCTGACAACACCTGTGTTTTATTTTCATATACTGTATAATCTGTATTTACTTCCGTTGCCGTATTAACCAGCTTCGGCTGTACCTTTTTACCGCCATTGGCGATGGTTGCCGCATACTGCACAAGCTGAATCGGCGTATAGTTATCATACTGCCCGATGGAATAATCTAGTAATAATCCAGGATTCATAGTATTCCCTGTAAAGCCTTGTGCTTCATTTGGGACATCCAATCCTGTTTTTGTACCAAGACCAAACATAGAATAATAATTCCGCATCAGCTTGAAGGTTTTCTGCGCCATTTCATTTGTGATGCCCAGTGGCTGATTATATACATAATTACCGCCAGCTAATTTTATAACAGACTTAAACATATAAACGTTACTGGATACCGCTAATGCACGAATCGAATTCACCGTACCATATGTGTTGAACGATTGCTTAAATGGAGTTCCCGCTATTTTCATTTGTTCATCCTGCTCGGTACTGTAGCGTGTCTGAATTCCCTGATCCAGCATCATATACACCGTAGCGCCCTTCACAACGGAACCGGACGCAAAGGCATCCAAATACGCACCACTGGAATAGTTCTGAATTTTCCCATCCTCATCCAAATATTTACCGCTCATCGCATAAATTTCACCGGTCTGAGGATTCATGAGGACAACGATCGCTTTCTTGAATTTTTCACGACCTGCTGTGCCTGCATACTTCTTTAATGTATCCTCCAGAATGTCATCAACCTTCTTCTGCAGCTCCACATCGATGGTAAGATGCAAATCATAACCATTCTTGCCGCTGCTTGTTTCATTCATAATGGCTGTACCATCGGAATCATACGATATCTCACTGACTCTCGGTGTGCCGCTCAGTAAATCCTCATACTGCTTTTCCAGACCGCTTTGCCCGACACGATCCGTCAGCGAATACCCCATCGCTTCGTAATAGGAGCGCAGCTCGGAGGGTACACCCTGCTTGGAGGTCGTAATACTTCCCAGCACATCACGCAGCGTATCCTTATATGGATATTCCCGCTTCCAGGAGCCTAGATTCACATCAAAGCCCCGGTATTTGTCTTTATTTTCCATCAGCTTTGCGACACTATCACTGTCCACATCCTCCAGAATCACCTTATTCTGATTGTTGGGCAGCTTGCGCATAGACAGGTAAACTGAAAAAGCATCCTTTATATCATCATCCGCCAGCTCATCCACCATTTTCATCGTGATCCGGCTTCTGATTTTCTTTTCCTGTTCCTCTGCTGTCAGTGTTTCCTTCTCCTGTTCAGACAACAGGTTCTTCCCGGAGTCCTTATTTCCTTTTTCATCCTTATGTAAAAACATATACAAATCCTGATAATCCGAATTTGTCATACCCTTGTGATCTACCTTAAAATCCTTGGCAAAGGTTTGTGCCAGCTCCCATTGTTCCTCACTTGTTGTATCCTTGGGAGGAAAGTAGACAATATTATGAGAGGAAACGGTCTTTGCAATGACCTTTCCGTTTCGATCCACCATCTCCCCGCGCGCCGTACTGTCCGTCTGCTTTTGCGATGAGTAATTTTCCAGCTTCGCTGCATAGTCCTCCTGATTTCTTATCTGCAGGAAAACCAGCCGTACAGAAACAACGGCAAAAATCAGACAAATGATAATACCGAAAATAAAGATGCGCCTGTTTACGATTTTAAAATAATCGTTCTGCGTCTTCAGAACATCAGAGCTTCTGCTTAATTTTTTTTGATCAAGATCTCGAAAAGGATTTCGTATCATGCGCACACCTCCTGCCCATTAGTATACCATAAACAAAATAGTGATTCCATACATTTGAAAATTTGTAAGATTTTCGTAATGGGGCAGCGGATTGCTTTTCGCAAGCGACTTCTGCTATAATGAAGACATGAGGTGAAACGACATGAAAAGAACGGAAACAAGAAGTATTCAGGTACGAGATATAACGATCGGCGGACAGAATAAAGTAGTTATTCAGTCCATGTGCAATACACGAACAAGTGACATAGAGGCCACAATGGCACAGATTTTACAGCTGGAACAGGTTGGCTGTGAGCTGGTGCGCATGGCGATTATAGATGAAGCGGATGCAGCTGCCATCACTGAAATCAGGAAGCGTACACATATCCCGCTTGTTGCGGATATCCATTATGACTATCGACTGGCCATCGCTGCGGTAAAGGCCGGCATTGATAAGATACGTCTGAATCCGGGAAATATCGGCAGCAAAGAAAATGTGAAGGCGGTTGTGGCGGTATGTAAGGAATACCATATACCGATTCGCATCGGCATTAACAGCGGTTCTCTGGAAAAGGACATTCATGAAAAGTATGGCAGACCTACCGCTGAGGGCATGATGGAAAGCGCACAGCGCCATGTGCAGATTCTGGAGGAGCTGGACTTCCATGACATCTGCCTGTCTTTTAAATCCAGTGATCCACTGCTTTGTATCGATGCCTACCGCATGGCATCCACAGCCTTCCCCTATCCGCTGCATCTGGGTGTAACGGAAGCGGGCACCTTCATCGGCAGTGCAATCAAAAGCAGCATGGCACTGGGAACATTATTAAATGAGGGTATCGGTGATACGATTCGCATCAGTGTCAACGGGGATCCGGTGAATGAAATAACAATCGTCAAGCAGCTGTTAAAATGCTGCGGTTTATTGAAAAACACGCCGAATTTGATTGCCTGCCCGACCTGTGGCAGAACAGCGTGGGATATGCAGCCGGTTGTAAATGAAATGGAAGCCTTTTTGCAGACTATAAACTGTGATGTAAATGTGGCGATTATGGGCTGTGCAGTAAATGGACCAGGAGAGGCGAAGCATGCGGATATCGCGATTGCCGGCGGCTGCAACGAGGGCTTGCTCATCAAAAAGGGAGAGATTATTGAAAAGCTGCCGCAGGAACAGATGGTGGCACGGCTGAAGGAAGAGATTCTGGCATTTGAAAAAGAACACAGCTGATATAAACCCACGGCATCAGTTCATGGCAATATCAATCTATACACCCCTTGCTTAGAAAGTAAAAGAATTCACTGCTACCAATCATAACGGTAACACTGAATTCTTTTTTATGCATCCTAAAACATATAATACAACAATTTCATTTCCCTTCGCAAATAGAAACTTCCTTTTATGATATGTGTATTTGAAAGGAATGTAGCCTGAAAGTGTATTGAAAAGATGTACCTTTGCTATTGGGGTTTGTCCTATTCCTTTGCATTCTTGAACGGCCAATCAATTACAGATAACAGCCCATTTCAATGCGGACATTTTTTCTTTGTATATCCTGATTGCTTGCAACACTCAAATCACAGCCCAGAAACACGAAGCCGCTGCGCAGGTAGCATTGTATGGCAGGATCATTACAGGATTGCGTTTCCAGCAGAACGCAGCGGATATCACGCTGCATTGCCAGCTGTCTGGCATGCTCCAGCAAACGGGTAGCGCAGCCTCTTCCCCGATAGGCTGGCTCTATAAACAGATTGGTGATCCGCAATCTCTGCGTCCAATTCTCCATGCAGATTTCTAAAAGACCGGCAATCTGTCCATCCACACATACGCCATACAGCTCCGGCTGCTTTAGCCATTCACTGCCCCAAACATCATCAAAGCCGCAGGACAGCGGTTTTGGTAAAGCCGTGCGCTGAAACATTACGCCAAAGCAAGCTGCGTCCTGACTGACGACTGCTTCACAAACATATGATGTCGTGTATTGAACCTTTATGGCTTTGCCACGATATGCGGCAATATCCAGTTCACATATTTCCATATCAGATGTCTCCCTTGATTTTCTCCATAATCTGTTCATCAAACACACCGCTTCTCAGCATGGCGATTTCCTGACGGTATGGCGGATGATTCTCAACATACGGTGTTTCCAAGATCTTTACAACATCCTTTACACGTTCATTATGTACAATGGCATTCAGCTTTTCAAAACCAATTTCGCCAAAGCCGATATTCGCATGCCGGTCCTTACGTGCTCCCTGTACATTTTTGGAATCATTGATATGCATACAGGCCAGACGTTCCAGACCGATAACAGCGTCAAATTCATCCAGCACCTTGTCAAAGTCGGACAGATCATAGCCGGCATCATGAATATGACAGGTATCCAGACAGACACGCAGACGATCACCGTATTTTGCATGATCCATCAGATAACGGATATGCGCAAAGCTATAACCGATTTCACTGCCCTTGCCGGCCATTGTTTCAATGGAAATCTGAACATCCTGTACATCCTGCATTGCCAGATCCAGACCCTCAACGATTTTCTTGAGACCTTCTTCTTCTCCGGCCTTCACATGACTTCCGGGATGCAGCACCAGAACCGTTGCATGCAGCGCCTGTACGCGAGCTATTTCCTTTTGTAAAAACTCCACGCCCAGCGCAAAGGTCTCTTCCCGTACACAGTTTGCCAGATTGATGATATAGGGAGCATGCACAATCATACTGCCTTCGTCAATCCCATGCTCCTTCATCAGGCTGTGTGCTTCCTCTATTTTCAGTTCGTGCATAGCTTTGCGTCGTGTATTCTGCGGTGCACCGGTATACAGCATAAACGCATTGGCGCCATAGTTGATCGCTTCTTTTACCGATCCCAGCACATAATCCGGCGCAGACATGGAAACATGACAGCCCAGCTTCATTCCTGTCCACCCCGTTTCTCCATGACCCTTTGCTTTGCACGTTCCTTTTTCTGCCGCTGAATATCCTCCTGAATCATTTGGCGGCGTGCCTTACGCTTCAGCTTTTCCACTTCCTGCTTCCGTTTCACCTTATAGCCCGGCTTCACCTTTTTCTTCTTTTTGGAAACGATTTTGGAAATTTCCTTTTCCAGCGGATCATCCTTTTTGACCTTTTTGCGATGCAGCGGCTCCAGCTCACTCCAGGTGCCGTTTTTCAGATTGCGATGCTTGAAGCCGACTCCCTTAACCTCCAGGGAGCGGATCATGGCATCATCCTGCTTTTTATACAGGGCATAGCAGATACCGTCCCGACCGGCACGTCCGGTACGTCCGCTTCGATGAATATAGTAATCCAGCTCCTTTGGAAATCCCAATGAAATCACATGAGAAATCCCTTCAATATCAATACCGCGCGCAGCGATATCCGTCGCTACCACATAGGACTTCTGTATATTTACCAAATCCTTCATCGCCTTTGTTCGCTCTCGCGGTGTCAAATCCCCGTGCAGCTCGATAATACCGTATCCGGCATCCCGCATCATCCCGGCAACACTTGCGGCCTGCGTTCTCGTGTTAGCGAAAATCAGACATACATATGGTGTAAAGGTCGCTAACAGCTCCATCAGCTTTTCTTCATAGCTCTTTTCCTGACACGGTATCAGCACATGCTCGATTTTCGGATGAAAATCACTCTGCTCCTGAATATGCACCGTACTTGGATTATCCATATATTTCTTTAAAAACTGCTGCAATGCAACCGGAATCGTTGCTGAAAAGCTCATCATCTGTAAATTCTTTTTCATTTTTCCGGCAATGGCATCCACATCCTCCAGAAAGCCAAACTCCAGTGTCATATCCGCTTCATCGACAACCATGATATCAGCGGTATCCACACGCAGGGTCTGTTCCTGTAAAAACAGGTCCTTGATACGTCCCGGTGTTCCCACGACGATATGCGGCTGTACCTTCAGCTGTTCGTTCATTCTGGATTTTTCCATACCGCCGGTAATCAGACGGATGCGAAGCTTCGGGTCTGCTTCACTCATTTTTTCACAGCGATTATAAATCTGTAAGGCAAGCTCTCTGGTCGGTGCCGTTATAACTGCCTGAATCACAGACAGACTGCTGTCCACCCTCTCCATAATCGGAATCAGAAAGGAATGTGTTTTTCCGGTACCCGTATCGGAAATACCAATGATGTTTCTTCCCTTGCATGCCAGCGGGATCACCGCCTGCTGAATCGGTGTAGGCTCTTTGAAGCCTTCCAGGTTTATAAATGTTTTCGTGGCCTCACGAAAGTTGTAATCCGTATATTTGCTCATAAATACCTCCTTATACAAATAAGCAGCTTCTTTATTATACAGGAAATCTGAAAGTTGTAAAACAATTTCTTTTTTCTGTAATACGTGCGCTCTTTTTCTATTACCTTGCATATCGTATACGTTTATTATGGCATAATCTGCGGCAAAATTCTATGCATGTGCCGGGCTTTTCCTGTATAATGATATCTGAGGTGAAGTACATGGAAGTTATAAAGGTCGTACCGCGTGGATATTGCAAGGGTGTTATCAATGCCATTCTTATCGCAAAGAAAACAGCACAGGAGCATCCGGATACCCCGATTTATGTTCTGGGTATGCTGGTGCATAACTCCTATGTTATGCAGGCACTGAAGGAATTGCATATTTATCCCGTTGATGATAAAAATAAAACCCGACTGGAGCTGCTAGATGAAATTGAAGAAGGAATCGTCATCTTTACCGCACACGGTATTTCCCCTGCAGTAAAGGAAAAGGCACTTCGGAAGGGACTTCAATGTGTTGATGCAAGCTGTCCGGATGTGGTCAAAACACAGGATATCGTTATGGAGCAGCTGAAAAACGGCTGTGATGTCCTGTATATCGGAAAGCCGCGTCATCCGGAGGCAGAGGCCGTTTTATCGCTCAGTGAGAAGGTGCATCTGATCAGTACGCAACAGGATCTGGATACCCTGCCTCCTTTGGCACAGGTGTTTGTCACCAACCAGACAACCATGTCTATTTTTGATATTGAAGCACTGTTTGAGGCAATACGTGAACGGTATCCGAAGGCTGTCTTCTGTGAGGAAATCTGCAACGCAACCCGTATACGCCAGCAGGCAGTTGCCGATTTGAAGGACAAGCAAATCGATGTATTGTATGTGGTTGGTGACAGGTATTCCAACAACTCCAACCGGCTCGCGCAGATCGCCCGTGATCAGGGCATTCATCAGGTATATCTGATTGATGATGTCAATGATATTCAGGATGAGCAGCTATGCAATGCAGGACGTGTGGCGGTAACCTCGGGAGCTAGTACGCCAACGTATCTGACAGCACAGGTTATCGCATATCTGGAGGATTATGCGCCGGGGAAATGTAAGCCGCAGATAAGACTGTCTGAAATATTGTCATAATACATAGCAGGATAGGAAAGTAATTAGCACGAAAAAAGGTAGACGATGGCGGACGTCTGCCTTTTTCCTTCTTGTTTTACATACAGGAAAGCAGTGCCTGTTGTTTGATTATAAAGCTGCCTTCCCATTGTCGCACGCATATGCAGTAGCCTAACCATTCACATTACACAGGTAAGGATTTCCCCTTCAGACCTGCCGCTATCTGCTTTTTTGGAAGTAAACAGCAAGCGTATCCTTCAGCTCATGGTACCAAAGCTGCAGCGGGTGTGTCAGAATATGAACCCGCATCATGTCCTCGAATGTGGATTGATCAACCAGCATGGCATCGATGGTCTCCTTTTCCTGCAGCTGCAGCTTATCCAGCTCTACCGGATACTGCAGCAGATAATGATCGTAAATCCCCTGCCCCTTTACCTTGGTATGCAATTTTTGCAGCTGCTCCACTCTGCAGGAGATACCGGTCTCCTCATACAGCTCCCGTTTTGCCCCCTCCTGCGAGGTTTCTCCATGTAATACAGAGCCGCCTGTAACCTCCCAAAGCAAACCGCCGGGCTTGCAGGCATCCCGCTTTGTTAACAGCAGTCTGCCGTCATAGGTGAATGTCCAAATGAAGACAACGATATGATAATAGCCTTCCGGTATTGGCTTGCCCCGCATCTGCAGCTTATTCATCGGCTGCCGCTGTGCGTCATACAGATCCCAAAGTTCCATGTACTCACTTCTTTCCAGTGAATATTATATCAGAAATTCCCGCATTCGAACAATCCCTATTCCTAACAGCTTTCATGCCTGCTGCGTATAGCCTGCGATTCCTATAGCTCTTATAGACGTACCAAAAAAGGAACCGGTATTTAGTCCAGCTCCTTCAGCTTCTTTTCAATTGTTTTGATTTTCTCAACAGCAGCTGCATATCCGTCATGATGCGGCTGTGTGTGCTGTATGATTATTTTCTGCTTTTCCAGAATATACGTCCAATACTCTTTAAATAGTGGATGCCGATCAAGATACACACCGAATAGATACTGGTCTTCCCGCATATCAGATGGCTCCTTATGTACGGAGAGCATCTGATAATAGTGATGATCCTTTACGAGCTGCTCCGCATCGATTGTAAAACCGTTTTGATGCAGCCAGCGGCGCATATCCTCGACATGTGTATTGCATTGCAGAATTATCTGCTTATAATGTTTCAGCTGCTTATCACCTTTCATAAGAATCCTGCAAATGGTGTCATATCCCATACCGGCAATAACGACAACCTCCACATCATCCTCCAGACCCTGCAGACCGTCACACAGCTTTGTGGTGATGGAATTCTGCAGACCGTATTGTCTGATGGCTTCCTGTGCCCGTGATAGCGGACCCTTTCGTACATCACACGCATACACGTGTGCACATTTTCCCGACTGTATAAGGGCGATAGGCAGCAAGCCGTGATCACAGCCAATATCCGCAGCAACGCCACAGGGCTGTACCATATCAAAAATCGTATGTAATCGTGTACTCAGCTTCATTATGGCTTATCGACGAAATCCTTTAGACGCTTGGAGCGTGTAGGATGCTTCAGCTTACGCAGTGCCTTTGCCTCAATCTGACGGATTCGTTCACGAGTAACGTTGAATTCCTTTCCAACCTCCTCCAGTGTACGGGTTCTGCCATCATATAAACCGAAACGCAGGCGCAATACCTTTTCCTCACGCTCGGTCAGACCCTGCAGCACCGTATTGATTTCATCCTTCAGCAGCTGATTGTTGGCATATTCATCCGGTGACAGAGCTTCCTTGTCCTCGATGAAATCACCCAGATGAGAATCGTCCTCCTCACCGATCGGTGTTTCCAGAGATACCGGTTCCAGTGCGATTTTCTGAATTTCACGCACCTTTTCCGGAGAGATGTTTTCCATTTTTGCTGCGATTTCCTCTGCAGAGGGATCCCTTCCAAGATCCTGCACCAGCTGACGCTGAATACGTGTCAGCTTGTTGATTGTTTCCACCATATGTACCGGAATACGAATCGTTCTTGCCTGATCGGCGATGGCACGTGTGATTGCCTGACGAATCCACCATGTCGCGTAGGTTGAAAACTTAAAGCCCTTGGTATAATCGAATTTCTCAACCGCCTTAACCAGACCCATGTTTCCCTCCTGAATCAGATCCAGAAACAGCATACCGCGGCCAACATATTTCTTCGCAATGGATACAACCAGACGCAGGTTGGCAGAAATCAGCTTTTTCTTTGCCTCTTCATCACCTGCCTGAATGCGCCGCGCAATTTCCGGCTCCTCTTTCGGATCCAGAAGCTCAACGCGTCCGATTTCCTTTAAATACATTTTTACCGGATCATTGATTTTTGTGTGGGAAGAGTTGGCAAAGGACTGCTCCAGATTTTCGATATCGGCAGCAAGCGTATCCTCTTCATCGGTATCGTCATCCAGAAAATCAATATCATCGTCATCCTCGGTTGCGACCAAAGCGTCATCATCCATCAGATCGACATCATCGTCTTCATTTTTTACTTCAATATCATTGTCGGAAAACCACTGAAACAGATCATCAAAATCTGTATCTGTCATTGCCAGATGCTCCACGGCATCCATAACATCCTTCTGATAGAGGACATCATTCTGTTTGTATTCGTCCAGGAATTCCTGCTTGATATCTTCCAGTGTCTTGTATTCCTGCAAAACAGCTTTTTTCTTGGTGTTCTTCATATCCTTACTTCCTTCCCGCGCTGCGCCATTCCTCACGCTCTTTGATCAGCTGATTTTTCTCCACGGCGAGCTTAGCCTTTTCCATGGGATCATTCACAGATCGTATTTTTTTATTCAACAGCTGTATCTTATCATCCAGAAAGCAGGATTTTTCCTTGGCGATTGCTTCCTGCAGTACAGCCATATCCACATCCTCTCGGGCAAGCTCCCAGTTTGCGATTTCCAGAAGAAGTGCCTTCACGTCCTCCTCCCGAATCACATCCAGCAGCTCAGCGACAGCGAGGGTGGTGTGTGTTCGATAATAATCAATGATGTACATCGCAAGCTTGTTGCCGGTATCATCCTTTAAAAATCCAAGCTCCTCCTTGAACAGATTGCTTGCAGCAATTCCATTCAGCATCTGAGAGAGGATTTCATGCTCGGCATGACTTCTTCCACTTTTCGGAAAGGTCAAAAAGCTCTGCCGCGGGGGCTGCGGCTGATGAATCGCCCTGCGTTCCTCTTTGGGCTGCTCCACCTGCATATCAAATTCAGTCAGCTCCCGCAAACGAATGAAATAGCTCTGTTTCTCAAAATCATCCTGCAGTGCCTGAATTTCCAAAGCCATTTCCTGCGCGAATTCCTTTTTCTGAGAGTAGTTGTCCAAATTATACCGCCCAAGCAGGTATTCAAAGAGGAAATCAATCCAGGATATCGTCTTATCAAGCAGTGCGCGAAGCTCATCCTTCCCGTATACATCAATGACTTCATCCGGATCCAGACCGTACTTATTGTCTACAATTTCAAAGGGCAGCTGTGCCTCTTTGGCCATTTTACCGAATTTGTAGGTGGCGTTGCGACCGGCCTTATCTCCGTCATAGCAGATGACGATCGGTACATGCAGGAGCTGCAAAAGGCGCAGCTGTTCCTTGGTCATTGCCGTTCCCAGCGTAGCCACTGCATTGTGCAGCTCCACCTTTTCCAGTGCAAGCACATCCATGGCGCCTTCCACCAGATAGGCTTTTTTTGCTTTTCTGGCCTCCTGCTTGGCTCTATGATAGTTGAAAATCAGATTTCCTTTTTTGTAGATATCCGTTTCCGTAGTGTTGATATACTTTGCTTCTTCATTTTCCGCAACCCGCCGGGCTGTAAAGCCGACCGGTTCTCCGAATTCATCATGAATGGGAATCATGATACGATGCGAAAACACATCCTTCATTCCGAGGGAGGTAACACGTACAAGACCTGCGGACACAAGATCATCATCCGCATGCTTTTTGGCATGCAGGAAGCGATACAGGGCGTCATCCATCGGATTGTAGCCGATTTCAAAGCGCTTGATAATTTCTTCCGTAATATTGCGTCTCATCAGATATTCCTTGACGTTTTTCGCATCCAGCGTATCCAGCTGATAATGGGTGAATTCCATAGCCTCCCGGCATGCCTTATGCAGTGCCTGCAGGTGCGGATCCTTTATCCGAGGGGTGACATCAAGAGTATGCTCCAAAGTCACACCGGCATACTCGGCAACCTTGTAAACCGCCTCGATAAAGGATATTTTTTCATAATTCTGTACAAACGTGAATACATTGCCGCCTGCTCCGCACACAAAGCATTTGTAAATCTGTTTATCGGCAGCTATGGACATTGACGGATCATGATCGTCATGAAACGGGCAGACGCATTTATAGCTCTTTCCCTTTCTTGTCAGCGGCACATAGCGTCCAATCACATCTACGATATCAGCTTTTGCACGAATCTGGCTGATTTCCTGTTCACTCAAGCGTGCCAAGAACATCACTCCCCGCTGTTTTACAGCTTAATTCGCTCTTCGATATACGCGCTTAGATCCTTCAGGCTCACGCGCTCCTGTTCCATGCTGTCACGGTGGCGTACGGTTACGCAGTTGTCATTCTCTGTTTCAAAATCCACAGTGATACAGAACGGTGTACCAACGGCATCCTGACGACGGTATCGTTTTCCGATGCTTCCCGCCTCATCATAATCGCAGTTTCCCACTGGTGCAATCAGCTGGAACACCTCCATCGCCTTGTCGCTCAGCTTTTTGGAAAGCGGCATGACACAGGCCTTGATCGGAGCTAGGAACGGATGCAGATGCATGACGATACGGGTATCGTTTTCCAGCTCTTCCTCATCATAGGCATCGCACATAAATGCCAGCATCAGTCGTTCAACACCGACTGCCGGCTCCACGCAATAGGCCAGATATTTTTCGTTCGTTGCAGGATCCAGATATTCCAGCGATTTCTTGCTGGCTTCCTGATGCTGCTTCAAATCATAATCGGTTCGGTCCGCAATTCCCCACAGCTCACCCCAACCAATCTGGGAATGGAAATTATACTCAATATCGCAGGTACCCTTTGAATAGAAAGCCAGCTCCTCTGCTGTATGATCACGAAAGCGCAGATGATCGCTGTTAATACCCAGATTCGTCAAAAAGCTCATACAGTAATCCTTATAATACTGGTACCATTCCATATCCGTTCCCGGCTGACAGAAGAACTCCAGCTCCATCTGTTCAAATTCTCTGGTACGGAAAATAAAGTTTCCCGGTGTAATTTCATTACGGAAGCTCTTACCGATCTGTCCGATACCAAATGGCAGCTTCTTACGCATGGAGCGCTGTACGTTTTTAAAATTGACAAACATCCCCTGTGCCGTTTCCGGGCGCAGATAGATAGCACTCTTCGCATCCTCTACGACACCCTGAAAGGTTTTAAACATCAGATTAAACTGACGGATATCCGTAAAATTATGCGCTCCGCATTTTGGACATTTCAGCTGATGCTCTTCAATATAATCCATCATTGCTTCATTGCTCCAGCCCTCAACGCTAACCTCACCGTTTGTAGCGTCCTCAATCAGCTGATCGGCACGAAATCTGGATTTACACTCCTTGCAGTCCATCAATGGATCGGAGAATCCGCCGACATGACCGCTGGCAACCCATACTGCCGGATTCATCAGGATCGCAGACTGTATACCTGTATTATATGGAGATTCCTGAATGAATTTACGCCACCAGGCTTTTTTTATATTTTCCTTCAGTTCGACTCCCAAAGGACCGAAATCCCACGTATTGGACAAACCGCCGTAGATTTCAGATCCCTGAAACACAAAACCACTGTTTTTCGCATGGGCTACTACAGTATCAAATAATTTCTCGTTGTTCATGTTTATGCCCCTTTCAAAAAAAATTCACCCGCCGGTGATGCTCATGAAACTATGAAAATAGTTACAAGAATACACTATAATATAACACTTTTTTAAAGGAAATGTCAACGTGTTTTCCCCAATTAGAATAACAAAGTAAAAAAATAAAAAGAAGAATCCCTTTCCAATTGAAATTCTTCCCTGTACAGTAAAGGCAGCGTCATAAAAGCACCGGCGTTTATCTTCTTTTCGTTTTGATGCAGGCCGCTTTGCCCGTTGTCCATCTACAGGCAGTACGTGCGTAAAAATACCGGTACAATAATCAAAAAAAGCAGCCCTATAGAGAATTCCCTTGTAGGATTGCTTTTCATTTACATTCTGCAGGCATTTCGCATCCAGCTTACATGTGCCCCTCCATAGCGAACAGGGTTCGAAGAAAACGCACACTTTTCAGCGCTATGCCGCCATAATCTTCAAAAAAGCCATACAGCTCTTCAAAGTTTTCACTGCTAAACGGTTCCAGTCTCTCAATCAGCTCATAATGCTCCAGCTCTGCCTTGCAGAGAAGACGAAAGGTTTTCAAATCCCTGCGCGGTATGACATGATCGCCATATCGCAGACAGCTTTTGCAAACAAAGCCGCCATCTCTTCGCGACACTGCCTGAATATGCTGCGTGCTCTGACAGCGGACACAGCCATCCACAAACGGTTCAATTCCATGCATGCGATTCATAACAGCCTGAAACAGACAAAGTATCTGCAGCGGATGCTTTGCATCCTGTAAAATATCCAGACTTTGCTTTAGCAGGATGTATACATTTTCCTCAAAGCCACTGCGGTATATGCATTCACAGAAGTAGGAGGCAATGCTCTGCTTTACAAGATCCTCCCGAATTTTGCGATAACTGTTTATAATTTCTGCCCGGCGTAGAGACTGTATCGAAGCAGTCTGCTGATAATTCAGCTGCAGACGTGCCAGTGTAAACAGCTGTACGGCAGGAGCATTCTTACTTGTGACCTTACGAACTCCACGGGCGCTCACACTGAGCAGGGAGCCATCCTCACACAATACCTTCAACAGGGCATCATGTTCCCGATACTCCTTCACATCCACCAGGATTCCGCACACTTCCTCCTGCATTATTTCCCTTCTTCCAGCTCTAGATAACCCAGCTGATGCAGCTTGCTGCTGCGATTGCGCCAGTTCTTCTCGACACGCACATACAGCTCCAGCTCCACCTTTTTACCGAATTTTTCCTTCAGCTCCTTCTGGGCTGCAAGACGGATGCCGCGAATCATCGCTCCCTGCTTTCCAATCAGTATACTCTTTTGCGAGGAGCGCTCCACGACGATGAGAGCCGACAGCTCCATGCGGGTATCGCTTTCTTCCTTTTTTTCCACGATGACCGCAACAGAATGCGGGACCTCTTCATTTGTTTTATACAATACCTTTTCCCGGATGATTTCCGCAATCTGGAAATTTTCTCCATGGTCACTGATCATATCATCCGGAAAATACTTCACGCCCTCCTGCAGATACGACTTTGTCACCTCCAAAAGATGCTCCACATTTTCGCGTTTCAGCGCAGATACCGGAAAGATTTCCGCAAACTGCATGCGGCTCTGCCACTTACTCAGGGTCGTAAGCACCGCCTCCTTATCCAGCAGATCGATTTTATTAAGAATCAGAAATACCGGAATCTGTGCGCTTTTCATCTTTTCCAGAATGAATTCGTCTCCACTGCCAAAGGGCTGTGTGGCATCCACCATCCAGTAATTCACATCCGCCTCAGCAATCGCCGTATATGCATTGCGGTTCAGAGTACGCCCCAGCTCATGCTTCGGCTTATGAATTCCCGGTGTGTCCACAAAGACAAACTGCGCATCCTCCCGCGTCAATATCCCTGATATATTATTCCGTGTTGTCTGCGGCTTTGGCGTTGTAATGGCTACCTTTTCCTGCAGGATGGCATTTAGCAGGGTGCTTTTGCCTGCATTCGGACGGCCGATAATGGAAATAAATCCTGACTTATAGCTCATAAAACATCCTCACTCGTAAAGGACATCGGTAAAAGCTCGGCGATGCTTGTTATTTTCTGTTCCTGTTTGTTGCTTAACACGATGGGAGTATCCTGCTGCAGCAGCTCCACCAGTACCTGCCGACAGGCACCACAGGGCGCCGCAAGCTTCGTTCCGTCACTCACAATGGCAATCGCTACGATATCCTCCCTGCGATAGCCCATAGAATAAGCGGCAAATATCGCACTTCGCTCGGCACAATTCGTCAGACCGAAGGAAGCATTCTCTATATTAGCCCCCGGAATCAGCGTTCCATCCTTAGTTTTCACACAAGCTCCCACATGATAGCGGGAGTATGGTGCATATGCATGCTGCATGGCAGCAAACGCCGCATCCAGCAGCTCCTGATATTGTTCATTCACATTCATAAAAACAGCTTTCCTCCTATGATTACGATTCCAACAGCTGCCGCCGCCAGCGACATCACCAGCACAGCTGCAGCTGCGTAATCCTTTGCTTTTTTCGCTCCCTCACTGTATTGCGGCGACACCATGTCCACAATCGTTTCCAGAGCGGAATTGATATATTCCAGTGCAATCACAGCACCAATGACGATCAGAATGACGCACCATTCCATCGCCTCCAGCCCCAGACAAGCACAGACCGCAAGCACAACCATTCCCAGAACTGTCTGCAGCACAATGCTACGGTCATGCAGCAGCCCATGCATAAGACCGGCAAATGCATACCGGAATTTATTTCCGTATTTTTTTAGGAACGATATCATCCAGTATCACATCCTGCAGCTGAAACATCACAGCCTCATCCTCCGGTGTCATGTGGTCGTATCCCAGCAGGTGCAAAAGCCCATGCGTAAACAGAAAGCAGACCTCTCTTCGCAAGCTGTGACCGTAATCCGCCGCCTGCGCTGTAATCGCTTCTATGTTGATGAATATATCACCGAGCTCTTCCTCCCCCTCCATGACCTCATATGCATCCTCGCTGTCCTTCATGGCAAAGCTGATGACATCAGTCGGCCGGTCGATACCGCGATAATCCCTGTTCATTTCATGAATCATCTGGGGTGTCACGAAGATTACGGAGGCACTCCTGAGCCCTTCCAGCTTTAAAACCTGCTGTGTCTTTTCACTGATCGTTCTGAAATCGGAGGCATAGCGCGACCAGCGCCGTTCTCCGCTCTGATTAAATACACTGATTTCCATAAGCCACCTCGATTCTTAACCGTATATCCCCATATGCAACCTTACATAGCGTCGTCGCTTTCTAGGTTTTGTATCCTATACAGGCATATACCCTATTATAACACGAGCGGCGTGCAAATGAATAGCAGAAAAAGATTGTCACAGCACGAGCTGTACGCCATATCCGATCAAAAGGGCTTTTCTGACGTGAAATTGTAAAAACGCCTTTCAATTTATATACAGAATGTAAAAATTCTGTTAAAATTACCTTGCTACCATGTAATTTTAGAGTTTTTTTTGGGAGGAATCTTATGTTACATATTGCAGCTTCCGCCATGACACCGGCAGATATCAGCTGGGACTTCATCATTGGAGGTCTGGCGCTCTTTTTGTTCGGAATACAGTTCATGGGAGATGGTCTGAAAAGCATCGCGGGAGAAAAATTAAGAGAGTATATCGACCGTTACACCAACAAGCCCTGGAAGGGAATCCTTGTGGGTAGTATCATTACCGTATTTATTCAGTCAAGCAGTGCCACCAGTGCCATTGCCATCGGCTTTGTACGTGCCGGATTGATGAGTCTGGAGCAATCCATCGGCATCATCATCGGAGCGAATATCGGTACGACCGTAACCGCATTTCTAATCGGATTAAAGGTAGAGGCACTGGCCTTGTATTTCGTATTCCTGGGGGTTTTGATCACCCTGTTTGCCAAGCGGAAGAAACAGACCTATATGGGACAGATCGTTCTGGGCTTCGGTCTGCTGTTCTTCGGTCTGCGGCTGATGGGAGACGAGCTGAGCAAGCTGGGACAGATGGATTTCTTTACGACACTGGCAACGACTATGCAGAATCAGCCGATTCTCGGCTTTATCAGCGGTACCCTGATGACCGCCGTCGTGCAGTCCAGCTCTGCGGTTGTAGGAATCATACAGAAAATCTACGATTCCGGAGCCATGACGCTGACAGCTGCCCTGCCGTTTGTCTTTGGCTCCAATATCGGGACAACAGTAACCGCCGTGTTTGCGTCCATCGGCGGCAGCACCTCGGCCAAACGAGCCGCTGCTGTCAATGTTCTGTTCAACACCATCGGTTCTGTGATTTTCATGTTCCTGTTGACACCGTATGTGGATTTCATCGCCTTTTTATCAGACAAATACAGCATCTCACCGATGATGCAGATTGCCATTGCCCACATTTTGCGAACCATTGTCATATCCATCCTCGCTTATCCTTGTATCAATCTGATGGTCAGTGTCATCAAGAAGATCATACCGGGTGAGGAGGAGCGCATCGAAGTCGATCTGGAGGGTCTGGATCCAAAGCTAGCCGCATCACTTCCTGCCGGAGCCCTTGGCGTATCCAAGCAGGTAACGGTAAAAATGGGAGAGCTTGCTTCCGATTGTATCCGTGCGAGTCAGGAGTATTTCAATAAGAAAAGCGGTAAATACCGGGGTATGTCCAGTCAGTACGAGGATGCTATCAATTCTCTGGATTCCAAGATTACCGAATACCTGATGACGATTGCCCACAACAGTCTGAGTGAGCACGATACAGATGAATTCATCAACAATCTGCAGATTATCAAGAATATCGAACGGGTTGGCGATTTAACGATGAATCTGAATGAATTTTATGAGCTGACCTATGAAGACAAGGGAGCCTTCACAGACGAGGCTGTTGGGGATGTCAATGAAATGTATGAAACCGTTCTGGAAATGAATGAGATTGCATTGAATTATTTCTCTACCCGCGAAGAACATTATATTCAGATGATCAACGATAAAGAGAATTATCTGGACCTGGTGGAAGAAAAAGCCAGACAGCGTCACTTCAAGCGTATGGCCGGAGAGGTCTGCGGAAGCGGTGTTGCTGCCAGTATCTTTGTGGATATTCTCGGTACGCTGGAGCGTATTGGTGACCATATCTGGAATATCGTGAAGGAAGGAAATGAGGAAGCTATGACACTGGACCTTCGCCCAAACGAAACGGATGATTAACATGCAAAAGCCCTGCCGGTGTGCAGAGCTTTTTTTGTGCAGCTGTCGAATCATGGAAACATGGTGAAGATGCTTTTTTGTGAACACAGCACATTGGGTGATGGGACACTTTTTTACCAAAGCGTTTGATCCCTCACCACCCACATTATCCTTTCCAGAAATCACAAAGGGCCGCACCAAAGAACGCAAATACCTGATTGCCCTAAGCTGTTGAAACAGCTTTTTTACGCAAACCGAAGCATCTATCCAAAGTCGTAATGCTGTCCCTTTATCATATAAATGATATGCTCGCAGATATTCTTTGTATGATCCCCTGCCCGCTCAATGTTACGCAGCATGGAGGATATTTCAAAGATGTGCTCCACCAGATAGCTGGAATCATCATGACGGATTTTCTCTTTCAGCTCCTTATACAGAACATTGATTTCCTTATCCTTTTCCGGGATTTCAAAGGCTGTATCGATATCCCGGCTCTCATAACAGGTCATCGTTTCCTGCAGCATGGCGATAAAGCCCTTTTCCATGGCCTGTGCATAATCGAGAATAGAGGCATCCATATCATCGTGCTTGATTAGAAAAATGGAAATGTTTTTTGCATAATCACCGATACGCTCCAGCTCGGAAGCGATTTTGATGTCAGCCACCACCTTGCGAAGATCACTGGCAACCGGGGACAGCAACGCCAAAGAGCGTACTGCCTGATCGTTGATTTCCTCCTCCAGATGATTGATAATATCATCCGACTGTACGATTTCCAGCTCGATTTCCTTATTAGGGGAATTTAAGGCCTGTACAACCTTTTCATGCATACGGACAACCTTCTGTCCCATTTTCAGCACGTTTTCCTCCATGGTATCCAGCTCTTTATCAATTTTGATCATAGGTTCCTCCTTCTATCCAAATCTTCCTGTAATATAATCCTCGGTACGCTTGTCACATGGCTGCTGGAATATCCTGCTCGTCTTATTGAATTCCACAACCTCACCAAGCAGAAAGAAGGCTGTGTAGTCACTTACACGTGATGCCTGCTGCATGGAATGCGTAACGATAACAATCGTATAATCCTTTTTCAATTCCTCCATCAGATCCTCTATCTTGTTCGTCGCAATCGGATCCAAGGCACTGGTCGGCTCATCCATCAGGATTACCTCCGGCTCCATGGCGATTGCACGCGCGATACACAAGCGCTGCTGCTGCCCGCCGGATAAACCGAATGCAGAATCATTCAGCCGATCCTTGACCTCCTCCCACAGGGCCGCTTTCCTTAAGGACTGCTCAACAATGGCATCCAGTGTCTTGCGGTCCTTGATTCCCTGACACTTCGGTCCGTAGGTGATATTGTCATAGATTGACATCGGAAACGGATTCGGCTTTTGAAACACCATCCCCACCTGCGTGCGCAAATCCACAACATTCATTTCGGAGCCATAGGCATCCACCCCATTCAGCTCGATCGTTCCATCGATACGGCAGCCCTCAATCAGATCATTCATGCGGTTCAGGCAGCGCAGAAAGGTAGACTTCCCGCAGCCGCTCGGTCCAATGAGTGCGGTTATTTTATTCTGTTCGATATCCATGCCGATATCCTTCAGGGCATGCTTTTCTCCATAAAACAGATTCAGGTGCTCCACATGGAACACAGGTTCCTTCTTCATATACGAATTCCTCCTCTAATACCAGGATTTATTGAGCTTTTTACTCAGCAGCTTCACACAGATATTTAAAATCAGTACGAACACCAGAATCACAATGGAGATTGCACTGGCCAGTTCAAAATTGGGCTGCTCACTGCTCATGATGTTATAAATATGCACGGCAAGGCTGGTTCCCTGCGACATAAGGGTCGGCGTGTCATTGACATAGGTTCCCATGGTATAGATCAATGCCGCGCTTTCTCCAATTACACGTCCGATGCTCAGCAATACGCCGGTTAAAATTCCCGGGACCGCACAGGGCAGTACAACCTTGAAAATCGTCTGTGACTGATTGGCGCCTACAGATAATGATGCATCCCGCAAAGACTGCGGTACAACGATCAGCGCTTCCTCGGTGGAACGGATGATGGTGGGAAGCAGAATGATGGACATGGTGAAGCTGCCCAGCAGGATATTGGTCGTCGTTGCCCCAAACAGCTGCGTAATCGGAAACAGTACAGCAACCCCCATCAAACCGAAGATGATGCTTGGTACGCCCGTCAGCATTTCAATGGCGCTGCGAATCAATGATGTCAGCCTGTTCGGCTTTGCATATTCATGCAGATAAATGGCAGATGCAATTCCCAGTGGAAGTGAAATCAGCAGCGAAATCAATATCAGATACAGGGTGGATATAATCGAGCCGCGAATACCGCCGCCCGGTGTTTTGTAATACACCTTGGTAATGCTTTGTGCGGAGCTGTCCAGTGCCTGTGCCACCTCAGCTGCATTCTGCGACATGATGTTGCCCGCAATCATCGTCGCTCCGCTTTTGGTCCGATAGCCGAGGTTTTCCACCTGAAAGCCAACCTCCGTAGATAGGGAAACATCCTTATCCTTAATGCTTTCATCCTTCATATAATGGAAGGGAGATGCCTCATCAATGTATTCGACCAGAACGATAGCATCGCCGTTTTGATCCTTGGTATCCACAAAGCCGATTCCCCATTTCGAGGAGAAGGACGCTTCCTCACTCAAGGATGACGGCCGTTCAAAGCTGCCGGGATGATTTTTCGTTGTTTCCACACTGGTCAGATAATTCTTAGACCAGTAATTTCCCTTCAGAAGATCAATGCCCAGAGATGAAAAGCCCTTGGAAAAGATGAAGACAAAAATTGCAATCAGCACGAATACACTTAGTCCGCTGGAAAGGTAGGTTACCCCGTTGCACAAGCCATCAAACAACCGGCGCTTCCTTTTCTGATGGGAGGGTGTCTGTATCATTTCATATTCCCCACTTTCTTCTTCATCAGATTCAAGAGCAGATTGGACAGCAGAATGACTGCCATCAGCACCAGACCTGCCGAGAATCGTATGTCATAATCCAGTCCGGTCGTTTCCTTTAAGCCGGCCAGCATGGTTGTTGTCAGTGTCCTTGTCGTATCAAACACATTAACGGTCGGTCCAAACATTTTGTTTCCCGCTACCATGGCAACAGCTGTAGCTTCTCCGAAGGCTCTGCCGATGCCCAATATCGCTCCGGCAAAGATTCCGGATTTGGCACTTGTCAGAATAACCTTGAAATTCGTCTGTGTCCGCGTGGCGCCAAGTGCAAGACTGCCAAGCTCCACTTCTCTGTCTACAGAGCGGATTGCCGTGATTGACAGGGATGTAATTGTTGGAAATATCATAATCGCCAGCAACAGAATCACTGCCAGCAAAGAGCTTCCTCCAGCCGTCACAAAGCCAAGGGAGGATGCAAGCGAGCTGACCAGCACGGTAATCGTACCGGATGCAAATACACCATATACAACAGAAGGTATACTGGCAAGCAGCTCCACTACCGTCGTCATGACCTCTGCGACATGCTTGGGTGCTATTTTTGCAATAAACAATGCCGTCAGTACAGACAGAGGAAAGGAGATCACCAGTGCGCCGAATGCCGAAACCAGCGTATTGATAACAATAAAGCCAACACCATAGATTCCCTGATCCTTACGCCACATCATTCCGGTCAGAAAGGAGACAATATCCTGCTGCCCATAGGAATAGCCGCTCAAAAAGGGAGAAATCCCCTTGACACTGATGAAGATAATGATGATGGCAATCGCACTGGACGACAGCAATGCCGCCAGAAGAAAGATTGCCTTCATCCTTTGATCCTTTTTCAGCTTTTTTCGATTTTTCTCTGTACTGATGCTATCTCGTACATAACTTTTCATTCTTCACCAATCCTTATCATCATAAGACAGCCTGGAAATCCAGGCTGTCTTGCAAGTCACGTTTTTAGCTTCTTTTCTTTATTTGATGTCTTCCCATTTCAGCGTTTCACCTGTGAAGATGCTCTTCAGCTGTGCCTGTGTCAAGGATGTAACATCTGTATTTTCCTTATTTACAACTGCGACTACCGCATCGATGCAGTACTGTCCGCTTTCCATAGCTTTGGAAATATCCTCGGAGCCATCCTCCTTAAAAGCACGGGAAGCAAAGCCGATATCCCCTTTGTTCGGACCGTCTTTTTCTTTTCCAAGCACTCTTGGTACTGCATCTCCGCTTCCGGACTGATTCATAGTGAATTTGAAGTTTCCTGCCATTGGAGAGAACGCCTCCAGAGAAGCCTTCACCGTTTTTTCTACGGATGTTGAGCCGCAGGTCGTAATGGTGATTGCGGAATTATCCTTCCCTAATACAGCTTCATATTTTTTGGAAAGCTCATCCCAAGGCTTTGCCTTGCTTTCATCAACTTCCCCGCCGTTTTTCTTAACGATCGCCATACCTTCTGTAGAGTTCTGCATGAAGTCCAGGAATGCCTGCACCAGCTGTTCCTTGTCATCACTTCCATAATCACCTGCTGCCCTTGTTACATACATAAACGGGCGCTGCAGCTTGTAGCTTCCATCCAGTACGCTTTCACTGCTCGCTGTGACCCCTTCATACTGCAGAGCGCTGACACCGTTTTTCTCGAAATCGGTGGACAGGGATGTATAGCCGATACCGTTTTTATCGGCTCCTACCTTGGCTGCCATATCGTCATTGCTGGATACCTCGATAGCATTCTTTGTCAGACTTCCTTCAAAGTCCACTCCCTTTTCGAATGCCTCTCTGGTTCCGCTTGATGAATCTCGCGTATATACTTTGATATCACCGCTGACACCTGCTGTTTTTCCTTCATCGCTGGATCCGCAGGCTGCCAGTGAGAATGTCATCAGGCAGGCTACGGTAGCCGTCATAGTTTTTTTCCACATGTTCATTTTTCATATTCCTCCTTGAATACGGTTCTATCATACGACACCTATGTTAACGGATAATGAAGAGATTGTTAAGCAATCGTTAAAATGTAAAAATGTTTTATATCCGGTGCCATTCAAACCGGTAGTATAATGTGCTATACTTATGACAAGAGATAAAAAGGGATGGCGATTATGAATAAATTGTTACGAGGCTTTTTCACAGCTTCGGCAGCCGTTTTTCTTTGCAGCGGCTGCAAGGGGATACCTCCGGAAAACGAGGCCATGAGTAAGGCGTTGCAGGACAGGGATGTAACATACAGTATTGTTGCACTGGATGACAAATGCTTCTATCTAAGCCTGGAGAATCAGGATCTGATATTCGATTATCTTATGGAAACCGACAAAAACAAAGAAGGCGGAAGCTATTACACAATGGAAATCACCACAAAGAAAACGGATGCCATGAGCTTTCAGTGGGTACAGGCAGCTGCCTATCAAAATAACACGCTGAAGAAAATTAAAAACGGAGATTGTGATGTTATGATGGATGATGCCATCCATGCCTTTGATTCTAAGAAAATTTGCACAGGAGCTGCCCTGCAGGAGGCAAGGACCTATGAGGCAGAAGTACGAAAGCGGCTGGCTGCATATGGCATTACACCGCAGGATACCTTCTCCTACGGGCGCAGCTACCTGAAAAACAATCAGGACACAGCACTTGTCAATCTGGATATTATGACCCGCTTCAAAAATATCATGCCCACGAATAGCAGCCGCTAAACAAATACGTAAAAACAGATACTGCCGGAATTACACCTACAGTATCTGTTTTCATTTCATTTCTATGATATCGACTTACCCGCCTGCCTTTTCAGATCTTCCGCAATACAGCCTTGAACTTCTGCAGCGGCTGTTCACCTCTTCTTTTCCAAGCGGTGATATCCGAAATTTCAATCTCCATCTAACAGCTTCCTATTAAAACGAACATCGAACATCAAAGCCCGAGAATACAACCGCCTGCTTCAGGAGCGCAGCCCTTTTCTGTCATGCAGTATAGTGACTCGTAAAAAAGCGTCAGAATACACTATTCTCCATTTGCATTTTACAGTATATCGCGCTATGATATTAAACAGTTGGCTGTAAGCACAGCAAGATTGGAGTAGAGCTATGACAGTAAAGGAAATTTTTAAGAAAGCAGTGATTGCCGGCGCCGATCCGTTATCCATAACAGAGCTTGGCTTTGCCTATCTTAATGATATCGGCACCTGGAATATCAATATCAATTCACAGAACACCGGCTGCAAGAATAAAACGATCACCGTAGAGCAGCTGCTGGATATCTTCGAGCATCACTGTACCTGCTTTCGCACGCAGAATGAATGCTTTGAGGATAAACGTAAGGAAATGATCCAGCTTTTAAAGGAACACGATCCACAGGCAACCATAGATTTCAATTAAGAGAAGCATTGTTTCATTCACCCCACCGGTTTGAAACAATGCTTTTTATGTATGTTATCCCCGCAATAGCTCAATCAGCAGTGCTTCACTTTCATAGATATCGCTGCGACTGTCACGCAGAAAGGCATTCATCCCCTCTGGTTCGCACATCTCCCACATGACCACTTCAACAAAATGGTTATGCGCCTTTAACAGTCCATCATATGCATCCCACACACTCTTTCTTATGAACGGCTTGTTCAATCTCAATAACGACTGACAATCCGTTAGACGTTCTTTAAGCGTATCGATCATCTGCGAGGTCATCATCATGTCATTATCCAGATAATCATCACAGATTTGATATACCGACCGATACATATCGTAGCGATTCCACAGGTCTTTGAGAAGCTCCCGCTCCTGTATTTGTACATACTCCATCTCTTCAACTGCCTGCCCCTTCCGGCTTACCATCCACTGGTAAAAGGCAAAAAGCATCCCGGCACTACCAATCACCGGAGCAGCTGTTTTGAGAAATCGCCTTGTGCTGTGTGTCAATTCCATACTACTACCTCCTTACGATTTCCCCATTTTTTCTTCCCACCTGTATCTTACTATGTATAGAATGCAAATTTTGTGATATTTTGTCGAACACGCCTTGATATATGAGAAATTTAACAAAATTTGTCATATAGTGTTATCATTTTAGCAATACATATCGCTCAGCTTTATAGTTTACATTTCAACAATTAACAAAGGTATCGCCTTTTTTATGTCACCCGCAAAGAAATCATAGCATATATTTCAGCAATTGCGGGAGAAAATTAACAAATTGCGGATAGTAAGCCTTAAACTTTTAACATGCGGTGTTTTCTTCTCACAATATCCTTATTGCACAGATACAGTATGTTGCTTTCAAATACAAAAAAGACACTGATCACAGTGTCCACGATTTTCATATGGTATCGCGTACGGGATTCGAACCCGTGATACAGCCTTGAGAGGGCTGTGGCTTGACCGCTTGCCGAACGCGACATCTTTGTTTGCTTGACTATTATAGCATTATTCTTTTTCAAACGCAAGAGCAAATTTACATTTCATATAATTTGCTGAAGTGAAAAGTTAAATTCCACTTTCAAAGTAGCTAAGTAGAAAAGACTCTTACACAACAATCTAGTTGAATTTACACTTACAATTGCATTTAGTCTTTCATATATCCTTTTTTATATCTATGATGAAGGTAACCGCTGGTTATTATCATACACATTACAAAGGGTGATGAATATGGCAACGAACAAAAACAAACATCTGACTCAGGACGATCGCAATGTCATCGCGATCGGCATCGTTAATGGTTCTTCTAAAAAAGCTATTGCTGATAATCTAGGCAAAGATAAATCTACGATAGATAAGGAAATCCGTGCTCACCGTTATCTCTCTCATAAATCTACACTTTCTCTAGAATGCGAGAACTATGCTCACTGTAAGTTTGAGAGAAAGAATTGTACTGTCAACTGCCCTGATTATTCTAAGTTCCACTGTAAACGCAGAGATCGTACTCCGGGAGCTTGTAATGGCTGTGAGAAACTGAAAAGCTGCCGCTTTGATAAATACCTCTATAAACCTACGATCGCCTATGAGGAATACCGTAGCGAATTTATATAAAATATAAATTTTTTCAGTAAAGAAATGACATTCACGATCAGCATTGGAAAATCAGTTCTTCAATCTGACCGTAAATGTCGTTCCCTTATCAAATTCACTCTCTACCTTTATTTCCCCATGGTGAGCCTCGACAATGGATTTCACAATGGAAAGTCCCAGTCCTGAGCCGCCGCTGCTTCGGGAGCGATCATCATCCACCCGATAAAAGCGGTCAAATATTTTCTCCAAATCCTCTGCGGTAATACCATGGCCCTCATCCCTTACCTGCAAAACATACCAGGAGCCTTCTTCCCTCGTTTTTAGGGTAATCGTGCCTCGATCGCTGTACTTGATGGCATTCGACAACAGATTCAACACAACCTGACTCATTTTCAAAGGATCGCAGAATACCAGATCATGATTCTGATACTCCTTCACGATGCGCAGTCCCTTTTTCTCCGCCTTTTTCTCCAGTGACTTCACCGCCTTGTCAATAACAAGGCAAAGATCGGTTTTCTCTCGTTCCAGCAAAACCGTGGACAGGCTGAGGCGGGACAGCTGCAGCAAATCCTTCACCAGAATATCCAGACGGTTGATTTCCTGTTCAATCTGATCCATAAATTCGCGGCGTGTTTCCTCATCATCAAAATCCTCGCGGTTTAAAATTTCCACCATGCCCTTGATAACGGCGATCGGTGTCTTCAATTCATGCGACGCATCTGCGATAAAACGCTTCTGCATCTTCTCCCCCTCCAGTGTTTTTGAAATATCCTGAAACAGAACCAGACAGCCGCTGTACTTCTTCTTTGCTGTCACCGGTACACTGATAGACTGGTATTCCACACCGTTGATATCGATGATTTTATCCATCGGCTTTTCCAGAATAAAGGCATCCTTGATAAATTCCCGCACAGGATGCAGATAGGCGTTGCTCATATAGGTCATATGCTCACCGACAGGACCGTCCTCACACAGCTCACTGACATTGTTATGCATGACGATATTGCCGAACTGATCGACCAGCAGCATCGGAAACGGTATACTGGTCACGACCGTCAGCAGCTGCTTATTCTTCAAATGCGCATCCTTGGCAGTCGATTTGATTTCCTCCTGCAGCTCGATATTCTCCCGGCGATGCACGTTCAGGTTTTTCTGATCCAGAAACTCCCAGAGCAAAGCAATCGAAACTACCACGAGCAGCAGCAGTACATATTCATTCAAATGATAATTGTACTGCACAACCGCAATGCAGGCCAGAATCAATCCCAGATACCCGTATTTATTGCGTTTCATGCACTTCCTCCAGCAGATAACCGACTCCGCGGGATGACCTGATATGTACATGCGACGCATTCAGCTTGTTTCTTAGCTTGAATACATGCACATCCACAATCCGTGTATCTCCGTCATAATCAAAGCCCCAGATATCGTTCAGGATGCTGTCACGGGACAATACGATATCCTTGTTCTGGATAAAATACTCCAGCAGGTCAAATTCCTTCTTTGTCAGCGTCATCATCCGCTCTCCGATATATGCCTCACGCCGCTTCATATCCATGGACAGATCCCCCACACTGAGCCGCTTCTCCTGCTTGCGGTTCTGCCGCTTCAGATGGGCATTCACCCTGGCCAGCAGCTCTCTTGGAGAAAACGGCTTCGTGATATAATCATCCACGCCCTGCTCAAAGGCATACAGGATATCCGTTTCATCATCCCTTGCCGTCAGCATGATAAAGATAGCGTCAATGTGCTCACTGCGCAGTTTTTTCACGATATCGATTCCGCTGACATGAGGCAGCATCCAGTCGATGATCAGCACATCAAAATCCTCTTTCATCGCCAGATCGACAGCCGTTCTACCATCACCGCATTCCACGATATCAAAATCCGCTTTTTTCAAATCATATGCAATGATCTTGCGGATGTTATCTTCGTCTTCAATCAATAAAATCCTTGCCATATCGTTCTTCCTCCTGCTCATATCGTTCAATGATTTTCTGAACCAACGGATTACGAACTACATCGAGGCTGGTTAGCTCCACAAAGGAGATGCCCTCTATCCCGGACAGCAGATGCTTGGCATTCAGCAGGCCGGAATCACGTTTTTTAATCAAATCAATCTGTGTTACATCCCCGGTAATGACGATGCGTGAATGAAATCCCATCCTCGTCAGAAACATCTTCATCTGTGCACGAGTTGTATTCTGCGCCTCATCCAGTATAATGAAGGCATTGTCCAGCGTCCGTCCGCGCATATAAGCAAGCGGCGCGATTTCAATGACTTCCTTTTCCAGCAGCTTCTCCACCTGCTCCTGTCCCAGCGTATCATACAGGGCATCATAGAGTGGGCGCAGATACGGATCCACCTTTTCCTTTAGATCGCCCGGCAGAAAGCCCAGGTTCTCTCCGGCCTCCACGGCGGGTCTGGTCAAAATAATCTTGCGGATTTCTCCCTTTTTCAGCAGATCGGCCGCATACACAACAGCGAGGTAGGTTTTTCCGGTACCGGCCACTCCGGTCGCAAAGACGATTTCACTGTTGCACATGCATTTAAACAGATGCCGCTGTCCGATCGTTTTGGGATAAATCAGCTTCCCGTTGACCGTTTTACCGATCGCCTTCTGATATGTCGTGGAAAGCTCCTGCAGCCGATTCAGCTTGGCCAGACGGCAGGCATATTCAATATCGCGTCCACTCACATCAATATGTGCCTCCATCATATCAAACAGGGCCTTTACCACAGATTCAATGCTGTGAAAGGTAACTGCATCCTCACTGAGAATGCGCAGCTCATTGTCCCGCATGATGATATCACAGGAAAAGGCGTTTCGCAGCAGCTCCAGATGCTTATCCTGTGCTCCGCATAATTTTACGATCCATTCCATCGGGTATTCTTCTAATGCAATACGAAATTGTTCACTCATAGGCGCTCCTTATCGTTATGGTGTGGTGATGTCCTTGATCAGTGTGTAATGAATCACCATCTTTATTTTACCCATATCTGTAGAGAATTGCAAAATATTTTCCTTGTAAATGCGATCGTCCTTGTGAAAGTCCTCGCTCACCTTGCGTCTGGCATCAAACAGCAGCTGAAAATACTGAAAGGCCTTCGGTTCCCTTGTCTTGTCCATCGTCACGGTGATATCCTTCCAGACATAGGCAAAGACACGTCCCTTGACATATACCTCCTGCTTGCCGCCCTTGGAATCCTCCAGCACATTGCTGACCAGCACATCACCTTTATGCACAAATTCATTGACCTTGTGCAGCTTGTTTCCATGCTGTATATCAAAGCGCTCAATCATACCGTCCTCCTGTGCAATCAGCTCCTCATGTCCCAGCTGGGATAAGGAGGCAAATTCCTTTGGCGTATAGGTAATCAGATACCGGCTGCCCTGTTTCTCAATTTCCAGCCAGGCGATATCATTTTCCAGATTCTTTTTCAGCTGTGTCTTCAGCTGTGAGACATCCCTGCTTTTAAAAGGTGGTACAACCTCCATCTTTTTCAGGGTATCCGCAATCAGCTTCCGGCTTTCATCCTTTTCCCCCTTGATTTGTATTTCAAATACCATGGACGAAAGACCGTACCACAGCAGGATAGAAAGCAGAATTGCCGCAATGCGACAGGGCTTTTTCAGGCTGCGCAGTGCATATCCCAGCATACCGGTGGTTGTGATCAGATCACATGTTTCAAAGCAGCGGTAGATTTTCGGGCGCTGCAGAATGGATGCGTAGAACTGAATATAGTTTCGATGTAGAGTAATATCGTATAGTTCCAGCTGATTTTTCTTTGTAATCCATAAAAACTCATCGCAAGAGGCCTGCACTTTCCATTGATCAAGACCGAAACCCTTTCTATTTTTCATATGCGAACGCCAGATTCTGCACACTGCCCTCCAGCAGGATCTCATCCTTTCCCAGTGCCAGCACATGCAGCTGCTCCCCGTCTATCGTGATACGGTAGGATTTCATCGTCACCTGTATTCTCGTTTCGCTCACCAGGGTCAGTTCCCGGTAATGTTCAATCATGACCTGATTCTTATCTATGGAAAGCATACTCTCACCTCTATACAAAATACGTTTGTGCGTGAGGTTTTATGCCTGTGAATGCTATCCTCCTTCGTTTCCATTATAAAGAAAAGATAAACAGGAAATGTTATAATTTTGTTAAAAGTAAATAAAATGTTGTTTTTCACCCGCATGAATGCACTTTCATGTAAAGCTTTCATTATCACGGAGTTCTATTTTATGAACACAAGCTGTTTTGAGAGGGGCTTCTGCTCATGTATAAAGCATGTACAGTGCAGACAAAAAAGAGGCAGTCCTGCACATACAGGAAATGCCTCAAAGCAGCCGCAGACAACTATAAGGAAAGATCTCTTTGCATAAAGCTTCGCCGGGCGATGAGCAGACAGCTGCCAGCGATCAGAAGCAGCACACCCAGACGTGCCCATGCCTGTGCTTCATTGGCAATCAGCCCCTGTGTGTCAAACAGCGTCATAATCGTCGCATACTGCAGCTTTTCAAGATTTCCCTTCATATTGGCGAGCATCTGTATCATGATGAATACAACACCAGTTCCGGCACCGATCAAAGCGGCATGCCGATATTCATTCAAGGCGGAAGAAGCGAGAAAGCTGATGGACGCCAATGCTGTCTGTAGCAGCAGGCATCCCAGATTCAGCCGCAGAAAGGCTGCAATATCCAAATCGCCCGGAAACATGAGTATACTACAAACAATACCCATAAGCGTACAGAAGGCAATTAGAAGAAACAGCGCACTCAGCAGCACAGCCAGCTGAGTCATCCAGACACGGCTTCGCTTTTCACCACAGCTCAGCAGATAGGTCATACTTCCGTTATCCACCTTTTTGACAAGCAGTCGCAGGGAGAGAATAACAGAAAACAAAAACGGGAACATAATCATGATCATGCCATACAGATAGGTTGAGAAGAAATCCACCAGAGTAGCTGCTGTGCCGCTCATGCCAACCGCTGCCATCATTTCCGGCATAAGCTTCTCAAACTGCGCCAGCGCAGAGCCCAGCTCCGGATCAAACATCGTCAGCATAATGCTGAAATACATCGCTAGAATCAAAATGAAAATCAGCAGCAGCTTCCATGCCGATTTCCACTCCATACGAAACAGTGTCTTATTCATGTGCTTCTCCCTTCTCTCCGTAATACTGCAAAAAGATATCCTCCAGACTCTGTGTTGCGACATTGAGATCGCGCAGCTCATAGGCCGGCAGCAGCTGCAGAAGCTCCTTGAGATCCTCCCGGACATATACATGCACACACAGCTCACTCATTTGCTTCATCTGCAGTCGCTCCTGCAAAAAACGCTGTGTCTGCGAGGAATCGGCAAAGGTGAGAATGTATGTCTTCGTTTTATTCTTCTGCAAGATGACGGTATCCTCGATTGCCGCCATATGTCCCTTCCGGATGATGCCGATGCGATCACAGGTTTTTTCCACTTCCTCAAACATATGGGAAGACATCAGGATTGTCTTTCCTCTCTGCTTTTCCTCCTGAATCAGCTCGACAAAGGCATTTTGCATCAGCGGATCCAGTCCGCTGGTCGGCTCATCCAGAATCAGCACCTTGGGATCATGCATAAAAGCCGCTACGATTCCCAGCTTCTGCTTCATTCCCTTGGACATGCGACGTATGGCCCCGGTTGGCCGCAGCTCAAAGCGCTCCAGCAGCTCCTGTGTCCGTCCGCTGTCCTGCATGTTCCGGTAACGTGCCATAAAGCGCAGAAATTCCTCACCGCTCATTTCATTCAGGAGATTGATTTCTCCCGGTATATAGCCAAGCTGTCTGGTAATGGCATCGGATTGCTTCCAGCAGTCCATCCCGAGAATTTTCGCTGAACCCTGTTTTGCCTTCAGGAATCCAAGCAGATGACGGATGGTCGTTGTCTTTCCTGCCCCATTCGGCCCCAGGAAGCCGAAAACCTCTCCCTCAGCGATGGAAAAGGAAATATCGAAGATTCCCCTCCCCTCTCTATAATCGCGGCTGAGACGCTCTATTTCGATGATTTGCATAGTATACCTCCCCATGTTCATGGTGTATCTCATCTTCATGCTGATTATAGCAGATTGACTCGTTTGCACAACCCCCTGCACAGCAGCTTTTTTCAATTTCTTTTTTTACCACGCCAGCTTTTGGCCGGCTCCTCTATACACGCACCACAGCCCCTATACAAAGCAGCTCCCTTGGTAAGCCTATTCACCATGCACAAGCGGAAGTATAAAAAAAAGAAGCCTATCGGCCTCTTCTATTTTCCACGACGTGCTTTACGCGCAGCTTCTGACTTTAATTTACGACGAACGCCAGGTTTTACGTAAAACTCTCTTTTGCGAGCTTCAGCAAGGGTTCCATTTCTTGATACTTGACGTTTGAATCTACGTAAAGCATCATCAAGAACTTCGTTTTCTTTAAGTACTACTTTCGGCATGATTTACCCTCCCTTCTGATGCAAGCAATATTATTATACTGAAAAACATATGAAAATGCAACATAAATATGTTCATTTTCTATAAATTCATACAGAAAATTTTTTTATACTTATTTTACAACCTTATTTTTCATCATCCTCCAGTCCGAGACTGTATTTGCGGATGCAGTGACGAGCGACATTGTGATCCCCCATCCACGGCTCACGTCCGAACTCCCGATACATGAATACCTCATCCCCCTTGCCGAGAATCAGGACGGTATCCTTCACATTGGCACTCTCGATGGCCTGCCGTATGGCGGCATAACGATCCGCGATGAAAATATTATTCGTATCGCTGATACCGCTTTTGATTTCATTTGCGATTTCCCGCGGATCCTCATCCCGGGGATCATCCTCCGTCAGAATGATGCTGTCGCAATAACGGCTCGCGATTTCGCCGAAGACCCTGCGCTTCTTTGTATCCCGCTTGCCGGCAGAGCCAAACACGGCAATAATGCTGTGTCCGTCCTCTGTGATATCCTTCGCATATTCAAAAACCTTTTCCATACCGTCCGGAGTATGGGCAAAATCGACGATGACATTAAACAGCTGTCCCTCGTCAATACGTTCCATACGCCCTTCAATCTGCCGGATATCATTGAGATAGGGCAGCTGCTGTTCAATCGGTATACCGCTTTCCGCCATGGCGGCCACAGCACCCAGCAGGTTGTATATGTTATACAGGGCAACCAGATTGGTTGAAACCTCATAGCGCTCTGTTCCATGAACCAGGGTAAACCGTGATCCCGTTTTCTCAATCCGGATATTTTCCGCCTGATAGGTCGCGTGATTGTCAATGCCATAGGTAACAACACTGGCCTCGGTAGCATCCGCCAGCTGATCCACATAGGCATCATCCGCATTCAACACAGCAACGCCCTCTTTTTTCAGATTGGTGAACAGCTTTTTCTTCGCTTCGAAGTAATGCTCGATCGTACCGTGAAAATCCAGATGGTCATAGGTCAGATTACTGAACACAGCGACATCAAAATCCACGCTCTGCACACGTCCCAGCTCCAGACCGTGCGAGCTGACCTCCAAAGCAACCGCCTGCATGCCATGCTCCACCATATCCTTCATCGTTTTATGAATCAGTACAGCATCCGGCGTTGTCAAAGACGGCGGCA
The DNA here is from genome assembly GCF_964240115.1 of Clostridium sp. HGF2. Taxonomy (NCBI): domain Bacteria; kingdom Bacillati; phylum Bacillota; class Clostridia; order Eubacteriales; family Clostridiaceae; genus Clostridium; species Clostridium sp. HGF2. Next base: position 95,802 of record NZ_CAXSSO010000009.1, read on the forward strand.
GAGTCACCTCTCCATAGCTGATGGATATCGTTCCAATATAGCCACAGGGCGCAAAATGGGAATATACATCCCGAATAATGCTGGTGATGGTGCTCTTCCCGTTTGTTCCGGTAACACCGAACACCTTCATTTTACGGCTTGGATGCCCATAAAACATGGACGCCACCCGATTCAGTGTGCGATTGACATTTTCCACCTGAATATAGGCTACCCCTTTTTTCATATCGTCCACCGGCTTGGAATGCACGATGCATTTTACACCCTTTTCAATGACATCATCAATAAATTCATGCCCGTCATGCACCATGCCCTCCATGCAGAAATACATATCATTCGCCTTGGCGCAGCGGGAATCGATGCACAGCCCTGCAATTTCAATCTCCGGGGCATTTTCAAACATTTGAGACAGCTTCATAAGACTCCTCCTTTAGCGGACAGCCAACCAGCAAATCCCCGTCCAGTGCCGTGATGCGTACGGTATGCATCGTATGCAGCCAGGCAAGCGGAGCCGCTGCTGCGACCTCCAGGTATTCACTGCTGTGTCCGATCAGTTTTCCATCTTTTTCCTTCTCAAAAATGACAGAAACTTCCTTTCCAATGAAATTCTGTTTATAAGCAGTATATAACTGTTTGGAAAGATTCGCAAGTCTTGATGCGCGTTCTTTCTTTATTTTATTTTCCAGATGACCGCTCATCTGCGCAGCCGCTGTATGATCGCGGCGGGAATACGGGAACACATGCAGAAAGCTTAGGCGCATGCGAGCGATATTATCCAGGGTATCCTGAAACTGCTCTTCACTTTCCTGCGGAAACCCGGTAATGACATCGCTGGATATGGAAATATCCGGAATAAGGGAGCGGATATAGTCCACCCGTTCCATAAACCATGCTATCGTATAGGGACGATTCATATTCTTCAATACCGTAGTATTGGCAGACTGCACGGGAATATGCAGATGCCGGGCGATTTTTTCTTCCCCCTTTATAAATTCCAGCAGCTCATCCGTGATTTCATTCATTTCAATCGAGGAGATACGAATTCTTTGCAGCTTGGGAATTTCCTTCACCATGCGCTTCATCAGCTGGCACAGACTGCTGTTGATGCCATTGCCGTAGCGTCCGGTATGGATGCCGCTCAGCACGATTTCCCGATGGCCGCTTTCGCTCAGACTTCGTGCGATGGCAAGTACCTCATCCTCCGGCAACGAGCGCTCCGCTCCGCGTGCAAACGGTATGATACAATAGCTGCAAAACTGATTGCAGCCGTCCTGTATTTTCAAAAAAGCCCGTGTCTGATGCTCGAAGCGATGAATCGGAAGCGCCTCAAACACATTGACCTTGCGGACATCATGAATGAGCTTCTGCGGACGCTTCTTTCGAAGACCCTCCTCAATCATATCCGCCAGTCTGCTTTTTCCATCACTTCCCAGCAGAATATCAATATTGGCATCCTGCTCCAGCTGTTCGCTTGCCGTCTGTGCATAGCAGCCGACAACGGCAATCAGCGCCTCCGGATTCAAAGCGATGGCCGCATGAATTTTCTGACGGGATTTACTGCCGGCCGTATTGGTCACGGCACAGGTGTTGATGATATAGACATCCGCTTTTTCTTTAAAGGATACCTGTTCATAGCCCTTATCCACCAGGGCACTCTCATAGCCCTGTGATTCATATGTATTTACCTTGCAGCCCAGTGTGGCTATTGCAAATGTCGTCATGTCGTCACTCCTTGTCTGCCTTCTTTTCCTGCTTTTTCTTTTGCTTCTCCAGCAGCTTTTCCAGCTTTCTGCCCAATCGTTTTTTGATTAGTGCATGCTCGTTCAAAAACGCAACGAGTGCTTCGTGCTGCTCCTTTAACAGAAGTAGTGCGATTTCCTGCTTCCAGTCCTCCTGCAGCTCCTGCTTCATATCCACGGATACGCTGCGCTTTAATCCGCCTGCATCATACAGATACCAGCGATGCAGGACCGGATGGAAGACGACATAGCCCTCATCCGCCTCCGCCAGCAGCTCACAGCTGGAAAAGCCATACTGAAACGGCTTGGCACCATAGCGCCTGTACTGCACTTCCTTTGCGCACTCCCGGATGAATTTATGATACTGCTTCAAATCCAGCAGCACGATTTCCGTATGATAAAGATGATTAAAGCCCGGCGCAAAGGCAGGCATATAAATCGTTTCACCATCCGCCTCAAAATGCCGGAGCTCTTTCACGAAGCGTTCCACATCCACATTCATCTGTGCCTTACGCTCCAGATAATTCAGATCATACCAGTAATCGAACATTTTTACATAGGTATCAAAAAAAACATCCTCGAACTGCCGTTTTACGAGCAGGGATTCATAGACGATTTCATTCTGTATCACAGCATCATCGCTTTTCCCGTCGTGGGGAATTTGATATTCCTCCAGCAGGTCGCAGATGGTACGGTAATGCTTCCGGATATCCTTTTGATCCAGAAGTGTCTTATCATACACCTTATTCAGCCGATCATATATCGTCTTCATCTTTTTCACCTGCCATATCGTAGTAAAACTCAATGGAATTCAGCAGCGAGATTGCCGCTGTTTCCGCACGCAGTATCCGTCCGCCTAAAGATACGCGGTGAAAGCCGGATGCAGTCAGCGCTTCAACCTCATCCGCCGAAAAGCCGCCCTCACTGCCTACCACCATCAAAACACGCTTTGGGGATGGATGTGCACGCAGCACCTCACACAGGCGCTCGCTTTTGCAATCGGCATCCTCATAGGCTATCAGCCGCAGGTCGGCATCGATCTGCGACAGCTGTGAGAATGTGCAGGGCGGCTGCAGACGCACCAGCGTAGAGCGCTTGCACTGCTCACAGGCCTCACATAAAATTTTATTCCATCGTACAATTTTCTTTTCCGATTTCTCATCCTTGATTTTTACAACACAGCGACTGGATACAAACGGAATGATTTCCGCCACCCCCAGCTCTGCACTTTTCTGCAGCAGATAGTCCCATTTCTCCCCCTTGATCATCCCCTGTGCAAGAATCAGCTCTACACTTGTTCGGGAGCGATCACGCACTTCCCTTACCACTCGTGCCGCTGCTTCCTCCTGATGATATTCCACTTCCGCCAGCAGTACGCGGCCGCTGTTGTCGGCAACACGAATCACATCCCCCTGCTGCATACGCATAACGCGGCGGATGTGATGTGTCTGTTCCTTTGTCATCGGTATCAATTTTCCTGGCATCGCCAGTGTATTTACAAAATATTGCTGCATAAAATCACCGCGTTAATCATACATCATTTTCTGTGTTTCTTCAACAAAAAAAACATTTCAGAAACGTAAGCACACATGTGGAAACAGCACAAAAAACGAATCCGACATCCTTTGCCTGATTCGTTCCTCTTTTCTCATGCTCACGTTCAGGCTTTTCATATCTGCCTGCATATCCTTATGGCTTCTGTTATTGCTGCACCTGTCAAAAAAGCCAACAGCGATTGCTAGCGCTGCTTCATTTCTCCCTTTTGAGCAAGACTGCGCAACTGCTTCACCTCAAAGGGCTTCAGCACACGGTACTCTCCCTGCCGCAGATCACTGCAATGCAGGAAGGCGAGCTTGCTGCGGTGCAGACGGCGCACCTCATAGCCAAGCGCCTCCATCATCCGCTTGATCTGCCGGTTTCTTCCCTCGACAATCGTCAAATCAAAGCTGCACTGATTTTTCTCTGTGTCCTTTTCCGTCATGCGATATTTCGCAGACAGAGTCTTAATGCCGTCATCCAGCACGATACCCGCCTTTATTTTCTTCATATCCTCCGGCGTCAATATGCCATTGATTGTCAGATTGTACACCTTGGGAATGTGATATCGCGGATGAATGATCTCATTTGCGAAATCCCCGTCATTGGTTAGAATAATCACCCCGCTGGTATCATAATCCAGACGTCCCACGGTAAAAATACGCTGCCTGCAATCCACCAGATCCACCACGGTCTGTCTTCCGAATTCATCATCGCTAGTACACATGGTGCGCTTCGGCTTGTTCATCAGAAAATAGACCTTATCTTCCTTTTCAATCGCCTTGCCGTCCACCTCAATGAGATCACCGCGCTTTACCTTATATCCAAGTTCTGTTATGATTTCTCCATTCACAGCGACTCTTCCCTCGCTGATCAGAACCTCAGCTTTTCTTCTTGATGTGATTCCGGCTGCCGCAATCACTTTCTGTAATCGTTCCATATACTATACACCTCACATGGGTATTGTACATGAAATGCTGCGCTTTGAAAAGCAAAATCGACTAATTCTGGAATTCCTGAATCTGATAGCCATCCGGCAGATATACCAGAATGTTCTCGCTCATCTCCTGAATCCATACCTGCATCGGATAGGCAACGCCCTTCATGAAGTCACGAATTCTGCGTGCACACTCCTCATCGCATGCCGTGATATCCAGCAACACCAGAAAATTCTTTTTCAAAGCCTCACCCACAGCCTCTACATCATCAAAGCTGTCCAGACGAAACACACAGACAACATGGTCGCTTTTTTCCGCAGCCACAGCAGCCTTTTCCTCATTCACTGCCAGCATATTCTTTAATCTGTTTTTTACATCGTTCATATCTGCCATTTTCATTCCTCCTGTTATTTATATCTTTATTACGCAAACACATACAGTGCCAGCAGAATGGCCATGGAAATCCCGGCCACATCCGCCAGCAGTCCGATCGCCAGCGCATTCTTGATTCTACGGATTCCCACACTGGAAAAATACAGGGTGATCACATAGACGGTCGTATCGGTAGAGCCCTGAATGATGCTGGCCATATTGCCGGCCAGCGAATCAACACCGCAAACCTGAAAGATATCGACCAGCACTGCCAAAGAGGCGCTTCCGGAAATCGGGCGAAAGATTACCATTGGCCAGATTTCCTTGGGGATATTCGCAATATGAGCAGCCAGTGCGCTGCACAGCATATCCATCAGTCCGCTCTGGCGCAAAAGCGCGATTGCACACATCATGGCAAGCAGCGCGGGATAAATATCCAGAAACAGCTTCATCCCGTCCTTGACACCCTCGGTAAAGGAATGGTAGGCATTGATGCGGCGAAGCAGGGCGACGGCGACGATGACCAGCACAAGGACCGGCAATATATAATCTGTGTTAATCACGGTAATTCCACCAGCGGTCAATACTCAGACCGACAACAGAGGCAAACATCGTCGATACAATGGCATAGGGCATAAAGCCGGTCACATTCAGGGAGTGGAAGGAGGCCCGCATGGCAATCAGCGTCGTGGACAGCAGGGTAACACCAGCCGTATTCAAGACGAGAAAGGTGATCATGGAGCGGGAGGCCGTATCCTTATCCGGATTGTGCCGCTGCATGCCCTTCATCGCCTGCAGGCCGACCGGTGTTGCCGCAGAGCCCAGCCCCACCATGTTGACGACCACGTTGGTTGCCACATAGCCCAGTGTTTCCTCATCGTCCTTCAAATCCGGAAATAGCCGCTTCAGCAGAGGATGAAACAGCCGTTCCAAGCCATGAATGATTCCGGCATCCCGTGCGATGTAAAGAATTCCGTTCCAGAAGCAGGTCACACACAGCAGCGGAATCACAAAGTCGAGGGTTTCCTTGCCCACATTGAGAAAAACATCATTGATGATGCTCACATTCCCGGTCATCAGACAGTAGAGAACCGTGACAAGCACGATGAGCAGCCAGATGATATTCACGAAAACAGACCTCCTCCCCTTGCCCTTTTACTTGCGAAGCTGTATACATTCACGTCATCATTTTTCTGTACCTCAACAACAAAATCCTTATGGTCAAAGTGTGTCTTAACGCGCAGCTTGTCACTGCCGTCCTTATGCAGTGTTACCTTCAGCGTTTCCGGGACATGGAATTTCCTGCCGTTTACCGTATAGTCACCCTTGCGCATGATCGTTACCACATCCATCTTCTGAAACACCTCGGTATGCTTTTGTTCATGGAAGGCGAAATCATCCCCCTCCTGCAGCGTCACCACAATGCTTTCCACCCCGTCATGCTCAGCAGCACTCACCAGTGTCCGCCCGGCCTTTTTGGTGAAGCCGGTTTTTCCGCCGACGGTAAAGGGGTAGTCAAACAGCAGACGGTTTTTATTTTTCCAGCGCATATTCCAGTCAGTCGTATAATATTTGCTTCCGGTAATGGTACGAAATTCTTTGTTTTTCATCGCATAGCTCATCAATACCGCCATATCATTGGCTGTAGATATATTGCCGCCATCCTCCTCATCCAGACCGCTGGGATTGGAAAACGTCGTATTGCTCATGCCGATTTCTGCCGCCTTTCGATTCATCAGCTCAACAAAGGCTTCCTGAGAGCCGGCAACATGCTTTGCGATTTCCACCGCTGCATCGTTTCCGCTTCTCAGCATCAGTCCATACAGCAGATCCCGCATGGTTACCTGCTGTCCCTGCTTCAGATAGACACTGCTTCCATAGGCCTTATTGATTTCATCATCAACTGCAAAGGATTCATCCAATTGCCCATGCTCAATCGCGATCACAGCGGTCATGATTTTGGAAATAGATGCCACACTCTGCTTTTCATCCTTGTTTTTTTCTTCTACAATCGTATTGTCCGCACCACTCAACACCACATAGCTCTCCGCATGGACACTCATCAGCTGCAGCAGCAGACACAGCAGGATACAAAGACTTCGTTTCATTCACATCACCTACGAAAGTATATGTGCGCACGCAAAAAAAGAGAACGCCTTTTCCTTTGCGTTCTCCTTTTTCTATATACGTGCATTACGGACTCTACCCGTTTCCTGATTTCCTTAACTCTCGTACGTTTCCCGCACTTATAAGTCTCACCAGTTTCGATATCCGTAATCCACAGCTATGAGCTACTCTTCCATGCTTCCTACATTCACAGCATTCGTTGTTCTGGCGTACTCGCTCTTTTCAATTTCTGCCTGCTTTCGTCCCCATGTCCGAGCTTCCCTTCCAAATACCTGTTTCCTGACTTCCTTAATTCTCATACGTTCTTCGTATTTATAAGTCTCATCAGTTTCTTCTTCCGGGATTCTCACAGCCTTTACAGGTGTCCACCTACTCGCTGACCAGTGCACGGAATCCGTTCTTTTATTATATCGTTTCCGTATCTATCCAGTTTTCTGCAGTACCAGCCTGTATATAAGCTTTTTTAAGTACCTTTCCTTGGTACACTTACAGTATAGTCTGCAATGATACATGTGTAAAGTATTGTGGAATAATATGCGAAAATATGGAAAAGATTGCAGTTTCCCACAATACCCTGCCTTTATACAGTGGAAAAGTTGTGACTTTTCCACAAACGTAACAAAACAAAACTTATCTGTTTCTGTTCTTACGCACATAAAGCTGAAAAAGAAGAAGTATCCGCCAACGCAGCGTTTATCTTCTCAACGTTTTTTACAGCTTTCTTCAAAAATCGAGGAAGAACTCTGTTTCACTGTCCTGCCTCGGTCTTCATCCATATTAAAAAAGAGCTATTCCTCAAACAGCTCTTCCTCCATGGTGTCCTTGAAATCCGGAAGCTCCGGGAGCTCCTTCAGACTGACCAGCTTAAAGGTATCCATAAATTCCTCCGTTACCTCATATAAAAACGGTCTGCCCGGTGCATCGCTTCTGCCGCATTCCTTGATGAGATTTCTCGCCAGCAGCTTACGCACCATCATATCACAGCTCACACCGCGTATTTCCTCGATTTCTGCACGGGTGATTGGCTGCTTATAGGCAATGATTGCCAAAGTTTCCAATGCGGCATTGGATAGCGTTGCCACCTTGGTAGAGCTGAACAGCTTTTGCGCATACGGATGGATTGCCTCCTTGGATACGAATTTATAAATTCCTCCAAAGCGAACCAGCTCGATTCCGTGCACATCCGCAAGATAATCCTGCATCAGCTCATCCAGTACTACTTCAATTTCCTTTTTATCCAGCTCCTCGACACAGCCGTTCAGCTGCTCGATGCTCAGTCCCTCATCACCGCTCAGAAAAAGCAGTCCCTCAAGAACCCGTTTTTCATGCTCATGCATATACTTGTTCACCTCGAATGATCCATATGTTTTCTTCTTCATCTATGTGGAAGGTCATTTCCTTATGCTTGATTAAATCAAGAACGGACAGAAACGTAACGATAATCATGTGCAGATCCGTGCAGTCACTGCACAGCTCCTCAAAGCTCATCTTTCCTACCCAGTTCTTTAGCCGGCTCTTAATTTGTATAACACGCTCATCCAGAGATAACTCCTTGACCGTCATTCTGGTTTCATAAGGATGTGTCAGCGCCGCTCTGCGCAGCACACGGTTCATCGCCTTAATGAGATCATAGGGATTCCCCACAAATTCCCCTTCCACCGTTGTATGCAGCCATTTCTGTGTTTCCTCACTCATCGGCTTACTCATCATCAGCTGGCGTTCCTCATATTTCTGTTCAAACTGCTCGCTGATTTCCTTATAGCGCTGATATTCCAGCAATCGGCGAACCAGCTTCTCCCGCTGATCCTCCTCATACTCTTCTTCAATGACAACCTTTTCCCGTGGCAGCAGCTTCTTGCTTTTATATTCAATCAGACCAGCCAGCTCTGCCAGATATTCACTTGCAATTTCCAGATGCATTGATTCCATGGCATTTAGATAATGCAGATACTGATCCGTCAGCAGGTCCATATCCAGCTCGAACAAATCCAGCTTATTATCCTTGATCAGATGCAGCATCAGGTCAAGCGGACCCTCAAACTGATCGATTGTCACCGTAAACGCCATAGAAATCACCTCGCATTTTTTTATTATAGCAAAAAACCGCATGAAAATGTAGATAAATTTTCACACAGTCCTTATTTTTCATCTTTTTTATGCAGAATCGCCTTGTTTACAAACGAATGACAGCTTCTTCAAGTCTTTTTTGTATGTAGGATACATGCATCCCATGTATGGAAAAGGTACAGGCTGCCTGCCACAGACAGCCGCAAAAGCTCCCATGCGCACAAGCTTTCCTAACAGAAGACACGGTCGGCTCCACAGCATTTTGTAACCTACCCGCTTTCCTTCCCCAAGGAACACAGAAGACACCAAACAGAAGCCTGATACTGGGAAAGAACAGAAATGCGCATCTGTTCTTCATTAACCCTTGGTTGATTTAGAGGATGTATCTCGGTTGACCTTGATAGGTGCACCGAATAAAATTCGGCCGCATTCCTTATAGGAAAACGGAATGAGCGGATACAGGTATGGAAATTTGATGGTCTTTGTTGACAGCAGTATCACAATGTGCAGCAGGACACCGACGCAGAAGCCGCTGATGCCGAACATGAGTGCCAGAAAGCCGATAAAGATTCGAAATACCTTATTGGCCAGAGACAGCTCATAGCTCGGTGTCAGCAGATTGCCGATATTGACCAGGGCCACCATGATGAGAACCTCTTTTGTATAGGCTCCCAGTTCAATTGCCATATCCCCCAGCAGAAACACAGCCACAAAGCTCATGATGCTGGAAAGGATGGTCGGTGTATGTATCAGAGACTGTCGGATCCATTCCACAATGATATCCGCCAGAATCACCTGAAACCCAAACTGATACACATTAACATGCTGAATCGGTATATTGAGCAATGTCGGATTCTGGTCGATGACCAGTGCAATCCACAGCGGCAATAGATATAGAGAAAACACAATGCCGATCAGACGCAGGACACGGGTAAAGGTTGCCACCAGCGTTGTCTGTGTGTATTCCTCAATCTGCTTGGTCTGTTCAAAAAACGTTGTCGGAAGGATTACACCGGTAGGAGAATTATCGACAAGTGCAATCAGATACCCCTGTAGCAGGTGAATTGCACAGATATCCGGACGCTCACAATAGCGGACATGCGGATAGGGATTCCATGTTTTCCCATACAGCAGCTCCACCAGATTTCGCTCGCTGAGGATTTCCGCCTCCGGCAGTGTATGCATACGGCTTTCAAAATCATGCAGCACATCCACATCCACCAGACCGTCAATATACAGATAGGCAACGTCCGTTCGCGTCTTAACACCTTCCTTGTTCATCGTGACAACCAGGCGCGGATCGCGGATTCTGCGGCGGATCAGGCCGACATTGAGGATAACATTTTCCACGAAGCCGTCATGGGCTCCGCGTACGCTTTTCTCCACATTCGGCTCTGCTGTGGATCTTGCCGGATAATGCCTGGTTTCTATGCAATAGTAGACCTCGTTGTTATCCATCAGCACCAGACACTGTCCGCTCAGCATATTGGTGATTGCTTTTTTTTGATCGGTCACCTTATCAACTGCACCGGGATAAAAGGTGATGTGCAAATCATTTCCTGCTGTGATTACAAAGCCCTCCACCAGAGATGCGATCAGCTCACTGTCAGAAAGGGAGGAAAGGAATATCAGCCATGCCTGTGTATTCTGAATCGTGACATGGCGGTAGACAATGTCAAAGGACGGCGACAATGCAGTGCGGACTTCCTCCAGGCGCTGTGTCAGCTTCATCATTAGGATTTGGCGCGAAACACAAGTGCTGCCAGAAAGGCAAACAGAATGGCACTGGTGATTCCGGCCGCCGTCAAGTCAAACATACCTAGCAGAATCCCCATGATGCCATCACTCTGTGCTTTTGCCAGAGCACCGTGAATCAGAGAATGTCCAAAGCTGGTAATCGGCAAAGAGGCACCCATACCGGCAAACTCCAACAGCTTGTCATACCATCCAAAGGTATCCAGTGCCGCTCCGATCACCACAAATAAAGAAGTGATATGCCCCGCTGTAAGCTTGGTATTATCATAGATCAGCTGTCCTGCAAGGCAGATTCCGCCGCAGACGACAAACGCGCTGATAAAAGTCATCATTTCACATCACTCCTTTCGTATACGATGGCATGTGCAATACATGGTATGGTTCCCTTCTGTGCAACCGCCACCGGTGAAAGCAGTGCACCTGTCGCAACCACCATAATGCGGGAACACTCCCCGTCCTCAAGCTTCTTCAGCAGCTTTGCCATGGATACGCACATACTGCAGGCACATCCGCTGCCGCCGCAGAAGATATCCTGATGCTCAAAATCATAAATCATCAAGCCGCAGTCATGCAGGCGGTTATCAATGTTATAGCCCTCCTGATTCATAAGATCAACCAGAAAGGAGAATCCGATTTTTGATAAATCCCCGGTAACAATCATGTCATAATCCTTCAGCTCACGATGCATATCCTTCAGATGACGGGTAATCGTATCATAGGCAGCCGGTGCCATTGCCAGCCCCATATCATTGGCGTCCTTATGATCCCAGTCGACGATTCTGCCCGGGGTGAAGGCAGTTACCCGGATGTTGCTTTTCTGATTTGACAGCAATACAGCACCGGCGCCTGTCACTGTCGAGGTCGTCGTTTCCTTTTTCTGAATTCCATATTCGTTGGGGAAGCGAAACTGCCGCTCGGCAGTTGCCACATGTGAGCTGGTAAAGGCCAAAACCTGCTTCGCCAGCTCATGCTCTACCCATACGGAGCCGTTACCGATAACCAGAGAGGAAGTGGAGCAGGCACCATACATTCCAAGAAAGGGAACCTCCAGATCCTTGGCGAAATAATGCGAGCTGGTCAATTGATTGATGAGATCACCGCCGACCAGCAGATCAATATCACTTACGCCCTTGCCTGCTTTACGCAGGGTCAGGTCAACGGCATCAGCCAGCAGGACACGTTCCGCCTTTTCAAAGCTGGACTCCCCGCAGTAAGCATCCGCATAGCTCTTATCAAAAAGGCTTCCCAGCGGCCCCTCTTTTTCCAATGGCCCTACAACAGTAGAGCGCGCCTGTACATAGACGTTTTTAAATGTAACTGTATGCATATCAGGCACCAAAAAGCAGGTAGCGAATCGTACCAAAGACGAATGCCGCTGTGATTCCATAAGTCAGAACCGAGCCTGCCAGCTTAAACATATTGCTGCCGATACCGAAAATCGGTCCCTCTGTACGCCCCTCTATCGCACAGGAGGTCAGACAGTTCGCAAAACCGCTGATGGGAATAAACAATCCCGCACCGCATTTCTGTGCTGCCTTATCATAGACACCGAAGCCGGTCAGCACTGCTGTAATCAGTATCACCGTAACGACGGTCACCGAACCCGCGGTATCCTTATCCAAATCGAACATATTCATACACAGCATCATAAACAGCTGTGCCACAACAGCAAGAGCTCCTCCGCTGATGAATGCAATCAGTGCATTTCTGCCCTTGTGCTGAGCAGGTACATGTTTTTTTGCAGTATCCTGCAATGTTTTCTTATCCATCATAATCACTCCTTCATGGCTAGTATGCACATGTTTTATGGAGTTATAAAACGAGTTCAGAAAAACATCACGAAACAAACAAGTGCCGAACAGCCATTTCCCTGATAATGTAGCTGTAAAAAGGAAGTGATTACATGAGAAATATACGAAGATGGGGTCGCCTTCTTATGCTGTGTCTGGCGATTGGTTCTCTGAGTGCGGCAGCACAAAAGACCTATGCATGGCTTACTGACACATCAACAGGCAGCCCGTTGCAGGTGGAAGCAGCATCCTACACTACGGGTAACGTGATTGTACTGGACGCAGGACATGGCGGATATGATACCGGCAGCATTTCCTATGACGGGGTTTATGAAAAGGATATTACCCTTGCGATCACGCAGAAAATCGGAGAGCAGCTGGAGAAGGCAGGCTATACGGTGGTATATACACGCACCAGTGATGAGGTCATATGGTCAAATGATAACAGGGACGATCTTCGCACCCGCGTTGCCATTGGAGAGGAAGCAGGAGCGGATTATTATATTTCCATACATACCAATGCCAGTGAATACGGGGATGGTGCCAGCGGCTTTGAAGCCTATATCGATTATGAAAATGATACGATTACAGCCATGGCGCAGTCCATTGAGCAGAAGCTGATGCAGCTGGGATACACGCAGAATCGCGGCTTGAAAAGCACACAGGATAGCTCGTTGTATGTGATTGACAGCAACCCTGTGCCTGCCATGCTGCTGGAGCTTGGCTTCATCACCGACAGTGCGGATGCAGCCTATATGTGCAGCGAGGAAGGACAGAATGCACTCGCTCAAAGCATTGCACAGGGAATCCTGGAACAGCTCTAGCTTTCGCACCTTTTCTAGGTTATAATTAGAACACGAGGTGAATACAATGCAGAAAAAAATATCTTCTACACCGGTATATGAGGGAACGATCTTTCACATGAGCCGGGATGAGGTTGAAATCAAGGGAAAAACATATCCCAGAGATGTGATTCATCATGACGGCGGTGTCGGTGTCCTCGCTATCAGGGATGGAAAAATTTTACTGGTCAAACAGTACCGCTATGCAATTCAGAAGGAAACTCTGGAGATTCCTGCAGGAAAGCTGGAAAAGGGAGAGGATCCGTATCTGTGCGGTTTACGGGAGCTGGAGGAGGAAAGCGGCTATACGAGCGAACGGCTGGAAACGCTTTGTGCCATGTACTCGACACCCGGCTTCTGCAGTGAGAAAATCTATCTGTACTGGACAAAAAAGCTGATTCCGGTGGAGCATCCCCGCGCCATGGATGAGGATGAGGAAATCGAAACGCTATGGGTGGATATCCGCAAGGCTGCCGCTATGGTGAACGATGGGACGATTAAAGATGCCAAAACGATCATTGCCATACAGTATGCAAACCTGTACCTTGTCTGAGGGAAAGGTGCCAAGCAATAAAACAGTCTGTGACGGTTCTGCCTGCCAAAGGACAGGTCAATCGAATTTTTTCGGTAAAGGAAGGAAATCTGTATGCTCAGTGTCCTGATGGGAATCATAGTGTTTGAAATACTATTTAGTTTCATTGCAAAGAAAGATAAGAAACTGTTCCTGGCCTGTTCCGTATCTTTTTGGATAGGTATAGCATTTATCTTATCGCTTCAATTTTTTGAGCAATAACTGAATTCCAAAAGAAAAATACAATATAGAAAAAGCGATGGTTAAGATAAAAATCCAATTATCCTCTCCATCGTTTTTGTATATTATAACCTACGATAGCTCCTGCAACCGCTTCGTCAGTATTATGTCAATCATGCATCTACTGCTCACTTTTCTGATCTACTTTCCGTTATACATATCTACATGTGAGATAGTGAATCATCCTGAATGAAATAAGCAAATTTAGCCCTTATCCGCTAAGATTCCACCACCCTAGCCATTCTGACAGATTTTCTCTGTATCCCGATAGTTTCCAAAATTTTTTAAAGAGAAACCGAGAATGGATATCCATACGCATACTTGAAAAAGACATATTATGCTATTTGATAACAGCGTACGTATCTCAATAAAAGTGACCTGTTTGAAATCAGGATTTTGCCACTGTTTTATTTATTTTTGTCTTATAAGCTGCAGAAATTCTTCCTTTAAAATCCGCATCATGATGAAATCGTGGTATTCATAATGGTAGTAATAGCCGTCTTCCTGAATTCCCTCTTTCTTAAATCCGTTTTTCTTGTAAAATCGTAAAGCATCTGTATTGAATCCCACAACACCGATGGCCAGCCTGTGAAAGCCGAGATCGCCAAAGGCATAATCCATCAGCAGGCGGATTGCCTCTGTGCCATAGCCTTTCCCCTGATGTGCCTCATGGGGAATGATAATCGTCAGATCACTTGTCCCCCAGGCAGGATACATCCGCAGCAGTCCGATTTCTCCAATTACTTCATGTTTCTCACAGGTAACGATCGCCAGCCATATACAGTCATGTCCGCTGCGCTGCACACATTGTAAAGACTGTGCAGCCGTTGTCGGATACGGTGCGGCAATCTTCGCCCTTGTCAGCGCATCGTTGTACCAGACATCAAAAAAATCCGTATCCTCTTCTGTAAACGGGCGCAGATACACCCGTTCTCCCTTTAAAAATTGTATTTCCTTCATCGTATTCTCCATTTCTTTTCTTATGTTAACGCTAGCGTTACTGTAACTATGCCTTCAGGCACTCTGCAGATTGATTTGCACTGCCTGATTCCTTTTCCCGTTGTTAGAATAAAGCCAGTGATTATGATCATAAGCATAACAAACACCGGTATAGACATCACCGTGAAGCTTTACTGCGCAGGCGTTTTCCTTTTCTTAACGATATCCTATTTCATCCGCAAACACAGCATACAATAAGAAAATGCAGCCACCCGTATACGTGCAGCTGCAGTACTGGCGATTCACGTTACAGACGTTTACACATCGGATGTCCCTCTTGAAACTGTACCAGATCCCAGAGGTTTCCATACAGGTCTTCAAATACGGCAACAGTGCCGTAATCCGCCTCTTTGGGTTTTCGTACAAAGTGAATGCCGTTTTTCTTCATATCCCAATAGTCTCTTTTGAAATCATCCGTCGCAAGAAACAGGAAGACACGGCCACCTGCCTGATCACCGATAAAAGCCTCCTGTCGTGGTTTGGAAGCCTTTGCGAGCAGAATCGTCGTAGCGTTACCTCCCGGCGGTGACACAACAACCCAGCGCTTATCCTGCTGCGGCTGATAGGTATCCTCTACAAGGGTGAAATGCAGCTTGTTCGTATAAAACTCAATGGCTTCATCATAATCACGTACGACAAGCGCAATGTGAACGATTGCCTGTTTCACAGTCTCACTCCTTTGCTTTTTGTGCAGCTTCCCAGGCGAGCTGAAAGGCACTCTTTTCCTGCTTTTTTTCAGCCTCCTGCTTTTTATTGAAATCCTGCAGCTCTGCACGTCCGGCAACATTGCGCTTTTCCTTCAGCTGCTCATTGAAGCGGTCGAATTTCTCACGAAAGCCGCACACACAGGTATACAGACGCTTTTCCTTTTCTCCGACTATATTCAGCTTCTTATGGCATTTCGGACAACGGGCATTGCTGGTGAACGACAGATTCTGCTTGTATTTGCAGGAAGGACTGCTGCAGGCTAAGAGCTTTCCGCGCTTTCCGTTGATTTCCAGCAGGTTGCTGCCGCATTCAGGACATTTCTTCTGCGTCATATTGTCATGGCGGTAGCTTGCCTCACTGTTTTTCACCTTTTCAACTAGGTCACTGGCATAGCTGCGCATTTCCTTCATAAAGCTTTTATCCTTCAGCTTCCCCTTGCTGATTGCGGTAAGCTTTTCCTCCCAGGTCGCCGTCAACAGCGGAGAGCGTAGCTCCTCCGGTACCAGCGATACCAGCTGGATTCCCTTGCTTAGCGGATAGATGGAGTTCCCGCGTTTTTCAATATAGTTGGTTTTGAACAGCTTTTCAATGATATCCGCACGTGTTGCCACGGTACCGATTCCATTCGCATCCTCTAACACAGCCTTCATACGGCTGTTACTGATAAATTTCGATGGATGCTCCATAGCCGATAACAGGGTTGCCTCCGTATAGCGTGCCGGTGCCTTGGTAAAATGCGAGGTGATGCGCACATCCCTGATTGGATATTGCTGTCCCTTCGCAAGAGAAGGCAGATTCTGATCATCATCCTGCTCTTCATCCTCATCAAAGCGTTCGTTTTTCTGATAGAGTGCGCGCCAGCCGTCACTGATCATAATCCTTCCGCTGGCATAAAAGTCCATATGCTCACACACCGCATGAATTCTGGTCTTCTCATATTCACTCGGTTTACCCAGTACGGCCAGAAACCTGCGAACCACCAGATCATAGATTTTCTTTTCATTTGGTGAAAGCCTGTTCAGCTCCACATATTCCTCGGTTGGGATAATGGCGTGGTGGTCGGATACCTTTGTATCATCGACAAAGCGGCGGCTTACCTTATAGCCGTTTTTCAGCAAGTCACGTGCAAATGGCTCATACACATCAATACAAATCGCCTGCAGCCGTTCCTTCAGTGTCCCAACGATATCCTGACTCAGATAGCGGGAATCTGTACGGGGATAGGTCAGCAGCTTATGTGTTTCATATAAGCTCTGCATATAATTCAGTGTCTCCTTGGCACTGAAGCCGAAGCGCTGATTGGCATCCCTTTGCAGCTCGGTAAGATCATAGAGCTGCGGCGGTTGTTCCTTGTGACGCTTGCGCTCCACGTCCTGAATCGTAATCTGCTTGTGCTTCAGCTGCTTCATGAGCGTCTCTGCCTGCTTACGGTCCATTATGGACACATTGTTGTTCTTGCGATAATCCAGCACAAAGGCACCGGCATCCACACGCAGTGTAAAATATTCCTTTGGTACGAATTTGCGGATTTCCGCTTCCCTGTCGACAATCATAGCCAGTGTCGGCGTCTGCACACGACCGGCAGAAAGCTGTGCATTGAATTTACAGGTCAGCGCGCGGGTGGTGTTCAACCCGACGAGCCAGTCTGCCTCAGCCCGACATACCGCACTGCGGTACAGGGGTTCATATTCTCTGGCATCCTTCAGATGCGTAAAGCCCTCCTTGATCGCCTTATCTGTCTGTGACGAAATCCACAGACGCTTCATCGGCTTGCGTACCCCCGCCTTTTCAAGAATCCAGCGGGCCACCAGCTCCCCTTCTCTTCCGGCATCCGTAGCGATTACAATATCACGGATATCTCCGCGGTGCAGCAGGCTCTTTACCAGCTTGTATTGTCTTGCGGTCTGTGAGATCACCTTCAGCTGCATTTTGTCCGGCAGCATCGGAAGGTCCTGCATATCCCAGGTTTCCAGACGTTTATCATAATCCTGCGGGTCTGCCAGCTCTACCAGATGTCCCAGTGCCCAGGAAACCACATACTTGTTTCCCTCCATATAACCGTCCTTTTTTATCGGACAGCCGAGAACTCTTCCCAGCTCTCTTCCTACACTCGGCTTTTCAGCCAGTACAAATGTTTTGCTCATACTTCCTCCTTGAATCCGGCCAGACGCATCAGCTCTCTGGCATTCGTTGTTGTGCATTTTCCTTCTTTCAGCCGATAATCAAAACAGATGCGATCCTTCTCATAATATTCCGAGAAATGATAATTCACTGCCCGTATGGCCGGGTCGCCGCTCAGCTCGCACAATTCAAAATCATGCGTGGAGATCAGGGTGATGATCCACGGCTGATGCAGATGACGAATGGCACTTGTTGCACAGTAAATGCGATCCGCGCTGTTTGTACCCTTAAAAATCTCATCGATCAAAACCAGCATCGGCTCCTGCTTTCTGCTTGCCTCATTCATTTGCTGAATGCGCAGAATTTCCGCATAAAAGGTCGATATTCCCTCGCTTACATTATCATGCACACGCATCGAGGTAAACAGGTTCATGCTGCCGGCACAAAAGGAATCGGCACAGACTCCGGCGCCTGCATGCATCAGCACAAGATTGATGCCCAGCGTTCGTAAAAAGGTGGTTTTTCCTGACATATTGGAGCCGGTTATGATATAGGTACCGTTATCGATTGTTATAGAATTTGCAACAGCACTTCCTTCCTCCAGCAGCGGATGCACAATATTTACCGCATGCAGATAAGGAGGTTTGGGTGTACTGTCCGCAATACAGACTGCTTCCTTCGCCAGATTCAGCTGTGCAAGAGATAGGTAGCTTTCCAGCTCTCCGATATCCTGCAGCCAGATGCGCAGGGTTCTGCCATAGCGCTGTCTCCAGTCCTGCAGAGCAATCACACATTGGAAATCAAGCAAACCAAAGGCGTTGACGAGGAAAAACAGGATACTGTTGGAGCGCAGCTGTACCAGCATCAGTATGCGGCGCAGTTTTTTTATGGCGGCGCAAGCTTCCTCCACATCCGAACGAATCCTGCAAAGAGCATCACTTTGAAAGGCAGTCTCCTCAATCAGATGAAAGATTCGCTCATAATCTTCAATCAGATATGCCAGTGGTGCTACGCCGGACAGCTGTTGGGCATGCTTCATAAAAAACAAAAGCGAAAGACACAGAGAAACGGTAGCCAGTATGAGAACGGGGCCATAGTGGATGATACCTGACAGAAAAAGAAGCAGTATCATAAGTGTGAGTGCGGATACAAGAGCACACAGCATACGCACAATGCGTGGATATTGTACCTGTTCTTCTTCCATATAGCTTAGGATATGTTCCATGGTTGAACGTTTTTTTCGCTGTCCATGACGCTCATACAGCTTTAAAAGCTGTGTCAGGGTAAAGGTGAATGTCGTCTTTCGGGCGCATTCCTGTACGGCAGCACTGCGGCTTTGCATCGCTTTGCGGGACTGCTGCTGTGCACTGAGAAGCTCTGCCAGTCGTTCTCTTCCGTATACGGTTTTTGCCACACAGAGATACTGATACAGGCTCGCGTCCCCAAACAGATCCAGATCATATGCCTGCGTATTCTCCTCATGCAGAAATTCAGAACCGGTATCCTGAAATGCTTTCCACCCATTGTTCTTGCGCCGCAGTACATCCTGCAGTACCTCCATCATAACCTCATGATCTTCTACCCTCTGTTTCAACGCCCTGTGCTTTGCGGCGATATATAGAAACAGTCCCAGTGAAAGCACACAGAGCGCATAAAACAGCTGCTCATAATAATATCCGCGAAACAGGGCAAACAGAGCAATCAGAATCAGAACACCTCGCTGCATTGCATAGGAAGAGGAGCGCTGCTTTAAGCTTCTGCATACAGCCTGTGTTTCATCGATTTTCCTTTGTAAAGTATCAATCTGCATATCTTCCCTCCTTACATGCTGTTCATTATACCATACCTTTTCGTGATTCCTGTGTGAGAAACCTAAATTTCCCAGATGAAAACTCTTTCAATTTCATGTATAATAAAAATGGTGATGTAAAATGAAACTGGAAACACGTGTCCTGCAAAATCTTACACAGCAGCAGAAGCTATCCATTCGGCAGCAGCAGGATCTGAAAATACTGGAAATGAACAATCAGGAGCTGGAATCCTGGATTGAAGAGGAGCTGGAGAAAAATCCGCTGCTGGAATTTGATGATGCCTATGAAACCGGGGCCGCATCCCATTCCCAGCAGGATTTTGACCTGCTTTTGAATTTTGTGACAAATGAGCAGACCCTTGCGGATGTACTGCAGGAGCAGATTGCCACATGCCTGCATCCGCTTCATAAGGAGCTTGCAGAGTTTATCATCAATTCACTGGATGGAAACGGCTATCTGCAGCTGAAGGATGAAGATATCCAGCGAATGCTTCCACAGTACAGCCTGGATGACATCGAGGATACGATCAATGAGATACAGACCTTTGAGCCGGCCGGAGTCTGTGCCAGAAGCCTTCAGGAATGCCTGCTGATTCAGCTGTGCTTTGAGGACATTCCCTACTCCCAGATTGCCATCATGATTGTAAACTTCTATTTGAAGGAGGTTAGCGAGAACAAGCTTCCTGCGATAGCAGAGGCGCTGCAGATACCTCTGGAGGATGTGCTGCAGGCGATTTCCCTGATCCGCTCACTTGACCCAAAGCCGGGGGCACGCTATGCAACGAGCAGCGCCTATGTAAATCCGGACATGCAGATCGTTGTGGAGGAGAATGAAATCCACATACAGATGTTTCGCAAAACCTATGGACTGCGCTTGCAAGCTCCTGTAAAGGATGCAGATGCGGACACAGCAAAATATCTGAGCCAGCAGCAAAAGCAGGCGGAGGCTCTGCTGAGCAGTATTGAAAAGCGCAATTCCACCATCGAGCGCATCATGGAGGTCATTGCCGTTGTCCAGCAGGATTTCTTTTTGCAGCATGGACAGCTGAAGCCCTTGAACATGAAGGATATCGCGGCTAAGCTGAGCCTGCACGAATCCACCATATCCCGTGCTGTATCCGGCAAATCCATCTTATTTGAACAGCAGATCATTCCCCTGAAGTTTTTCTTTCCTGCCAGAGTGAATGAGGACACGAGTGCAAACGAGGTTCATCTGCGCCTGCGCTCGCTGATTGATCAGGAGGATAAAAAGAAGCCGTACAGTGACCAGAAGCTGTGTGATCTGTTGAAGGAGGATGGCCTGGAAATATCTCGGAGAACCATTGCCAAATACCGGGATCAGCTGAAAATTCCTGCAGCATCAAAGCGCAAACAGTTCTGATTACATAAAGAAACAGTGTGAAAAAGCAATCATCTGTATGAAAATGGTTGCTTTTTTATCTGCTTTTTCGCATACCAATGATGCAATGGTTCTTTATTGATACAAACATAAACCACATAATGACTTCAAACAGACAAGCCCTTTGAAAGGAAGCGTGTTGAAGCTTCTAAAAACAGACAAAAGCCGAAGCATAGCGCCCCGGCTTTTTCTATGAATTAGTCTTCAAACAGTTCGATTTCTTCAAACTCCTGTTTTTCCCCCTGTATTGCAGGCAGCTCACGCTGCTCGACAGCTGCAAGTGTCCGCAGGAAATAGTAATCCTGTGTGGTATGCAACGGCGAGGAGAAGGTGGCGTCTTTGCTCATCAGACTGATATCCTTCGCAAGAATCTTCTGCGTTTCCTCATTGATGATGACAAGCTCATCATTCAGGTCATGAAGTGCAATATGCGCAATCTGATAAGGCTTGGATTTCACCTTTTTACAGATCATGCTGCCCTTGGTCGGACGTCCGGTCACATCAACATCGCTCAGCTTGATGCGCTTCATTTGACACTGATCCGTAAAGACGATCAGCTGGGAAGCATCCCCGTGAGAAATGCAGGCACTGACAATTTCATCCAGGACCAGATTCATTGCCTTCACACCCTTGGAGCGTGGAGAGGTTTCCGGAATGAGGGATACCGGATACCGGCTCACAAAGCCGTTTTTCGATGCAATCAGAATTTCATCATAAGCATAGGCGATCATCGTTTTCACGACCGCGTCCCCATCCAGCAGCTTCATATTGCTCATGGTTTTGTTGTTCCGTGATACTTCATATTCCCGTACTGCCGTCTTTTTCACAAGACCGTTTTTCGTTACGGAAATCATGTAGGCATTCGTCGCAAAGCTGCGCAGGACAAAGGCATCCGTGATTTTTTCTTCTCCGCTGATGCGAATCGTGGAGTTGATATGACTTCCGATTTCCTTCCAGCGGGATTCCTCGACCTCATATACCGGCGTATAGCCATAGGTACCCTGTGTTGTAAAAAACAATACATGATCCAGCGTATTCACTTCCCCATAGCCGACCAGATGATCGCCTTCCTTTAAGCCGGTCATATCGTCTCTGCTGGCACCGTAGCTGCGCATGGATACCCGCTTGAAATAGCCGTCACGGGAAATGGTGAACATCACCTGTTCACTGTTGATCATCGCAAGCTTGTCGATAACGATTTCTTCAATTTCATGCTCAATACTTGTCAAACGCGGTGTCTTAAAGGCCTTTTTCACCTCATTCAACTCACGAATCATGACCTTTTTCAGCATTTTTGGATTCTCCAGAATATCGTGCAGCTCCTCTATTTCATTCAGCAGTGCGGCATATTCCTCACGCAGCTGCGTAATATCCGTGGAAGACAGACGATACAGCCGCATGGTAACGATTGCCTCTGCCTGTGCATCGCTGAAGGCAAAGGCATCCATGATGCGGCGCTTGGAATCCGCCTTGTCCTTGCTGGCACGAATCAATGCAATGATTTCATCCAGAACGGATACCGCCTTGATCAGACCCTCCAGAATATGGCAGCGGTCTTCCTTCTTTTTCAAATCGAAGCGGCTTCTGCGCTCGATCACCTCACGGCGATGCTCAATAAAGGCATCCAGCATCGGAGCCAGACCCATTTGAACCGGACGCTTGTCAACGATCGCCACAACATTATAATTATAGGAAACCTGCAGATCGGTATTTTTATACAGATAATTCAGAATCACCTGGGCATTGGCATCCTTTTTCATATCCACAACGACACGCAACCCGTTGCGGTCACTCTCATCCCGCACATCGAGAATCCCCTCGATTTTTTTGTTCAGACGGATATCATCAATTTTTTTGACCATGTTGCTCTTGATCACTTCATACGGAATTTCTGTAATGACGATCTGCTGTACAGTTTTCTTCTGTTCGATGCTTGCCTTACCGCGGATGATGATGCGGCCCTTTCCGGTTTCAAAGGCTTCCCGGATTCCTTCAATTCCCTGTACGATTCCTCCGGTTGGAAAATCCGGTCCCTGTATGTATTCCATCAGCTCATCCAGACTGCAGTCCGCATGCTGGATACGATACACAGCCGCATCGATTGCCTCGCTCAGATTATGCGGCGGAATATTGGTCGCATATCCGGCAGCAATACCCGTAATGCCGTTAACCAGCAGGTTGGGATAACGGGCAGGAAGCACGGTCGGCTCCATTGCCGTATCATCGAAGTTCGGTGCCCACAGCACGGTTTCCTTTTCAATATCCTTTAACAGATGCTCACTGATCCTCCCTAGTCTTGCCTCTGTGTAACGCATGGCTGCGGCGGGATCATCATCAATCGATCCGTTATTTCCCTGCATGTCGATCTGCGGTGTGCGAATCTTCCATTCCTGTGACATACGCACCATTGCATCATAGACTGAGGAATCCCCGTGCGGGTGATAGTTACCGATGACAAGACCGACCGTCTTCGCAGATTTCCGATACCCCTTGTCCCAGGTGTTGCCATCCTCATACATCGCATACAAAATTCTTCGCTGCACCGGCTTCAGACCATCTCTTGCATCCGGCAGCGCACGATCCTGAATAATATATTTTGAGTATCGCCCGAAGCGATCCCCCATGATATCTTCCAGCGGAGAGGAAATGACACTGCTGTGATGCTCAACAGCAGGCAGTTCTTTTTTCTTCATCGTCTTGCCTCCACTTCATAATCATCTTCCAGTGTAAAGGATACGTTTTCCTCGATCCAGTCACGGCGCAGATTGGCCTTATCCCCCATTAAAACAGATACGCGCTTCTCAGCCACAACCGCATCGTCAATCGTTACCTGAATCAGTGTACGGGTTTCCGGACACATGGTCGTATCCCACAGCTGATCCGCATTCATTTCACCAAGTCCCTTGTAGCGCTGCAGACTGAAGCCCTTCGGGAAGGTTTTGCGCAGCTCATCCAGCTCCTCATCGGTCCATGCATACTGGATTTCCTTGCCCTTTTGCAGCTTGTACAGCGGCGGCAGTGCGATATACACCATGCCCTGTTCAATCAGCTCCCGCATGTAACGGTAGAAGAACGTCAGCAGCAGAATCTGAATATGTGCACCATCCGTATCGGCATCGGTCATGATGATGACCTTATGGTAATTGGAATCCTCTGCGTGAAAATTCGCACCCACACCGGCTCCCAGCGCATGAATGATGGTATTCAGCTCTTCATTTTTTTCGATATTGGTGATGCTTGCCTTTTCGGTATTCAGCACCTTACCGCGCAGTGGAAGAATCGCCTGGTATTTGCTGTCTCTTCCCTGCTTGGCACTGCCTCCGGCAGAATCCCCCTCGACCAGATACAGCTCTTTTTTTCTGGCATCCTTGCTCTGTGCGCTCGCCAGCTTTCCGGATAGGATCTTCTCGGTTTTTCCTCTGGTTTTCCCCTTACGGGCATCCTCACGCGCCTTGCGGGCAGCCTCGCGTGCCGTCGAAGCACGCTGCATCTTCTTGATTAGTGTGATGGCAAGCTCCTTGTTTTCCTCCAGGAAAAAGCTCAGCTTTTCACTAACGATACTGTCCACCGCTGCCTTCGCCTCTGCCGTTCCCAGCTTGCCCTTGGTCTGTCCTTCAAACTGCAAGAGATTTTCCGGCACCCCCAGTGACAGGATGATCGTCAGCCCTTCCCGGACATCGCTTCCCTCAAAGTTTTTATCCTTTTCCTTCAGTAAGCCGTTTTTCCTTGCGTATTCGTTAAACACCTTGGTAAAGGCATTCTTCGCTCCGGTTTCGTGCGTTCCGCCATCCTTGGTACGAACGATGTTGACAAAGGAAAAAATATTCTCCTGATATTCGTCCGTATACTGGAAGGCACAGTCCACCTTGATATCATTGCTCATTCCGCTGAAAGCAACCGGTTTATGGAAGACCTGCTTATCCTCATGAAGATATTCCATGAAGGCAACCAGTCCCTGCTCATAATGATAAACCTCCTCGCGTTCCTTCCCTTCGCGCTCATCGCGTACGACAAGCTTTAAGCCCTCCAGTAAGAAGGCATCCTCCTGGGCGCGCTCTGCAATCTGGTGAAAGGAATACTTCGTCGTTGAAAACATTGTTTTATCCGCCTTAAAGCGTACCTTGCTTCCGGTTTTGTTCGTTTTACCGATAACCTCCAGCTTGGATACCTCGCGTCCCCCGTCGGAAAAGCTCATGCGATAGATTTTACCGTCACGATGAACCGTAACCTCCACCCATTCACTCAGCGCATTTACCACGCTGGCACCAACACCGTGCAGACCGCCGCTGGTCTTATAGCCGCCCTTCGTGCTGAATTTACCACCGGCATGCAGTACCGTATAAATGACCTGCACAGTGGGAACACCGCTGGCATGCATATCCACCGGCATACCCCGTCCTTCATCCTCCACGCAGATCACGTTGTCTTTTTCTATCGTTATGCGGATTGTATCCCCATGACCGTTCAATGCCTCGTCAATCGAGTTGTCTACGATCTCCCAAACCAGATGGTGCAAGCCTCTGGAATCTGTGGAGCCGATATACATACCCGGTCGTTTTCGTACAGCATCAAGGCCGTCAAGAATCTGTATACTGCTTCCATCATATGCATTTTCTGCCATACCATCACCTCTTTCTATTTCGCTGTCGTTGATCTCATCAACAGCCCGCTTTGTTCAGTGTATCAAATTTAAAACCTTCCTGCAATTAAATTTCTTTTAAAATCCGCAATACGGCCTAATTATTATATACTAAAAACATGAAAATAAGAAGAATTGTTTCTTTTTTCTTTTCCTTATGTGGGTAAGGTGGTAAAATATAGACGAATATGAATGAGGTGAAGCTATGAATATCAACTGGATCTGGTATCTGGGGCTGGGGTATCTGCTGGGGTCCATCCCGTTTGCCCTCGTCATCGGAAAGCTTTTCTATAAGACAGACGTCCGCAATTTCGGAAGCGGCAATCTGGGCGGCACCAATGCAGGACGTGTGTTAGGAAAAAAAGCCGGAATTTCAGTCATTGTCTGTGATGTAGTAAAGGTTGTTGTTGCTGTCGGTGTCGTTTCCTGCTTTGATCTGGAGGCGAGCATATGGGCAGGCTTTGCGGCGGCATTTGGTCACTGTTATCCGGTATTTGCAGGGTTCCGCGGTGGGAAAGCCGTTGCGACAATGTTTGGATTTCTGTTATCAACATCCATTTTTACCTTCCAGAGTGCGTGGTATCTGATCGTGCCGTTCGCAGTATTTCTGGTTGTGCTGTACGCAGGTAAGATGGTATCGCTGTCCAGCATGTGCGCTGCACTTACCAGCAGTATCTATATCACGGTTATGCAGCTGCATATCAGCGTGGAGATTGTCGCGGCCAGCTGGCTGTTGACAATACTGGTGATCTACCGGCACAGGGCAAATATCGTAAAAATTAAAAACGGTACGGAAAACAAAATATCCTGGCTGTGATCCAATAAGAAAAATGCAGACCGGCATACGGTTCTTTCTTATTTTAGGGTTTTTGCAAAAGGGAGACTTCAACACTATTGTATTTATCAATAGAAGTTGAAGTCTCCCTGTTTTATATTTACCCGCAATCGAGAAAGAACCTGGCATCCGCATGGGCTGCATTTTTTTATACTTAGCCATGTATATGTTGAACACCTTCATGAATCTTCTTTGCAGGAAGCATCGTCCATTGATTATAGAATACTACAGCGTTCTTTTTTGCCTCTAGCGCCATCAGATGTCCACACCATATTGCTGAATCAGTTCTCTTTGATGTGCGGCACGCATACCCGGCAGCTTCCGCATTTTAGCATCATAGCGTTCACATTCCGATAAATGAATTTCCTTTACAAATGCTTCATATGGAAGCTGTCCCAGAAAGGTCTCCTCTTCCAAATCATAAAAGGCCGCATACCAAGTATCAATTTGTATGTCCTCTCCACTTACCGGATCCTTCATCCCAAAGGGTGCCTCCGGCTTGTTTGGCAACAGACTGTCAACGGTGGAGGTTATTGTATATACACCGAAAAATCCATCCTCCTTCTGGTAGACGCGTGGTACTGCATAATAAACATCCTGCTTCTGATGGTTATGCAGCCATGCTCCGAAGTCGTCGTGCATCTCCTCATGATCCTGCTGTTCAAACCAAAGTGGGTGCATAGCGGAAAAGAAACAGCCATCCGCATGCTCCTTCAGAAAGGAACCCAGACACTTGTCACTGAATGTGGTGAGATGCTGCTTAATACCTGCAATGCTTCGCAGCTCCTGTGTTTCCCCATCCTGTTCAAAGGCACTCGTCTTCCAACGTTTGCAGAGGTGCTGAATCAGGGCATAAAAGGCTTCGATTTCCTGATGGCAGGTCGGCAGCAGCAGATACAGCTCCACCTCATACGGCTGCTTCCAGACCACCTGTATACCTCTTGCGATACACGAAGGGTCATACAGGATAAAGTCATCTGCCAATTCCGCCTCCAGCGGCTGCATCCGCCAGGTGCTGTCCATGACGCCTGCCTGCAGACCGGTTTCCAGAAAATCATGCATACTGAGTTTCTTTTTGAAAATTCCCCTGTTTACAATTTTAATATCCACACTCATGATGTAATTCCTCCATAGATGTCCTGCCCCAGCGTTTGCAGCTGTTTACGGTTATTGATTCGATAAACGCCTTTTTCACATTTACATATGAGCCCCTGTTCACAAAACTGTGACAGACAGCGCTGTAGCTGCCGGTAGCTGCATCCAATCAAACTGCTAACCTCACCATGATCCTCCTGAAAAACATCCCGCTCACATACTGCCATGAGATATGATGCCAAACGGTTTTCAACCGGATAGGAAAGCGAGATGGATGCGTTGCGATTGCTGTTTTTCAGCTTTTCCGACAGCTCTGATACCAGATACTGCAGAAAGCGGACATCCTGTCTGAGTGACTGTTCACAGCGAGCTAATGGCAACTGCAGTGTTATTACTTCACTCAATGCCGTCACTTCATTCAGCACAGGCATCTGCTTCCAAAGCTCCACCTCACCAAGAATACTGAGCGGATACAGGAAGGAGTGCAGGACCGTTTGTCCGTTTGCACTGATATAGCTGGTCTTTGCCTTTCCCTCCACCAGAAACAAAAGATGATGCAGCTCGGTATCTGCATGCAGAAGGATATCCCGCCGCTTCCATGTTTTTAATTCCAGCATGGATATATGCCGTTCCTCCAGAATCTGATCGAGTCGATATTTCCGAATATAAGCGGCTGCCGTTTTTTCCATACGCTTCCTCCGTCCGTTTTTAAAAAGGTATGCAATGTGTATCGCCTTTCCTTAATCATCTGCTTTCTTCTCTCATTATGACATATGTCCTATGCGTGTTCAAGAAAAACCTGTATTCTACTATACGAGGTGATAATATGGCAATCAGTATGGCAATACTCAGTGGTATTGTGGTCAGTGTCATGATGGTATTTAACGGACAGCTTTCTGATCTGATCGATCTGTATACCGCAACGGTTCTAATCCATGCCTGCGGGTTATTGACGATGTATATCGTTTTAAAAGTAAAACACATTTCGCTTCGAGACCTTCCCCATGCTTCCCGTTTTTTATATCTGGGTGGTGTAATCGGGGTATTCACTGTCTTTTTCAACAATCTGACCATTACGATTTTGGGAGCTTCTATGATTAGTGCATTGGGATTATGTGGACAGATGCTGACTTCGATCATTCTGGAACAAAGCGGTGCGCTTGGCACAAAAAAACAGAAACTGCAGCCGATAAAGCTGGTATCTCTGCTCATTATTTTAATAGGAATCGGGGTGATGCTGGAATGAGATATATCTGTTCCATTTTCTTTGCATTGCTGGCAGGAGTCAGTATCGTATTGAGTCGCAGTGTAAATGCCTTGTTGGCGGAAAAAATCGGAGCATTATCCAGCAGCTTTTTCAATTATGCGAGCGGGTTGCTGGCGAGTCTGGCTTTTCTGTTGCTGTTTGCCCCGCATATTTCCCCCGCACTCCCGCAGCTGATGAAAAACGGGAACGCTATCCTGCTTATGGGCGGTGTCATCGGTGTCATCAATATTATTATTCTAAATCGTATCGTAACCCGCATTCCTCCCCTGCAGCTGACACTGATTGTATTTGTTGCACAGCTTGCCAGCGGTATGCTGCTGGATTATTTTCTGCTGGATCTGTTTTCCATGCGCAAGCTGATCGGCTGCAGTATCGTTGTCATCGGTCTGCTGATTCACACCTATGCGCAGGGTAAGCCGGCAGCCTGAGGCTTCACAATCGTATCGGTTTGCTACTTCTTCCTCCGATCCTGAAGGCTATGAAAACGAGTGCCGATATGACGAGCAATAAAAAGAACCAATACAGCACATACACCCAATGCTGCAGCATCAAACATGAAGCCTCCAAGATACTCTCCAAACGAATCGACACCCTTACTGGCAAAAAAAGCCGTGATGCTTCGATTCTGACGGCAGAATTTATCGATATCAGGTTTGCATACACCTAACACCAGAAAAACCGTCAGCACGACAACACCGCCAGATAAGACTCTTTTCTTATTTCTCATGTTTTATTCCTCCTGCAGCTATCCTGAAAAGTATATCACAAATCTTTCGTTAAAAAGAAATCTTACCTTTGTTTTCTACAGGGAATACAGAGAAAGATTTCTTTTCTTATGTCTGCAGCAGGTCACAATGACAAAATGTGAAACGAACAGAATAAGCATGCAAATGCGTTTTCATATCCTGTGTCCGCATTATTAGCCGATACAGCAGAGATTCAAAGGTACATAATTGCAAGCAGTATCAGAAGAACAATAACAACGAGTACACCACCACCGATGATATAGCTGCTGTATGTTTTGTGTAAATCCTGTTGTTTGGAAACCCATGTTTTGTTCAATTCCTTTGTTTCCTTTGAAATCTGAGACATACATTCACCTTCCTTCCAGTTGCTATTCATGCCTGATTAGATAAACAAAGCCGGCCTGCTGCAGCAGGGGGATATACGAAAGATGAAAGAACATTCAATTTCAAGATAAAACAAGTAATTTGAATCAGCTTTCATGTACTGTTTGCATCCGCGCGCAAAATGCGGGGAATGGAATCGAGTTTGAATATTTGTATTGAAGTCTGTCGCATTTTCAATACATATAAATTTTATACATGCTTCACTGAATTTTCATATGGATACTTTTCACAGTAAATATCTATTACTATATGTCCCGTCTGATTTAACTGCCACTCTACATCTTATATATAGCATATTTTTCATTATAATACAATAGCACGTAACCTTTATACCTATTTCTCAACATATATAGATTTTATGATTGCAGCAAATTCCAGCATAACAATTCATCATTGCAATATGGAAAAGCCATCATTATCTGCACTCCTGTTACGCTTATGTGTTTGTATACCTGATTCGGATATCGGTTAACCACCTTGACACATTCCAAATTCCGTAAACCCTCAACAGCCAACAAGCGCTTTTTTGCTCATGTTTACAAAATCAATTATAAAAAAAATAAAAATATTTGTAAAAATTTTAGGAGTTTTGCATGTTCGATACGTATATAAGAGTGTATATAAAAAAAGGAGAATTGTACATATGCAAAAAGAGATGAAAAGGGAGTATCCGATTCCCTTTCACAATGATGTTTTTTTCAAGTATATGCTGATTGGAGAGGATGCAGGCTCTAAATTGCTGAGAAGCAGAATTATTGAAGAAATTTATGGATTGAAGGTTCAAAGAACCCAGGTGCTGAATCCGGAGCTGCTGCCGGAAGTCTTTTTCGGAAAACGAGCGGTTTTGGATGTTGTATTGGAGGATGAAACCGGTCACCTTTATGATTTGGAGATGCAGGTATCCGGGTATACGAAGGAGGAACAGCTGCGTTTTCAGCAGTATGGCTACCGACTGGTCGGAAGACAGCTGAAGCAGGGGGATGATTACACAAAGCTGAAGCCGTTTTATCAGATTATCTTTATGAATTCGATGCCTAAAGCAGGAGGCCGCATGATTCGTCACTATACGGTAAAGGATGAAGACAATCAGGAAGAACCAAACAATACTCTGCATCGCGCAATTGTGTTTTTACCGATGATCAGGCAGCGTGTGAAGGAGGTCGGGGGTATGGAAAACCTGACAGAATTTGAAACCTTCTGTTATGTGCTTGCATATAATCCGGATGATGCTATACTAAACATGAAGAGAAGGATGGTGAATGTGGCTATGGGAAAATATAATGCAATGCGTGAAGATGGCCCGTTATTCAGCTGGGCGGAATCGGTGGAGTTTGCGAATCGTGCAGTACAGGCAAATCTGAGAGAGCAAACTGCGGAAGCCAAAAGACAGGGAAAGGATGAGGGTCTTGACCAAGGCAAGAAAGCCTTATTAAAAGCACAGATTATCCATAAGTATGGAATCGATGATGGATGGGTGGATACCTTGTCCAACGCGCAGATTGATGCTGCCGTCATATGTATTCTGGAATGTGAAGCCTATCCCGACTTAAAGGAAAAGCTGAAGCATACCGCTGCGGAATAGATCAAGTTCTCCTGTCTTTAAACGTTTATTCAAAAAAGAACCTGCCGCCTGACGGGTTCTTTTCCTTACATTATAGCACCAGAGAATACACATCATCGAATGCTTTACAGAATTTTTGTCGTCCATTCCTCCAGATTCCAGACCTCATCCACAATATCGCCATAGAAATCCGGGTCATGGGAAACCAGAAGGATCGTTCCCTTGTAGGCCTTCAATGCCCGCTTCAGCTCCTCCTTGGCATCCACATCCAGATGGTTGGTAGGCTCATCCAGCACTAAAACGTTATGCTCACGATTCATCAGCACGCAAAGACGAACCTTTGCCTGTTCTCCTCCGGAAAGCACACACATTCCGGATTCGATATGATCTGTCGTCAGTCCGCACTTTGCCAGAGCCGCACGTACCTCACCGTTTGTCATCGCCGGATACTCTTTCCAGAAATAATCCAGTGCACTCATGGATTCTCCGGCTTCCTCCTGCTCGAAAAAGCCGATGGATGCATACGGGTCAACCTCAACGCTTCCGCTGACGCCTGGAATTCTGCCCATCAGCGTTTTCAGCAGTGTTGTCTTACCAAGACCGTTAACACCTTTTATCGCCACCCGCATATTGCGCTCCAGCACCAGATGCATTGCTTTTGTCAGCGGTTCCTCATAGCCGATCACCAGTTCCCTTGCGTCGAAAATCACACGCCCCGGTGCGCGGTCCGATAAAAAGGAAAAGCTGGGCTTCACTTTTTCCTTTACCTTTTCGATACGATCCATCTTATCCAGCTTCTTCTGGCGGGAATGAGCCATGTTACGCGTTGCAACACGCGCCTTGTTGCGGGCGATGAAATCCTCCAGATCGGCGATTTCCTTCTGCTGTTTTACATATGCCGCCTCCAGCTGGCGTTTCTTTAACGCATGCTGTTCTAGAAAATAATCGTAATCTCCGACATACCGTGTCAGCTCACAGTTTTCAACATGATAAATAATGTTGACAACGCTGTTCAAGAACGGAATATCATGCGACACCAGAATAAATGCATGCTCATAGGAAATCAGAAAGTTCTTCAGCCATGCAATATGTCCCTCATCCAGATAGTTGGTCGGCTCATCCAGAATCAGAATCATCGGATTTTCCAGCAGCAGCTTGCATAACAGCACCTTGGAGCGCTGCCCTCCACTCAACATGGTAACATCCTTTTCCAGACCGATATCCAGTAATCCAAGTCCCTGTGCGACCTCCTGTATTCTGGCATCAATCATATAGAAACCGCTGTGCTCCAGTATGTCCTGAATTTCCCCGACATCCTGCAAAAGCTCATTCATACACTCCTCACTGCAATCTCCCATCTCTTCATATTTCTGCAGCATTTCCGCTTCCAGCTCAAACAGATGGGAAAATGCATCCTGCAATACTTGGCGAATCGACTTTCCCTTCTCCAGAACCGTATGCTGATCCAGATAGCCTCGTGTGATTCTGCGGCACCAGGCAACACGCCCTTCCTCCGGAACCAGCTTTCCCGTCAGTATATTCAGAAAGGTTGATTTCCCTTCTCCGTTGGCTCCGACAAGACCAACATGCTCACCGCTCAGCAAACGAAAGGATACATTCTCCAGAATCTGTCTTCCACCGAAGCTGTGCGAAACATTTTCTACCGTAACAATACTCATACCTACCTCCACAATTCTTACCCTGACAAGTATACCATGTGCTCCATTTGTATGCAATCCTGCTTTCCGTTTGTAGAAGGCTTTACTACTCGAATGAAATCGTCAATACCAGTGATACGTTTATACAAATAAAGGCAGGCCGTTTTCGAATATAATTCCTGCCGAATACAATGCTTTTATAAGAAAGCAAATACGCCTCACCGTTTTGTATCAACTGGTTCCAAATGGCTTGATCAACATGCTTCATATGATAACATATGCTATGCTACTTCCAGAAACGGCTTTCACTGCCTTATTTCTTTCATATCCGTGTTGCTTCGACATATACTAACGAAAGCATATGCTGAATTTAGAAATATTTAAGAAAGAAATACGACAAAATTACAAAAGCGTAAGGCCCAAAGTCATTAGGATTTGCTATAATATACATATACGAGGTGATTTCATGCACAGCAATGACGACAAACGAGAATGGATTGATCCAGCACAGGGTCTCAGCGATTCTCAGGTTCAGGAGCGTATTGATGCAGGCTGTGTCAATACACAGGATGAGCGTATTACCAAAAGCTATGAGGAAATATTCCGGGACAATGTTTTAACCCTGTTTAATCTGATCAATGCTATTCTGGCAGGATTGATTATTTTTATCGGCTCCTTTAAAAATCTGCTTTTTCTGGGGGTTGTAATTTCCAACCTGGTCATCGGTATCCTTCAGGAGATTCGAGCCAAGCGTGTATTGGACAAGCTGTCTTTGATTACGCAGCCCTATTTGAAGGTATTGCGCAACGGAAAAGAAATGGAACTGCATATGGATGATATCGTTCTGGATGATATTCTATGCCTTTCCACCGGCTCTCAGGTATGCGCCGACGCTATGGTTGTTGAGGGACGTCTGGAGGTTAACGAATCCCTGGTTACAGGAGAATCGGATATCATCGTCAAGCATACGCACGATACCCTGTATTCCGGCAGCTTTGTCGTCAGCGGACAGGCCAAGGTACAGGTACAGCATGTCGGCAAGGATAATTATGCCGCTACGATTATGAAGGATGCAAAAACATTTAAAAAGCATAAATCACAGCTGCGGGATTCCATTAACTTCATAATTAAAACCATCGGTATTATCATTATTCCCGTTGGCATTCTGCTGTTTTCAAAGCAGTTTTTTCTGACTGAGAGCACTCTGCCGCAGGCGATCGTATCTACGGTTGCGGCATTGCTGGGAATGATACCGGAGGGCCTTGTTTTACTGACAAGCGTTGCACTGGCGGTTGGCTCCATCAATCTGGCGAAGCGCAAAACGCTGGTGCAGGAGCTGTACTGCATTGAAACACTGGCACGCGTGGATACCCTGTGTCTGGATAAGACAGGAACCATAACGGAAGGCAATATGCAGGTGGAGCGTATCCAGGCACTGAACGCAGACGAGAAGGAAATCCTTTTGATTCTTGCAAATATGATGGATGCTCTGCAGGATGACAATGCAACTGCTCAGGCGATTCGCAGGCATACACCGCAGGAATATGAAGCATTTCGCGTATTACATACCCTTCCCTTCTCCAGTGCAAGAAAGCTGAGTGCCGTAAGCTTTGAAAATCGCGGAACCTATATCATGGGTGCCTATGAATTTGTCAACGGCAGTGAAAATGCAGAGCTGCAGGCTGAAATTGATAAACAGGCCAGTCTTGGAAACAGGGTGCTGGTACTGGCACACAGCAAGGAAGCTATGGAACAGGAGCCTGCCAAGAACAATACAGTGATCGCTTTGATTCTGCTGAGTGATCCCATCCGGTTGGAGGCACCGCAAACCCTGGATTACTTTCTGTCGCAGGGGGTTGATGTCAAGGTTATCAGCGGGGATGATCCACGCACGGTTCATGAAATCGCACATAAGGCTAATCTGAAAAATTATGAGCGCTATGTGGATGCCAGCACCTTAAAGGATGAGGATATTCCGGAAGCAGTGAAAGACTATACCGTTTTCGGTCGTGTTTCACCGATGCAGAAAAAGCTGATGATTCGCGCTCTAAAGGAACAGGGGCATATTACGGCAATGATAGGAGACGGTGTCAATGATGTCATGGCCTTAAAGGAAGCGGATTGCAGCATCTCTGTTGCACAGGGAAGCGAGGCAGCAAAGAACATCGCCAATCTGGTTTTACTGGACAACAATTTTGCGAGTATGCCGCATATCGTGGACGAGGGCCGAAGAGTCATCAACAATATTCAGCGTGCCGCTTCCCTGTTTCTTGTGAAAACGACATTTTCAACCATCCTCAGTATTTTAACCCTTTTCTTCATGAGCCGCTATCCGTTTGAGCCGATTCAGCTTACACTGATATCCTCCTGTACAATTGGTATTCCTTCCTTCTTCCTGGCACTGGAAGCCAATCATGCCCGCGTGGAGGGGAATTTTCTGATCAATGTGCTGGGGCGTGCCCTTCCCGGAGCGCTGTGTGTCGTACTCAGTATCCTTTATGTCAATATATCCTCTTTGTTTTTTCAAATGACGCCGGCGGCTATGTCCACCATGTGTGTATTACTGACAGGTACCAGCTCCCTGATCGTTCTGTATCGGGTGTGTACGCCGTTTACCAGAAAGCGTCTGCTGATTTTCTCCAGCATGACCGCACTCTTTGTTGCATGCATCGTCTTTTTACCAGGCATTTTCTCTCTGGTACGACTGAGCTATATGCAGTTTGTATTGACCGGTGCCGGTATGGCAGCTATACCGTTTGTCATGGATTTCTTTTTCCGCTTTGGAAACCGCTTCAAGCTAAAGGAACGGCTGCTTAAGGTTGGGAAATAGCAAACGTCAGAACAGAGCGGATGAAATGAACCTTCCTCATAGATCTTTTGGCGGATATAAAAAAAAGGAAATCATGTATGGATTGATAAGTCACAATCTTTTGGATTCCCTCTTTTGGAAATAAGAGAGGAAGAGCCCGCTAAGGCTCCTCCTCTTTTTATTATGGCTGCATACTGGTATCCTCCAGTGCATCCTGCGTACGGCGGCTTTTCATAATCACCAGTGCGATACATAGGAAGGCAGCAGCAAACAGCAGCAGAATTCCATAGGTCATAAAGGCTTCCTGCAGCAGCGCATCTCCTACATGAACTGCCGAGGTCAGCGAATCATTCAGCTTCACATACCAGTAGCTCGGCAGAAAACGGGATATCACGAGGATATTCTCTCCAATCATACTCAGTGGTACAAAGGCACCGCACAGAAAGCTGGAGCCTAAACCGACAATATTGCTGATGCCGTTCAGCATATCGTCCGGATGCTTGCTTTTTGTGGATATCACACAGAACATAAAGGACATGGAAACACACATCAGCATGAATACAAACGCATTGACAACCTCCAGCAAGCCTCCCAGCGTCATCATGGAGTCCCATACCATCCCGAGAATCATCAGCATTATAAGTCCCCACAACGCGATACCTACAGACAGATTACAGAACACCAACTGCAGGTTCATACGATTTTGTGATACCGGAGCAATCAGATTCCGCTTGGTGATCTCCGCGTTGAAAAAGGAATGCATCGTTAAACCGATCAGCAGTATGGTGATGACAAGCATAATATAGGAAGCATAATTGAAATATGCACCACGCAGCATGGAGGAGGTGGCAACCTCTTCAGAATCTGACATTTTCACCTCAGCTGTAGTATTCAGATTTTTCTGTACGCGTGTATGCAGCTCAGAAATTCCCTGCTTCGGATAAAGCTTTTCATACGCATGCATGGTATCCAGATATTTATTGATTGTCTGCTGAAGCAGTACACCGTTCACATCGTCCGGGCGCTGGTTCATGGAAACCGCTTCCTTCCCGGATGCGAACTCCTCTTCAAAGCCCTCAGGAATCGTTATGATAGCGGACACATCTGCATAGAACAGTGCATCCTGTGCATCGCTGTTCGATACATTTTTATGCTTGATATTCGCCTGTGTGCCGAGATAGGTTAACAGGCCTTCACTCAGACTGCTGCCATCCCGGTCAAGAACGGCGATATTCGGCTTTGATCCCTCATACATCTTAATATCACTGCGCTCAGATGCAGACATGCCAAACACAAAGAAGACGGTGAAGAAGATGGACATATAGATCATCAGCGTCAGCCAATGTGATTTCATAATTTTATAATAAACCTTTAAGACACTCATTTAACGCACCCCCAGACTGTGATAGCTCTTCCTGCTGAGTGCACGGAAGCTGATCAGATAGCATACCATCGTAAATCCTGCAAGCAATGCCAGATTAAAGAAATAGCGCTCGCCTACACCATAGTAGTACAGGGAATACAGCCCATCCGTAATCATATTCACCGGATTGATATAGGTTAAAAACGGAGCATATTCCTGTACATAATATTTCAGCTGTACCGCCATCATACCGGCAAGCGCACTGCAGATCAGTGTGATAGAGGTCATGATCCCCGTCTTGCCATCCGGAGGTATCTTGCTAGTGATACTGCCAATCAGAATGCCAAAAGCATTTCCGGCAAAGGCTCCCAGCACCATCATGAGGAAGACATAGCCAAGCTGTGATCCAAAGGATACGTCCAGAATGAAATACATATAGGCAAACTGGATGAGCAGAAAGACAATTTGAATCGCTATATCAATCATAAAATCCGCAAGCAGTGCCTTTCCCTTGTGCAATGGTGATACTGCCAGGCGTGCTGCACGTTCGCTTTGATTCGCCTGCAGCTCATACATGGAATTGATTGCCCAGTATCCGCCAAACATGGCGTTCATTGCCAGGACAGTATAGAAGAAGACGGAGGACAGATCTGTATGATCTGTGTTCGCTTCCTTCACATGAGAGGCTGTCTGTGTGAACAGTGCAGATACAGCGGAGCCATCGGGATATTGCTGCATCGCCTCCTCCACCAGATGGATTTTCTGGCTGTATTCATCAAAGAAGGTTTTTGTGATTGTCTGATCCAGACCGTTTTGATTCACAGTGATTGCAATCGGATCCTGCAGCTTTACAACCGCGCTGACCTTATCCTCCTTCAACAGCTGCTTTGCCTGTTCCTCACCAACATAGCTCACCTTGAACAAAGCAGTATCCCCCTGCCTGACATCCTTGAGAACGGCTTTAAGCTGTAACAAATCCTTTTGCTCGACGACAGCGATTGGAACCGTTTGAAAGGTATCCACCGTATAGGCATCCTTCAATACCATTCCAAAGAAGGTTGTCAGCAGCATGGGAAATATCAATGTCCAAAACAGCAGTACTCTGTTTCGAATCATCAGGCGAAACCTGTATTTCAGTAAATGCAGCATATTCACCCCTCCTTAATCCCGCAGCTGTTTTCCTGTGATTTCCAGGAAGACATCATTTAAGGTCGGCTGCTGGGAATACACCTTGCCATAGGTGATATTCTCCTGTGTGAAGTAATCCAGCAGATTGGCCAGATTGCGTTTTCCTTCAGTAAACTTAACCTGCAGAACATTGGCATTGTACTGTACGGAGAACACATTTGCGATATCCTGAATATCCTGTACCTGCTGTTCCTGCAGCTTCACCTGCTCCACTTCGATCTTTTCCTTCATCATAATGCCGGCCTTCAGCTCCTCCTTGGAGCCAGCCGCAATGGTTTTTCCCTTGTCGATGATGATGATGCGACTGCAAATTTCTTCAACCTCTTCCATATAATGAGAGGTATACACAATGGTTGCCCCCTGCGCATTCAGGCGCCGTATGCCCTCCAGTATCGCATTACGGCTCTGTGGATCGACTGCGACCGTCGGCTCATCCATGAAAATGAGCTTTGGCTGATGTGCAATTCCACAGGCGATATTCAACCTTCTCAGTAAACCGCCGCTCAGCTTACCCGGTCGGAATTTACGAAATTCCTCCAATGAAACAAAACGTATTGCCTCATCCACAAGTGTTTTACGCTTTGCCTTATCACTGACATACAGACCGCAAAAGTAATTGATGTTGTCCTCGACGCTCAGCTCATGAAAAACTGCTACGTTTTGCGGAACCACACCGATTTGCTGTTTCAAATCGTAGCTGTCCGCTTTCATCTGCTTTCCGAAAATGCGGATGTCTCCCTTGTCATATGTTAACAGAGCCAGCATACAGTTGATTGCCGTTGTTTTTCCGCTTCCGTTCGGTCCCAGAAGTCCCAGAATTTCACCTTCCTCAACCTCCAGCCGGAAATGATCCAGCGCAATCAGCTCCTTGTATCGTTTCACCAGATTGTTTACTTCAATAATCATGATGCTCCCTCCTTGTCCTTGTCTATATTATAGGGAATCCGGTAAATTTTCGGTAGTGTATATCTTCACATTCGGATATGACAGATGTCATATTCATGCATGACAAATTGTATCTGTCCCAAAACAATGGTAAAATAGAGACAGAACAGGAGGAGAAGCCATGAAACAGCTTATAAATTATCTGTTATTTTTATGTATCGGCTGCTGCTTCAGCTTTTTTTATGACCATCAGCTGTACCGCCTGCTGGCTCTGCTTTCAGCAGTGATACTGGCCTCTATATCCTATCTGTACACAAGGCGAACATGGACGCCGTATGCAATGATTCTGTTTGCATTGCTCGCCACCCTGCAGCAAAGCTTTCTGTACTATCTGCCGCTGCTGCTATACTGTATCAGACGACAGCATTTTTCTTACACCATCCTCCTGTATCTGCTTCCGATTCTCTTTCATCTGCGTATGGAAAATCTGTATTTATGCAGTGCCATTGCCATTTTTTCTATATTCGCCATATCCCTTCGGCAGCAGTGGGAGGAAAATGAGGAAATTAAGCTTTCCTTCATGCGGCAGCGCGATGCGACAAAGGAGCTGGCAGATATTCTGTCCAATAAAAACAGGCATCTTCTTGTCCAGCAGGAACAGGAAATCCGAATCGCCATTTTGGATGAAAGAAACCGTATCGCCAGAGAAATTCATGATCATGTGGGACATCTGCTTAGCAGCGCTTTGTTGCAGATTGGCGCTATACAGGCAATTCAAAAGGAAGATAAGCTGAAGGAGCCGCTTCAGAATTTACGAGATACCCTTTCTCAGGGAATGGATAACGTAC
Organism: Clostridium sp. HGF2; assembly: GCF_964240115.1. Classification (NCBI taxonomy): domain Bacteria; kingdom Bacillati; phylum Bacillota; class Clostridia; order Eubacteriales; family Clostridiaceae; genus Clostridium; species Clostridium sp. HGF2. Next base: position 136,091 of record NZ_CAXSSO010000009.1, read on the forward strand.
GAAGCAGTGTACATGACCTGCACGATGATGCACTGGATTTGCAGGTGACACTGCAGCGCCTGCTCAAGGACTACAGCTTTTGTGATGGTACGCTGGAATACGATGTGCTGCATCCCCTGTCTCAGCAGACAATCTATCATATCCTTGCCATAGTAAAGGAGAGCATGAACAATACAATGAAGCATTCCAATGCGACAAAATACAGCATTACCGTACGCGAACAGCCGGCCTTTTATCAATTGATTCTACGTGATAACGGCACCAGGCACAGCAGTGTTCCCTGGCAGACCAGAGGCATGGGCTTAAGCAACATGCAGGAGCGTGTAGCGGATATGCACGGCTATTTGAACATCACACACACAGCCGGCTTTCAAATTTATATCACACTGCCGAAGGAGGATAAACCATGAGAATACTGATCGTTGATGATGACAAACTTGTATGCAGCTCTTTAAAAACCATATTGGAGGCACAGGGACAAACCATTGCGGGTATCGGCTGCAGCGGCCGGGAAGCATTGCAGCTGTACAGGGAAACCAACCCTGATGTCCTGTTGATGGATATCCGTATGGAGGGGATGAACGGCGTGGATGCCAGTGAAGCAATTCTACACAGCTTTCCGGATGCCCGCATTCTGTTTCTAACAACATTCTCCGATGATGACTATATCATTCGCGCCTTAAAGCTGGGAGTCAAGGGCTATATCCTTAAGCAGAACTTCGATTCCATCATTCCGGCTTTGGAGGCAGTGTATATGGGACAGAATGTTTTCAATACGGAAATCATCGCCAAGCTTCCCGATTTGCTGAAGCAGCATACAAAGGAAACGCTGTGCAGCTATGATTTGAATGAGCGGGAGCTGCATTTCATTCAGCTGGTTGCCAAGGGGCTCAACAACAAAGAGCTGGCACAGACGCTGTTCCTCAGCGAAGGGACAGTCCGCAACTATCTCAGCAGCCTGCTGGAAAAGCTGCAGCTGCGTGACCGTACCCAGCTTGCGATTTTCTATTACCAGAACCTGCAGTCAAAAGAAACATAACATGCCTTTAACTGCTGTCTTGAATAACCTGTTCATAACAGGCTGTCATCAGAAAAAACAGGAAATTAGAAAGAATCAATTGCATTGGCTTATACGCATGTAATTGATTTTTTGTCCTGATGATGTGGCATCCTCTTCCAAATGGAAGCTCTTCTGGAATCACCCACCTCATTACGTTTCACTGGAAATGATCCTAAGCACAATGTCTTGTCACGATTGCTACATTTCGAAGCTGTATCCATTCATCACCGTGTTGTACGCTCCTAAAGTATCTGTTCATCCCTCTATGCAGGAGTGTGATGCGGCATAAAAAAATGGGCAAAGCACCCTACAGGTAGCTTCCTGTATACAGTCAGTGGCAGCTGCACAAAAAAACGAAGCTGCAGGAGTTTTGATCCTTGCGGCTTCGTTTTCATTTACTTATTGATTTCACTGATGATGCGCTCGATTTTATTTCCGCGTTCCAAAGAGTCATCCAGCTTGAAAATCAGCTCCGGTACCTTACGGATCGTCATCCGCTTGGCGAGCTCGCTGCGCAGGTAGCCCCTGCTGCGATCCAGTGCCTTCATACCGGCTTCCTCTCTTGGCTTCTGCCCCAGGAAAGAAACATAAATCTTCGCAATGGATAAATCATTGGTCACCGTAACATCGGTAATCGTAATAAATCCGATTTTGGGATCCTTGAGAGAAAACTGGATAATCTCCGAAATTTCCTTCTGAATAATTCCCGCTATTTTTTCAGCCTTTAATGTCATGTTATCACCTTATGTTTATTCTGGCTCAACCTGCTGATCTTCATACGCCTCAATAACATCATCCACCTTGATATCGTTGAAGTTCTCGATTGTCAGACCGCATTCATAGCCGCTGGTTACTTCCTTGGCATCATTCTGGAAACGTTTCAATGATCCCAGCTTGCCGGTGTAGATAACCACGCCCTCACGAATCAGACGAACACCGCATTCCTTGCGCAGACAGCCATCGGTAACCATACACCCGGCAATCGTTCCCACTTTGGAGACCTTGTAAATCTGACGCACCTCAGCCTGTCCGATGACAACCTCTTCATAAACAGGAGCCAGCATACCTTTCATGGCATTTTCCATTTCTTCCAATGCCTTATAAATAATATTGTGCAGACGGATTTCAATTCCTTCCTCTTCTGCTTTTTTACGTACCAGCGCGTTAGGACGTACGTTGAAGCCGTAAATTACGGCATGGGATGCACTTGCCAGCAGAATATCGGATTCTGTTATTGCCCCCGCCTGAGAACGAATGACATTGACACGTACGCCCTGTACGTCGATTTTTTCCATGCTTGCACGAACTGCTTCCGCACTACCCTGTACATCGGCCTTGATAATCAGGTTGACCTCCTGTACTTCTCCTTCTTCAATCTGACGAGCCAGATCATCCAAAGACATCGCAGCGCCTGTCGCATTCCGTTCGGAAGCGATCTTGTTGTTCAGACGCGTTTCCGCAATCTGACGGGCTTTCTTTTCATGATCGAATGCCTTGAAGATATCTCCGGCAATCGGCACATCGTTCAAACCGATAATTTCCACCGGTGTGGAAGGCAGAGCCTTCTTGATTTCACGACCGTGATCATCCGTCATCTTTCGCACCTTACCAAAGGCCGTACCAACAACGACTGCATCCCCGGTATGCAGGGTACCACCCTGTACGAGCAGCGTGGTAACAGGACCGCGCCCCTTATCCAGCTTCGCCTCGATAACCGTTCCGGTTGCCAGCTTGTTTGGATTGGCACGGAAATTGTATACCTCGGATACGACCAGAATGGTTTCCAGCAGATCACTGACACCGGTTCCGAATTTTGCAGAGATATCCGCGTAAATCGTATCTCCGCCCCATTCCTCCGGCATCAGACCAAGCTCACTCATTTCGGAAACAATGCGTTCACGGTTCGCACCGGCCTTGTCAATTTTGTTGACTGCAACGATAACCGGTACACCTGCAGCCTTGGCATGGTCAACGGCCTCCTTGGTCTGCGGCATTACACCGTCATCGGCAGCGACAACGATAATAACCAAATCGGTAACCTTGGCACCCCGGGCACGCATTGCGGTAAAGGCCTCATGTCCCGGTGTATCCAGGAAGGTAACCCGCTTTCCCTTTACATTTACCTGATAGGCACCGATATGCTGGGTAATACCACCAAACTCGCCTTCTGTAACATGTGTCTTACGGATGGTATCCAGTAACGTTGTTTTACCATGATCAACATGTCCCATGATGGTAACGACCGGAGGACGATTTTCCAGAAGGGCTTCATCCTCTGCCTCCTCCATCTGTTCTTCAAAATCACTTTCTTCTATAATAATTTCCTTGTGCACATCTACATTCCATTCCATGCAGACAAGCTCAATTGTCTCATCGTCCAGCGTGGAGTTGATGGTAACCATTGTTCCCATCATGAACAGCAGCTTGATAACCTCACTCGCATTGCGGTTCAGCTTTTCTGCCAGCTCTCCTACACTCAGTGGTCCGTTGTATGTGATTTCCTTTACTTCTACACGTTCCTTCTTCGGTGTAAAATTCGTGTTTGTGTTTCTTGATCGGTTGTTGTTATTCCCCTTCCGATTGTTATTTCCTCTTCTATGCTGTTGTCTTGCCATATAATCACCTAGCCTTTCAAGCAAGCTGCAATCTTCTCTGCAAATCCCTTGTCAAGAATTGCGATTGCTTTTCTGTTGCGATCGCCGATCGCCATATTCATCAATGCTCCATCCATGTAAACACAGGGAACCTTGTAAAAGCTGCATTTATCGTTCAGCTTCTTTTTCGCATTGTCACCGATATCCTCTGCCAGAATCAGCAGATGGACATGACGGGCACGAAGCTGCGTGTAGACGATTTCTCCGGTAGCCGTTTTTCTTGCACGTGCCGCCAGTCCCAGTATGCCCGTCACATCCTTCATTTGCTAAACATCTCCTTCAGCTTATCGTAGATTTCCTCAGGTATTTCACATTCCAGAGAACGTACCAGTGATTTTCTCTTCATCGCAGCCTCCAGCGCCTCTACACTGCGTTTCAGATAAGCTCCGCGGCCGTTGCGTTTTCCGGTTTCATCTATTTCAATTGTTCCCTCCGGTGTACGGACAATACGGATCAGCTCTTTTTTCGGAAGACTTTCATTGGTAGCCACACATTTACGCATCGGTATTTTCTTCATGTCGCATCTACCTCCTTACATCTTATTCTTCGTAATATTTATCATATTCATCGAAGTCGATTTCATCATGTATCCAGTCGCTCTCTTCAATCTCACGCTCTTCACGTTCGATTTCCGCAAGCTCCTCCTCGGAATAGATCGGCTTCATTTCATAATCCTTCTTGTTCAGGTCAAAGGTTGGCTTACGGCGCTCCTCTTTTTCCTCGTATTTGTCGTATTTCTTATAGCGTGGTTTTGCAGCGGCCTTATCATCCTGCTTCGCTGATGCATCTGCCAGTGTTTCGAATTTGGAACGGTATTCCTGTTTTTCCTTCAGGTTCAGACCCTCCTGCTTCTGCTTTTCTCTGGCAATGCGGGCAGCCTTTTCCAGGTCGGTTTCTTCCTGCGGCTGTGCTTCCTCAACCACCTCTTCAACAGGGGCAGACACACTTGCTTCCTCAACAGCTGTTGACGCTGTGGCTTCCACAGGTTCACTGCTTTCTTCCACAACCGATTCACTGACAGCCTCTTCCGTTACAGCCTCCTGGAAGCTTACGCCTGCATCATCCAGACTGAGTGCATCCTGCGGCTGTGCGTTTTCTTCAAAGCGCTCCATCTGTGCAGCAAGCTTGGCCTCCTGCTGACGTGCCAGGAATTCCTCGCGCTGCTTCATTGCGATTTCCTTCCAGTTGATACCTGCTGCGTCCACATCGGTTTCCGCCTTGATATCGATTTTGTTTCCGGTCAGCTTTACAGCCAGCCGTGCGTTCTTTCCGCGCTTACCGATAGCCAGGGATAACTGATTATCCGGTACGACAACGAGCAGTCCGCCCTTACGCTCCTCACTCGGGATAACCGCCAGAACCTCAGCCGGAGACAGTGCATTTTTAATCAGCTCCGTCACATCCTCGCTCCATTCAAAGATATCGATTTTCTCTCCGCCCAGCTCATCGATGATAACCTGTACGCGCTGTCCTCTTGGACCGATGCAGGCACCGATCGGATCGATGTTTTCATTGTGCGAATAGACTGCCATTTTCGTACGCTCTCCCGCTTCCCGCGCGATCGCCTTGATTTCAATAATACCCTGGAAGATTTCCGGAACCTCTTTTTCAAACAGACGCTTTACCAGTGTCGCATCCCCGCGGGATACCAGTACCTGTGCACCCTTGGTTTCCTTGTTTACCTCTGTGATTACCACACGGATCATTTCACCCTCACGGTAGCGCTCATTGGGTATCTGCTGATTTTTCGGCATCAAAGCAAGAGTCTTACCGATATTGACAACACAGAATTTCTCCTCGACAGATTCAATCGTCCCCATGACCATTTCCTCCACCTTATCGCAGTATTCCTCATACACCACAAGCTTTTCTGCCTCGCGGATTTTCTGCTTCATGACATTCTTTGCCAGAATAACAGCTGCGCGTCCCAGATCGGCTATACTGACTTCCTCTTCCACAACACCGCCGAGCTCCAGCTCCTGATTGACGCGCTTTGCGTCCTCCAAGGAGATTTCCAGCTCGTCATCCTCTACGTTTTCAACAATCAGACGCTGCTGATAGACCTTGATATCACCGGATTTTTCGTTGACATCCACGCGTACCAGCGCATCCGGTATTTCGATATGCTTACGGAATGCCTTTGCCAGAGCTTCCTGCAGGGCATCCACAACGACTTCCTTGGAAAGCTTTCTATCGGTTTCGATTGCCTGCATCGCAGCCATAAAATCTTTTAATTTCATTTCTTATTCGCATCCTTTCTAAATTTTCACAGACAGACGGATAAGTGCGATGTTATCCATCTCGATTTCCGCCTTCTTCTTCACGGCCTTTGCCATGTAATCCAGATAAACCGTATTGTTTTCAAATGCTGTCAGGGTTCCTTTTATCTCATCCATGCCAGCCCTTGGATTCTTTAGCTTCACATATACAAATTCGCCGATGGCATCCCTGATCTGTTCTTCACTTTTCAATTCCCGCTCTGCACCGGGAGAACAGACCTCCAGAAAATATTCACTGGCAATCATATCCATTTCATCCAGCATTGTGCTGATTTTTTCAGACTGTGCGGCACAGGTATCAATGTCCATACTGCCGTCCTTATGCATAATCGACACCTGCAGAATGCGCATGCTGCCTTCGGTATGCCAGGCAACATCATACAGCTCTATACCGTCTTCTGCCACAAGCGGAGTGATCAGTTCTTTCAGTTTTTGTATTTGATCCATAACATTCTCCTTTACAAACATAATGAAGGAGTGGGCTTGACCCACTCCGGTTGAAGTATCTGTACATAATATACCACGAAACAGGTCAAACATCAACCTTTTTTCCAAAAGGCAGAAAAAAAGCCGCATGTACGGCCTTTACTCTATTTTTCTACGATGGTTTTTCCGTTGTATTCACCACAAGAACACATTTTGTGCGGCACCTTGTACTCACCGCAAGCCGGACATTTTACTAATGTCGGTGCAGCTAATTTATAATGAGTTCTACGTTTTGCTTTTCTTGTTTTTGAATTACGTCTCTGTTGAACAGCCATGTTAGCACCTCCTACTTAATCTTCCAATTTGAATTCTTTCAACTTTGCTAAACGAGGATCGATTTCTTTGCTTTTTTCTTTTATGTAATCTTCCTCTTTGACAACTTCCCAACCGTCACCTTTAGGATACTGTGTCAGTCCTTCCTTCACAATTTTCAGGGGAACCTCCATCACTATCAATTGAAAGATCACCGGCAATAACTCTACGACATCACCTTTAACTTCGTGTACATCTTCGTCATCTGTCTTTTCGAAGGAGAACACTTCTAAAGATTTTGTATGGAAATCATATTCTACATCCTCAAGGGTTATAGAACACGGTACTATCATCACGCCTTCAATATCCAGATCCGCAAATACGCGTTCACTGGAAGCATCGTAATGAACATTCCCTGATACCGTAACATCCTGCAATCCTCTGATCTGATGCATCTTAGAAAATACCTCGGGCTCAAATCGGATCATTTCGTCAAATTCGATCGTTGCATCCTTCGCCTGCAGCAGTTCCATTCTGGACCATTTCAAAAGAATCACCTCGTTGTCTGACCTATCCTATTATAAGGAAAATCTGCGACAAAGTCAACACCATCTTCTCTTCCATAGGCTAGCTTATATATTAAACCACAAAACAGGAGGAATGAAAAGTATTTTTTTCATTTTTCTTTTCATTTCCTGGATTTTACGTATTTTTTTCTTCCACCTTTAAAAGAAATGCAGAAACATCCTCATATACAAGCAGATGATCCGGTTCATTCAGTATTTCATGACGCATGCCGTCAAACAGTCTGGCACTGACATCGCTGTAGCCGACTTCACGCAGAAGTCCGGCTGCCTCCTGAAACTTCCCGCGACTGATGATACAGGGATCCTCACTGCCTGCGATAAAGCGAATCGGCAGTGTCCTGTTGCGCAGCGTCCAGTTTTTGCGTTCATAGACATCCTGCATCAGGGAAAAGAGGTTTTCAAATCCGTTGAGGGTAAAGGTATACCCGCAAAGCGGATCCCGGTCATAGGCACGCACAACCTCCATGTCCGAGCACAGCCATACATTGTCGCTGCCCTCCTCTGCAAAGCCATCACAATGATTGCCGAATGCCATCTTCTGTATAAGCGGGCTGCGATAGTGTGCACCCTTCATGCACTTCATAAGCTTGCACAGCAGCTTTCCGGCTCCGGCAGCCGGATTTTTGCTGGGACTGCCGCAGACAATCAGTGCATCAATGGTATCATCGTAGCGTTTCAGATAGGCTCGTACCGCCAGTGAGCCCATGCTGTGTCCAAACATATAAATCTTCAAGGACGGATACTCCCTGTGCAGCTGCGCATTCAGCTGCCGGATATCTTCTATCAGTGCCGCAGCTTTCGTTGTGCCCATATAGCCCAGATCATCTTCCCCGCGAATACTTTTGCCATGACCGCGATGATCATGCAGCACACACAGATATCCCAGCTCTCCAAGATACTGCATAAAATCCATATACCGCTCCTTGTGCTCCGCCATGCCGTGTACCAGCTGGATGATTGCCCGGGGCCTGCCTGCAGGCGTGCAGCGCAGCACGGATATCTCTAAAGCATCCGCATCGCTGATAAAGCTGTATTCCTGTAATGTTGTCGTCATTGTGCTCACTTCCTTATACCTGCATTGTATCATACTTGTGTCAATTTCAACAGCATTGCCCGCAGCATTTTGACAAAGCCGTAAATGTGTCAAAAGCAGAAGCTGGCAGTAGTCATACAACAATCGCTATGGTATACTGAAAGACAGCAGGAGGTGATACCATGCGAAGCTGTGGAATTGTAACGGAATACAATCCGTTTCATAACGGACATCGCTATCATATCGAGCAGGCACGCAGAGTTTCCGGCTGTGATGCCCTGCTTGCGGTCATGTCCGGAAATTTCGTACAGCGGGGTGAATGCGCCATCGTTGATAAATGGACACGTGCAAAGGCGGCGATCCAGGCGGGATGCGATCTGGTGATTGAGCTTCCCTACCCCTATGTTGTGCAGCGTTCGGACATCTTCGCAAGGCAGGCAGTGGCGCTGCTACAGCTGGCCGGCATCAATACGCTGGTCTTCGGCAGTGAAACAACTGACATGCAGCAGCTTCACCGGCTGGCGGATACCTCTTACGAGCACTATCAGAAGCAGAGAAAAAACGGTATTTCTATGGCAAAGACGCTGGAAATGGTGCATGGACGTGTTGCCAGTAATGATATTCTGGGAATGGCGTATCTTCGTGCACTGAAGGACAGCGCAATTCAGCCTATCGCCATACAGCGAACCAATGGTTACCATGATGAGGACATTCAGCATGCCATCAGCTCTGCGACTGCCATACGCAGAGCCGTTAAGGAGAAAAAGCCGATCAGCCATACAACACCCATGGCAGAGGATTTGCAGGAAGGGGTTTTCATGGAGGACTATTATCCTTATTTGCAGACGCTGCTGCTAAGCACACCGGCAGAGGAATTGAAGAAGCGCTTTCTGGTGGATGAGGGTATGGAGCATATGCTGCAAGGCAATGCCCGCAAGCACATGGACTACGGTTCCTTTCTACAGGCATGCATCACACAGCGTTATCCACGCAGCAGTATCCAGCGAAGTCTTACCCATATTCTGACCCATACGGATAAGCAGGAAATCGACAGCCTTCCCCCCTGTACCTTTCTGCGGATTCTGGCATTCAATGATACCGGAAGGGCGTATTTGCGTGAGCTGAAGCAAAAGGAAATCGCGATCGCTTCCGCCTTTCATCAGATTCCAAAGGAGCATCGGGAAATTTTTCTGCGGACAACTGCCGCATACGCCTGTGCCTTCCCGTTATCCAAACGAAAGGAAGTCATGGACAGCGAGCTGCACAGTCCCATGTACATCTCATCATGACAGGTCTGCTTACACTTGTGCTGCTTGTGGTTGCAGTAAATCTTATTCTGTATCATTATTTCCCTGCCCCGCCAAGGCCACAGAGTGATCGAGTATACGATGTGGCGATTGTCCTTGGCAGTCCGGCAGAGGAGGACGGCAGTTTGTCCCGTGTGCAGAAAACACGGATGGATGCGGCAATTACATTGTATAAAGAAAAGCGGGTCCGCTGTATTCTGATCAGTGGCGGCAGTGTGCGAAACACTTACACGGAAGCGGATATCATGGCGGCATATGCAATCAGATGCAGCATTCCAAGCGCAGCGCTTCTTCTGGAACGTCAGGCGAAAAACACTTATGAGAATCTACTGTATGCAAAAACGCTATGTGATGCACATGCATGGAAGCACGTCATTGTTGTGACCAGCTGTTTTCATGTGCGCAGAGCCAGCTTTATGGTACGGAAATTCTTTGATGACTATGTGATGCAGAAAACCGCAGAAAAGGAAAAATGCAGGCATTATATAACTGAATACTTCCGCATGTGGAACAGTCTTCGCTGTGAGGTGATGCTGTATAGAAAAAGGAAGCGCTGAATTTTTTCGGTTATCAGGATTACAGACAGGTGTTATCTTCCTGGCAATGCCCGCTTTTCATTCATAGTGAAAAGACCCCTCAGATGACAAGAGAGGTTTTTTCTTCTGTTTGTGTCATAATAGAAGCATCATGTGTTTCCGGAATATACAATATCAAAAGGATCTACCGTATGATGACTTCAAAGCCTCACTCATCATACAAAATGCAATTTGCGGTGCGATACCCTATTCCGTCATGCGTTCAAGAATCAAAATATCATGCCTGTCCTTATCTCTTAATTCATAGCCTGAATAAAAGAGCTTTTGTCCCTTTACAGATATACAGGGAATTGTTCTACCTTCAAAAACAGAGCTGCCAAAAAGGTCTTTATCAAACTGATACCAGTCCCCCTCCAATGACGCCTGCTTTGCGGTACCGTCCTCATGCAAAACGAATGGGTGTATATCCAAATATTCGTATTTTTCACTGTACAGCTCCATTCTTACAGGTTTCCAATCCGTATCTATTTCATATCCGTATTCAAAAAGAATATGCAACAGTTTTTCTGTATATCGGGAATCAAAATTAATATCAATATCTCTATGATCTCTTGTTTGCTTTCCAGCCAGTATATCAACACCCCAGCCGCCGTCAATCCAATATGTTATTTCTGCATTTTCCAATATATCGATAACCGTTATGATATCTTCTTTTGTTGTGACTTTTTTTCTGCTCATACAGTCTCCTTTTATTTTCTATCACCACTACTCCAATTACATACACTGGATTGGTCTATGCAACTCACATACGAAAGTTTATTCCGTCCAATTACATCCATCGTTCAGTGTTTTTAATGGAGGACGCTTTTTGGACAATGACAGCGCCTTTTTAGGGCAATGGTGAATGCACCTATTTCCCGCATAAAACGCAATGCTGTTTATGAGTGTATATTGGAGGAGAAAACCGCTGTCCGAAAAATTTATTGGGGTAGTTCAATATACTATATATTTTAAAACGCGGAATATCAGCAACTACCGGATCATTACAACGCCTGAAAAAAACGCTGACATCATTCTCCACTTTTTTGTCTAATCGTTTTTCATGGCATGACCATATATGTATAGCGGGTGCAAGTAAAACCCCATCCGTAGCAGCACAGCGATAACTTCTACTTAGAATCGTAATCATGTTTTTCTTCTCGCACTGTTTTGCGAATATCCTTAACGTGTTTGCCGATATAATCCACAGGTTGTAAAAAGGAAAGCCTGAATAGAGTTTTCAAGTTGCTCCATCTGTTTGATAAAGGTAAGTATGGGTATGCAGGAGCAGCGTGAATGGTGGGGAAACCTATCACCAGACTATCATACTCAGCTATGGTTATATCCGTTGACAAATCTTCGATAGAAGCTAGAGTAGCTTCATGCGAGCCTTGCAATTCATGGAATATTTTTGTAGCAACCATTTTTGTGCTACCTACACCGGAATAATAAAGAATCAATATGTTCACAGCCACACCTCTTTCGCTATATAGTAGCTCTATTCCCCCATCTGAATAAGATAAATGAATTTTGAGAAATTTGATTACTTCAAATTGCAAACCATAATATATTCTTCTTCATTCTTATCCACAATTTCAAAACCAACCCGTTGATACATTCTGACTGCATAGTTTGCTTGCTGAACAGCAAGAGAAGCCTTTCTATACCCTTTCTCCTGTAAAACTACAAGCATTTGTCTCATCATCTCTGTTCCGATTCCAAGACCTCGATATTCCTTGTATAGGGAAATTGCAAAAGAAGGAGTCCGATCATCAATATGTCCGTAATCATTCATTATGCGAGTCCAGACTGCACCAACAACTTTTCCATCAATTTCTGCAACGAAAGCATTATCATCTTCTTTGCCAAACTCACTGATGTACAGCTGCAATTCAGGTTGCTTTATAATATCTCTCGATGGCGAATCCACACCCTCTGGAAGGAATATTGCTTCATATAAAAAATCTTCCAGTATCTTATACTCATTTGAGCTTAATTCTCTAATCGTATACTTCATTTCTTAACCTCTTTATGAATTCCTGTTTTTCTCACTTCTTCACTGAATTCATCAATCAATTTCATATTTAGAAGTGGGTATGAATTGCCTTGTTCATCACACCAGTCCTTTTCCATATTTTACATCCCATATATTCATAAAACCCTTTTGCAAGAGGGGTTTGTTCATTTACTCCAGATCATTCACTGAAATATTTATCTATTGCGTATGTAAGCAATTCTCTGCCCAAGCCTTTCCCTTATTCGGGACCTGATTTTCGTTTTCTTCAATAACGGACAAGGTATCTCTTTTATGCCTGTTGCACATATTTTTTCATACACACTTTTCTTCCTCTGTTATGAAGAAATGCTGCTCTGTCAATATTGAATTCCTATCTGATGCTTTGATAATTTTCGTGTTTTTCATCTCTGCAACTTATCATTCTGCTAGATAAGCTGAAATAGTCGCTCTTTAATATCCGTAAGTCATTAGTTTCCATTCCCCACCTTCACTCCGAGCTAACCACCAAGACCATGTATATTCCTCGTTAGGTTCCCAAGCCCCGCCACCTTTTTTCGGAGAGCGAAAGCTGCTATCAAACATAATACATTGTGTAAAAATCTGCTTATTATCATTAGCTCTCTCTAAATCGTTCATCCATGCAATATTTTCTTCATCCCTACAAACATCATCGGATGAATATGAAAGAGTATACAGCTCACATCCCTCAAACGATTTGAAGGTTTCTTTTATAGTATCTATTGCAGAATCCATATCTTCTTTTGTGTAGATTGCAGATGTTCCATAATCAATCTTTACATTTGTTGTCACAGCGTTTTTGCATCCGACTAATGTTACGATCAGCATACAGCAAACTACCATCTCTATCACTTTCTTCATGAGTTTCCCTCCGCAAATTCTAATAACACTGTTTTTTACAGCGCAGTAACCCAAAAGCAAATTGCTGAAATCAGCGAAAGCGGTGTCATAACAACTTTTTCTTTCTTACTTTTTGAAATACAATTCATAACGGTATTTAACGAAAGATATGCCGCCATAATAACACAAATTATTTTTGTTATATTCCGGGAAAACCATAAAGGAACGATCCCTCCCATTTGCAAAATTATGATTACAAAAAACATTTGCAGTGCTAACTGAAGCACTAACACGATTCTGAGCTTTTGCGGAAAAACCTTATATCGTCCTCCCATTGTTAATTCGCCCAATGGCAGTCCACATATCAAAAGAACAGATAAGATAATTACCACCGAAAACGTACTTGCACCTATTATAGCTATCATCATAGTCTCCTCTTCAAATTCAAATTCAGCAATTACACCAGTTGCTATGATACCGGCATAGAAAGCTATACGGCCTTTTCAAACGGATAGATATATAAAGCTGTTGTAAAGTCGGGATGAAATCGCCCTGTTTTGTACAGCTGAAATCCGTTTCGCTCATACATCCTTCGAAGCTTATCCTTATGCTCGCGCACATCCAGACGCACGTCGGGATAGCCTTCCCTGCGTCCCTTTTCAATAAAATATTGAATCATGGCATCCGCATACCCATTTCCGCTGTAAGCGGGGTCCACACAGATTTTATGCAGATACAGCGATGTCCCCTTTTCCATGTCCGACCAGTACAGGGCATCCTCATCCACGATGAACAAACCGCATACCACCTTCTCTTTTACGGTTCCTACATAATAATCCGCAATTGTATACAGCTTGGAAAACGCCTCCCAGCTCACCTCATCCGGATTCCACTGATGGATGCCGTGCGCATCATTATAACGCACCCTTCTTTCATACATCGCCTCGATTGCCGGCTTGTCCGCTTCTCTTGCCTGTCGTATGTGCAGCATAGCCTCATCCTCCCTTTCAAAAAGACCTTCTAGGAAGGTCTTACTGTATCACTCGTTCGACGGACTTCACACTGTTCACCTTTTGCAGATTCGCCATCAGACTGCGTAGATGCTCGGAATTTTCTACGACCACCGTCATTTTCGTCGTCGCGGATATCCGGTCCTCCTCCACTGTGGAATCCACATGCTGCAGACCGGCCTTGCACTGAGACACGACCGTCACAATATCACTCAGCAGGAAATTGCGATCCGTGGATTTGACGATCAGCTTGACCTCATAGGTCTTCTGCTCGATATTCTCATCCCATTCCACCGGAATCAGCCGCTGCTTTTCGTTTATAATATTCGGGCAGTCGGCACGGTGTACCTTAACACCTGCCCCCTTGGTAATATAACCGATAATTTCATCCCCCGGAACCGGTGCACAGCATGCCGCAAGACTGATTTTCATCGACTCGATACCGGCAATGCGGATGCCGGTAGCGGACGGCTTCTTCTTGCGTTCCTGACGGTTAAACATCTTTGCCAGCTCTTCATTATCCAGCGGAACACTGGTCTTATGCTTCACCAGACGGTCGATGACCGATGGCAGCGACACCTGCTTCACACCGATTGCGTACATCAAATCCTGATAGGAATTAAAGCTTAGGGAGCCGGCAATGCTTTCCAGCTTTTTCTGCTCGGTATACGTATCCGCATCCAGATTCCGCCGTTTCAGCTCCTCGACAAGCAGCTCCTCACCCTTTTTGATATCCATGCTGCGGCGTTCGCTTTCCTGCTTCTGGAAAAAGGAACGGATTTTGTTTCTGGCGTGCGCCGATTTCACGACCTTGATCCAGTCTTCACTTGGACCCGGCGACTGCTTGGAGGTACGGATGTTGACAACATCCCCGGTTTTCAGCTTCGTATTCAACGGCATGAGAACACCGTTGATGGTCGCTCCTACGGTATGATGTCCGACCTCAGTATGCACGCGATAGGCAAAATCGATCGGAGTGGAGCCATTGGGCAGCGCAATCACCTTGCCCTTCGGTGTCATGACATACACATTTGCTTCAAAAATATCCTTCTGCAAGAGATTCATGTATTCCATGGCATCATCATTGACCTCATCGCTCATGACACTGAAATCCTTAAACCAGTGCAGCTGTTCCTCGATTTCCTTCTGATGCACCTCGCGTCCGCCATTGATGTTTTCCTTATAGCGCCAGTGCGCCGCAATACCCTGCTCTGCCACGGCATCCATCGCTTCGGTACGAATCTGCACCTCGAAGATATTGCCATCCTCCGCAACGATCGTCGTATGCAAGGACTGGTACATATTCACCTTCGGCATGGCGATATAGTCCTTGAAGCGTCCCGGAATCGGTCGGTACTTTGCATGGATATAGCCCAGTGTTTCATAGCAGGCAGTATCGGTATCCGTGATAATACGGATCGCCAGCAGGTCGAGAATTTCCTCAAACCGCTTGTTTTTCGTCATCATTTTCTTATAGATGCTGTACAAGTGCTTGCTTCTTCCAAAAATGCGATAGCCGATATGATGGGCATCCAGCAGAGAGCTGATATCGGCAATCATGCGCTGCACCTGCTCATCACGCTCTGTCTTGCGCTTTTCTACCAGCTTTGCAATCTCATAATATTTTTCCTTGTTCAAATACTGAAAGCACAGATCCTCCAGCTCGTTCTTGATATCACTAATACCGAGACGGTGTGCAATCGGCGCATAGACCTCCAGAGTTTCAGAAGCTATTTTCTTCTGCTTTTCCGGACGCATATACTGCAGTGTGCGCATATTGTGAAGGCGGTCTGCCAGCTTGATCAGTATAACTCTAACATCCTTTGCCATAGCAATAAATATCTTACGATGATTGCTGGCGAGATATTCTTTTTCATCCTTGAATTTCAGGGCACCAATTTTTGTGACCGACTCTACCAGAGAGGCGACTTCCTCTCCGAACATATCACTCATTTCCTGAATGGTAACGTCACAGTCCTCCACCACATCATGCAGAAAGCCTGCCGCAATCGTCTTTGGTCCTGTACGAAGCATCGTCAGTATGTAGCCGACCTGTATCGCATGAATAATATACGGCTCCCCGCTTTTGCGGTACTGCCCCGTATGATTTTTCTCCGCACACAGATATGCTCTTGTGATCAGATCGATATTTTCTTCTTTTTTGATATATTTTCTGACCTCAACCATCATTTCATCAAAGGTCACGACATTCTTACTTACCATAGTATCACCCGCATTCAAGAAAAGGGGAAGCTCCCCTTTGTTTTTATTATTCGTAAGACATTAAGGAAAATACATTAAAATCCTTTAAATGCTCCCGGCCCTTCAAGCCCGCAAGCTCAATCAGGAACGCACAGCCGGCAACCTCTCCGCCCAGCTCCTGTACGATTTGAATGGTCGCATCCACGGTACCGCCGGTAGCCAGAAGATCATCCACGATCAGCACCCGCTGTCCTTTTTTGATGCCGTCCCTGTGAACATGCAGCTCATTGCTTCCGTATTCCAGATCATAGGATACGCTTACGGTTTCTCTTGGCAGCTTGCCCGGCTTGCGTACCGGTACAAATCCGATTCCCAGCTCATAGGCGACCGGACAGCCGAAGATAAAGCCGCGGGATTCCGGACCGACAATGACGTCGGCTTTCACGGATCTGGCAAAGTCAATCACCTTATCACAGGCCTCCTGAAACGCCTTCCCATCCGCCATCAGCGGTGTTATATCACGAAACAAAACCCCTTCCTGAGGAAAATCAGGAATACTGGCAATATAATCTTTAAAATTCATGTGTGTAGCCTCCTAGCACTTATGCATGTATTATATCAAATTCTTTCTGAAAAAGCATTAGCTAATACGCCTCTGTTACAAAAATATTCACTTTTTTTCTTCCCATAAAGGAATTTATTCGAAGATTTCCAATAAAATTTACATTGTTTTTCTCATGCAGGCGTTCATATGCGTTGCCGCAGCGAAAATACATTGCTTCAAGGCTGTCACTCAGTATCCATTTCGCATGCTCCCGGTTGCCCAGCAACCGGCAGCCCTGCACGCTTGCTTCCTCCAGATAAAACAGCGGTTCTTCAAAGCCGCAGCCAAAAGGTCCCAGCACAGACAGGCTCTCCACCTCTGCCAGTGTAGCCTCCTGAACACGGATGGGAATCACATCATAGCTTTTTTCCTGTTGGAAGTGAATCCCCTCCATGCGGGTATTGACATAGTCCTGCACGATTTGTTTATTCTCATAAGGAAAACCGATACCGGCAGCCGCCTTGTGACCGCCATAAGCGGAAAGCGAAGGCCGGCAGGCATCAAAAAAGGTCGTCAGATCCAGCAGATCCAGTGAGCGGATACTGCCCTTAAACATCTGCTCTCGCTGAGCGGCGACCATGACGGGAAGCTGCAGCTCCTCACTGAGCTTACCTGCCACAAGCCCGGCCATACCTTCATGAAAGGAGTCATGAAACAGCAGCTGAAACCGATATTCCGGGCGTACCAGCGTGCGTGCCACCTTGACCATGTCATCGCTCATCGTTTTCCGGCGATCATTCAGCTCCCGTATCTGCTTTGCCATATGCTGCAGCTGCTCCAGATTCGTACTCAGCAGATACCGCACGGTATTGTTGGCATTTGCAATATCCGCAAGCCGTCCCGTCGTATTCAGCTTTGGCACGATCTGAAAGGCGATCAGCGTTTCATCCCATTTCGGATAACGGTCATTGGCCAGCAGCTGAATCGGCTGACAGATGCCCTGACGGAGGTATTGCAGTCCGAGCTGCACAATTGCCCTTGTTTCCTGACGCAGCGGCATCACATCGGCAATGGCGGCAACACAGGCCAGCACCACATGCTCCTTTACCTCCCCCAGCAGTGCACGGGAAATCTCCAGCGCAACGCCGGCTCCGGACAATGTTTCAAAGCGTTCCCCCATCAGAAACGGATGCAGCAGATACAGACAGGGGAATTCCTCATCCATGGCATGATGATCCGTAACGATTACATCCACCCCTCTGTTTCTTGCCTCCGTGAGCGCATCCAGTGCCTTCACGCCGTTATCAACGGTGATCAGCAGGCTGTATCCCTTTTCATGTGCCAGCTCCACCGTATGCTTCTGCAGACCGTAGCCCTCTGCAAAGCGGTTCGGTATATAAAAACCGGCCTGTATGCCATAGCGGCGCAACGCATCCACAAGAATCGCTGTGGAGCAAATACCGTCCGCATCATAATCTCCGCATACCATAACTCGCTCCTTATTCTGCTTCGCCTGATAGATGCGCTTTGCAACCTCCTGCATTCCGTTTGCCGTAAACGGGTCTGCCAGCTGCGGCTTCTGCAAAAGCTCAGCTATCTGTTCATCCTTTAACCCCCTGGAGGCCAGCACCTTAGCGCACAAGGCACTCACATGATGCATTTCCTGTATCTGTTGCGAGCGTTCGCTCTGTAATTTATGTATCTGCATATTTATCACCGTGAAATATCATACCACACTTTCTCCTCTTTTGCCTTAAGAAAGCAAAAGAGATATCTGCTGTCACAGATATCTCCGTTGTTTTAATAGTCGTTCATGCCCGGAATGATCATTTCCTCCAGTTCATCCTTTTTCTTTTTGCGTTTCTTTTTTACATGCTTTTTCGGATTCTGATGGATACGGATCTGATACCACAGCTGCGCTGCGACAAACAGGGAGCTCCCCGCACCACAGGCGATACCGATGAACAGCGCCAGACAGAAGATACGGATGGCACTGCTTCCGAAGAACAGCAGGCACACAACCGGCAGAATCGTTGTCAGCGTGGAGAGAATGGATCTTGTCGCCGTTCTCTGCAGCGCTTCATTTACGATTTCACGATATTCCGCTTTTGTCGTTGTCGCAAGCTTGCGCCCCTTCATCTCATCACGGATACGGTCAAAGACGACAATCGAGTTGTTAATGGAATATCCGATCACCGTCAGCAGCACGGCGATGATTTCCGTATTAACCTCCAGACGGAAAATCGCACAGGCCGCAAGCACGAAGAAGACATCATGAATCAGTCCGACAATACCGCTGATTGCATAATCCCACTTGAAGCGGATGGAAATATAAATCAGAACGCCGATCCATGCCAGAATGGAGATCAGAATTGCACTGCGCACCAGCTCCTGCCCGATCACCGGAGTTACCACGTTGTCATTGACATCGTGCTGATAGGTTTTCTTCAATCCCGCCTTTACGGTATCCATCTTATGTTCATCAATGGCATCCTTCACAAAGATATTTGCCACATTATCCTTTTCACCGTTGATTTTAATACTGCTTGCATTGATTCCAAGACTCTTCAGCTGATCGTTCAGCTTATCCCTGGAAATCGCCGTATCGCTTTGTACCGTCAGCTTGGTTCCGCTGGTGAAATCAATGCCCCAGTTCAGAATGCCATTGCCCTTCATGCCCTGAAATGCCATACATCCCACAC
Organism: Clostridium sp. HGF2; assembly: GCF_964240115.1. Taxonomy (NCBI): domain Bacteria; kingdom Bacillati; phylum Bacillota; class Clostridia; order Eubacteriales; family Clostridiaceae; genus Clostridium; species Clostridium sp. HGF2. Next base: position 155,657 of record NZ_CAXSSO010000009.1, read on the forward strand.
CGATGACAAGCACCGTCACAGAAGCGATGATAAAGTATTTTGCATTTTTAACAAAATCAAAATTCTTAAAGAAGCCGAAATAGAAGCGCTCCTGCCCCTTGCTCACATCCGGAACATGAGCCTTCTTCACGCCGAACCAGCTCAGCTTGTCATTCAGCCAACCGCTGCCAACCAGAAGAGAAAGCAGGAATTTTGTGACGAAGACAATCAGGATGATGGTGGAAATCGTAGATACGATCAGCATGGTCGCAAAGCCCTTCACACTTCCCGTACCCATCATATACAGAATCAGCGCACAGATAAAGGTTGTGACCTGCGCATCGAAAATCGTAATAAAGGACTTGGAGCTTCCCTCATAAAAGGCGGTCTTTACACTACGTCCGGAATACAGCGCGTCCTTGATACGCTCAAATGTCAGAATGTTGGAATCGGCCGCCATACCGACACCAAGCACGAGGGCCGCAATACCCGACAGGGTAAAGACTGCGCCCATGGCATTATAGATGAGGAACACGATAAAGACATAGGTTGCCAGTGTGACTGCGGAAATCAGACCCGGTAGACGGTAGTACAGAATCATGAACAGCATGATCAGTGCGATACCGATACCGCCAGCCAGCATGGTTTCACTGAAGGCGTTGATACCGTAATCGGCAGTCACCGCATTGCTGTATTTCTCACTCATTTTCACAGGCAGCGAACCGGAGTTGATCAGATCCTTCAGCTCGGTTGCCTCCTCCTTGGTGAAGCTTCCGCTAATCTGCGCACTAGTGGAATTGATTCCCTCACTAACAGTGGCGGCAGAGATGAATTTTGGATTTTCCTGGTTCTTTTCCTTGGCATAGGAATCGGTATCCGAATCAAAATCCAGCCAGGCAACCATCAGATTATTGCCGCTTCCCATCTGGGAAACCTTCTGTGTAACTTCATAAAATTTCTTCTGATCAGACAGCTTCAGGCTGACGATCGGCTTGCCGTAATTGTCGTACATCACACTGGCTCCGCCTTCCTGCAAAACGGTGGAATCCATCAGCAGGTTGTCATTCACATCGCGGAATGTCAGATTGGCGGTTGAAGAGATGACCCTTCTTGCCTGATCGGCATTTTTAACACCGGCGAGCTGCACACGGATACGGTTGTCGCCTTCCACTGTGATTTCCGGTTCATTGACACCCAGAACATCGACACGTTTTTCCACTGATTTTGCGACAGCCGTCATGGAAGGAAGCTTTTTGCCCTCCAGTGGACTCACTTCATACAGGATTTCAAAGCCACCCTGTAAATCCAGCCCCAGCTTCATATTCTTGCGAACGGACGGTGTGCAGGTCACAATCAGTGTCAGTATGGTCAACACGGTTATCACAAAGACCACGAGACGTGATTTCTTCATTGTTTATCTCCTCCAAATAAATCATCAAAGTCGTTGAGGTTCATACGGGAGCCCATAATCACGGCCTGCGTAGACAAATAGGCCACCACATCGCTTGCGCTGAGCTGCTGGATATCCTCTACCGCCTCATGGATGCTTCCGGGCTTGCGAAAGCGCCAATGCTCCTTCAACGAGCTTTCTACATGCTGATATGTCAAGGAAGATAACTCTTCTCGTTTCAACTGATTTGTTTTCAAAGCAATAGCAAGTTTTATGTATTTATCTTCGATTTCACTTTGACCACTCATAAGCTCCTCCTTAATATCATAAACATTATTATAGCTTCAATTATGAATGAAAGCAATGTATTTTTTTATCCCGAATCCGCACTTTGTCTTTTAAAATCATTACATCGCCAATTTTTTTCATGATCTGCAAGCTGGATTGGAGTGATTTATTTGAAGAAAACCGTACTGCAGTCTACTGTGATTCTGGTAATTGTATCCGTGATTGCCAAGGCCCTTTCTTTCATCGTGCGCATCATGCTTGCCAGAACCCTGAGCCCCTCGGCTATGAACTATTATACCCTGGCAGCACCGACCATGGTCTTTTTCATCACCCTGGCGCAGATGGGAATCCCCGGGGCCTTATCCAAGGTGATTGCGCAAAGCGACCATCCCCATCAGCCGCTGAAGGTCAGTGTGATTCTTTCCCTGTTGAATAATGCCGTTATCATTTTGACCTTTCTGCTCGTGCTTCCCTTTCTGGCTACCCGCATCCTCAAGCAGAAGGAAATTCTGCCCGTCCTGTATGCCATTATACCGCTGATTCCACTGGTATCGCTGTCCGGTATCCTGAAGGGATATCTGTTCGGTCTGCAGCATCACGTGCAGGCAACCTCCTCCCAGCTGTTTGAAGAAGGCAGCCGCATCCTGTTTCTGTTTGTGGTTTTCTATCTGCATCCCTTTACCGACGCAATCACCATGGCCCGTATCGCAATGCTGTCTGTCAGCGTTGGTGAGGCGTGCAGCGCACTGTTTATGCTCATCTCCCTGCGCAGACAAAAAAGAACCCTTTCCAGGATTCCGCGTTTGTTCAGCGATCTAAACCGCCGACAGTTTGATGAGGTGCTGACGGTATCCATACCTATGACAGGCAGCCGTCTCATCGGCTCCCTTACCTATTTCATGGAGCCGATTGTCATGGTATTGGGGCTTGGCACGGCAGCATCCGCCGCCATGGTAGGCGCCTATGGACAGCTCAACGGCTATGTACTGCCCATCATTACCATGCCAAGCTTTATCACCGTAACACTGAGCAACTTTCTGCTGCCATCCTTTACCTATTCCTATTCCAGAGGGTACTACGATCATGCACGCCGTCTGTTTTCGATGATCATCGGCTGCTGCTTTCTGGTCGGTCTGGGCTGCAGTGTGATCTGCTATCTGTTTCCGGAGCAGCTGCTTTACCTGTTTTATCACAACACCCACGGTGCCCTGCTGCTCAAGCAGCTGGCCATCCCGTTTGCTTTGTATTCCCTGCAGCCTCCCCTGTCCAGCATGCTCCATGCCTTATCCTTAAGCAAGCAGACCGTCGCAGACACCCTGAGCGGCTCTCTGGTACGGATCTTATGTGTGCTGTTTCTGACCAGAACCTGCATGGAGGCCTCTTTGCCCATTGCACTGACAGCCGGGATGCTCATTACAACCACCATGCACGCTGTCCGCCTGTTCATCGCCTTCAAGAACAATTAAAAGAAGGTATCCTTGGAATTCATTTCCTTCTTGATGACAAACATGCCGTTGTTTTGATAAATGCACAGAAACACATCATCCACACTCTCCACGCCCTCTCTCTTCAGGGCGTTTTTCAGCCATTCCTCATCCCGTGACAAATCCTGCAGCGCCTTTTTGTTGATTGTTCCATCGCTGATGAGAGGATCGGGGTGCTTCACCTTGCATTTGTTTTTCGGCAGAATGGAGAGCTGTCCGTTGTTCTCCAGCACTGCAAAGGCAACCTCATCCGGTGTACACAAATCCTTGCTGCGAATCTGAGACATGAGATCGTCAATGTTGTAGCGCTCCCTTTTCATGATGCTCTGATTGATATGTCCGTTATGAATCAGAATCGCATTCTTACCGTCAAAGATATCTCTGGTCTTTTTGCTTTTCAAAAGCACCCAGGAAATCACAATTTGTAAAAAAGCCAGCGTGAAGATTGGAACAAGTGACTTCAGAATGCTTTCATGCGTATCCGTAATGGAGATTGCCAGCAGCTCACTCATAACAAGGTAAATCACGATATCAAAGACAGAAAGCTCACCGACTTCCCGTTTCCCCATGATGCGAAGGGCAAAAATTATCACAAAATATACGATAAAGCACTTCACCATCAGATTTATATATTCCTGCATTAAACCATCCTTTCCTGCATAGTTTGTACGTAAATTTCATACAGTAGACTGAGGTGACCACTTATGAAATTCAAACTACAGACCTATGTGCGCTCCGTAGCCGTGCTGCTTGCGCTCACATTGTTATTCTCTCTTGTATTTGCTGCTTTATACTATTTTCATGCAGTATCGACTTCGACTTTTCACATTTTGAACTGGATCGGCGGTATCATTGCCTATGGAGCCGGCGGTGCATTGCTGGGCATTGGCGTAAATAAAAAAGCGCTGTTTCATGCGCTTCCTGTTGCTGCCGTATTCTTTCTGCTGTCCCTGCTGCTGAGCGGCTTCTCACTGCCTGCACTGCTTGAAAATCTCAGTAAGGCACTGGTTTATAACGCAGCTGCCGTCATTGCATTCTCGCGTACGCACAAGGGATAAATCAGTCTGTGTGCAGAAACAGCCCCTCCCGCAGATCATAGCCGAGATGGCGATAGGCCTTCTCTGTTACAACACGTCCGCGCGGTGTGCGGTTGATAAAGCCGATTTGCAGAAGATACGGCTCATACACATCCTCCAGCGTCATCGTTTCTTCTCCGATGCTGCTGGCCAGCGCTTCCAGACCAACCGGTCCTCCCTTGAAGCGCTCAATGATCCCCTTCAGATACTTATGGTCGACATTATCTAATCCCAGATGGTCGACCTTTAATTTATCCAGTGCCATTTCCGCAATCTGCTTACTGATGATGCCGTCATTCATAACGGTCGCAAAATCACGCACACGGCGAAACAAGCGGTTCGCGATTCGCGGTGTGCCGCGGGAGCGCAAAGCAATCTCCAGCACGGCCTCCTCCTCGATTTCCGTATCCATGACACGGGAGGTTCTGGAAATGATCTGCTGCAGCTCCGCAAGCTCATAAAATTCCAGCTGGGAAACGATACCGAAACGATCACGCAGCGGCGCTGTCAGATCGCCCGCACGTGTCGTAGCCCCGACAAGCGTGAAGGGCGGCAGCTCCAGCCGTATACTTCTGGTGGTTGCGCTGTCCTTGCCGACAACGATATCGATACAATAATCCTCCATGGCAGGATACAAAATTTCCTCAACCTGCTTCGGCAGACGATGGATTTCATCAATAAACAAAACATCCCCGGGCTCCAGTGTTGACAGTATGGCTGCCAGATCCCCGCCCTTTTCAATCGAGGGGCCGCTCGTCGTCTTAATACTGCCCCCCATTTCATTCGCCAGTATATAGGACAGGGTTGTTTTTCCCAGTCCGGGAGGGCCGTACAGCAAAACATGATCAAGCGCTTCATTTCGCTGCTTTGCGGCCTCAATAAACACCGACAGGTTTTCCTTCAGCTGTCGCTGTCCGATATATTCACGCAGACTCTGGGGGCGCAGGGATGCTTCCTCATCCAAACTCTGCGATTCATTTGATAAAATTCTCTCCATTTGCTAGACTCCTTTTCTCTTCGCCAGAATGCCAAGCCCCTTTCGGATATACTGGTCGCTCGTCATCGCTTCCAGAGTACCCAACTCCTTCTTGATACTGTTCAGCTCCGCATTCTTATAGCCCAGTGCCTTCAATGCTTCCAACGCATCCAGCAGCTGTTCATTTTCCTTAACTTCCAGCTCCGTAACCTCTTCCACGAGCTTCCCCTTCAGATCCAGAACAATCTGACTGGCGGTTTTCGCACCGATGCCCGGCAGTCCCTTCAATGTTTTTACATCATTGCTTTCGATTGCCGCAATCATGTTCCTGGCAGGACAAACGCCCAGCATTCCCAGGGCCGTCTTCGGACCGACACCCTTGACACTGATCAGCTGCAGAAACAGATCATGCTCCTCCATCGTGGTAAACCCGAACAGCGTGATCGCATCCTCGCGTACGTGCTGATAGGTATATAAAATCACTTCGGCATTAAGCCGGACTGCCATCGGATTGGCAACATAGACCCGGTAGCCGATGCCATTGTTTTCAATAATCAAAGAATCATTGCTGTAGCTGTGAATGATTCCCTTAATAAATGCTATCATTTTCATCACCGCACTTATTTTATCATGACTGGACAAATAAAAACAGTGGAAATCCATTGTGTGCTTACCCTGTTTTGAAAAATCATCGGAAATAAGGGAGGAAAAGAGGTGTAATTTCACCTTTTAAAGCAGTGTATTCATAGACTCCGGGAATTCTGCACGCTCAGATGTAACAGAGGCGCTAACCTGCTGATACAGAACCATCCGGTATTTCCGTTTTCTATTAGCAAAACAAGGCAGCAAGGCTGCAATATACAGTCTGCCTTTCAAACGGCTGTCCACAGCTCCTGCTGTGTTAAGCCCCCTTATGAAGCAGAAAACAACCGTCAGAAAGCATGTCGTCCAGAGCCTTTCTCTTCCTTATATCTTATCTTTTATACAATCATTTATGTTATCTTTTATGTCACGTTTTCTGCTTCACAGTATCTGTTTCCTCTTATTTTCGGTTCTATTATTCCTATAAAATAGAGAATCACTATGTACCGCCTTCATCCGAACATATCAAAAAATTCAAAGATGGTATCAAAGGGAATCACCCGTTTGCACAAACCGTATAGAAGCGTCAAAATCAGCAGCTCCGCCGGAAGCAGACACAGCAGAAACGCGATTCCTCCATCCCGCATCCATAGCGGCAGCTTATCCAGCATGATAAAGTATACAGCAAAATATACAACACAGCCCATGCAGATACCGGCAATCACCGTTCTGCGCTTTTTCTCATTTTGCAGCTTTTCCAAAAGGATCTGCTCCAGTCCCATCTTCTCAAGACAAAGCACACTGATTTCATGCAGTGTCTGTGCTGACCTTGTGATAAAAAGAATATGCTTGGTCTTATCCGGAGAACGCCTTGCACGGTCCTTTTCCAGAACGCTTTGCAAATCCGGCCCATAAACGGTGCGGCAGATATATCCATAGGCAGGAAGCTGCTTCAGTGTTTCCTCCTCCCAAACATTCTCCACAAACAAAATTATCTGACGATACTGCTTTGTCAGTACCTCCATGAAATGCTCCGCCTGCGGATCCTGCAAAGCTGCAGCATCCACATAAACATATAGTTTATTTGAGAAATCCATAGTTTCCCTCTTTTCTTATAATTCTTATTTTTCTTATAATTATCATAACATAATCTTCCGTATTTTACAACTACAAAAGCGTTCAGCGAATCCATGCACACCCAGATCCAGATAAAAGTACAGCCTGTATATATGAAAAAAAGAGGCAGCCGCCAGAGTGTATCCTGTGGTTTGCAGCCTCCTTTTCAACAGGGAATGTAAAAGGCTGTCCTAGACAGCCTTCTTATCAAATTCAAGAGATACCGGGCAGTGATCACTGCCATAGATATCCGTGTGAATCCTTGCTTCCCGAATAGCCTCCTTCGCATCCTCGGAAACCAGGAAATAGTCAATCCGCCACCCTGCATTCTTTTCACGGGCTTTGAACCGATAGCTCCACCAGGAATAAATCCCCTCCTGCTCCGGATACAGATATCGAAAGGAATCGATAAAGCCGCTTTCCAGCAAAACACTCATCTTACCGCGTTCCTCATCCGTGAAGCCTGCATTTCTGCGGTTTGTCTTTGGATTCTTTAAATCGATTTCCTTATGTGCGACATTCAAATCACCGCACACCAGCACACTTTTTGTTTCGTTCAGCTTGTGCAGATAGGCACGAAACGCATCCTCCCAGACCATGCGGTAATCCAAACGCAGTAAGCCGTCCTTGGAATTAGGGGTATATACACAAACCAGATAAAAATCCTCGTACTCACAGGTAATGACCCGCCCTTCATGATCGTGCTCCTCAATTCCAAGACCATACGTCACGGAGAGCGGCTTCTGCTTGGAAAACACCATGGTTCCGCTATACCCCTTTTTCTCTGCACTGTTCATATACTGATAGTAGCCCGGTGTTTCGATTTCCAGCTGTCCGGGCTGCATCTTCGTTTCCTGAATACAGAATACATCTGCATCTATTTCCTTAAAGAAATCCATAAAGCCCTTTTGCATACAGGCGCGGATTCCATTTACATTCCATGATACCAATCGCATAACATCTACCTCCCGAATATACCTTAATCATACCGTATCCCATAAAAAAAAGCCAGCCAAACAACCAGCGGGGAAAAGAAAAACCGTCGCATATGCGACAGTTCTTTTTGCCTGAGCCGATATCTGTCTAATGAAGATTGATCAGCCCCTTTTCCGTGCCCCATGCTCCGGTCTGTACCTGCAGCTGCAGATTTTTATCATCAATCGTCGCCTTGGTTACATCGAACACGATTTTACCCTTTAAAGAAGCATCCGGATTGATTTCCTTGGCAAAAATGCTTTCATCTCCCAGATACATAATAGCTGTAGAATCTGTATTGTAGGTCTTGTCTCCCTTTTTCAGCTTAAAGAAGCTGTCCAGTACACTCAAAGCATCATCTCCGTTGTTTTTCACGGTAACCGAAACAATTAGATAGGTTTCCTGTGCTTTCTGATTCAGATACTCATCGCCAATCGTATCCGTAGTTTCAATGCCGTTCACTGTGTATTCCACATCGCCTACCTTCAGCGTATCCTTGATACCATAGGTTTTCTCTTTCGGCTCCTTCTTTTTGTCTTCTTTCTTTTTGTTGTCGGTTTTCTCTGCTGCCGGCTCGCCGTTTTTCTTTTCCTCATCTCCTCCGCCTGCTAGTACTCCAATGACACCGAGCGCAAGAATTACGATAAGTACAATCTGCCATTTCTTTAATTTTTTCATAGGTCCCTCCAGTTTTCTCATCCTGTATTTTGGAATGATTTTATTATACCTTCTGTTCTGTTTGCATTGGTATGCTTTCAGCATACTTTGCTGTAGAGCTGCAGCTTCGGCATGTTATGATAAAATCATTCTGCATCTGCGATATCGTCAGGTAGCGTTCCTCCTGTCTTTTAGCTGTGCTTTTCCGTATGATGGTGAGAAAGATATCCGCTTCGTTATTCCTCCATGCCGTATGTGCACACAATTCCTTCAGCAGAATTCCCATGGAATAAATATCACTTTGTTGATCGGATAAGCCGTAATACTGCTCCGGCGCTGCATAGCCGACACTTCCGGTACGTAGAACATCCTTGCGCGTTGTCATCAGCTTCGCAATCTCAAAATCGATCAGCACCACATGTCCCTTATCGATCAGAATGTTATCCGGCTTGATATCCCGATGAATGATCGGTGGTGTCTGTGCATGCAGATGCCCCACAACCGCAAACAGCTGGAGCATGATCCCGATGCACTTCTCAACCGGCAGCCTTCTTTGACTGAGCTTATATTCCAGTGTACATCCATTTACAAACTCCTCTATCAGAATTGTCTTTTCATGACTGTAGCTGAAATCAATCACATTGGCAAGATGTTCATACGGATGGCTCTGCAGCAGCTGATACAAAGAAAGATCCAGCTTTGCACGAACGACCTTTTTCACAAAGAACAGGTTTTCTATCATGTGCTGAACAAGCAGGATATCCTTTTCATCACTGTGAAACAGCATAGCAACATCATCATATACTTCTAATCTCATTTGCACGCTTCCCTCTTTATCACGAACAGAATTATATAAAAAAACCGGAAAGCTTTGGTATGCTTACAGCAGACTTTCCAGTATGGCTGCCAGAATCACCAGCAGACTGATTATGATAAACGCACAGAGAAACCACAGAATCGCACCTTTGAAGAAGCGTATGGATGTCCGTCCATGATCCTGAAGCGGAAGCAGCTCCCGAACATTCCCTGCATTTACCGTAATTGCCGGGATGATCGCCAGGCATAAACCAAAGGCGATTCTCTGACAGATCAGTGAATACGGGGATGGCGGAGGGGTCACGGTCATCGATGCTCCCAGAATTATACAAAGCCCGTAATATGCAAGAAACAGCAGCCGCTTTGCAGCGGAATCCCTTCGTATACCCGGCAGCTGCGTCAGTAAGACAGAAACGGAAGCGTGCGGCAGAGACTTCTCCTCGCAATATCCAAGCGCCTTTTGCAGCTCGCCAACACTTTGATAGCGTTTATCTGGATCCAGCTGCATACAGGTTTCAATGATGTGCTGAAACGGACTGTGGATATCCTTTGCCGTTACATCCTTTTGTACCATCGTTTTTAAGACCGCTCCGATGGCGTATATATCACTGCGGCAGTCACTTTGATGAAACCCGTACTGCTCCGGTGAAGCATAACCGGCACTCCCCATCACACGAGTATCGCGATTTTTATCCTGCTTGAAAACCCGTGCAATTTCAAAATCAATCAGCCGTATCTCCAGATGCTCCAGCACCATGATATTTCCCGGCTTGATATCCCGATGAATAACCGGCGGCTGCAGACTGTGAAGATGCTCAACCGCAGACAGCAGCTGCTGCATGATATGATGAATAGCCGCATCATCAAGTGATCGCTCACTCAGCACGTACTCCAGTGTCGTTCCATTGATGAATTCCTCTACAAGGATGCACGTTTCCCCTCTGCGCGTCGCTTCATACAGCATCGGAATGCCGGGATGGGGATGCTGCATCAGCTGACGGTAAATCTGCAGCTCCGCACAGTCCCGCATTATCTTCTTAATGTAAAATTTCTGATCCAGACAGTTTTTCACCAGCTGCACTGTTTTTTCTTCCGTTTCGGACAATGTACATATATCCTCTAATAAATCCAGACGCATAAATTCTCCTTTAGCTTGCAATAATCGTGATTTGATTATATCATAATATCTGGTGATTGTATGCAGAAACAGAAAACGAAGGATTTGGAAGATATCCTGAAGAAGGCCGGCGCGCTGGAGAAAGATCGTATTTTAAAAGAAATCCGTGATGTATCCTTTGTGGATTACATCAATGAAATCCTGTTGGAAAAGGATTTGGAGAAGTCCGATATCATTCGGGATGCCCAGATTCCAAGAACCTATGCCTATCAGATATTTCAGGGGAGCAAGCAGGCCGGTCGAGATAAGATTCTGCAGCTTGCTATAGCTATGAAGCTGAATCTAGAGGAAACCAACCGTCTGTTGACCGTGGCACATCATAACCATCTGTATGCCAAGCAGCAGCGGGATGCGATATTGATTTTCGGCATCAGCAAGCAGTATTCTCTGATACAGATCAACGAATTGCTGGATGAGTTCCATCATGAGCTGCTCGGTGATTTCAGCTAGCTTCACATAGCATGTTTCATGTTTTGAAATATTTAACACAGCGTGAAAAGGCTTATCCTATAGAAAAAGACCCGACAGAGCGTTGATAACTTGTCAGGTCTTCTTTTATTTCGGAATTGAGCATCACCGCCCGCAGGTGTGCTATCATCCGCCTGTACAAAACGATGCATGTTTGGGTGGGATAAGCAAAAGCAAAGAAAAAGGCACAGGAACCTCGCTTTAATCGTGTGTTTCTGCGCCTTTGCTTTTTTGCCATGAAGCCAACCCATGTTTCATGAAGGGGAATGTCGGTATGACGTTACTCGACAAATTCAAACTGAATATCACAGATGGTTACGACATCGCCGTCCTTACAGCCGGCTTTGCGCAGTGCTTCATCAATTCCCATTTTCCGCATTTTGCGGGCAAATCGCATGAAGTCCTCTTCATTATCCATCTTGCTCATCTTAAAGCTGCGTTCCAGCTCTTCCCCACTCAGCTCCCAGTTGCCATTTCCCATGTTGTGTACCTCAAAGGCAGGCTGCTCAGGTTCAAATTTGTAAAGCACACCTTCCGCCTCTTCATCACTGGCATCATCGTTATATAACGGAAACTGCGGTGTTGTTTCCAGCAGATCGGCTGCGCGATAGAGAACCGGCTCCAGACCCTCTGCAATAATCGTTGTGGTCTCAAATACCTCAACCTCGGGATAGGCCTTTCTGAAGCGCTTCAGGTTTTCCTGTGCTCCATCCAGATCCATCTTATTCGCAAGAACGATCTGCGGACGCTCCATCAGACGGTATTCATACTGCTTTAGCTCATCATTGATGGTTTTATAGTCCGCAACAGGATCGCGGCCGTCATTCGCTCCCATATCCACAACGTGGATGATAACACGGCAGCGTTCGATATGACGAAGAAACTGGTGTCCAAGCCCCTTTCCTTCACTCGCTCCTTCAATCAGTCCGGGCAGATCCGCCATGACAAAGCTTCTGCCATCCGGAACCTGCACCATCCCCAGATTCGGAGCCATCGTTGTAAAGTGGTATTCCGCGATTTCCGGCTTCGCCTTGGATACAACGGACAGCAATGTGGATTTCCCAACAGATGGGAAGCCAACCAGTCCGACATCCGCCAGCACCTTCAGCTCGACCATAATATCACGTTCTTCCCCCGGTGCGCCCAGCTCACTGTACTGAGGTGCCGTGTTTTTACTGGATTTAAAGTGGAAATTGCCGCGGCCGCCCTTTCCGCCCTTGGCGATGATTTCCTTTTGTCCCTTGCGTGTGAGATCCGCCAGAATTCTTCCGGTTTTCTCATCCTTTACAAGCGTACCCTGCGGCACCTTGATAATGCAGTCTGCCCCATCGGCACCATGCATTTTCTTTGTCTTTCCGTTCCCGCCCGGCTCTGCAGCCATCTTGCGGTTGTAGCGCAGATCCAGCAGTGTTGTCTTTCCTTCATCGACCATAAAAACGACATCACCGCCAGCCCCGCCGTCTCCGCCGCTGGGACCACCGTAGGCAACATATTTTTCACGCCGGAAAGCAACGATTCCATCTCCGCCTTTTCCAGCCTTCACATGTACTTTTACACGATCTATAAACATTCAGGCACCTCCTTGTCTCCTTCTGTTATCCTGCTCAAAAATAAAATCCCCATACCGGGGATTTTTTCATTACGCCTGTGGGTAAACGGACACTTTTTTCTTGTCTTTACCTAAACGTTCGTATTTTACAACACCATTCACTTTTGCGAATAACGTGTCATCTCCACCTTTTCCAACGTTTGTTCCCGGGTGAATTTTCGTACCACGCTGGCGGTAAATGATACTTCCTGCATGGCAGAACTGTCCATCAGCCAGTTTTGCTCCAAGACGTTTGGATTCGGAGTCACGGCCGTTCTTTGTAGAACCAACACCCTTTTTGGATGCGAACAGCTGAATATCTAATACAAATTTCATAATCACACCTCCTGATCGTTTATTGTAATATAGTCTGCATAGCTTTCCTGCATGGTTGACAGCTGATAGTACATTCCCTGTAACAGGATACCTGCTGTAGCATCTGGCAGGATCGTTTCAATTTTGATGTATGCTTCCTTCAAAACGAAGTCGCATGCTTCAGGCACCATCTCATCTAAAGCATTCATCATTCCTACAGCTATGGAACTCACTCCGGCACATACCAGATCCTGACCGGCATCTGCATAGCCTGCATGATCTCTGATTTCCACTTCCTGTATAATACCCTGATGCCGCTTTACATGGACTCTTACCATACATTAAGCCTCGATTGATTCGATTGTCAGTTTTGTGTAAGGCTGACGGTGTCCCTGCTTGCGGTGTGAGCTACCTTTTTTAGCCTTGTATTTGTAGACGATGATCTTCTTTGCTTTTCCCTGCTTTTCAACCTTTGCGTTGACCTTAACTCCCTTTACATATGGAGTACCAACACGAAGAGAACGGTTGCAGTAAGCGACTACCTTGTCAAATACAACAGCTTCGCCTTCCTGAACGTCCAGCTTTTCTACGAAGATTGTGGAACCCTCTTCTACACGGATCTGTTTTCCGCCTGTTTCAATGATTGCGTACATAAATCGCACCTCCTTCTAAATAATTTAAGACTCGCCATGCAAGGTGATGATTTCCATACTTAAACCCTGTTCTGAGCGGTTGTAAATCCGGGAGGACATACAACATGGTTATGTTACCATAAACAGCTTTTTAACGCAACACTTTTTTCATTTTTTTACATGATGCAAACATGCATTGGTTACTATTCACCGATACTCATAAAAAATCAAAGCCATCCCTCTTATGATTGAAGGATGGCTTTGATATCTTCCAGTGTATTTTTCTTCTGTAAGGAACACGTTTGCACTACTGTATGTATTGCCGCAAAATAATTAGCTGTTTCTAGACTGAGACTCTGTCCGCTGATCTTCTTCTTTGCTTTTGTCGGCCGCATCTGTCTCTCTGCTATATTATTATCAGAAGGAACAGTAAAATCCTTGATGAATCTCAGATGTTCTTCTTTATACTCCACCATCCGTTTCATCAATTTTATATATCCCGGTACATATTTGGCTGCTACTTTTTTTGGATGCTCTGAAGCATACTTTTCTAACTCATCATTCAGGATCTCCATATATCTTTCTTCGTATGAGCTGATCTGTTTTTCATCCATCTTCATGATTCTATGTCTAACCAGTTCTTTCTTTTCATGGATCATGTTCTGAATCAGTTCCATCATTTTTGCACACGCTTCATTCTTATCCAGTTCTGCTCCTTCTTTTAAATATCTCAGAATATGTGCATTACATTCTCCATGGTCGCAGCTTTTCAAATCATAATATGCCTTATAATGATCATGGATCAGACATCCTTCATAATCATTCAGTATTCCCAGCGGTCCTTTCTCCGTATCTTTCCGCTTCTCTGTGACAATAAAAAATGCTCTTTGTTCACTTACGATCACATGTAACCATGCACGCGTTCCATTGATTTTCCATCCTGTTTCGTCTACATGCAGGATTCTTTCTTTTCGCAATTCTTTTAGAATCTCATTTTGATAGTTTATACTTTTTTGTTGAAATACTTCTTCCCATTTCACGATGACTGATGCACTGAGATTTATCTTCCCCATACTCATTTCATTGATCATCGTACACAGTCTGTTCAACGGAATCGTCCCTTTGCTGTTCAGATACAGTATCATCGCTTTGAAATCATCATGATAGGACACACTGCTGATTCGATACCTGCGCATTTCTTTTTCCGGAAGCACCTGTCCTTGTACTGCTGTTATATATCTTGTTTCCGTAATCTCCGTTTTCAGTCTTGCATCGATTTCCTGTGTTCTATAGTATAGGAGCTCGTTCTCCGCATTTAAAATAGCCTCTGCTCCTACAGGTGCTTGTCTTACGATTCTATATATGATCTTATCTGCAGTATCTTTCAAGCTGATACGATGTACCGTATGTCCTTTCTGTCCACCTTTTTTCAATCCAGTCTTTGTCCTTGAATTTGCGACTTTTCTGTATTCATCCTTTGATGGGGGAATACTGGAATTACAGGAGTTTTTCTTGCTCATCCTTTTATATCGGTTATTTTCTTTTCTCAGCTTTTCTATCTCTCTTCGTAATTTTTCATTTTCAGTATGTAGTTTATTGTTTTCGTTATAAGAATGCTGGAGTTCGCCTTTTATAATCTTCTCCTGCTTTTTGATCTCTTCTTCAAAATCTTTGATGATATTACTGGCCTCTTCATCTTTTTCTTTCAATTTTTGATTCAGATTATATTGGATCGCCTTCATATCCTTCAGTTTTGCCTGCACATCTTGATTCTTTTTTACGAGGTTCCGGTTACTGACCACGATTCTCTTATATTCCGTGTTCAAATGTACATTTTGATGTTCGAGATATTCTACGATCCCTATCAGTTTATGATCAAAATGTTCCTTATGCAGTAAAATGTTGTTTAATGTAATCCTATCCTTTGTCATCATATTGATATCTTCCTTTTCTCTGAAGATATTATATCATATGATTTTATACGACTACTGTGGATAACTTTCTTCAAAGCTTTTTATCATAATATGTATTGCATATCAACGTTGTTGCTTAAAAGCCTTCTATCAGGCTTTGGCAGGCTCTGAGCAATCGTTATATTCGCTGCAAGTCATTTTTTACTCTCTTTTTATTAACATCATTAAAACTGCTTTTAATGTCATATTATTTTTTTTGTTTATTTGCTTTTTCCTCTTGACACCTTTTATTCTATCGGTGAACAGTAACCATGCATTCATTATATGCGCCTCAAAATAACAGGTTCATCAAGGATACCCTAGAGAGCGCTCCGTTCTGTATGAGATCACTGTCATACGGCAGTTTTGTTTTCCCCTTTACCTCTACCAATATCTGCAATTCTTAAACGCAAAGCGCACCTTCCCCTTTATGTTGTGATTACAGCTGCACTTCCTGCAGCAGTAAGCAACTCCATGATGCCTGTTCGGTCCGTATCACGCAAAGCACAGCAGCATATCATACCATTCTGCACCGCCGTGAACAGAAGCACTCACTCCCATATTACGATAGCCGAACTGCTCGTAAAAGCCTATCAAATGCTTTTTGCAGGTCAAAACCATACCCGTTCTTCGCTCCTTCTTCGCTGTCTCAATCAAAGCTTGCATCAGCTCCCCTGCATACCCCTGATGCTGATGAGCGGGATGCACATCCAGACCGAAGACCGTTTGATAGGCGCCATAGGGATCATGCAGGCTTTCATCCTCATACATCGCATCACAGATCACCTGCTGATTGCTTACACAGCCATTGATCATGCCGATGATGACGCCGTCCTTTTTCATGACCAGAAAGCTTTCCGGAAAAGCCTTGGCACGTCTGCGCAGCGCCGCTTCATCCGCCGCCTCCTCCTTTGGAAAGCAGCACGCCTCCAGCTGTGCCAGTCCTGCAATATCCGCTTCCTCTACTGTATCAATGGTTACCATATGCACACTCCTGCTCCTTCATTCCTTTTCTATCCTTGTCAGCTTCTTGACCAGACAGCTGGTTTCCTTGTCCACGATTCCCTCCACATACAGATAATTCCCCTTGACCAGATCATCCGCATGCTGGCGGTATATATTCGGCATACATACAAGATCAAATTTCCCTGTTTCATCACTGCCGATGACGAACATCATCATATCGCCGTTTTTTGTACGGTACTGACGGCAGCGATCCACCAGACAAACAAATTTCACATAGCGTCCCTTGTACTTGGGCAGTGAAATCAAAATCGGAAGCTCCTTTCCCATGCGGCTGCGTACATCTGCAATCGGATGCCGCGACAGATAGAAGCCGATGGCCTCCTTTTCCTTTTCCGCGCGAATCGCTGCATTATCCCTCATCATCGTCATAGCAGGCTTGGATACCAGATCAAAGTCAAACAGCACCTGATCCACATCCTCGATTTTCACAAGATCCGCATAGCGAAGTGCATCCTCCAGTGATGCCATCAGACTCGCACGCCCGACCTTAAAGCAGTCCAGCGCCCCTGCATTAATCAGGATTTCAATGGTTTTTCTACCGATTTTATTCCCATTCATACGTGCGGTGAAGTCGAAGAAATCACGGAATTCGCCCTTTTTATTTCGTTCCTCGACAATCAGTGATGACACCGCACTGCCGATCCCCTTAATGCCGACAAACGGAAAGCGCAGCGCATTGTCCTCGATTCCATATTGATTGTACGAACGATTGACATCCGGCAGCAGAATCTTGATATGCCGCTTACGTGCCTCAAATACATATTCACTTGTCTTTGTCTCCGAACCGATCACACTGTTCAACAGGCTGTTAAAGAAATACAGCGGTGCATTCGCTTTCAGATACGCCAGCTGATAGGCAATCATGCCATAGGCCACGGAATGGGAACGGTTGAAGCCGTAATTCGCAAATTTCATAATCAGGGCATACACCTTCTGTGCCAGAGCCTCATCATAGCCCTTATGCAGTGCCCCCTGTATGAATTCCTCCTGCATTCTGCGCAGCTCCTTTCCCTTTTTCTTGCTGATGGCCTTGCGCAGATTATCCGCCTTACCAAGGGTGAAGCCGGCCATTGTCTGTGCAACCTGCATGATCTGTTCCTGATAGATCATGATACCATAGGTATTCTGTAAGATCGGCTGCAGGCTGGGATGGATATAATCGACCTTTTCCGGATGCTCTCTGCGATCCAGATATTCCGGAATGTTTTCCATCGGACCGGGACGAAACAATGCAATCGTTGCGACAATGTCCTCAAAGCAGTCCGGCTGCATTTTCCGTATCAGATTTTTCATCCCCTCGCTCTCCAGCTGGAAGACTCCCACCGTATCCACCGCGCGTATCAGCGCATAGGTCTTGGCATCATCCAGCGGTATCCGCATGATATCCAGTTGTTTATCCGCTGTCGCATTGATATGCTGTACGATTTCATCGATGATGGTGAGGTTCCTCAATCCCAGAAAATCCATTTTGATCAGACCGAGCTCCTCCAGATATTCCATTGTAAACTGTGTGGCGCAAACACCCTCATCCACATCAATCAGCGGACACACCTGCTCAATGGCTTCATCGGAAAACACGATACCTGCCGCATGCAGAGAGGCATGACGCGGCAGTCCCTCCAGCTTTCGGGCAGTCGCATACAGGCGGCGCATCGTTTCTCCACTGTTGATCAGCTCCTTGAAGCGCGCATCATTTTGATATGCATAGTCCAGTGTCACCTTGATTACATTAGGAACCAGCTTGCACAGGCGGTCAATCTGACGGGGATTGATTTCCATCGCCTTTCCCACATCCCGCAGCACCTGCTTCGCAGCCAGTGTATTAAAGGTGATGATATGGGATACCCTGTGCTTACCATACAGCTGCTCCACATAATGAATCACCTCATCACGGCGGTTATCCGGAAAGTCCGTATCGATATCCGGCATGGAAATACGTTCCGGATTCAGAAATCGTTCAAACAGCAGATGATAGCGAATCGGATCCACATGCGTGATACCAAGACAGTAAGCTACCAGGGAGCCGGCAGCACTTCCTCGTCCGGGACCGATATAAATATGCTGTGTTTTCGCAAACCGGATGAAGTCCCAGACAATCAAAAAATAATCGGCATACTGCATGCGGATAATAACATCCAGCTCATAGTCCAGACGCTGCTGGTATACGGATGAAATCGGCTGGTATTGCATACGCTTCTGCAGTCCCTTCTGACAAAGACTGCGCAAGAATTCCTCACTGCTTACGCCGTACTTGTTTTGAAATTTCGGAAGCACAGCCTTTGGCAGCTGCATCTCCACCTGACACTGTGCTGCAATACGATCACTCATCTGCAGCTCCGCCTCCTCATACAGCTCCTGCATTTCCTGCGGGCTGCGGAAATAACGGCGCGGACTGTAATTCAGCATTTTATCATGGAGCGATACGCCCTGATTGATGGCACACAGCGTCTTATAGCTCTCCTCATCCTCTTCCCGTTCGAAATAAACGCGGGACAATGCCGTACAGGGAATATCCAGCTCCTCGCACAGCTGCTTTAAGACCGGATTTTTCTTTTCCATCAGGCCGGAATCATTGCGTGCTATGGATACATAAAAATCGGCAAACTGCTTCCTGCACAGCTTCAGCCAGTGGCGCAGAAGATCCAGCTCCTCCTTTACGATAAGAGTTTCCATCTGATTCTGATCGCCGTTTGTCAAAACAATGCAGTCCTTTGCATAATAGGCGAGCGTATCCAAATCCGGTACGCGTCTTTCCTCTCCGGTATTCAGCCAGGTGGACAGCTTCAGCAGATTCTGATAGCCGGCATCATTTTTCGCAAGAACGACAAAGCCATACAGCTCCTCCTGCTCCAGCACGTCCACTTCCATTCCGAAAATCGGCTTGATATCTTCTTTTTTACATGCATGGTAAAATGCCATGGCACCGTGCATGACATGCTTGTCTGTCAATGCGACCGCTGTATAGCCGCAGCGCTTGGCAGCCGCAACGATTTTGGGAATCGTCAGGGTGCTCTGCAGCAGGGTATAGCAGCTTCGCACATGTAAGTGGACACTCATTCTCAACACCTCGTCTCTTTCTTTATTTTATCATATTTTCATGTTTCTTAATACGGGCGTGACCATGGTTTCTGAAGTTTTACGGCGTTCGTGTCCAATGCTAGCCACAGGCACATCTTGTTCTCAATTTCTTTTGGAAGCTTGCGTAAAGAAAACCATGACCTCAGTCACGGTGATGATTCCTTATAATTATCCGCAGCATGGGCGTTGTTTGCAGCGGCCCTTTACTTTCAGCTCACTGATTGCCAGCTTCGATTTTCTTTTGTAATGCTTCCAGCTGCTCCTGCGATTTCCGCTGTGATTCCTCCAGCATTTCCTGCTGTATATTTCGCAGCTCCTCCCGTTTTCTGTCCTCCGCTTCCCGCTGTTCCTGTGCCCGACCTAATAGGGTCGGTATGAGTACAGCAGATAAAGCAGCAAGCAGTGCAAGCAGCAGAAGCATCCGTTTTTTTCTGCGATATGCCGGCGGTTCCTCCAGAATTGCTTTACGCAGACTCTGCTTTGCCGGTGTTTCCGCTGTTTCCAGCTCAAAATAAGAAAACAGAAGATTTCTTATCTCTTTTTTATAATGGTGATGTTTTGCATAATAAGATAGCCTTTCCAGCAGATACAGATCCGTTTTATCCAAGCTTTGCTTATGCAGCCATTCTTCCCATACCTCAGCTTCCTTGTCTTCATGGGAGAGCTCAAAGAATTGCAGTGCCTGCTTCTGTACATGGTTCCTCCAGCTAATGAAATTCTGCTGTGTAAAGGAGGCATCCTTACTCAACAGCTGCTTCAGCTTTGCATAGGTTTGTGCGGGGTCCTGTGCGAGATGATCTCGGATATGCAGAAAGGAATAGATCTTCCCCGCCACTGCACTGCTGTGCGCATAGCATTTTTTCATTTCCAGTGCCAGAATTTTTTCCGCTGTCAGCTCATCCACGGTATCCTTTGTCCAGTGTTTGTGGTTCAGAAATTCCAGCCAAGCTTCGCTATCTTCCACTCTACTATGACAAAGCGCGCGCCATGTTTCCAGCAAATATGCCGTATCTCTTTTGCAGGAATAACGATACGACTGAAAATCCGGTATCCCCTGCCGGATACTGCTTAACAGCTCCTGCTGTGCCGGCTGCAGCTGTCCGGCATCCAGATGAAACGCCTGGATAAGCGTTTGCCGCATCGCATAGGAAAGTAGATTCACTTGATTCTGCAGTCCATCACTCAGCGCAGTTAGAAATGCTGTATCCTGCAACAACGCAAGCCGCTGTGCCGTTTGCAGCTGTTTCTTTACTGCGAGCGTGTTGCCGCTTTGCAGTGCCTGCAGCAGCTCTTCGATCCGCTCATCTGTCGTTTTTGGTGCTGCCTGTACCAGCCCCTCACAGGAAGACACGGATCCCGCAGACACAGCCTCAAACGATTCGTCATTTGATTCTTCTGCTTTCTCCTGCAGCACGTTCATTTTGATGGCATGTCCTGCGTGCTGTGCCTGCGCATACTGCACAGCTTCACGATAGGCTGTCTGCAGCTGCTGAAATACCTGGGGTTCCTCCTCCGGATGATGCAGCTTTACCTGCTTCGCATAGGCTTTTTTTATTGCGGTAATATCCTCTAGATTCGCAAGGTCCAACAACCCTTTAATCTGTTCCAGTTCCATACGCTCTCCTAACTGAAGAAGCTCACAGCATCCACTTCCCACTCATCAAGGGCAGACTTCACCCTTCGAAAGACCTCACGAATATGCTGTGGCTGTTCCTGCTGCAGCGCTGCTTCGAATTCCTCCAGCAGGGCGGCAATCCGCATACGTTTCTCTCCGATGCTTTCAGAATACATGCGCTCTCCGCGTTCCAGCAAGTGCCGGTATACCTCTTTTTCCTGTGATGGCAGCTTATATGCCTGCAGCTCCCGCAGGCGCTGATGAACCTCCTCCTCGCTCATCCGGTTCATGCGGTTCTGTATCACGACACGACTTGCGCTCTCTTCATGGAAGGTATTTGTTTCCACCTCCAGAAGTCCGTTGATATCATAGGTAAACCGGACGGAAATCGGCTGATATTCTTCGCTTGTCTTAGGTACTTTTATACGCACTGTCCGCACGACCAGATTGGCTGCCGCTTTGCGGTGCTCCCCCTGCAGGATCGATGTTTGCAGCTCTCCGCTTGTGCTGCGATAGGAAAACATGCGGTTTACACTGCAGGGTAAGGCCGTGTTGCGTTCAATGATCGGTTCCATCACATAATCCCTCGCTCCATCATCGTAAACAGCCAAACCGAGTGTGAATGGACAGATATCACTCAAGAATACATCCCGTATATCCGAGCAGCGCTCCTTGATGCCTCCCGCTGTCCCACAGCCGATTGCAATAGCCTGATCCGGCTCATGCACCAGTTCTACATCCCGCTTCAGCAAAAACTTTAGATACTGTATAACAACCGGCATATGACAGCTGCCGCCAACCAGAATGACCTTCTGCAGCTCCTGCAGGGATATCTCAGAATCCTTCAGCACCCGCTCCAGCGGTTTTTGCATGCGCTGTAAAAGAGGCATACAGATAGCTGTCATTTTTCCGCGGTTTAATTCCATACAGCAGTTTTTCTGATGCAGGAAAAGCTGCAGGCTGTATTCCTTACGGACACTCAGCAGCATCTTGGCCCTTTCCACCCCGGTTTTCAAAAGTGCCAGCTCCTGCGGGAGCAGCTCCTTTCTCTGCAACCCGTTTTCTTCAAGAAAGCAATCCATGATTGCTTCATCAAAATCACTGCCGCCCAGATGGTTATCCCCGCTGATGGCCCGTATTTCCACGACATTATCAAAAGCCTCGACAATGGAAATGTCCAGTGTTCCTCCACCGAAATCCACAACGAGCGCAAGCATATCCTCTTCCGTTTGCTGGATGTGCTGGGATAAGGCTGCCGCACTGGGTTCATTGATGATACGCTCCACGCGGATACCGGCAAGCTGTCCGGCAATTTTGGTTGCCCAGCGCTGATCATCATTGAAATAGGCCGGAACACTGATGATTGCCTCCTCAATCCTCTCATTCAAGAATACACTGGCATCCTCCACCAGCTTGCGAATCACCATGGCGCTTAAATCCTGCGGATAATACGTTTTTCCATGGACCGTATACACCGTATCCGTTCCCATGCAGCGTTTGAACTCCGCAAAGGTCAGTGAAGGATGCGTATGCAGCCGCTGCTTAGCCCCCTCCCCAACCAGCACCTCTCCGTTTTCCAGAAAGCTGACAACAGAGGGTGTCAGATAGCTTCCAAATGCATTCGGTATCAATATCGCTTCCTTCCCTTTCCATACACAGGCCAGTGAATTGGTTGTGCCCAGATCAATCCCAAGTATGGACATGAGCGCGTCCTCCTTTCTCAGTCATTCCATTCAACTCCTGTATCAACATCAAAGGGGCCGTAGCCCACAGAACCATAGGTATCCGGCTTCACCCTGATGCCGTTTTTATGCTTTTCACTGTAGAGCATATAATTTTTCTTATCCTTTGTCGCAAGCAATCCCCTGTATTCCATAGGCTCCCCGTCCTCCTTCAGCTCTACAATACGCACATGCAGAAAATCTCCGTGGAGAAATTTCCTCTGCGTAACATCATAGATGCGGTCATAGCTCCTGTTATTATATTCTCTTACGGCAAGCAGTGAAGAATAGGTCGGCTCGCTTTCCTGAAAAGGTTGCGTGAAATACAGGGCTCCATCACTGCTGCGCAGCTGACAATTCCCGTCATTGCCCTTGCATACCACCTGATAATCGTAATTCAAATTTTCATCCCATATCATTTCCTGATTGGATACAAGAATGGAATTGATGATGAAAAGGACAATACCTCCCAGCACAACAGCACAGACGGCAAACAGCACCCGCTTTTGCATACGACTCATCTGCTTTCTCATTTCTGGCTGCGGTCTGCATATCTGTCCGTCTTCCTCCTGTCTTTGGGAAACCCCCGTATCTGTATCGGATTGCGTCCGTGTCAAGGTTGGCTGATTCGTTTCCTTGATGCTCCATACACCGCAATGCTGAACAAGTGTATACCTAGATTCTTTTTTCAAAAGAGCAATGCAGGCCGTAATATTTCTTGTGACCAGCAGACAGCAGCCCTCTATACATGGCTCATACCGCATAAGGGTGAGTCCGAGCGTCTGCAGCTGTTTCGCAAGCTCTAAAAGCGTATCTTTCGCCACACCGGGCTCGTGCAGCTGTTCCCAGTGCTGCAGGGATGGATGAAACAGCTCTTTATAGTAACCTCCCATGCAATAGCGAAGGGCAGCAAGCAGCTGTGCTGCCGCATCACTTCGCTCAGCATAAACACAGCAGGTTTCCCAGTTTGTCAGAAGGTGCTGCAGCTTTTCACAAGCATAATCCTGCTCGTCAAAGCGATCGGTTACGCGAATTCCCTGCATACGCAGACTGCGTACAAAGGCAGGCTCCGCGAGCCCGTTTACAGCGACCTGCTTCAGATTTCCAAACTGCTTCAGCTCACGCTCCTTCACGTCCGCGATATCAAACAGGGAATACTCGCCGTCCCACTCCAGCATGATCTGTCCATAAATCTCATTTCCTCCATCCAGTGTCAGAGATTCCACATGCTCTGCCAATGCCACGGGTATCCTTAGCTCCTTGAAATAACGAAGCGCATACAGCAAGGGACCGTGATAACGGAAATCCCCTTCCGGATCCACATGCAGTTCATACAGTTTGTCATAAAGCTCAAAGGAAGGAAGAAGCTTCTGCACATACATCAGCTCCTCTATTACAGCAAGGCGGAATGCAAAGGTGTCAAAATGCAGGAAGCCCTCTATACGCGGCTCTGCCTCTTCCATGAGTTGTTGCACACTTTCTGCCTTATCCGCTGCCATCTCCCCCTCCAGAAATACATCCAGCGGGCGCTTTTGTACACGTGCATCCTGACTGTCATCCTCCAGCCTGCAAATATATACCTGTGTGAGTGCAGCCGATGGCTGGAGTACATCAATATGCGATTGCACCTGCATCATAAAATGAAAGAAATCACTGCTCAATGCATGAAAACGGGGAATATTGTCGTGCGCGTAAAAGAAAACCCCGCCATAGCCATTTTCACGAATACGCAGCACGATATGGTTGCCAAAGGCATCCCCTGCAATACAAAGATAGCCCTGTTCCAGCAGTTCTGTAAACCATAGGCACCTTGACATAGCAGGAAAGCCTGTATCCCCCTCATGAAAGCCGTAAAACTGATCCAGACAATATACGGTTTCCCCTGCATTCTCCATATAGAAATATGTATCCGTTGCAGCACCTCCGTTGTAGCGAATCAAAAAATCACGATAGCAGGCAGGCAGAAGGATTTGCAGTCTGGCTTCAAATGCAGCAACCTGCTGTTCAATTTTCTGTTGTAAAAGAGGCTTAAGATACAGCCTGGTTGCATATAGAGGTGCCTGCTCTGTGAACAAAACTGGTTCTTCCGACTGCGGACTGTCCAAAGCAGCTTCCACACGCTCCTGCCTTTTGCATCGCAGAAACGCTTCCCTGTCCATAGAGGGAATCAGAAAGCCATTCTCTGCATCGTGCACAACCGCCTCCTGCATCACTGCGGATATAACAACACCGGACAATGCCTCCTGCAGGGCATCCAGCATACAGCACCAGTGGGCTGCCGCTGTATATGCTGTTTCACTGTCTGCTATTCGAATATGCTCGCTATACAGCAGTGGCACTTCAAAGCAGCGAAACAACGGCAAAGAGCAGGAATCCCCGTTCCATGAAGAGAGCTGTTCCTCTGGGATGCGGTATGCGTCCAGAATCACACGAATCCTCTGTTTTTCTTCTGTACTGAGCGGCTGCTCTCTTCGCAATTCATATGAAAATATCGTATCCATCCAATCCCTCTTTCTTTGTCTTAAATTTTACCATAGCCTGCACCATCTTCACAACCTCTTATAGTCAACTTTCCAAAAGCAAATAAGAAAAAGCAGCATACCCTCGTACACTGCCTGTTTTCTATTCGTTTACACGCTCACAAAGCTCCTGCAGCAGCTCCTGTATCGTTTCCTCATACAAACCCTTTACTCCGCAGGCAAAGCGATGTCCGCCGCCCTGATACCGGTTTGCGATATCATTGATCGTGCGGTTCTTGGAACGAAGACTGCCATTGTAAATACGTCTGCCGTTTTCATCCCGTTCTTTTTCCGTGAACAGCGCCCATGCTTCGAATTCATCCACGCCGCCAAGCACAAACACCTTTTCCTTTGCTTCGTTAAAGGTAAGCTGAAAACGCTCATAGTCCTCGCGGTTAATGATCATATAGGCAACATGTCCCTCCAGCAGGGAAACATTGCTGCGGATATAGTTTTCAAAGCGATAGAGCCGATAGGAGGTGGAGAAATTATCCTCGTTGGCTTTTTTTACATCCACGCCCATTTCCAGCAGATAGGCTGCCGTACGCAGCGTTCTCGGCTTTATGGTCGCAATGGAAAAGCGAAGGGTATCCGCAATAATGCCGCCGTACAGATATTGTGCACAGGTTGCTGACAGCCGCAGCTGCTTCTGTTCAAACATATAGGCCAGCATTTCACACGTTGCCCCGAACAAGTCCTCGACAACCTCCACATCCGCAAAGCTCTCTACGACGATGTGGTGATCGATTTTCAGGGTACGTGCCGCCTTACTCCAGCGATCATCATCCACACGGGCACCGTTTGCCGTATCCAGAATGATGGCAAGAGAGGCAGCGACGGTTTCATCAGGGACAACGTCCATCTGCGGAAACAGGGACTGCTTGCTGCCGGCATCCCTGCCCAGCGCATACACCTGCTTTTGCGGATATGTTTCCTGTATCCACTGCTTCAGTCCAAACTGTGCACCAAGGGCATCCGCATCGGGAGACACATGGCGGTAAATCGTGATGATATCATACTGTTCGACAAGCTCAAATAAAATGTCGGTATTCATAATTACGCAATCAGACGGTATGTATCACGGGCAATCATGAGTTCCTCATTTGTCGGAATCAGCCATACCGCTACCTTACTTTCCGCAGTGGACAGCAGGACTTCCTTGCCTCTTGTCTTTCCATTCAATTCTTCATCCAGCTGGATACCGAATGCCGCTGACAGACGGTCACAGATCATTTTACGCATGTTGGTGTCGTTTTCACCGATTCCTCCGGTAAAGACGATCGCATCCGCACCACCAAGCTGTGCGTAGTAGCCGCCGACAACATTGATGACACGGTTTACATATACCTCTGCTGTCAGAAGTGCTGCCGGATTCCCTTCCTTACAGCCATCCTCGATGTCACGTGCATCGGAGCTGATGCCGCTGACACCAAGCATACCGGACTGCTTGTTCATGATATCATCCATTTCATCCGGAGTTGCACCGGTCTTTTTCATAATGTATGTTACGATTGCAGGATCGATGTCACCGCAGCGTGTCCCCATCATAACACCCGCAAGCGGTGTGAAGCCCATGGAGGTGTTGATGGATTTACCACCGTCAACTGCTGTAATGCTTGCTCCGTTTCCCAGATGACACGTAATGATTTTCGTATCCTCCACCTTTTTGTTCATCAGCTCTGCGCAGCGCAGGGACACATACTTATGGCTTGTTCCGTGAAAGCCGTAGCGGCGAATCTTGTATTCATCATAATACTTCATCGGCAATGCATAGATATAGGATTCCTTCGGCATTGTGGAATGGAATGCCGTATCAAACACAAAGACGTGCTTGCAGTTAGGCAGATTATTTTTAAATGCATTGTATCCGACAAGACCTGCCGGGTTATGCAGCGGTGCCAAATCGTTTAAGGAAGCAAATTTTTCTACAACGTCTTCCGTTACCGGTACACTTTCCTTAAAAATTTCCCCGCCGTGTACAGCACGGTGTCCCGCACCGGTGATTTCATCCAGACTGTTTACAATCTTATACTCCACCAGCGCTTCCAGCAGCATACTGACTGCCTTTGTGTGATCTGGAATCGGCAGTACCTTCTTAATTTTTTCTCCGTTCACCTTGATGGTAAAGATGGCATCCTCAAATCCGATTTTCTCAACGATTCCGCTTGTCAGAACCTCCTCGCTCGGCATTTCAAATAACTGAAACTTTAATGATGAACTCCCTGCGTTCACTGAAATAATTTTTGACATGTTATCCTCCTAAAGTCATTCTAAATTTTCTAGCTGTTCTACCAGTTTTCGTATCGCATCGTTTCCGACTGTTTTCATTTTATCATAAATCCTGCTTCTTGTTTCATAATTTTGCACAAGATGCAGCTTTTTTTCGTATTCCGCAAGAATATGCGTGCTGCGCTTGATATGATCGTTGACAGCCGCACGGCTGATGTGCAGATTCTCCGCAATCTCGGAAAACGACAAATCCTCCTTGTAATACAGATTCAGGATTTCCCGCTGCTTCTCTGTCAGCAATTGTTCATAGGCATCCAGAAGCGCATTCATCCGTTCCATCTGATCAATCATGCTGTAAAATATCCTCGCACAGACCGTACAGATAGGAATCAATATCAAACGGGCGCAGATCGTCCTCCTTCTCACCGAGTCCGATGTATTTTACCGGCAGTCCCAAAAGATCGCGTATCGCAATGACGATGCCCCCCTTTGCCGTACCATCCATCTTGGTCAGGATAATACCGCTTACCTTCGTTGTTTCCAGAAAAATCTGTGCCTGTGAAATTCCGTTTTGTCCGGTTGTGGCATCCAGCACCAGCCACACCTCATGCGGTGCTCCCGGAATTTCCCGTTCGATAACTCTGCGCATCTTGCTCAGCTCCTGCATCAGATTTGCTTTGTTCTGCAAACGTCCTGCGGTATCCCCGATCAGATAATCCATGCCATGCTCCTTCGCATAGCGGCAGGCATCCACCAGTGCAGCACTCGGATCGCCGCCTTCTCTTCCCTTAATGCAGGTCACACCCAGACGGTCCGCCCATTTTGCCAGCTGGTCAATCGCGCCGGCACGGAAGGTATCCGC
The DNA here is from genome assembly GCF_964240115.1 of Clostridium sp. HGF2. Lineage (NCBI taxonomy): Bacteria > Bacillati > Bacillota > Clostridia > Eubacteriales > Clostridiaceae > Clostridium > Clostridium sp. HGF2. Next base: position 184,178 of record NZ_CAXSSO010000009.1, read on the forward strand.
TGCCGCAAGTACAACGCTGCTGCCCTCTGATTGAAACAGCTTTGTCAGCTTTGCCGTCGTTGTCGTTTTCCCGCTGCCGTTGACGCCGACCATCAAAATGACCGTCGGACCATCTTCATTTTTATGGAAATCCTCGTCCTCAACACTGGCATACAGCTCATGCATAACCTCAATCAGACACTCACTGATTTCATCAAAGCTCTTCAGCTTCTGATCCATCGCACGGCTTTCGACCTCATCCACGATTTTCTGTGCTGTTTTAATGCCGATATCCGCTTCCAGCAGTACGACCATCAAATCCTCCAGAAACTCCTCATTGACACCGGTAAAGCCAAGTGCCAGCTTCCGAATGCGTTCTGAAAACGACTTTTTTGATTTATCCAGACCGCTCAGATAGCGATCTCCATCCTTTTTGGATGAAAATGTCTGCTTTAATTTTGAAAAAATACCCATTATGCCTTCACCTCTTCCTTATCAATCATGTTGATTGCATCCTGCAGCTTCACCTTCAGCAGCTGGGAAACACCGTTTTGCTGCATAGTTACCCCATACAGGGCATCACACTGCGCCATGGTTCCCGGACGGTGTGTCACGACGATAAACTGACTCTCCCCGCGAAACTGTGCAATGTATTTCGCAAAGCGCTCCACATTTGCCTGATCCAGCGCAGCCTCGACCTCATCAAAAATACAAAGCGGCATCGTTCTTGCCTTCAGAATGGAGAACAGGACACAGATGGCGATCAGACTCTTTTCTCCACCGCTGAACAGACGGATATTCTGTACGGTTTTTCCAGGCGGCTGCACATCGATATCAATACCGGTATTCAGCACATCCTCCGGGTCCACCATGAACAAGCGTGCCTTACCGCCTCCAAACAGCGCACGGAAGACATCATTGAGCTGTGCGTTGATCTTATCAAACATCTCCTGAAACTGCTTGACCATGATATCATCCATTTCATCAATGGCCTCCAAAATCTTATCCTTGGCAGCCATCAGGTCATCCCGCTGTCTGCTTAAGAATTCAAAACGCTCACTGACCTCCTTGTATTCCTGCGGTGCATCCAGATTTACATTCCCCAAGGAGGAGATTTCCTGACGAAGAATCACAACCTGCTTGCGTGCCTCCACGATATCGATCTCCGCCTTCTGACTCTGCGCATATTCAAAGGTCATCTCATAGGTGGAGCTTAAACGTTCCAGCGTGGTTTCCAGCTTTGTTTCCGCCTTCGCCTGTGCCACCTCCACCTCGCGCTGTTCATTTTGCAATATATTAAGATCCCTTCGCAGCTGGCGAATCTGGGCATCCTTGCGTTCCACTTCGCTGCCGGCCTTCATACGGCGCTCCCGCTTGCTTTTCATTGAGGAGCTGACCTCGTCAATGCGGGAATGCACATTGCTCAGCTTAACGACGATATCATCCTCCATCAGCTCGGCTTTATCCAGATCCTCCTTTGGTGCAATCTGCTCATAATCGCTTTTCAAGCGATCATATTTTGCCCATTTGGCTTTTACAATCGGATCCAGCTGTGCACTGGAAATCTGCATCTGTACCAGATTTGCACTGTTTTGCTCCTTTTTAGCCTGCAGCGCATAGAGCTGATTTTTCAATCCCTCCACCTTCATCTGCTGACCTTCGAGACTCTGCAGCACCTGATTCAATTCCTTCTGTATCGTTAACGGTGTGGAATTGTTTCTTCCCTTACCACCGGTCATGCTTCCTCCGCGGTTGACGATATCGCCTTCCAGCGTAACGATTTTATACTGAAAACGCAGCAGCTTGGCGATCGCATTCGCATGGATCAGATTATCCGTAATAACAACATTGCCGAACAATGCATCCCGCAGGGTATCAAACTGCGTGTCATTTTCTACAAATTCGCTGGCAACGCCCAGAAAACCGACACTGTTTTCCGCCAGCATACGGTGCTCCTTCTGCATATAGCGCGGCTTCATAACCGGCAGCGGAAGAAAGGTTGCACGTCCGGACTGATTCTTTTTCAAAAAGGTGATGGCATGCCGTGCTGCTTCCTCATCCACGGTCACGATATGATACAGCGCACCGCCAAGCGCGTTGGAAATTGCTGTTTCATAATTCATCAGCGGTTTAAACAGCTGAGATACCACACCCAGAATTCCATTCAGACCGGCATCCAATACGGATTTTACTGCCTGCTGATGATTAAACGGCTGCTTTGCCAGATTTTCCAGTACCGCCCTGCGGTTTTCCAGACGGTTCAGAATCGAGGTTGCCTGCGCATTCTCCTGCGTGCAGTAGGATACATCATGCTCCAGCTTGGCCGCTGCCTCCTTTTGCAAAGCAATATCCGTTTCCAGATTTTTTAATCGCTTCGAACGGTCTTCATATTCATAATGCGCCTCTTCCATCATTGCCTTCAGCTCTTTGGCTTTTTCGGCATTGCTCGCAAACTCCAGCGCATACTTTCGTTTTTCATCCATTTCAATTTTCCGGGTTTCCAGCATTCTGGATTCCTCGCTCAGCTTGGCATACTGCTCCTGCAGCTTGTTCACCTCGCGGTCCAGCTGATACATTTCGTTACGCAGCTCGCTGTTTTTTACATCCTCGACCTGGATGGTGGTTTCATGCATGGCCTTTTGGCTGTCCAGATCAAACGCCTTTTTTTTCAGCATGTCGATCTGCTCGCTCAGCTTCTCGATTTCATCCACCAGCACGCTGACCTCAATAACCTCCAGCTGCTTTTTCTTTTCCAGATAGACCTCTGCCTTTTTCGCCTGACGCTTCAGCGGATTCACCTGTCGCTCCAGCTCCATGATGATATCCTCCAGACGACTCAGATTATCCTGTGTCCGGTTCAGCTTTGACAGCGATTCATTCTTGCGCTTTTTATATTTCGCAACTCCTGCCGCCTCTTCAAACAAAGCACGACGATCCTCCGGCTTCGCATCGGCAAACGCAGAAATATTTCCCTGTGATATAATGGAAAGAGAATCTCTGCCTAGACCGGTATCCATTACCAGATTGACGATATCCTTTAAACGGCAGGGAGCCTTGTTTATGAAATACTCCCCTTCCCCGCTCGTCCTGTGCAGACGGCGGGTCACCTCTACCTCCTCAAATTCGACATTCATGATATGACGGGAATTATCAAACACCAGCGTAACCTCCGCCATATTGACTGCCTTGCGTGCTGTAGAGCCGCTGAAAATGACATCACTCATATTATTTCCACGCAGTGACTTCACACTCTGTTCACCGAGCACCCAGCGGATTGCGTCATTGATATTGCTTTTCCCGCATCCATTCGGACCGACAATTCCAATCACATCGGAATCAAAGGTGATGATGGATTTATCCGCAAAGGACTTGAAGCCCTGCAGTTCAATACGTTTTAAAAACATAGATGCCTCCATTCATTTGCCGTAAGCAACAGCAAATACCAATGGTTATTATAGCATAAGTTTATACTGTTCGCATTAAAACTTGTGAAGAATTCAGTCTTTTTTAACTTTTATTCATACCACATGCATATTGCAGTTCGAAATATCAATATTCCACTACGCGGTATTGATTACCACATTATTAAGTTATCATCACAAAATGAACCTTATTCAGGAAAAAGCATTGCATTCCGTTTGGGATTGTATTATACTGACCACAGGCATAAGATTTACGGAGGTGATACTCATGGAGGAAAAATCCATGCGGGATATGTTCCGACTGGGCTTTGGAGAAGAGGTCGCCAACTGTGTGACTCACGGGATCATGGCGTTTTTATGTATATGCTCTCTTCCGGCAGCAGCCGTATATTCCTATAACAAATCAGGGAGCGAACTGGCGGCCGGTGTGTCGGTGTTCATTCTATGTCTGTTTCTGATGTTTCTGGTATCCACATTGTATCATTGCATGCCGTTTGGTACCACACATAAATATGTTTTTCGCAAGCTGGATCACATCTGTATATACTTTGCAATAGCAGGAAGCTATACACCGATTGCACTGACGCTGATTGGCGGATGGCAGGGTTATCTGATACTGGCAATCGAATGGAGTGCAGTGCTTGGCGGTGTGCTGTTAAAGGCCATCAGCTCAAAAAGCTATCCCAAGCTTTCCATGACCATCTATATGATTATGGGCTGGACGGCTATCTTCTTTCTGCCGACGCTGCTGTCAAAGGCAAGTCCTCTGTTTCTCGTATTGATTGTCGGCGGAGGTGTTATGTATACGATTGGCGCCTTCTTTTATGGAAAGCCACAAAAAAAATACTTTCATTCCGTCTGGCATGTCTGTATCAATCTGGCAAGTATTCTGCATTTCATTGCCATCGTATTCGTGATGTGATCTGCCAAGTGCGCACAGGTCTTAAACAAAAAATCACACCAAGGGCACTCCTTACCGGCTTATAAAGCTTAAAAGATGCAAGGGCATTCCATCCAAGAATGTATTTGCATCTTTTTTTTCATATCCGACAGTCAAAAGAAGCTATGTCTTGTGCAGGATCAATTAAGAAAGCTGTTCTTACACACCATTGAGAATGCCCAACCATGGAGGAGTTTTCCTTGCTGCAGCACTTTTTCGAATATGCCTGCTTTACTACTCTTTCCCCGACTGATAATAGATCATCAAATGAAAAATGCAGCAAGCAATGCGGTCAAACATCCTCGCTGCGATATTTCAGTTTTAGTTTTTCCGATCTGCTGAGCTGCTTGATCTGATATTCTCTACGCATGGCAGCCTGCTTGTCGGCATGGCTTTCAAAGTAGTACAGCTCCAGGGGTCGGCGGGCACGGGTATAGCGTGCCCCCTTTCCGATCGCATGCTGATGGAAGCGATGACGAAGATGCGTTGTCCATCCGGTGTATAGTGAATCATCCTGACAGCGCAGGATGTAGACATAGAAGCCCTTTGTGTATGGTATCTCAGCCAATGGATTTCGCAAAAGCTCTGGCATTGGCAAGATCCTGTTCATCCGGATGGGACTTTCCGTTTTCATAATTGGCAAGCTGCTGTTTTATATGCTCATCCTGAGGATGCTCAGCAAGCATGCTTTGATAGCGTGCAATCACCGCTTCACCGACAGCACCCTGACACAGAAAATGCCCGAGTATGTGACTGTGTACGGCATGTGACTCCACCTGCTGCTTCACCCTGTTATAATACTCTGTTTGCTCTGCAGCACCCAGCGTTCCGAACAAAACGATTCGTTTATCCTTCAGCTGAGCAAGCAGACGTAAAGCGGCAGCATCACAATCTCCCTTATCCACCCAGTATCCGATGTAAAACAGATCAAAATTCGCTAGCATCGAAGACTGAAATTCCCTGATGGAAATCAGCTCGCTGTCCTCGGCGACCTCTGCGATTGCTTCTGCAATTTTTTTTGTATTCCCGCTGAGCGAGGAGTATACAATCAGACCCTTCATAAAAACAATCCTTCTTTCTTATTTCAATGGCACAACCCTTGCCAGTCCGCCCAGTGATGTTTCCCTGAGCTCGATTGGGATTTTTCTGCCGGTATAATTCATGGTGTTGACCACCATGTCAAAGCTGACCTTATGCTCTCTTAAATCGCTGATGCCCTCCGCTAACACTGCGGCATCCATGGCCCGCAGCACACCGACAGCATTCCGTTCAATGCAGGGAATCATAACATAACCGCCTACCGGATCACAGGTAAGACCCAGATGGTGTTCAATTCCTATTTCTGCTGCATACTCGATCTGGCGCATCGTCTGTCCGCGAAGATAGGAAACCATAGCGGCACCCATGGCCACCGCCGCACCGATTTCCGCCTGACAGCCGCCCTGTGCACCGGAAATCGTGGCATTTTCCTTAATCAGATTTCCAAACAGACCCGCTACCTTCAAACCGTTGCGAAGCTGTTCTCTGGACACTCCCAGAATGCGGTGATAATAGCATACCAGAGCCGGCAGAATACCACTGCTTCCCAGCGTTGGAGCGGTGACTGTCATACTTCCCGATGCATTTTCCTCACTTGCACTGTAGGCATAGGCACACAGCAGCAGTTTTTCCCGCTCAGCGGCACTTTTTGCCATATCCGCCTTCTGCTTTAACTCCTTTGCGATACGCTTCAGCTTCAGATCCCCCGGAAGCACTCCTTCCCTGGCTAGACCGCCGTCAACCGTCGCCATCATCTGCTGCAGGATGGTATCCATATAATCATCCAGCGGTTCGAAGTGATTCACATACTCCCAAAGCGTCATGGAGTGCGTCTCGCAATAAGCTTCGATATCCTTCATCAGATGGTGTGGATAGACATCCGCGCCTTCCTTGCTTTTTTCACCCTCAATCTGAATAGCACCGCCACCTATGGAATAGACCGTCCATTCTCCAAGCAGCCGGTCCGCTTCATCATAGGCTGACAGCTGCATCGTATTGGGATGCTTCAACTCCCTGCGATTCTTAAAAAGCACCACGCATTCCTTCGGCTTCATCGTTTCGATGATGATGTAATCGGTTAAATGCCCTTTTCCTGTCAGCGCCAGTGATCCAAACAGCTTCACCTCATAATGATGTGCGTTTGGATAACGCTCCTTAAACAAGCTGGCGGCGCGCTGCGGCCCCAGCGTATGTGATGAGGACGGCCCCGGACCGATCCTGTATAATTCCTTTAGTGATTTCATTGTCGCACTCCTTGTATTCCCAGCAAAAACATTTCAAAGCCCAGCTTTTTATCCAGACGCCCGGCCTTCAGATTCTGATCCAGCGTTGCCAGCTGTTCCAGAATATGCATCAGATAACCGATACCCAGCCGCTGCGCCGTCTTCATCGCCAGCTGTACACGATAGGGATGCGCCTTCAGCTCATCCTTGATGGCATCCTTCCCTTTCCCATGCAGCATCAGCGCCTTCACCTCATACAGAAATCGAAACTGTGCGGCCAGCAGGGCGATCAGGTATATGGCATCCTTGTTCAACACACACAGATCCTGCCACATATGAAAGGATTTTCGAAGGTCGCGGTCCACCACTGCATTGACCAGCTGAAAGACATCCTCCTCCAGCGGTCGGGTCACCAGCCTTTCCACCACATCACTGCTGATCACGCCGCCATACAGCTCCAGCTTTTCCATTTCCATCTGTATGGTGCGAATATCCAGCGGTAAGCGACGCAGCAGCGCCTGCATGGCAGAGGGCTCTATCTGAAGAGAACGCTTTTTCACCTGTTCCTGCACATAGCTTTGCTTTCCCTGCTCATCCAGCTTTCGATATTGCAGCACCTTGCATGTTTTCTGCACCTTTTTTACGATTTTCTTTCTGGCGTCCAGCTTTTCAAAATCACCGATCAGCACCAGTACTGTCGACTCCAGCGGATCGTCCAGATAACGCTCCAGCGCTGCAGTATCCACTGCATGCTCATTTGCCGCACTTAGAAAATTCGCATGATAGACAAGAATGATCTTGCAGTCTGAGAAAAACGGAATCGTCATCGCGTCCTCCAGAATCACATCCAAATCCGTCGTATCCGCATCATAAACAAGTTTGTTCAAATCATTGGCATCCGGAACATGACTCCTGACGATCCTTGTCAGTGATTCCTGCAGCAGATATTGTTCTTCTCCGTATAACACATAATTCATTCTCATCACCTAGAGAATATTATAAACGAAACACACATAGATTACCATGACTTTTCGACATAACTTCCTGTATATTTTCCTTCATAACAGCCCTTGTCCACCTTATGTAAGTTTTTTCCTATTCTGTCTCATGCTTTGCTCATTCCCACAATCCGTGCAGAATACCGATTGCCCCCTCTGCGCTTACATAATAACTGAAATAGCGGCTGAAGCGAATAGAAACTGCACCGTCCCGGGCACTCACCAGCGCAGGGATATTCTCCTGCCTCAGACGCTGCATGATCGTTGTACTGGGATGATGATAGCGGTTGTTTCTTCCGGCAGACACCAGCGCCAGCTGCGGCTGCAGTTCATGCAGAAAGGAAAGGGAGCTGGAGGTATCACTGCCATGATGACCGACCTTCAATACATCAACCGCAAGGTCATAGCGTTGTAAAAGGGCCGCCTCTGCCTCTGTGCCGGCATCCCCCATAAACAGCGCCTTCAGCCGATCTGTCTGCATATAGGTGACAATGCTGTTATCATTGCTATCCTTTCCCTTATAGTCTCTGAGTAAAAACATCAGCGGCAGTCCTTTGATCGGCTCTGCCTTATCCTTATGATCGATGATTCGTGTTACATTCAGCTCCTTGAGCAGCTCCTCCTTACCACCACTATGATCGAAGTCATCATGCGTGAGTATCAGGGCATCCAGTCTCTGATAGCCTTTTGCTTTTACAATCGGGACAACCACCTCTTTGGGAATATTGCGGTAGCGGCTTCCCATGATATCAATCATAACAGCCCCCTGATGAAACGGCAGAGTTATCAGGGTACAGTCCCCCTGTCCCACATCGATCATCAGCACCTCCCCAAAGGGATCAAACCACGAAGAAAAGGGCGCATACAAAAATAGAAGACACAAAACAGCCAGCGGCTTTTTCTGTGCATAGCTGATATAGCACACAGCTCCCTTTCCCCATAGAAAGAGCCAGAGCAGCTGTGGAGTATAGTACAGCGTTATCCCGCACTGCTGAAGTGCATCCAGCAGGTCGGCAAGCCGTGTTGTAAACGCAAACAATGCACCAAAGGAACATGGCACACTCAGCAGACAACCCGCATACAAAAACGCATAGACATAGCGGAAAACGGGAAACAGCAGCAGCTGCAGAGGATTGCAGGACTGAAAAAAGAGAAATTGCATCGGAATAAGCAGCAGCAAGCCGGTGAGACGCCTGCTTCGCTTTCTGACATTGAAAAGTGCGAGCATGCGAAAGCCCAATGGCATAAGAAACGCCAGCTCCCATGCCATATAGGGAAACAGCAAAAGAACAGCTGCCATACTGATACCCAGCCGATCCTGCGGATTCCTGCTGTGACAGCATAGCGAAACAAGGCGAAACAGCAGTATGCGAATCAAAGAGGAAGAAAACACGGTGACATGTCCGCATAGTCCCAAAAGCAGCAATGTAATCACAGATGCATTGGCTTGCGAACAGATCATAAGCAGAAGCTTTTGTAGGCATGCCGCAAGTGTTGCGATATGTAATCCGCTGGAGGTCAGAAAATAGGATACATCCTCCTCATGAATACCATAGAGCAGCATATTGAGCCAGCTGCGCTGCTTCCTGTCCGCTATCCCCTGTACATGTGCATAGAGGGTATGGCGCACTCCGCTTCCCTCCTGCAGAAGCTGATAGCATTGTGCCTGTATCTGATAGCGTATTCCACGCCTCTTCAGCCAGTCAGGAAAATAAAAGCGATGAAAATTATGCAGAGATGTAACTGGAGCATAGGTACCCTTTACCTGTACGATATCATTGAAATTTGCATGCTTTAGCCCATAGACCATGACATCCTGCCCCTGTGTATGAGCAATTGCATAGCCTGCCTTGATTTCCCTGATCTGCAATACGGTATCCACCGGCGTTTCCGGTTCCCGCAGAAGCAGCAGCATCCGCCCCTGCAGCAGGAGCAAAAGCAAAACAAACAGCGGATGTATGCGGTAATGGCTGCGATAATACCATAGCAACCCCAGCATCAGCGCCAGAGAAAACCAGATGGAAATCCAGTGTGCCCACAGCAGAAGCAGACAGCACCATCCGCACAGCAGCCAACTGTTTTTCATAGCGTGATCTGTTCCTTTATTTTCGCAAACAGCTTTTCCTTAATGCCCTTCACCTTCATGATATCCTCGATGGTTTGAAAGGGCTGCTGCGAACGATATGCAATAATACGCTGTGCCATGCTTGGTCCGATTCCCGTAAGCGTCTGCAGCTCCTTTTCCGTAGCGCTGTTGATGGAAATCTTCTTTTGCTCCTGCTGCTTCCCAATAACCAGAACACTGTGATCACTCAAATCCTGTGTCTGATTGATTCCGGACACATCCGCCCCCTTCTTCAATCCGCCTGCTTTTTTCAAAACCTCCCCGGTATCCGCATGAATATCCACCGTATACACACCGGGATGCTTCACCTCACCCTTCACCTCAATCTGTTTTGTTTTACGCTGTGTCGTGGTGAGATTCACCGGTTCATAACGCCCGTAAAAGAGCAGAAGCAAACAACATACAATCAGTACTTTTTTCATATAGACAAACACCTCCACTTATCTATACGAAATTCAGCACGAAAACTCCTAAAAAAAGAACAGAATTTTTTCTGTTCTCTTCCTCTATTTCAAATCGATGACTTTTACCTGGTAAGGCTCCTCCGCTGTTTCAATCTCAACAACATCACCGATTTTGTGATCCATCAATGATGTTGCCAGCGGTGTGATATTGGAAAGCTTTCCATTCAGCGGGTCTGCCTCAATGGAACCAACGATATTGTAGGTTTCCTCTTCATTGGTAGACATGTCCAGAATGGTAACCGTAGAACCCAGTGATACGGTTTTCTTGGTCGCTGCCTTCTTATCCTCGGAAATGATTTCTGCATTCGCAATCATAGCCTCCAGATCGCGGATTCTTGCTTCTACACGCGCCTGACGGTCACGGGCAGCATCATAATCCGCATTCTCGCTAAGGTCACCCTGTGCACGGGCTTCCTGCAGCTCACGGATGACTTCATCACGTACGACATGAATCAGATTATCCTGTTCCTTAAGCAGCTCGTCCAAGCCTTCCTTGGTTACTAAAAATTTCTCATCAGCCATGGTTTCAACTCCTATTCGTCCGCTATTATACCACGTTTTCTGAAATAATACTACTGATTTTCGTAATCAGCAAATCAATGGCAACCACGTTGTGGCCGCCCTCGGGGATAATTACATCCGCATAGCGCTTACTCGGCTCAATAAACAGATTGTGCATATCACGGACAGTGGAGGTATACTGCTCCACCACTGACTCCAGCGTTCTTCCCCGCTCGTTCACATCCCGCAGCAGTCTGCGGATAAAGCGGATATCCGCATCGGTATCCACAAAGATCTTGATATCGCACAGATTACGCAGATCTTCATTCTCCAGTACAAACAGTCCTTCAATAACGACAACATCACTCGGTTCGATTTCCTCAATGACCTCACTTCTGGTATGATGTACAAAATCATACGTAGGCTTACAGATGGGCTGACGCTGCAGAAGTCGTTGCAGCTGCGCCACGAGCAGCTCATTATCAAAGGCGAAGGGATGGTCGTAATTCGTCTTGACACGCTCCTCCATCGTCTTCTCACTTTGATCCTTGTAATAATCGTCCTGACGGATAATCACAACAGAATTTGTATCCTCATAATGCTCCTTCAGCTGTGCGGAAATGGAGGTCTTACCGGAAGCACTTCCTCCCGCAATACCGATCAGTATGGTTTTCTTCATGGTCTTCACCTACTTACGCAGATTATACTTATCAATATTCGCTTCCTGCTCATCCAGCGTTCTTGCATAGTACACCTTACCGTCCCCATAGATATCTGCTACAAAATACAGGTAATCATTCGCTTTTGGATGAAGCACAGCCTGGATTGCCATCGCCCCCGGATTCAGAATCGGTCCAATCGGCAGCCCGGCATTTTTATATGTATTGTATGGAGAGTCAATGTGCGTATTGACCTCGCAGTCCTCACCGGATGTCATATCATCATACAGTGCATAACAAACCGTAACGCTGCTGTCCAGGGTCATTCCCTGCTTCAGACGATTCTGGAAAACACCGGCAATCATTTCCATATCTTCCTTCGTGCTTGCCTCGTATTGTACGATGGAAGCAAATGTGATAACCTCCTGCATGCTCATGCCGCTCTTTTTGATATCAGCCGCATACGGGGCAATCGCTTTCTGGAACTGATCCAGGAAGGTTTCCGTTATCTGCTTAGCTGTCGCATCCTTATGGAAGCTGTAGGTCTCCGGATACAGATAACCCTCAAGCTTCACCTTATACTGTGCATTCAAAATATCCTTGCTTAAAAATGAATATTTTTTCAGCAGCGTGTTCAGATAGGCGTCATCGTTCCACAGTGTGAGCAGTTCCTTGGCCTTGACGCCTGTCTGCTTTTCAATCAGAGCAGCCACATCCTTTGCCCACATACCTTCCTTAAAGGTGATTTTGATATCATCCGCATTCGCCTGCTTGCTGTCATTCAGCGTTTCCAGTATTTTCGGAGTGTCCCACCTTGCATCCAGCTTGAAATTACCGGCCTTGATATCGCTGAGTCCATGGAATTTCATATACAGCTTGGCAACGGTTTTATTACGAATCAGCTCCTGCGTTTGCAGCTTATCCAATACCACCTCACTGGTTTCTCCCGGCTGTACCTGGAAAGAGGTTGGCGTTTCCCTGGAGGCCACCGCCTTCAATCCGGTCTTATAGTATATAAATACGGTAAGTGCTGCCGCAAGTACAATGCACACACTGACGAGGGCAATCAGCACCTTCTTATTCTTCAACTGCTTCTTCATCTTCCTGGAAGGCTCCTATCACTTCTTCAATCATCTGCCATTCCGCATCGCTTTCTACCGGAATAAGATTCCCATCATCATCATAGGCGGAAGCAAACACTTCTCCCTCCTCTTCCTCAGGATCCATGAATACCACATATTTCTTAGCGTGGTTGTCATCCTCAAAGGTAAACAGAATTTCCATCCGCTTTTCGTTTCCGTTTTCATCTGTCACATACAGACTGCTTGAATCTAACATCGCTTTTTCCTCCTATAAAGGGGCTCTTGCAAGCCCCTAGTTTTTACTGTCAAGATAGCTTTGCAGAATTTGTACTGCCGCCATCTGATCAATGATTTTTTTACGTTTCTTGCGCGATACATCCGCAGAGATTAAAATCTTCTCCGCCGCCACCGTTGTCAGGCGCTCATCCCACAATACCACTTCAAGTCCGAGAGCTTCCAGCTTTTCCTTAAACATCAGGGAAATCTCTCCCCGTATGCCTACATCACCGTTCATGTGCTTCGGCAGACCGAGCACCGCGGTTTTCACCTGAAACTCCTTTATGTATGGTTGTACCTGCTCGCATGCGGCTTCATAATCATCACTCTCAAAACGGATGGTTTCCACCGGGCGTGCGATCATGCCCAGTGCATCACTCACACTGACGCCCAGTGTTTTACTGCCAAGATCCAGACCCAGTATGCGCATCACTTATCTTCTTCCAGGTAAGCTCTTACCAGCTCTTCTATGATCTCATAGCGTTCCACACTCTGAATGATCGTACGTGCATTGTTGTGAGATGAAATATATGCCGGGTCGTTGCTGATAAGATAGCCTGCCAGCTGATTCACCGAATTATACCCTCTCTCGTCCAATGCCTCTTTGACTAAGCGTAATACATGCTTGATATTGTCTCTTTTTAAATCGTCGGATTTAAAAGACATGGTTTCCGTGATATCTCTCATAGTATTACCTCCTTTTGTTTTCTTCCTTTATTTTATCCTACTTTATACAAAATTGAAAGCCTTATGACAGCATATTTTTGATTAAATGCAGTGCTTCCTCCACCTTGGAAGCATCTTTACCGCCGGATTGCGCCATATCCGGACGTCCGCCGCCCTTTCCATCACAGACAAGAGCCGCTTCACGGACAAGATCACCGCACTTGATACCGCCACTTACAGCAGCCTTATCCGCACCGGCAACAAAGGTGACCTTATCGCCATGGACACTCGCAAGGAAAACAACGCAGTTTTCTCTCTGGGAGCGAATATTGGAAACAATATCCTTCATCGCTTTTGCATCCGCACCATCCATGCGCTCAATCAGCACCTGGCGTCCATTCAGCTCCTGCATATGATTGACAAGATCATTCGCCTTCAAGGCAAACATGGATGCCTGCAACGCCGCAAGCTCCTTCTTCAGCTGTACATTTTCCTCCAAAACAGATGCAACCTTTTCTTCCACCTTGGAAATCCCCTTCAGCTTCAGATCGGACGCAACCGCATGCAGCGTGTCATCCTCCTTCGCGAATTCCGCATAGGCATCATACCCTGTCTTGGCCGTGATACGGCGAATACCGGAGCCGATGCTCTCCTCACTGATGATCTTGCAGACACCGATTTCCTGTGTGTTATTCACATGACAGCCGCCGCAGAATTCCTTGGAAACATCTCCCATGCTGACAACGCGGACAACATCTCCGTATTTTTCATCAAACAGTGCGGTCGCTCCGCTTTTCTTTGCTTCCTCAATCGGCATTTCCACCTTGCTGACCGCATAATGTCCACTGATATACCGGTTTACCAGGCGCTCGATTTCCTTCAGCTGTTCCTCGTTCACCTTTTCAAAATGCGTAAAGTCAAAGCGCAGATATTCCTCACTGACAAAGCTGCCGGCCTGCTGGATATGACTACCCACGATCTGCTTCAAAGCACTCTGTAAAAGATGCGTACAGGAGTGATTGCTCGTAATGATATCGCGCTTTTTCTCATCCACCTGCAGCTTTACTGCATCCCCTACACGCAGCTCGCCTTCCTTAATGATGACATGGGACAAATGCTGCTTATGCGGAGCCTTGATTGTCGTATCCACGACAGCCTGTACACCTTCTGCGCATATCGTACCGCTGTCACCAACCTGACCGCCGCTTTCCGCATAGAAGACCGTTGTATCAAACACCGCATCGCCTTCATCACTGATGGCATCCACCTTCACACCGTCCTGAAACAGTGCAATCACCTTCGCAGAGGTATGGCGCACATCGTAGCCGATGAAGCTGCTCTCCTGCGTGAACTCCATCAGATCAATGGACTGGCTTCCCATGGACTCCGCATCTCCGCGGGCAGCACGGGCACGCTCTCTTTGCTGCTGCATCTCGGCGTCAAAGCCGTCCTTGTCCACTGTATAGCCGCTTTCCTCCGCGATTTCCACAGTCAGCTCCAACGGGAACCCATAGGTATCATACAGCTTAAACGCAGTCTTGCCGTCAATGACACGGCTTTCCTTCTTTTCTTCCATTACCTGTAACAGCAGTCTTTCCCCATCTGCCAGTGTTGCATGGAAGCGCTCCTCCTCAGCCTTTACAAGACGCGCAATATAATCCAGCTTTTCCTCCATGTACGGATAGAAATCCTTCATGATATCATAAACGACAGGAACCAGCTTATACATAAATGCTCCCTGAATGTTCAGCTTCTTCGCAAACCGTACTGCACGGCGCAGAACACGGCGCAATACATAGCCTCTGCCCTCATTGGAGAACAGCGCCCCATCTGCCAGCGCAAAGCTTACGGTTCGGATGTGATCGGCAATCACGCGGAATGCCATTTTATGTTGGGCATCTGCATAACGCGCATCGGTATACGCTTCTGTCGCATGAATGATTGGCAGAAACAAGTCTGTATCAAAATTGGTTTCTCCACCCTGTACCAGCGCAACAAGACGTTCCAGTCCCATACCGGTATCAATGTTTTTCTGCGGCAGCTCCTTGTAATCCTTACGGTCAAGCTCCGGCTTACAGTCAAACTGTGAGAACACGACATTCCATACCTCGATGTAGCGATCATTCTCCAGCTCTTCGAAGAACAGACGTTCTCCAAGACCCTCCGGATCATATGCCTCACCGCGGTCATAGAAGATTTCACTGTCCGGTCCGCCCGGACCTTCTCCAATCTCCCAGAAATTATCATCTGTCTTCAAAATGTGGGAAGGATCCACCTTACACACCTCGGTCCAGATCCGGTAAGCATCCGCATCATCCGTATACACGGAAACATATAGCTTCTCCTTTGGAAAACCAATCCATTTCGGACTAGTTAAAAACTCCCATGCAAAAGGAATTGCCTCCTCCTTGAAATAATCTCCGATAGAGAAATTCCCAAGCATTTCAAAGAAGGTATGGTGACGTGCCGTCTTTCCTACATTCTCGATATCATTGGTACGAATGGACTTCTGTGCATTCGCAATCCGATTGTTCTTCGGCTTTTCACTTCCGTCAAAATACTTTTTCAAAGCCGCAACTCCGGCATTGATCCAAAGCAGCGTTGGATCGTTGTGAGGAACCAGGCTTGCTCCTGGCTCAATCATATGTCCCTGACTTTTAAAGTAGTCCAGAAACATCTGACGAATCTGACTTCCTGTCAACTGTTTCATATTTGCATCCTCCTTATAAGCATAAAAAAACGCTCCCGAATCCAGGAACGTATAGTATACGCGGTACCATCCCAGTTCACCCATGTACAGAATTCCACAGGCACACTCACTTACTCTTTTAACGCCAGATACGCGCAGAACTCCAAAGCAGCTTCCATTCTTCACCATGAAAGCTCACACCTGCCGCTTCCTCTCTTGAATGGTTATCCGAATGTACTCCTCTTTTTCATCGTCCTGATGAACGTTATCATTATAACAAAATCCAAAAGACAGTGCAAATCTTTTATCATAATTTAAGCATAATTTAATCATAATTCTCCTCCTGCATCGCCTCATCAAAATCCTGCCAGATATCCTCCCATTCTCCAATCTTATCGCTGGTCTTGGAATGCAGCCAGCTGCGAAAGGCAATCTGTGCAATTGCCGCAAATATCGGTGATAAAATAACACCGACAACCCCAAAGAGAGCTTCGGATAGAAAGATAAAAACAAAGGTTAGGATTGGACGCACATGCATCGTACGGTTGAAAATCATCGGTTGAATGAAATTGGATTCAATCTGCTGTATCGTCCATACGATAGCAAAGGCCAGAAACGGAAAAACCGGATAGCTCAGGGCACCGACAATAGCAATCAGAATCAGACCGAACGTCGCCCCCACATAGGGAAACAGGTTCAGTAATGCAAGAATGACTGCATACAGCAATGCATTGGGAAAGGTAAAGATATAAAGCGTGATACCCACCGTGACAACAATAAACAGGATATCGAGAAAGGTTCCAACCAGATACTGGTATACAATATTACTCATTGTTAGATAAAAGGTGGAAAATTGATGCAGGTTGGGAATCACCTTTTTTGCTGTACGCTTCCAGAAATCCAAATCAATGGATATGAAAAATGCGGTGATGTATGCAATTCCATAATTCGTAGCAGTATGCATCGTATTACGCAAAGAATCGATAACGATAATATAGCCCTCCTGCAAATATTTCTCCTTCAAAGTCTCCAAATTACCGATAGCGATGTGATAGCGATCCAGAAATCCCTCCAGATGTCTCATCCACACCGGCACCACTTCTGCAAAATCCATAACCTGCTTATAAATAATGGGAATCATTCCGATAACAAAGACAGCAAGAACAAGCGCAATTCCAATATATACGAGCATGACGGCAAGCTTTTGAGAAACATGCTGCTGCAAGCGGTCTATCAGAGGCTGCAGCAGAAAGGCAATGACAATCCCCATCAGGACCGGCAGACAGCTTTTATAAATATCAACAATCCAATCATACAGCTGCAGCTGCTTCAACAGTAAAACCAGCAACAGAAAAGCGGCGAGAGGAACAAGCAGCTTCCGGCAGCCACGTGCCAGTGAATCCAGAACATGCGATACTTTCATAAAAGAAAAACCCGCGACGGGGTTAATCCAGATCCATACAATCACACAGGTGATCGTAGGTCTTATGCATTTTTTTCATAACTTTTTTCTTTTTCCTTCTGGATTCACGGCAAAGATCCTCAATGCCCTCTTCCTGACTGTAACCGATATACATACCGACAGCCAGGCCCATCAGGCCTGCGACAACACACTTGTTCATAGTATCACTCCTATCACTGATAGTATGGATACTGTCCTGTCTGTTATCCCATCATTTCTTTTATTTTTTCCTGCAGTGTACTCCTACGCACATGGCGGTCCTCCACGTGCAGCGCATGCAGGAACACCTCCTTATCACCGAGCAGCACCAGACTTCGCTTTGCTCTGGTAACACCGGTGTAAATCAAACGCTTCTGCAGCATATAGCGATAATCCTTTACTATCGGCATAATGACAATTGCATATTCACTGCCCTGTGCCTTGTGGATGGAGGTCGCATAGGCATGCGTGATATTGTAAATCTGTTCCCCGCTGTATTCAACAAGAACACCGTCAAAATCCGCCGTGATGCAGTTTTTCTGATGCACGTTGTCATCGCGGTAGCTGATTTCGATGATTTCTCCGATATCTCCGTTGTACACCTCATCCTCCGGCTGATTCTTCAGCTGCAGAATCTTGTCATGCTCACGGAACAGACGATAGCCTACCTTCAGCTCTTTTTTATATGAATCGGATGGATTCATCATTTTCTGTAGGGCATTGTTCAAAGCATCAATACCGGCAACACCGCCATACATCGGCGCCAGCACCTGTATTTCCTTTGGATCATAGCCCTTGTCCAGTGCATTGGATACCACACTCAGAATCAGATCCCGAACCTCATAATTCTGACAGGGGAAAAATGCGATATCCTTTGCATGGTCCAGAATATCAGCCGAGCCCTCCCGAATCTGGTGTGCCAGCGTCACGACATCACTTCCCTCACTCTGACGGAAAATCTTATTCAGACGTACCAGCGGAAAACAGGCGCTCTCAATCAAATCCTTCAAAACACACCCGCAGCCGACACTGGGCAGCTGATCCTCATCTCCAATCACAACAATTCTTTTCACCATGCGGCAGGCTCTCAACAGGTGATAGAACAGCCACTGATCCACCATGGAAAATTCGTCAATAATCAGTAAATCAGCCTGAATCGGGTCCTTATCGTTCACCAGAAAGGTGTTCGTTTCCAAATCCCACTTCAGCAGGGAGTGAATCGTCGTTGCCGCCGTTGAGCTCAGCTCACTCAGCCGTTTGGCTGCCCGTCCGGTCGGAGCACACAGCGCTATTGTATCGGATGGATAGTAGCGCTGATATAAATCCAGGATACCCTTTACAATCGTCGTTTTTCCGGTTCCCGGTCCTCCTGTCAGTATCAGAAAGGGCTCTTTGAAAAAGGCGGTAATCGCCTCCTTCTGTTTATCTTCATAGCGGATATGAAATTTTTGTTCCATAATCCCGATATCCTTTACATCAAATGAAACTTCCTCTTCTGACTCACGATAAGGAAAGCCTGCGAGAAAGGAAGCAATGCCGTTTTGCGCATCATATTGTGTATGATGATATATGCGGCCATCCTCAATCATGATCAGGCGATCCAGCTCCAGCTCCTCCAGATAGGGAGCAATCTCCACAGATGCATCAAATTCCTTACAGAACCGTTTCTGTATCTGTTCCAGCGTTGTATAGGTATCCCCGCTTGCCATACATAAATCCAGCACACAGGATAATATGACAGCCTTGATGCGGTAGGGATGATCCTCCGCAAACGCCAGCTCCTTTGCCAGCTTATCCGCAGTTTTAAAGCCGATCCCGTCGATTTCCTCAATCAGACGGTATGGGTTTTCCTTAACCATGGAAATCATCGCTTCGCCATAGGCAGCCTCCATCTTCATGATGGTTTTGACACTGATTCCCATTCGCGTAAAGAAAACAACAGAGTCATCTGCCTCTTCATGCTCCATGATTCCCTGAATGATGGAGGCACGCTTTCTTGCGTTTAACGTTGTAATCTGTTTCAAAGTCTCCGGATTTTCTTTTATGATTTCGATGGCATCCTCTCCAAGCGCTTCTACGATGGACTTCGCTGTCTGCGCTCCTATTCCGGGAAACAGAGAGCTGGAAAAATAACGGATCAGTGTACTTTCATCGTTCGGCATCATTTTCTCATAGGCCGCAACCTGAAACTGCATTCCATAGCGGGGATGATCCACATAATCCCCATGCAGCTTGTACAGCACATCCTCATTCAGCTCACTGAAATATCCGGTTGCTGTAAAATCTTCTTCATTTGCATCATAGGTTACAAATTTCGCAACGGTATATCCATTGGTATCATTGCGAAAAATTGTATGCAGATGCTTTGCTTTCAATATGATTTCTTCTTCATCCATTCACTTACCTCAGTTATTCTTATAAAAGCATAAAAAGCATGGATATGATATTATTTCCTGCATGTACCATACCGGGTACCAGACAGGAAGAGCTTTTTTCATATCCGTAGGCCAGAACCATTCCGATTCCGGCATATACAAGCAGATAGCTGACATCCACCAGATTTCCTGCAAGAAGTGAATCCACGATATGGATGGACCCAAACAGGATACTGCTGATGATTGCAGCTGTCCAAAATCCGATTCTGCTTCGCAGGCAGGAAAAAGCCCCTGCACGAAACACCGTTTCCTCAATAATCGGCGCAAATACACACGTTGACAAAATTGTCATCAGTGGTAACACTGTACTGGCATTGCGAATCTCTTCCTGATTGACGCTGTTTCCAGTCTGCGTCAAAAGTCCAATCAGCAAAGACAGCAGCATATTTACAGCCAGAATGACCACAATCAGATAGGCACTCATTTTCAGATTCGCCCCTGTATTCCTGCGAAATTTCATCCAGGAATCCCGTAGAACCGGCCACGCAAGCAAGATGGCTACACCGGCAGTAAATACGTAAATCAGCAGCTGCACCCATGGCAGCAGAATCGTTGCCCCAGGTTGAACGGCAAGCGTAATTTTTGTCGCAACGATACGGTATACATACAGATAGCCTGCAAAATAATGCACAAGCAGGGCAAGCATACGCCCAATGGATAAGCTGTAAACAGCTGGTTTAGTTTCCATTATTGACTCTCCCTGCGATACGGTGCTGCAAGCTGATCCCTTCCTTGAATACATCCTCAATCACTCCCCCGCCCAGGCATTCTTCCTTCTGATAAAATACCGCTTCCTGGCCTGCTGTCACAGAGCTGACCATTTGCGGATAGCGCAAAAACACAGTGGTTTCATCTATGAAGCGCAGGATAACATCATTATCCGGCTGCCGGTACCTAAATTTCGCCGTACAAACATAATCCCCCTGCGGCCTTTCAGAGGAGAACCAGTTGACACCGGATACAATGCAGCTATCGGAATGCAGCCAGTCACTTTCACTCCCGTTTGTCACATACAAAATGTTTTTTTGTACATCCTTGCCAACCACAAACCACGGTCCGCGATTGCCTCCAATGCCAAGACCCTTTCGCTGTCCGATCGTATAGTACAACACACCACTGTGTCTTCCAACGACCTCCAGTGTTTCAATATCCATAATATCTCCATCCCGGCTCGGCAAATAGTTCTTTAAAAATTCCTTGAAATTGCGTTCTCCGATAAAGCAGATACCTGTAGAATCCTTTTTCTCTGCAACACTGTTCAACTCCATGCGCTCTGCAATTTCGCGCACCTCTTGCTTTTCCATATGTCCGATGGGAAACATGGAGTGCCGCAGTGCATCCTGCGAAACCTGACAGAGAAAATATGTCTGATCTTTATTATTGTCAGCACCCCTAAGCATGCGGGATTCCTCAGCGCTATGATCCACCTGAGCATAATGACCCGTTGCCAGGGTATCAAAGCCAAGCCTTCTTGCATAGTCCATAAAGGCATCGAACTTTATATACTTATTACACAAAATATCCGGATTTGGTGTTCTTCCTTTCCGATATTCCTCCAGAAAATACGTGAATACATGATCCCAGTATTCCTTTACAAAATCCACGCGAAGCAATGGAAGCCCCAGCTTATCCGCAACCGCCTTGGCATCCAGATAATCCTGTTCCTGCGGACATACATCATCCTGAATCGTAGGATTTCCCATGATATCATTATTTGCAAAGGAATCCCAGTTCCGCATAAACGCACAGGTCACATCATATCCCTGCTCCTTCAGCAGATATGCCGCAACAGCAGAATCTACCCCACCTGATAAACCTAATAACACTTTCTGACTCATATTCATCACCTGTCTTTTCATAATACCATCAGTTTTTATTCTTTTAAATCATGTTCAATAAAAATGATATGTTCTATTATAGCATGGAATTGCTATATTAGTTGAATGTTCCCAATTTTTTTCAATGCTGCTTCCTTGGGATTTCACAATACAGCTTTCCTTAAACCTATATATTTTATACCTACGGTATGCTATGCATTCCTGATACCCGATACTTATAGCAACAAAGAAATTCCAAACAAAAAAAGACCCATCGTATGATGAGTCAGATTACCTGGCAGCGTGCTATCTTCACTGGAGCCAGTCCAGATATTGT
>NZ_CAXSSO010000010.1:0-176103 GCF_964240115.1 Clostridium sp. HGF2
TACTCTTAATCCTATCAGAATGAGATAAAATAAAACCGCATCCTGTTTGTTTTCATCCTCTTAACTTAATGACATTGCCATTCGGTGTCTCAGGCTGCAGACAGGGCAGGGTCGCTTTGTATAGCCTCATCACTCAGTGTGAAGTTACAGCGCTTGGCTTCCTGAATGATGTTCATGATATGATCGGATACACGCTCCACATCTGTAAGGATTTCAGAATAGATGACACAATCCAAGGCATTGACCTTTTTCTCCATCAGTCGCTCAATCTGTGCCTGTCGATAGCTTGCGGTCAGCTCGTCAATGCGATCCTCGATCCGTTCGATTTTTTCAAAGCATTCATCCTGAGAATCCAGGCTGTAGGTTGACAGCAGTGAGAAGCTCTTGGAAAGAAGGGAAGCCAGCTGATGCAATTCATCCTCTATGTATTTTGAGCTGGAAAGCTTATTATCCTCATCGGTGGAATACTGTATGATATTGATTGCATGATCGCCGATCCGCTCGATGTCGGAAAAGCATTTGTATAAGGCGTTGCAGGTCGTGGAATCAGACTCATTCATTTTCAGAGAGCTGACCAGCGTCATATAATTGGTGATTTCGTAATTGATATAATCAATGCGTTTCTCGCGCTTTTTAATTTTCTCCAGACTGAAGGCATTCCCGCATAAGGCATCCATGGATTCTGCAAGATTTGTTTCTGCCAGCTGGAGCATTGCCATTGCTTCCTTACGTAAAGAGGAAATGGCGATCGGCACGGAACCGATATTGTCCTCATCTACAAAGGTGAGCGGTATGTTGTAGCCTGCATCCTCAATTTCCTCCTGCTTCACAGGAAGGATTACCTGCGCAAGCTTGGCAAGACGGGAACCGAACGGTATCAGCAGCAGCGTGGTGGCGATATTGAATATCGTATGTGTATTGGCAATCTGTGCCGCCGGATTGGAGGTAACACTTTCCATCCAGGATACAAACGGAACAAGAGCCGCAAACGCCATGAAGACAATTGTACCGATAATGTTAAAGGACAGGTGAATAATGGTTGCCCGCTTGGCATTTCGATTGGCGCCAAGTGATGCCAGTACCGATGTGATGCAGGTACCGATATTCTGTCCGAAAATGATATAGATGGCACTGCTTAACGGAATCAGACCGCTGACAGCCAGTGCCTGCAGGATACCGACGGAAGCAGAGGAGCTCTGAATCAGAGCAGTGAAGCCAGCGCCCAGCAGAATTGCCAGAACAGGGTTGGAAATTGTTGTCATGGCATGAATGAATGCCTCACTTTGCTGTAAGGGAACCATGGCATCCTTCATCATATCCATACCGATGAATAAGATACCAAGACCGGCAAAGATC
This sequence comes from Clostridium sp. HGF2, assembly GCF_964240115.1. Classification (NCBI taxonomy): domain Bacteria; kingdom Bacillati; phylum Bacillota; class Clostridia; order Eubacteriales; family Clostridiaceae; genus Clostridium; species Clostridium sp. HGF2. The sequence continues at coordinate 1,357 of NZ_CAXSSO010000010.1, forward strand.
TCGCCGAAGGCATTGACCTTCTTGCCTTTGAGAAACGTGACCAGTACAACACCGAAGATAGCCACAAGCGGTGCGATCTTGGATGCATCCAGGGCAATCAGCTGTCCGGTGATCGTCGTACCGATATTGGCACCCATGATGATCCAGACTGCCTGATTCAATGTCATCAGCTGTGAATTCACAAAGCCGACAACCATAACGGTAGTGGCAGAAGAGCTCTGGATTACTGCTGTGATGGCCGCTCCCACGATAATGCCCAGAAAACGGTTGCTGGTCAGTCTTTCCAGAATGGTTTTCATACGATCTCCCGCAGCCCCCTCCAGACCGGAGCTCATCATATGCATACCATACAGGAACAGGGCAAGACCCCCGAATAATTTCAGAATACTATCAAATGTCATGAATACATAACCTCCTGTTCGAGTATTGTTACGAACATAGTTTTAGTATATCGGGAAACAGATATTCATACAATATAGGTTTTGTTAAGACTCTGTTAATAATTAACACAAAATATTTATAAATCTCATTTGAAACCGTTTTCCAATCGAAAATGTAATATAACGGTTAAGATTTGCAGTGAAATGACTGCATGAGTTGATGTCTTCGCTATCGCTGTAAACAGTAAGCAGGCTGTGATGGAAATACGGAAAATCAAAAAGCCTGCATCTATATCGAGGGAACAAATGTAGGTGCTGTATTGGTTCTTTCTAATTTGGGGTGTATGCAAAAGGGAGACTTCAGCTTCTATTGATACATACAATAGTGATGAAGTCTCCTGTTTTATATTACCCTACAATCGAGAAAGAACCGCTGTATTGCCTGCATGTGGAAAATGCGGTATCTGTGCACGATAAGAGCTGGTGTCTGTTTATGAAATATCGAAGGGATATTTGAATACGGCTGAAATTGAATTTAGGAAAGAACTGCAGCTGCAGTTGTGAAGTATGCGGTTTTCCTGTTCATAAGGATGGTGTTGTGATGCACATGCAAAGTAAATGCCAATAGCTTCCGAAAAAATAAAGCTACACACTGTTTTTTACCCAATGCTGACGCGTTCATCAGCTTTCCATACAAACAGTCTCTGGATACAGCGTTCCTGTTTTACTACCGTTGTAAGTTTTATTATGCAGCACATTCCTGAATCAGCGGCATATCCTTTAATTCCTCGTCATTCAAGGTAAAGCTGCAGCGGCGGCATTCTTCAATAATATTCATGATATGGTCGCTGACACGTTCGATATCTGTCATGATTTCCGAGTAGATAACACAATCTCTCGCATGTATCTGCTTATGCACCATGCGTTCGATCTGCCGGTTTCTGAATTCTGCCGTTAATTCATCAATACGGGCCTCTATGCGTTCTATTTTCAAAAGACTTTCATCCTGTGATTCCAAACGGTTGGTATACAACAGCTGGAAGCTTTTATCCAGCAGCTCCTCCAGCTGCTTCAGCTCCTCACGAATCACACCGACATCCTGCAGACGCTCCTTTTCATTTTTGGTGTATTGCAGAATATTGATTGCATGATCTCCTATGCGTTCGATATCCGCATAGCATTTAAACAGTGCGTTGATTGTATTGGATGCAGTGGGATTCATAGGCAGGGTGGATACAGAGGTCATATAATCGGAAATCTGATAATTGATGGAATCGATCCGCTTTTCACGCTTTTCGATATCCTGTATGCTACATGCTTCTTGACAAACGCCGTGCAGTGCTTCGATCAAATTGGTCTGTGCCATTTTCAGCATCGCCAGCGCTTCCTTGCGCAGGGAGGAGATGGCAATCGGAACACTGCCAATATTATTGACATCAACAAAGGCAAGCGGCAGATTTGCTTCATCCCTTTGATACTCTTCTTTGCGTATCGGCATCAGCAGCTGTGCGAGATGAGCCAGACGGTTTCCAAACGGCAATAGAATCAGGGTTGTTACGATATTGAAAATCGTATGGGTATTGGCGATCTGTGCCGCCGGGTTTGCAGTGATTTCACACATCCAGTCCACAAACGGAAAGATATGGATAAAGCAGAAGAACAGCATGGTTCCGATAATATTAAAGGATAAGTGAATAATGGTTGTCCGCTTGGCATTTCGGTTCGCACTCAGGGATGCCAGCACGGCGGTAATGCAGGTACCGATATTCTGTCCGAAGATGATATAAATCGAGCTGGACAGTGGAATCAGTCCGCTCAAAGCCAGAGCCTGTAATATTCCAACGGATGCGGAGGAGCTTTGAATCAGTGCAGTAAAGCCGGCTCCCAGAGCAATCGCAAGCAGCGGATTGGAAATGGAGGTCATGGCATTCAGGAATACAGGAGAGTCCTGCAGCGGTGTCATGGAATTGGACATCATATCCATACCGATAAACAATATTCCAAGCCCTGCGAGAATGTCTCCAATGGAATTGATGCGCTTTCCTTTCAGGAAGGTCACCATGACAACACCGATGATGGCAACCAGCGGGGCAATGCGGGAGGCATCCAGGGCAATCAGCTGCCCGGTAATCGTCGTGCCGATATTGGCCCCCATAATAATCCAGACTGCCTGATTCAGCGTCATCAGTCCGCTGTTCACAAAGCCGACAACCATAACGGTTGTGGCAGAGGAGCTTTGGATAACGGCAGTGATGCCGGCTCCTACGGCAACACCGAGCAGGCGGTTGCTGGTCAGCTTTTCCAGAATGGCTTTCATGCGGTCCCCGGCAGCCGTTTCCAGACCGACACTCATCATATGCATTCCATATAGGAACAGTGCCAGACCTCCCAACAGAGATAATACATTTTGAATGGTCATACATCATCGCTTCCTTTCCTTATCAAGTCGGCTTTAGTATAAATAACGAAGGAAAAAGAAACAAGCAGGTTTTGTTAACATTTTGTTAAAACAGAGAAATACGCTTACGAAATCTTAACAAATTCCACCGTTTATGAATTTGCTGTTTCAAAAGTATAAATAAATTATTAACACAGACAAAGCGAATAAAAAAAAGCCGCCTGTCACTGACAGACGACGCAATGCTATTGCATGGAGATAAACATATCATCATAGGTTGGAAACGGGTAATTATCCGAGGATACCGCTTCCTCAATCGCATCAATCACTGCGCGTAGCTCCTCCATTTTCGGAACAATCACCTGATTGAGATACTGTGCCTTTTCCATATTATCCGGATACTGCTGACGCTCAATCATATGCTTCTTCAAATCATGATAGCGTTCATCAAAGGTGGCTAACAGATCACACAAATGCTTGATTTTCCGCTGATAATAGCTGTTCTCTGTACCAAGAGAATTCTGTGCATCTGTATAAAATTTGATTTCACGAACGAGAGCAGGGAGGATATCCTTTTTACTGATATCCAGCAGCGTCAGCACCTCCGCTTTGACGGATTTACGGTATTCCTCTGTCAGAATATCAACGCGGGCCTCCAGCTCCAGCCGGTCATATACCTTGTTTCGCTCAAACATTTCCACTGCCTTGTCATCCAGCATGGAATAGATGCTGTCCACATAATGCTTAATGTTCGGCAATCCGCGTTCCTGTGCCTCCTGAAGCCATTCCTCACTGTAGCCATCCTTGGAAAAGAGAATACGGGAATGCTTGCGCAGAATATCACGGCAGATGTCCAGAGACTTCTTGCGGATATCGTCAATGTATTTATACTGCTGCAAAGTGTCGGCGATACTGCGCAGTGAATCCGCAACAATGGAATTCAAGATAATGTTTGTCGTTGATGCACTGCGACTGCTTCCTACCATACGAAATTCAAATTTATTACCGGTAAAGGCGAAGGGAGAGGTGCGGTTTCGGTCACTGGTATCCTTTGGTACATACGACAGATTCGCAATCGCATATGGCTGTGTCTCCACATCCGGTTTGATTTCATGTTCACCGTTACGCAGCTTTTCCAGAATGATTTCCAGCTCATCACCCATACAGATGGAAACAACAGCAGGCGGTGCTTCATCAGCTCCCAGCCGGTAATCATTCCCATAGCAGCTTGCCGCCATACGAAGCAGCTCCGGATATGTATCCACAGCCTCGATGATTGCACAGACAAACAGCAGGAAACGAATGTTTTCATGCGGGCGATCCCCCGGCTCCAGAAGATTCTGTCCATCATCGGTAACCAGTGACCAGTTGTTGTGCTTTCCGCTTCCGTTCACACCCTGAAACGGTTTCTCATGAAGCAGGCATGCCATACCGTGCTTATCTGCCTTTTTCTTCAACACATCCATGATGATCAGATTTTGATCCACCGCAACATTGGCATCGATAAACAGCGGTGCGATTTCAAACTGACAGGGAGCTACCTCGTTGTGCTCGGTCTTTGCATAGATTCCAAGCTTCCACAGCTCCTCATCCACCTCTGTCATGAAGGCCTGTACACGGGAAGGGATGCTTCCAAAGTAATGACCGCGAATATCCATGCTCTTTGGCGGCATGGAACCAAACAGCGTGCGTCCGGTATGCACCAGATCCTTACGCTCCAGATACATCCTTTTATCAATCAAAAAGTATTCCTGCTCCAGACCGACCATGGCATTGACATGCTTGATATCCTTATCTTTAAACAGATTGACAATGCGGGTGGCCTGCTTGCTGATCGCTTCCGCTGATTTTAAAAGAGGTGCCTTTTTATCCAGGGTTTCTCCGTTGTATGAAACAAAGATGGTAGGGATACAGAGAACGTTATCCCGCAGAAAGGCCGGGGAGGTACAATCCCAATACGTATACCCGCGTGCCTCAAAGGTTGCCCGTAAACCGCCGCTTGGAAAAGAGGAGGCATCCCCCTCGCCCTTGATCAGGGACTTCCCGCTGAATCTGGAAATCGGCTGATCGTGATCCCCAGGCTCGATAAAGCTGTCATGCTTTTCGGCAGTGGAGCCGGTCAGCGGCTGGAACCAGTGCGTAAAATGCGTCGCTCCCTTGTCCATTGCCCATGTCTTCATTGCATGCGCAATCGCATCTGCCGTCGGACGATCCAGCGCATCCTCCTTGCGGGTTGCGGTTTTCCATTTTTTATAAATCGGATGAGGGAGACATTCCTTCATCACACATTCACTAAAGAGATTGATTCCAAAATCATCAAAAGGGTGTTTTTCTGCCATGATAGATTCCTCCTATAGTGGAATTTTACTGCAAAATGAATTTTTTGTATATAAAAACATGAAAAAATTTAAAAATCAAATAGAAAATAGAAAAAATTTGGAGAAATGCGAATAAAAATTCTATTTTTGTCATAAACTGTGAAAAATTTCTGTATTGTGGGAAATGATGGGTTCATAGAAAAAAGAATGAAATAATTGGAAAAGTAGAGTATAATATAAATATCGGTAAAGAGGCTGTCAACGCTTTCTATTTCCTGCAGTTCGGCGGTTGAACGCATAAGGACAGCAGGATTTACATACAATGGGGCGAAGACTGCTTAAAAGGAGGAAAAAATATGAACTTAAAAGGAACAAAGACAGAAAAGAACCTGAATGAGGCATTTGCCGGAGAATCCATGGCAAGAAACAAGTATACGTATTATGCTTCCAAGGCGAAGAAAGACGGTTATGTTCAAATTTCCAATATTTTCGAACAGACAGCAAACAATGAAAAGGAGCATGCAAAATTGTGGTTTAAGCTGCTGCATGACGGTATGCCGGATACGGTTACCAATCTGAAGGATGCTGCTGCCGGTGAAAACTTCGAGTGGACAGACATGTATGCACGTATGGCAAAGGAAGCACGCGAGGAAGGCTTTGATGACATCGCTGATACGATGGAAGGTGTTCTGGCTATTGAGAAAACACATGAACAGCGCTATGTTGCTCTGCTGAACAATATTGAGGATGGTACTGTGTTTGAAAAAGCAGAGGAAACCCTGTGGGAATGTCTGAACTGCGGACACCTGCACACTGGAAAAACGGCTCCAGAGGTATGTCCGGTATGCAATCACCCGCGTTCTTACTTCGAGGTTCGCAAAGAGAATTACTAATTCATAGCATAGAAAAGGCTTTTTTCGATAGGAAAGGAGCCTTTTTTTTGCGTCATTAGAAAAAGTATTGGGAAAGTTTATATGTTTTTTAGAAAAGCGTATTGTAAAAAAATATAATATGTGTAGAATATATTTGATACATCTTTCAGCGGCCGCTGTCTGTTCTGTATAAATAAAAGGTGAAGACTGCATAGGATTATGTCAGTTTCCTGCGAACAAATAGAAAGAAAGTCTGGTTAAATTGATATGACAAATTTTATTCATTCGGTGCTGGGATTCAAAAAACTATCTCCTGCACAGAAGATTGCATCGAGCTTCCTGCTTGTGATTCTCAGCGGAACACTGCTGCTGATGCTGCCGATTTCCAATAAGAATTTTCAGTTTTTGAACTGGCTGGATGCTTTGTTTACGGCAACCAGTGCTACCTGCGTAACCGGATTAAGTGTATTTACGGTTGCTGATCAGCTTAACTGGTTTGGTCAGCTGATTCTGCTTCTGCTGATTCAGGTAGGCGGTCTTGGACTGATGACATTCATGGCGGTCTTTATTCTGATTGTGAAAAACCGTCTCTCTATGAATGAGAAAATCGCTATGAAGGAAATGCTGAATCAGGAAAGGGTCGTAAATATGCGGAAGTTTCTGCTGGACATCCTGTACTATACCTTGTTTTTTGAGGCTGTGGGTGCGATTCTGATATCGTTTCGCATGATTCCGCGCTTCGGACTTGTGGATGGCAGCTTTAAAGCGGTATTTCTGGCTGTTTCAGCTTTCTGTAACGCCGGGTTCGATACGCTTGGATCGGTGAGTCTTCAGGAATATGTGCATGATCCGCTGATGTGTCTGACAATTATGGCGCTGATTGTACTGGGTGGTCTGGGTTTTGCTGTCTGGTTTGATATTCGGGATAAGGTGGGACCGCTGCTGCATCGTCGGATCACATTCAAGAAGTTCAGACATTCTCTGTCTCTGCATACCAAAATCGTATTGAGTGTCAGTCTGTTTCTGATTATCATACCCGGACTGCTGATTATGCTGGTGGAGTTCACAAATTCCAGAACGCTGGGAGATTTCAATATATTCGAGAAGCTGATGACTGCAATGTTTGAATCCATAGCACTTCGAACGGCAGGCTTTACAACGATTAACTATGCTGGCTTGAAGCCTGCAACCGATTTGCTAATGATGGTTGTCATGTTTATCGGTGGTTCTCCGGGAGGTACGGCCGGCGGTATCAAAACGACGACGATTGCGGTGCTTGTCATCTATATTATCTCCTCTTTGAAGGGGAGGGAGCACACCGTTGTTCTTCACAGGAAAATCGGAAGAGGAATCATCATTCGTGCGATGGGAATTTTCTTCATCAATCTGGTTGTGTTGTTTACCGGGATTTTCCTGTTGAATATCGTTGAGCAAAAGCCGTTTTTGAGTCTTTCCTTTGAAGCGGTGAGCGCAATGGCGACCGTAGGCTCCAGTCTTGGAATCACTACCTCTCTTGGTGTGGGAGGCAAGCTGATCATCATCTTCCTCATGTATGTCGGACGTATCGGTATTTCCACACTGATATTGTCATTGACACGTAATAAGCCAAATAGAAATTCAGCCAATAAGGTATCATTCCCAAATGGAAACATAATTGTGGGATAAGGAGATAGAAAAATGAAAAAGATTTCAAACAGACAGTATGTTGTACTCGGATTAGGGATTTTCGGTTCAACAGTAGCGAAGACATTGAGCAGCTATAATTGCGAGGTGATTGCTCTGGATAATGATGAAAAATGCGTAGATCGCATGGCGGATATTGTTACACAGAGTATGATGTGTGATATTACCGATATCAATCAGCTGCGCGAGGCGGGTGTACAGGATTGTGATATTGCGATTGTAAGTATGGGGAGCCACCTTGAGGAGAGTGTGATGGGCATTATCAATCTGAAGGAGCTGGGTGTTCCGTATATCGTGGCAAAGGCAAAAAACAAGCGCTATATGCAGATATTCACGGAGCTTGGAGCCAATAAGGTTGTGCGCCCGGAGAAGGAAATGGGCGAACAGGTTGCCAAGGGCGTATTAGGGAAAAATATTATCGATGTTGTGGATCTGGACAAGGAGTACAGTATCGTGGAAATACCTACGCCGCCGCAGTGGGTAGGAAAATCTCTGATTGAACTTGATCTGCGCCGAAGATTCGGTATCAATGTTGTGGGCATTCGTTCTTATTTGCAGGAGCATTTGAATGTGTGCCCGGATGCAGAGTATAAAATACAGAAGGAGGATCATCTGGTTGTGATTGCGGATTGCAAGACACTGGATCGATTCGACGTGCTGGATCAGCTGTAAGATGCGAAAACTGCATCTTTTTTTTGTGCATAATGGATACACATGTTTTCAGGTATGCTTTCATATACTGTTTTAATGGAGGATGCTTTTATTGTTAATAGAGGCAGGATGCTCAATGAGAAAAGTCAAAAGCAGGAAATATAAAAAGCAGAAGCTGATTCTTCTGCTGGTCGCGATCGTTCTTGGATTTGGATGTGTTGTCCGTTCATTTAATACGTATATGGAGCCGCAGCTTCAGGCGATTGCCAAGCAGCATACAGGGTTTGCAATCAATAATATTGTGAAGGAAGTGCTGGCGGATATTGAATATGATACCGATGCACTGTTTAAAATAAATCGCACAAAGAACGGGGATATAACCAGTATTGAATATGATTCGTATAAATTAAATCAGCTGTTGTATTCGGCATTGAATACGATTGATAAATCACTGCTGGCTGCACAGGATGGTAAAAAGGATCCTACGACGAAGGATGTCTTCTATGAGGATGGAGTTTTGTATGAAGTACCGGCAGGTTATCTGAGTCATATTTTCTTTTTATATGATAAGGGGCCGAAAATCAGAGTGCGTATGCGGATGCTGAATGATGTTACAGGAGAGATAAAAACGGAATCAAAGCCATATGGAATCAACAACACCATGATTAAAATATCACTTGTTGTTAAGGTGAATGCGCAGGTTATAACTTTTTTGAGTACGTCAGAGCTGGAGACGAAAACGGAGATACCGTTGGTTGTACAGATTGTGAATGGACAGGTGCCTGATTTTACTCCATATAGTAGTTCTTCTGGAAAGTGATGAGAAAGTATTACTGGAGTATTGTTTATTATTTGGTTTGTGAGCCTAAAGAGAGACTAGACTCTATCCGCATCATGCGACCCCATTGACAGAAACTATTTAGATCCACTAGCCTCAGGAGAGGCTAGACCGGAATTACCTTACAGTGCCTGGAATCACGAAGGAAATTTAGATCCACTAGCCTCAGGAGAGGCTAGACCAAATTTGCATAGCATCAGGCAAGCGCCGGAAAGGAATTTAGATCCACTAGCCTCAGGAGAGGCTAGACGAGATGGATGAGGTTCTGATCACTCGTGCAAATATTTAGATCCACTAGCCTCAGGAGAGGCTAGACCCTTTCTTACATTTAATTACGTACAATGCGCAGGTATTTAGATCCACTAGCCTCAGGAGAGGCTAGACTTCTTCCTGATCGAAGTCGCTTTCGCTTGCAAAAATTTAGATCCACTAGCCTCAGGAGAGGCTAGACATCTTTGATATTTCTGACCGGCTCACGTAAAACAATTTAGATCCACTAGCCTCAGGAGAGGCTAGACTATCTACAAAGCCATATCTTGACTTGTTGGTACAAATTTAGATCCACTATCCTCAGGAGAGGCTAGACAATCATTTTAGCAATCAAATACTTTGTAGTCAGATTTAGATCCACTAGCCTCAGGAGAGGCTAGACGATTTCCGCTTTGTCCATATTGAACGCGGATGCCAATTTAGATCCACTAGCCTCAGGAGAGGCTAGACTAGTCGTTTCGCCAAAACAAACGGTAACGGAATAATTTAGATCCACTAGCCTCAGGAGAGGCTAGACCGTGAAAAATCCCATGAAATCCCCTAAATGAAACAAATTTACACAAATATAAAACTTTGGTTAATGAAAATTGTGTTGAAATTGTTACATTTGTGTGAATTTGAACAAAATGATGCGCGAACCTCCCAGGGAATTCATGTGAGCTTATGGTTCGCGCTGGATTATTTAGCGGGATAACCATCTACTATTATTATAACAGAAAAAATTCCAAATACATAAAAAGGATACATTCCAGTATGAAATATATCCTCTTATTTGCTTATGCTTTCTGCATCATATCAATGTACTTACGAATATTGGATGCATTACTGTATGTTTCACAGCTTCCATCTCTGCATACGACCAGCGTTGGTGCCTGCATAATTGAGAATTTTTTTGTTAATTCAGCCTGTTCCTCGGCATCCACTTTTTCATAGGATATTCCAGCGCTTTTCAGCCAGGTGTCAGCTATTTTACAATTTGGGCAGGTCTTCGTTGTGAACAGAAAAACACCTTCTTCATTTACAGCCCTGACGGTATCAGCTTCCTTCTCAACATGTGGAAGGGCATCCTTTCCTTTTAACACAGAATGTCCGATATCATAAACCTTACGTTCTTTGAATTCCTGACTCTTTCCTTCATTCCAATTCTGTACAGGTCGATAGTATCCCGTAATTCGGCTCCATACCTCAGTAGCACCACCACATTGCGGACATGTATAATGCTCCCCGTTAATATATCCGTGATTTCGACAGATGGAATAGGTGGGAGAAAGGGTGTAATAAGGCAGGCGGTAGTTCTCGGCAATTTTTCTTACCAGCGCTGCTGCTGCTTTCCAATCCGGAAGCTTTTCTCCCAAGAACGCATGGAACACAGTTCCGGAAGTATACAAGGTCTGTAGCTCATCCTGTACATCCAGTGCCTCAAAAATATCCTCTGTATAGCCAACAGGTAAGTGAGAGCTGTTCGTATAATATGGTGTATTTCCTTCTTCTGTAGCAGTGATGATATCCGGATAGCGTTCCTTGTCATGCTTTGCCAGACGATATGTTGTTGATTCCGCAGGCGTAGCCTCCAGATTATACAGATCCCCATATTCCTCCTGATAAATTACCAGACGCTCACGCATATGATTCAGAACCTCTTTTGTGAATTTCTGAGCTTCCTTTTGTGTCAGATCCATGCCAAGCCATTTGGCATTTAACGCGACTTCATTCATACCGATCAGCCCCAATGTGGAGAAGTGGTTCGCAAAGGTTCCAAGATACCGTTTGGTATATGGATATAAGCCTTCCTCCAGCAGCTTGGAAATGACCGTGCGCTTTACCTTTAAGGAGCGTGCAGCAATATCCATTAGATGATCGAGTCGCTTATAGAAATCCTCTTTATCTGTTGAAAGGTAAGCAATTCGCGGCATGTTGATCGTGACTACACCAACAGAGCCGGTGCTTTCGCCGCTTCCAAAGTATCCACCGCTTTTTTTACGCAGTTCTCGAAGATCCAGACGAAGGCGGCAGCACATGCTTCGCACATCGCTCGGTTCCATATCGGAATTAACATAGTTTGAGAAATAAGGTGTCCCATACTTTGCGGTCATTTCAAACAGCAGCTTGTTGTTTTCTGTTTCCGACCAGTCAAAGTCACGGGTAATGGAATAGGTGGGAATCGGATACTGGAAACCACGTCCATTGGCATCTCCCTCAATCATGATTTCAATAAATGCCTTGTTCACCATATCCATTTCCTTTTTACAATCCTTATATTTAAAATCTACTTCCTTGCCTCCAATTATGCAATTCAGCTCCGCAAGATCGGCAGGAACCGTCCAATCCAAGGTGATATTGGAGAAGGGAGCCTGTGTACCCCAGCGACTTGGTGTATTGACACCATATATGAAGGACTCCACACATTTTTTAACCTGATCATAGTTCAGATTATCCGCTTTTACAAAAGGTGCCAGATACGTATCAAAGGAAGAGAAGGCCTGTGCACCTGCCCACTCATTCTGCATAATGCCGAGAAAGTTTACCATCTGATTGCAGAGTGTCGCAAGATGACTTGCCGGTTTGGAGGTGATTTTTCCTCCGACACCGCCCAGGCCTTCCTGAATCAGCTGCTTCAGACTCCAGCCGGCACAATAACCTGTCAGCATGCTCAAATCATGAATATGCATATCACCGGACTTATGAGCATTTCCGATTTCCTCATCATAGATTTCACTCAGCCAGTAATTGGCAGTGATTGCTCCGGAGTTATTCAAAATCAGTCCGCCTACGGAATAGGTGACCGTTGAATTTTCTTTTACGCGCCAGTCGGTGGCTTTCACATAGCTGTCGACAAGCTCCTTGTAATCCAGAATTGTGGATTTCATATTCCGGATTTTTTCCCGCTGCTTCCGATAGAGGATATAGCATTTTGCTACATCACCGTAACCGGATTGAATCAGGATGGACTCCACGCTGTCCTGAATATCCTCCACCTGAATGCGGTCATGTCTGATTTTTGGCTCAAAATCGGATGTGACACGCAAAGCGAGCATATCGATAATGCTTGGATGATACTGGCGTTCCACCGCATCAAATGCCTTTTGAATGGCATTGCTGATCTTGGCAATGTCAAACTCTGAAATCTTTCCATCTCTTTTAATAACCTGATACATATCGTTCTTCCTTTCCTTCTATATACCACGAAGCTCTGTATTAGGAACCTTCGCTTTCGCCAATTTCTGAAACTGCTGCAGGGTTTCTTCATCCCACGCATGCAATCCCTTCTGAATAACACGGTCGCTGTCTTCAAAATTTTGCAGATACCAGGCGGCTGCACCTTGGAGCCAGTCAGCCATATCCTGAATATCCTGAGCTGTATGAAGCTCCTTTACAATGGTTGTACGAAACTCATAAGCAACATGTCCTTCCTTCAGATAGGTGATGCTCTCCTGTATGCCGCTGAGATCAAGATTGCGGATGCCGGCAGTTTCACTGTATTTTTGCGGAGCATTTTTGATATCCATTGCCACATAATTAACAAGTCCCTCTTCAACAAGGTGCTTCAGCTGATCCGGACTGCTGCCGTTTGTATCCAGCTTGACTGCATAGCCCATGTCCTTGATTTTTTTCAGAAATCCTGCCAGCTCCGGATTTAGCAGAGGCTCCCCGCCGCTGATGCAGACACCATCCAAAATTCCTTTTCGCTTTTCCAGAAAGCTAAGCACATCCTCTTCCTGCAGCTCCGGCATGTTTTCCGGCAGAAAGACAAGGTCACTGTTCTGGCAGAAGGGGCATCGGAAATTGCAGCCGCCTGTGAAAATCGTGCTCGCCATTTTCTGCGGGTAATCCAGCAGAGTCAGCTTTTGAATACCGAACAGCTTGATGCCTGCTTCTTCCTGCTGCTCGTATCTGCGTGCGTTTTCACTCAGACGGCTGAGCGTTGCTTCAAACTGCTGCAGCTCCTGTGCACCGATATCCTTGGATAAAAGCTCCCACCACTGCTGACGAATCATATAGATATCACGGATGATGTCCTTTGTTTTATCAGTCGTATATAGCAATCGGATACGTTTATCCTGGGGACTGCTCTGTGTAGTCACATAACCAAGCTCCTCCAGACGGGAAATGCTTTTCGTGATGGTCCCTTTATCAAAACAGCCCTTTTGCGCAAGCTGCTGCATGTTCAGCCCCTCCTGCTCATAAATAAGAATCAGAAAGAGAATCTGTGCTGCATTGATATCGTGTCCGCTCAATTTCTTATCATAATATTTCTGACCGCAGCGGTACAGAATCGAGGTGTTTAAATACAAATAGTTGCTATTATCCATGTCTTCCCTCCAATGGTTGACCACTCAACTATAAGAATGATAGCATACAAAAGTTGAACATTCAACCTTTGTAAAGAATGTAACAAATGAAAAGCAAAGTCATTACAAATTTTTATAATTGTATAAATTGGATAAGTAATCTTTTATCAAAAATAAAAAAGGTTTTGCAAAAATTTTGATACGGGGTAGAGAGCAGCCTCGTTCTGTGCTAGGATAATAGGGAAGGTGAAATTCATGAGAATGCAGTTGTTTTTACTTTTGTGTCTGTTGCTTCTTATCCTTATGCAGCTGTTTTTCTGGCATATGATAAAGAAGCTGTATAAGAAAAAGCAGATCCGTTATGCTTTATTGATATTATCTCTGCTAGGCAGCGTTTTTCTGATTTATCGCTTTACACCGTTTTTTGCGATGTACAAGGATGCGATGCCGATGCGGGGGGCACTTGTTTTGGTACTGAACAGTGTATATGTAGCGCAGATGACAGGCTTTTGTCTACTTGCTTTGCTGCATAAGCTGTACTGCAGAAGGTATTCCAAGGAGTTTCATTCAAGGCTCTATGTGCTTGCTTCTGTTGTCATGCTTTTGTTTTCCGTATATGGAATCGGGTGTGCAGCCCGTGTAAAGGTGCGTCAGGAAATTGTTGAATTAAAGGGAATGAAACAGGAACAAAAACTTCTGTATATCACTGACCTGCATGCAGGTACAACGCTTTCTTCACCTTATAATACTATAAAGCGTCTGGCTGGGAAATGTGATATAGTGCTGCTTGGCGGAGATTTATTTGATGAATCAACTTCACAAAAGGATATGGAAGCTCTTTGTACAATGCTTTCCGATTTGCATAAAGATGTTTACTATGCAGGTGGGAATCATGAGCTGTTACAGAAGCGGCGCAGGGAATATGAGGCAATGCTGTGCTCTGCAGGTGTGCATATTTTGCAGGATGAATCTGCAGTGGTGAACGGTGTTAGAATAATCGGACGAAGGGATCGGGGAGAAGAAAGACGCTCCTGGTCTTCCCTTACGAAGGAATATCAGGGGAATGAGCCTGTGATTTTACTGGAGCATCGCCCGGAATCTGTAGAAGAGTCCTTGGATGCACAGTTGCTGCAGCTATCCGGACACACGCATAACGGTCAGATTTTCCCGAATACTGTGCTGACCAGAATCCCGTACCCAAGAGCATATGGCAACTATGATGTCGGCTATCGCATGCTGGTATCGTCAGGAGCAGGCACATGGGGCTTTCCGATGCGGGTCGCATCCCATAATGAAATTTTGTTCGTTACGATACGGCCAAAGTGATGCATGCAGGATACAAAAAAAGAGAATGCGATTTCAGTATTGTTCACTGGAATTTGATATTCTCTTTTTACTCGCTTGTGCATGGGATTGAAGAACACGTAATCAGTCTGTAGGCTTTCCGTTTTCAAGATTTGTCTCGATGGCACTTTTCGCACTGGACAACAGCTTCAGGATGATATCGGAAAGCATCTTTTTAGTCTGCTTGTCCGTGCGGTTTAATGCTTTCAAAATCAGAGCAGTGCTATGCATCCGGTTTTCATTCATTTCCTTAAAGGAGGCGGCATTGGTGTTGCTGAGTATCTGAAACACAGCATCCGTGAAGGCTTCTCTCTGGGAGCGGTCCAGCTCACTGATCCAGTGCTTGATGGTGCTGTCCAGAACGATGCTCTGGCGATCTAACGCATCCATTCGTACGAAATCAGGACCAAGCACCTCCCAGGAATAGGGGTCATGCTGCCATAGGGAAATCTGTGTACTGGAAATCACAGTATAATGCTCCTCATGCTCCATCAGCATACCGACAACGCTGGATTGTGGAACAAAGGTTTCTATACGCTGTGCAATAGAGCGATAGCCTGCTGCTTGCAGCGTTTCTGCGGAAAAACCCGGGCCGTCGTGATTGTATACCCGCTGTATCCGATTCTGTATAGCGAAAGAACAAAATGCAGCTGCATAGACCGCAAGGTTTCCACCCTTGGAATGCCCGCATAGGATTATACGCCGGTCGGGATATGCAATTGCCATCGCCTCCAAATACTGTACCGCTTCCTTTTGGGAGGGAATGGTGTCCAGAAAGGTCATATTGAAATCCTCTTTCCATCCAACAAGTGTATTATCTGTTCCGCGATAGGTTATCAGCATGACATCATCCTCCAGCAGACAGGTGAGGGCAGAAAACTGTTTTTCCATAGAGGGATCCAGATGGTCGACATATCCACATAGTATTACATTCCCATATCGATTGCCTTCTGCCATTTTATGCAGCAGCTGCAGGTCTTCCTTTACGCGGAAGTGAATTTCCTCCGGATTTATCGCCCTTATAATTTCAGAAGCACGCTTGACATAGAGCATGTCCTGTTTGTCAAACACCGGCTGCAGTCGCAGATAGGATAGACAGCTGCATATGAGGGTATCCACTGCACAGCAGGGAACTTTTGAAAACGTTAAATCATTTCTCCATGTAAGATAATCAAACAGATTGCTCATACTATCATTCTCCTATGTTTTTTTCAGGTGTATCCATTACCACTTTGAAGGTGGTCTGCTCTGGAAGCAGGTGCTTATTGTTTTCATGAGGGAGGACCTGCATGTAAGATACCTCCATAAAACACTGTGTCGCTTTTTCCTTCATTCACATTTTCAGTCAGCATTATAAGGTGAAGGAGATTGTTCTTGCTGAATCGTCCACCGTTCCCTGAAAATAGTTCACATCGCACTTCCATAGTATTTATATAAAAAAAGTCCTTTTTCAAGGACTGTTTTTCTGAATGGTGGGAACGGTGGGACTTGAACCCACACGGGATTAACTCCCAACGGATTTTAAGTCCGTTGCGTCTGCCTATTTCGCCACGATCCCAACAAAAATGGAGGTTCCGATCGGATTTGAACCGATGATCACAGAGTTGCAGTCTATTGCCTTACCACTTGGCTACGGAACCATCTGACATATTCTTTTTGAAACATGTTGCTTTAATATTATACAATAATTTTTAGAAATTGCAATAGGCATTTTGCTCTTTTATAGCTTTTTTTGGAAGATTTGTCACTATTCACGGATCTGATAGCAGATAATAGCATAGATAAGGGCAAAAACGAAATTACGTAGGGCAGTAAACTCATACAGAAAGGAGCACACGCTATCATATCACTGATTGATTTGTTATACCTACATGAATCGTAACCTCCCATGTTTATGAAGAAACAGGAGATTAAAACAAGAATATCGAGATTGGCGCAAGCACTATAAAATATTGTAGAAAACAGCAAGCAGGGATTTTCACAGGCTTTTACTTTAGGTTCGTTGCAAAAGGGAGAATTCAAATTCAATTGATAAATTACGATAGGATTGCATTCTCCTTTAGTTAAAATTAACCACAATCGAGTAAGAACCTTTCCACAATATGGCTTTTTAACATACTCATAGAACACAGGCCAATCAAGCTGACGGAGCACAGCTGATAAAAGTAGCTGATTATAGTCCTATACATATGATTAAATAGACACCGCGCTTTTCTTTCTGTACATGTACCATAGAATCAAAATTCCAAAGGATGGGAATGAAAAAGAATCTGTCCAAATCTTTTTGTTCGTTTCAAAATGAGAAATACATTTTAGAATATGAACAAAATATGATTAAAAATTCAGTTGTATTTTTCTTATTTGCATAATATAATCTAAAATATGAACAAATAACTGGAGATGATACTATGAAATTGTTCACAGTGGGACCTGTTGAGATGTATCCTGAAACATTACAGGTCAGCGGTACACAGCTGCCATACTTTCGCAATGATGAATTCTCATCCATCATGAAGGAAAACGAACAGCAGCTGCTGACCTTATGCGGCTGTCGTAAAGGAAGAGCATTGTTTCTGTGCGGCAGCGGAAGTGCAGCAATGGAGGCGGTTGTTGCCTGCAGCTTTCGCAGACAGGACAAGGTACTGATACTTCGCGGAGGGAGCTTTGGCGAGCGCTTTGTGCAGCTGTGCAGAATTTACGGGATACCCTATGATGAGCTGTGTCTGCAGGAGCTGGAGGCATTGCGAAAGGAACACCTGGACGCTTTTTTTCAAAATGAATATTGTGCCCTGCTTGTCAATCTGCATGAAACAAGCACCGGACAGCTTTATGATATTCAGCTGCTTTCTGCATTTACGAAAGCAAAGAATATGTATCTGATTGTGGATGCCATCAGCAGCTTTATGGCTGATCCGCTGGATATGGACCAAATGGGAATCGATGTCTTGATTCTTTCCTCTCAGAAAGCACTGGCATTGTCCTGTGGATTGTCCATGGTGGTTTTGCAGGAATCCTTCTATCGCGATATGGTCGAGCCCAAAGATGATATCTGCCTGTATTTGAGCTTAAAGGAGCATGCACGCAATATGGAGAGGGGACAGACTCCCAACACACCGGCAGTGGGTATCCTTATGGAGCTTCATGAGCGATTGCAGCACTTACAGGGGGATGGCTTTGTCCTTGAACAGCAGCGGATCGCAACGCGTGCTGCCTACTTTCGAAGCAGAGTTCAAAAGCTGGGAATACAGCTTCCACACTTTCCTCTCAGCAACGCCCTGACTCCACTGCTGTTTGACGGTGATGCGCAGAAGGTTTATCAGTTTCTGAAAAAGAACTATGCCATCACACTGACCCCGAGCGGAGGAGCAATGAGGGAGCGTATGCTGCGTGTGGGGCATCTGGGAAATCTGAAGCTGTGTGATTATGATGCCCTGTGCGACGGGCTGAGGGAGTATGGAAAATGAAAGCAATTCTAATGGCAGCCGGTATGGGTACCCGCATCGCCACGAAAACAAATGAACCGAAGTGTTTGCTGGATATCGGCAACGGGCCTCTGATTCGTCATACGGTCGAGCTGCTGCTGAACAATCATATGGAGGTATGCATCTGTCTGGGCTTTAAAGGATATCTGATCAGGGAAGCACTCCGTGATTATCCAATCACGTTTTATGAAAATCCGTTTTATAGGGTTACCAACAGCATCGCATCCCTCTGGTTTTCCAGAGAACAGCTGGATGAAGCACAGGATCTTCTGCTTGCGAATGCGGATGTTTTCTGGCAGCAGGATATTCTTGACCTTCTGCTTGCGGATCAGCGTGGAATCGTTTTACTGGCAGACAGCTCCCGCAGATTGAGCGGAGATTACTTTTTCCATTGTGAAAACGGAATCCTGACAGATTATGGAAAGGATATGCCGGAGGCTGAGCGTACCAGTGAGTATGTCGGTATTGCCCGGATACAGAAGCAGGAGATCGCCTGCTTTCGCAAACAGCTGGAGCTGCTCGTCCATGAAGGTGATTATCAGCTTTGGTGGGAGAATACACTGTATTCCATGATACCGCAGAAGCAGATTCCGGTACAGGATATCGCAGGGCACTACTGGTCGGAAATCGATGTTCTGCAGGATTATGAAAATATACTGGACTATGTGCACCGGCATCCACAGTGTCTGTAACCTGCGCAGCCAATGCGGAGGTAAGCACATAAAAATAAAATTAGACTTATCACAGCCAGGCATGAGGTCTGGTCTTGATAAGTCTTTTTTGTGCCGTATACCGGCAGCCTGATTTGAATATCGTGTACATACTGGAAAGGCTTCTTTCAACGGCATGCTTATTTCTTTCGCACATGAAGCTGATTATCCATAGGAATCGAGGCATCCTCCATATCCATATAATTCATATATGCGTAGGTGATGCTCAGCTTTTTTCCATGCAGCCTGCGATAGTATCGGATATAATCCATCGCGGATAGATCACTGGTAATATAATTCTTATAATGAAACAGCATCGACATTTCCAGCTTATCGCTTGCCTTATGCATGAAATCCACCAGCTCGCCACTTGTTTTCAATCCGGTATCCGGCAGTGTCAGCCCGACATCCCTGCTGAAGGTTTTCATATGCAGATAGATGCTGTGATCATAATCGACATGCAGAAAATTACCGACACTCTCTGTGATACACTCCCGGTTTGTCTCCATTTTTACATTGGACAGCGGTGCAGCATAGCCTTGTGCACAGGCGATCGGTACGAGCAGATCCGCAGGCAGAAAGCCGATTTGCAGACTGTCATCCTCTTTGATGCGTACATCGATCAGCCACGCCAGATCATCACTCATCAAGAGAAGCCGTTCTTCCTTTTCCGCAGCGTGTACGCCGCCCAGCTGCAGCAGCATGCAGATAACCAGCAGAATCGGCAGTTTATGCTTCATGAAACTCCTCCTTTCCTTTTTCTAGTATACGTCAGGGGAAAAAGGGTTATACAAAACTTGCAATATGTTCAAATAGCATTGGAATTGTTGCAAAATTGTAATAGTGAAATGCGAAAATAAGATTGAAATGTTTTCTTAATGTGATAAAATGGGTACTACATGAACAAAGATAGGGTTGAGGTGTATGAAAAAGCTGATTCTTGCCATGATTGTAATCACCATGGCTTTACTCGTAAGCATATCCAACGAACAGCATACGATTATCGTCTACTCCTCCATGGAACAATTCCGTGGAGAGGAGCTGCAGAAGCAGCTGAATGAAAAATTTCCGGATTTGCATGTGATGGTCATGTATGTATCCACCGCCAAGGCTGCGGCAAAGATATCTGTGGAGCAGGAACAAAGCGATGCGGATATCGTCGTTGGTTTGGAAACCTCCTACATGGAGAAAATTAAGGATCAGCTGGCGGATATCAGGGGAAAGAGCCGTCTGCAGTATTTGAACGGTCTGGCACCCGAGGATCATGGCAACGCGTATGTGACCTGGGAACGGCAGGCAGGAGCCTTTATCATCAATACGGATGTCTTGAAAAAGCATAAGCTCAGTGAACCGAAAACCTATGAGGATCTGCTGGATCGCAAATACTATAATCTGATTGCCATGCCTGATCCGAAATCCAGTGGCACCGGCTATTTCTTCTTCAAAAATCTGGTGAACACCATGGGAGAAGAAAAAGCACTGGCTTATATTGACAAGCTGGAATTCAATGTCAAGCAGTTTACGGAATCCGGCAGCGGCCCAATCAAGCTGCTCATTCAGGGTGAGGTCGGCATTGGGCTGGGACTGACCTTTCAGGCGGTCAATCAGATTAACACCGGCTCTCCCTTTAAAATTATCTATCCAAAGGAAGGCTCCCCCTATTCTCTGACGGGCACCGGTCTGATGAAGCGTCATGCGGATGATCCCGATGTACAAAGGGTGTTTGATTTCATCATCAACGATTTTCTGCTATATGATAAGGAGCATTTCTCACCGGAGGTTATCCTGCAAAATCAGAAGAATACGATACAAAATTATCCGACACACATCCCATATGCCGATATGAGCGGTATTGAGGACATACATGAAAAAGAAAGGCTGCTGGACTTATGGAAGTATTAGAAAAAGAGAAGCTGATCGTTCGCGATCTGTATAAAAATTTTGATGGCAAGGATGTATTGAAAACGATATCCTTCACTGTGCATGAAGGGGAATTTCTGAGTGTGCTGGGACCCAGCGGCTGCGGCAAGACAACCCTTCTGCGAATCCTGATCGGACTGGAACAGCAAACCAAAGGGCAAATCCTGATGGACGGGGAGGATATTTCCCACCTCAAGCCGAGTGAGCGAAATATGGGAATCATATTCCAAAACTATGCACTGTTTCCCAACATGACCGTATTGGAAAATGTGGAATATGCATTGAAGCTGCACCCTGGAAAAAAAGCGGAAAGTCGAAAAATCGCCTTGCAGACACTGGATGCGATTGGAATGAGCGATCAGACTGAAAAACGCCCCTCCCAGTTATCCGGCGGACAGCAGCAGCGTGTGGCAATCGCAAGAACACTGGCGCTGAATCCGAAAATCATATTGCTGGATGAACCGATCAGCGCATTGGATGTGAGCATGCGCGAGGTCATGAAAAAGGAGCTGAAGGACATTCAGAGACGCTTTCATTCCACCATGATCTTTATTACCCATGAGCAGGAGGAGGCATTCTATCTGTCCGATCGCATCATGGTCATGAGTGAGGGAAATATCGAGCAGATCGACACACCGCAAACTATCTACCACCATCCGGCCAACCGGTATATTCAGAGCTTTGTCAATGCACATCTGGACGGTAAGCTGGAAAGTCTGTGTAAATGTACAGGGAAACAGGTCTATGAGCAATAAACGCTATCAGGCCTCCCGTGTCCTTGTGGCCCTGTTTCTGTTTTTCTTCGTCATCTGTCCGCTGATCACCCTGCTGATACATATCGATATGAAAGATATTCAAAAGGTACTCACATCCCCGCAGTTTCAGCCAATGGTGATCAATTCCTTATGCACCACCATTCTGGCAACCCTGTTATCCGTATCGCTGGCCTTTGTCCTCGCCTGGTTTATGAACCGTTCCCATATCCGGCATCGCTCCGTTTTCACAATGCTGTTCACCCTGCCGATGCTCATTCCTTCCATATCACATGGGATGGGGCTGGTTCTGCTGTTCGGAGATAACGGCATCATATCCAATCTGCTGCACATGAGGTTTTTCCTATACGGCTATGTCGGTATTATTTTAGGCTCCATTCTGTATTCCTTTCCGGTTGCCTTTCTAATGCTGAACGATACCTTTCAATATGAGGACTACACGACCTATGAGGCTGCCAGCGTGCTTGGCTTATCCAAGCGCCAGCAGTTCTTCACCATTACGCTGCCCAATATCAAGGGCCCGCTGATCAGCGTTATATTTTCTGTCTTCACGATGATATTCACCGACTACGGTGTACCGCTTGTCGTCGGTGGGAAATCCATCACTCTTCCGGTATATATGTATCGTGAGGTCATCGGACTGCTTGATTTTTCGAAGGGAGCCATCATCGGAATCCTGCTGCTGATTCCTGCAGTTATCGCCTTTGTGCTTGATTTAAAAAATGAAAACAAGAGCAGCAGCTCCACGGTTACACGCTCCTATCAGATTGCGCCGAATGCGAAGCGTGACCGCATCGCCCATATCGTATGCATTGCCACGGTTGTTTTTCTCTCTTTGCCGCTGATCACCTTTGCCGTGCTTTCCTTTGTCCGTCATTATCCAACTGATCTTTCCCTGACACTGGACAATATTACGCAGGCGATGGATCTGGGAGTACGCATGTATTTGAAAAATTCATTGGCGATTGCAATGCTGACCTCTATGATCGGCGTCTGTCTGACCTATTTAACAGCCTTTATGACAGCCCGTAATGCATCACAGCTATCCAGTCGTGTTTTGCATCTGGTGTCCATGATATCCCTAGCCATACCCGGCGTCGTTCTCGGTCTGAGCTATGTGCTCTTTTACAAGGGAAGCTTTCTGTATGGCGGCATTGCAATTCTGGTGCTCGTCAACATCACGCATTTCTTTGCCAATCCTTATCTGATGGCATACAATTCGCTCCAGCAGTTTCACAGCAATCTGGAGGATATCTCCACAGCGATGGGCATTTCCCGTTTCCGTATGCTGAAGGATGTCTACATTCCCTGCACAAAGGGAACCATTGTAGAGATGTTCAGCTATCTGTTCGTCAATTCCATGGTGACGATATCCGCAGTATCCTTTCTGGCCAATTTTCGCAACATGCCGCTTTCGCTGCTGATACCGCAATTTGATTCGCAGTCACTGATCGAGGCAACCGCCTTTATCTCTGTTGTGATTTTACTTGTCAATCTGATTGTGAAGCTGCTTGTATATGTGGTGAAAAGAAAGCTGATCAAGGATCATGAGGCTTAGCGGGAGGCTTTCTCCTGTGTATTTCGAGTATTTGCAAAACCGCTGTACTCTGCTATAATGATAAAAGCGCTGTAAAGAGGAGATAAGTATATGAACCTTACATTAAATCAGTTTGAAACCCTTGTGTATATCGAACGCCATCAAAACGACAAATGCACCCAGAGAAGACTGGCAAAAAAGCTGGATCTTTCTCTCGGTGTCATCAATAAAACCCTGACGGAGCTGCAGGACAGCGAGGTGATCAAAACCAGAGGCAGCTCTATGTACGATGTTACCCTCAAGGGCTACGAGGTACTGGAGCCCTATCGCGTGAAGAAGGCGATCTTTCTTGCGGCCGGCTTTGGATCCCGCATGGTTCCGATCACCTTAAATACACCCAAGCCACTTGTTCTGGTACATGGAAAGCGCATCATAGAAACCCTGCTGGATGCTGTCGTGGCTGCAGGGATCGAGGATATCACAATCGTGCGCGGCTATCTGGGAGAGCAGTTTGACGTACTCCTGCACAAATATCCGAAAATCAAATTCATTGAGAATCCGCTGTTTAACGAAACCAATAATATTTCCAGTGCCTATCTGATTAAGGATATGATGTGCAATGCCTATGTGCTGGAAAGCGATCTGTTGCTGTACAATCCGGAAATTATTCGCAAATATGAATATACGACGAATTACTGCGGTATTAAAATGGACGTTACCGATGACTGGTGCTTCTATACCCGAAAGGGCTATATCAGCAGACTTGCCGTAGGTGGCAAGGACTGTCATCAGATGGTGGGAATCTCCTTCTGGAATAAGGAAGATGGAGAGAAAATGGCGAAGGATATCGAAGAGGTGTTTAAAATGCCGGGCGGTAAGGAAAAGTATTGGGATGAGGTGGCATTGCGTGAAAAGCTGTCCAATCACAAGGTCATAGTAAAGCCGGTCCGTAAGGAGGATATCGTGGAAATCGATACGTTCAAGGAATTGAAGCAGATCGATCCCATCTATAATGTTTAACGAGAGGAATTTCACCAGGTAAAAAGCTTTCATTACGGTAAGGGATGCAGGAGGCTATTCCATGCATTGCATGCATCTGGAATAAGATGGAGCCACAATCGTCTTATGCGTAAAAAGCCTTACCGAGGAACTTCCTTTTTCTCTGTTTCGGATAGAACAAGGAATATCCTGTGTATGGGCGCTGTAAAGCTGTACAGGATATGAAAGAGGAAAGGCTGTGTGCAAAATGAATCCTAAAGTCTATGAATTTGATGCCGTGCTGCAAAAGGTTGATGGTATCGATGGTGCCTATATCGAGTTTCCGTGGGATGTAAAAGAAGAGTTTCAAAAGGGGAGGGTCTGCGTACATGCGACATTTGACAATGTGGCATATGACGGCTCCCTTGTCCGCATGCAGACTGTCCGCCATATTTTAGGTGTGCGCAAGGATATTCGCGCTAAAATAGGGAAGCAGCCGGGAGACAGCATTCATGTTACCATACAGGAAAGAAGCCGCTGAGGAAGCAGATTCCAAAGCGGCTTTTATACGTATTCATCTACCGGGGCATAGCGTATCCGCTGCTGTGCTGTGGGGATACCTCCGTATACAGTGTGCCATTGTCCGTTTTCCAACACCTCATATTGGGTAAAGGCACAGGGAAGCCCGTTCGCATGCAGAAAATCAGCACTGTCCATGAGCTGGAAATGAAGATGGGGGAACATGGAATTGCCACTGTGTCCGATGCTGCCGATAAAATCTCCTGCTTTGACATACTGTCCAACAGCCAACGCAATCGAATTCGGCTGCAGGTGACAGAAGGCGGCATAGATCGTATCCGTATACTGGATTATTACGGCATTTCCGCTGATTTCACATATTTCTTGGTTCTGCCTGCGACGACTGTTTTTAAAAGCCATCAGGGCATCAGAGAAAAACCAGGCGCGTTTTCTTTCTCTGCAGCCATCCATCACATATACAACCCTTCCATCACATGGGGCATACACAGGCAATCCATAGCAATAGCACGAAGATAATGCGACACCGAATAACAGATACGAAAGGACATGGGAGCGATAGCAGGGATGTCCTCTTTTTTTCCAGTTCAGCTGCAGAAAGTCATAGGCGTATCTGGTACCCAGCGCATTTGTGCCATGACTGGGGATGCGGCTTCCCGGTGTATTGGGCGTATTCCATTCGCCAATTAACGGAAAACGCATAAGAATCGGCTTATTCATTGCAGGCATGGGGAGCTTCGGCTGCACAGTCCTTATACATAAGTCTGCGCAGACCCTCGAAAAATACATGTAAATTTTCTTCGACGGTAGAAAAGCTGAGCTCTTCCTTTTGCATTGTTCTGATTTTTTCCAGCATCAGATCACCAAACCCTTTACAGGAGCAATAGAGAATCTGCATACATGCGGCTTCCTCCAGCTGCGATATAAACAGACTGTGATCATATTGTTCAAACAAATCGGTACAGTCCTTCGTCCTGCACTTTTTCAGCCTTTGTTGCAGGTCTTCATCAAATATCCGGATATCCATGCTCGCATACATTTTGAAAAAATCGAATACCCATGGATATGCATACAGCAGGCGCAGCTGTAACCGATATGCACCATGAAGCCGTTTGATTACATCCGGCTCTGTACAATCCAGCTGTCTGTAATACTCCTTATTGAGCAGGTCGAAGAAGTATTCATAAACGAAGAGAAACAGCTGCTGTTTATTACCAACATAGTGAAACATAAGCGGCTTGGAAAGTCCGGCTTCCTTTGCGATTCTGTTTGTAGAAGCCTGCTCATAGCCGTACTCTGCGAATTCTCTCAATGCAGCGTTCAACAGTGCTGCTTTTCGCTGTTCCTGAAGCTGTGGCGTTATTGCGGACATATATATCCTCCTTATCTGTTTTTACCTGATAGGTCAATAACAGTATACCATCGTTTATCTAATAGGTCAATACATGCTGCTTTATCCTACAAAATACATGTTGCTTTATATAATTGAAATCACTATAAAAAAAGCGTTTCAACACGAGTTCTTTCTCACTTTAGGGTGTATGCAAAAGGAAGACTTTCTTCTATTGATAACTACAATAGTTTGGAAGTCTCCCTGTTTTAAGTTTGCCTACCATCGAGTAGAACCTCGACACGAAATACTGTAGAAAAGCTTCTGTCACCTTGCTTTTAAAAATATAAACGATATCATGCTTCATCGAAATAAAACAGGTCTTCAAATTTCTGCTCGAGGGCAATACACAGGATGAGAGCAAGCTTGGCGGTCGGATTGAACTGTCCTGTCTCAATGGAGCTGATGGTGTTGCGCGAAACACCGACAAGCTCTGCCAGCTGTGTCTGGGATAGGTGCATAGCGGTACGGGCCTGCTTCAGCCGGTTGCGTAGAATCAGTTCTTCCTTCAGCATAACAGCTTCCACAGAAACAGAACGAGGAACATGAGAAACAGTGCAGTATAAAAAATGGAAAGAAATAGCTCATGCCGTTTTTTCATGAGGCGGTATTTCATAAGGAACAGTGTGCTTAGTATGCCGAAATAGATTAGCCAGCTTTCCATACTGACCTGTCCGGTTACAGCGACCTCCATGACTGCGACAAAGCAGCATAGCAGCATGCCGACCTGTGCTGCGATTCTGCTTGCTTTTTCAAGACTTTGCAGCTCTATAATATCCATGCCTTTGTTTTCATTTCTGCTCCTTGCGAGGATCTCTTCTTTATTCATAGGGTATTCCGCCTTTCTTGCCAAGTACACTTGGTATTTTTTATCTTCATTGTTTTTCTGCAATAATTCTGCTAGAATGCAGATAGAGAATTCATGTTGTTTTTACGATAAGGAATATACATGAATAAGGAGGCACCTATGAACTATTACGATCAGCATGTCCATTCCAGTTTTTCCTTTGATTCACAAACAGAGCTGTCTGACTATCTGAAGCATGCGGATGGTTGCTTTGTGACTACCGAGCACGTGGATTTGGAAAATTCCGCCAACCATTTCATGGATAGCTGGATGGACTATGACCGCTATTCTTTATATCTTGAGAATTTGCAGAAAAATACAGACATCCGACTTCTGAAAGGTGTGGAAATCGGCTGGCTCAGAAAACATCATGGACGGCTTATGGCCTGGCTGCAATGCAAGCAATTTGATATTATCCTGCTCAGTATACATCAGAACGGAATCTTTGATTATATGGATGAGGAAGCTAAAAAGCATGATATCATCTATATTCTGCGTTCTTATTTCCAGCAGATGCTCGATGCGCTGCGCAGTGGTATTCCAGCCAATGTTCTCAGTCATTTTGATTATGTCAGTCGCATACAGGATGTTGATACCGATACATTTCTCACCATTGCACATCCGTATATGGAGAAAATATTTCCGGAAATGATTAAGCGTGGCATTGCCCTGGAGCTGAATACCCGCAGTATGTTTCAGTATGGACAGCTGCCTTTATATGAAATCGTGGTGGACTGGTATATACAGATGGGAGGGAGGATGTTTACCATGAGCTCGGACGCGCACAAAGCGCAAGCCTATGCCTACCATTTTGATGAGGGAAAGGAATTTCTGCGGCGGCATGATATTTCAAAGCTGACAGTCTTTCAGGAAGGAAAGCCGATTGAAATTGCGTGGGAATAAGACCGTTATGATATGGAAGGTAACACATGCGTTCTTATATCATAAGGGATGTATCTCTGTGTAGTGTTCACGCATGCAGCAAATCATGAATACGTATTGATTGACTTTTTGGGTAGGGAAGCATGCGATTCTCATCCTATCAGGGTGATAGTACGAATGCGGTATAGTAGGAAATGATGAAAACAGGCGATTTCATGCGGTTAAAAGAATCAGCATGAGAAATCTGTGTTAGCTAAAGAATCCCGTAGTTGTTTGGGTCAAACATAAGCAGGGTATAAGGAGAGCGGCAAAAATCAGTATGGTGCCGGCTCTTTTTTTAAACATATCCGATTCCTTGTTATTGCATTCTGGAGAGACGCAGAGTACTCATGTATAGCAAAAATGTAAACGACAGTTTCTAGGATAACTGGAAAAGACATGATATGATAGATCTATCAGGGAGGCGAGTTCATGTTTCATTTAAAAATGATAGAGTATAGGAAAAAGAATATGATGACACAAGAAGAATTAGCTGATAGATTAGGTGTCTCCAGACAAACGATTACAAAATGGGAGAAGGGAACGATTCTGCCGAGTTTGGAATATCTGATTGATTTGTCTCGGTTATTTGGAGTAACGATTGATCATTTGGTTAAGGATGATGATTGTATATGTGAAAGTTCACATCAGGTTCACACAACAGCCCTCGCGGAATTTTTAGTAACTGCCAAGCAATCAACCTATGCGGCGCAGAAAAATAAAACAGAAGGGACAAGACAAGGTTCCCATGACTATATGTTTTCCAGAAATCCATATACATACCGAGATTCATTCTTTGGCGCTTCCTGTTTTTCCGGTCAGGAGCTGGTTTACAGGGATGCTCAGGCCTGCTGGAGTATGAATTATTACGGAACAGTTTTACATGAAGCCTTTCATGGTGATTTTTTGAAAGAGGCACTTATGCTTGTCGATACGCAAAGACCCTATAGGGGACCTGCTATGTACAGAAAAGGAGAATATACCTATATTTCAGAAGTAGAAGGAGACATCTGTTTATTTCAAGGTCATGAAAGCATATTTTATCAGACGCAGAAAATATATGAGGGCTGTTTTCACGGCGGAGTGATTCGATAGGGAAAGGCGTGATAAGCTGATTTTATTAAATAATCTGATCCGGTATGATCTGTATCAAAATCAGTGACTGTACGCAGTTGGAAACGGAGGCAATTATGCAGAATAAATATCAGCAGAAATACACAGAGATATTTCAACAAATCGGGGACCACGCCAAACTGGTACTTGCGACTTCTCTTAACAACAAGGTTTCCGCTAGAACAATGAGTTTCGTCATTCTGGAGGGAAGCCTTTACTTTCAAACGGATAAAGGGATGCGTAAATATAAGGATATAAAGGGAAATCCAAATGTTGCATTATGCTTCTCCAATATTCAGCTTGAAGGAATTTGTGAGGAAATCGGACGACCTATCGAGCATGAGGACTTTTGCAGACTGTTTCAACAACATTTTCCATCGTCCTTTGAAGCCTATAGCCAGCTTCCAAATGAAAGGTTATTTGTAGTGAGGCCAACGTTCATTCAAAGATGGAGCTATATCAATGGATCGCCAATGATAGAAAGACTCTATCTTCATGAAAAGCAGTATCATGAAGAAGTCTATCTGAACGATGATTGAACGTATATGATTGGTAATAGTTACTGGGATATGAGCATACGGATATCATCTGTATGTCTGCCATAAGCCCTGCAGATAAAAAACCGCAGACTGTGGATTACGTTACTGTGATGTAATCTGTTTTCTACGGTTTTTTGTATATGTTCATATAGAGCCTGATGCAGAGGTTTATATAAGAGAACTGCCATAGCCGCCAAATGCATGACCTGATTGTGAGAAAGTGCAGTTTCAATGGCTCGTATTAAAACTGCAGCTCCATAATAGAGCTTGTCTGGAATGCCTGATTACATTGACTATACCAGTGTAATTTCGATCCACCAGTGCTGAAATATGCAATTAGTGCTTTCTTCATCCTAACTCCTCCTTTATGATTGATATAAAGATTCATACGCCTTTACTATACAACTTAAAGTTCACTATAAGTCAAGTGTAAAATATAAAAAACTAGGTATGCTTGAAAAGCATGCAGATAGACTGCATGCCACTGTAAAGAAGTTGATAAGCGTTTATAGCGATAGGATGAAGGTATTTTTACTATAAGAAATATGATACCCTATCTTTTCATGAATGTAGAAGTACGGACAGCTATGCTTTGAAGGTAAGTGATGAATATCCATGTACTGCTTTTTCATCATACTTGCTCCATGGCAGTATGTTTGCAGAGAAACTGTGTTGTACAAACAATCAAGAGTTAGAGGTTACGCTAGATCTCCTGCATTTTTCACTATGCTTCAGCACCATGCCTTCCTTCATGGAATTTGCTTCTACTTTCGGCGTTGTTTGAAGAACAGCATGCTATTCCCCAATCCAGGATTTGATTTGTTCCAGGCTGTGATAGCCGCTGACACTTCCCTGTATGGAACCATTCTGCATATATACCAGTGTTGGAATGCTCATAACCTGAAACATGCCGGCCAGCTGAGGCTCTTCATCAATGTTGATTTTCACGATTTTTGTATGTTCCGCCTCTTCGCTGATCTGTTCGATGACCGGCTTCAGCATCTGACAGGGACCGCACCAGTCTGCATAGAAATCAATGAGGACAGGCTCTGTGCTGTCCAGTATTTCCTCTTCATAATTCCCGCTTGTTACATGTATTGTCATAATCATGACCTCCTTGCTTTATCTTACGCATAAAGCATACTACCGGCGAACAAAAACTTCAGTGACTTTATCACATTCCTGAAATATACAGTCTGTCCTACAGCTCCTGTACTAGGATAAGCGGGTAATCATACAAGGAGGGAAAAACAGTTTTTGAGGAGGCAGGTTTTTTATGCATTGACTTTTTCCGGCAGTGAAGGAAAAACGGCAGGGCGTATTGAATCACACCGCCCATCGTTCTATAATGGAGAAAGATACAAAAGGGTTCAGGTATGCATGCTTATACCAAGATTGTGAAGGCTTGCTTCCGAATGCATCTGTATACCTGAAAGGAGAGGAGATTTTATCATGGCATTTTATACGATTCTATTCAGTCCCTGCGGCGGAACAAGGCGCATTGCTGAAATACTGGAGCGTGAATGGAAGGAAGAACAACGTATCTGTATCGACCTTTGTGATCTACAGGTAACAAAAAGTCTTCCTTATTTTAAAGAGGATGATACCTGCATCATAGCTATGCCTTCCTATGGAGGAAGAGCACCACAAACAGCATTGCAGCGACTGCGTGTCATACAGGGAAATCATGCTTCTGCTATTCTGGTATGCAGCTATGGCAATCGTGCCTATGAGGATACTCTGCTGGAGATGAAGGAACGTGCACAGGAAAGCGGCTTTGTGTGCCGTGCCGCGATCGCGGCTGTTGCCGAGCATTCCATCATGCATCAGTATGGAGCCGGACGTCCCGATGCACAGGATACACAGGAGCTTAATGTATTTGCCCGTCAGATACGGGAGCATTTGGAAAAGGATGCGGCATGTGAGCTGCAAGTAACGGGAAACCATCCGTATAAGCCCTATAACGGAGTTCCGTTGAAGCCTTCTGCAAATCAATCGTGTATGCAATGTGGGCAGTGCGCCGCACAATGCCCTGTACAGGCGATCCCGATAAAGCATCCGGAAAAAACAGACACAGACCGTTGTATATCCTGTATGCGCTGCGTCGCTGTTTGTCCTGTACATGCCCGCAGCTTGAATAAGCTGTTGCTGGCGGTTTCTGTTAGAAAGCTGCATAAGGCCTGTGTGACAAGAAAGAGTAACGATTTGTTTCTGTGACAAAGTCACGGTAAAACGGCAGCTTCTTCTGTATACTGAATACAGGCAGAAGGAGGAGCTGTTTTGAAAAAAGCTTTTGTAGAAGAAAAAGAGTGTGTTGCCTGTGGAACCTGTCTTGTCACATGTCCCCGTCAGGCGATACACATTGCGCATGGCTGTTACGCAGTCATTGATTCTGTGCGCTGTGTAGGCTGCGGTCTTTGCAGTAAGTCCTGTCCTGCAAGCGTTATTGAGGTGCATTCATGAAAAAGAAATGGTCAGATTATTTTTGGATTGCATCCCTGCTGTATTTGTTTCTCGGTTTGTTTCATATTCTGTTTGCCTGGCTGGGACTCATTTGTTTTCTGGTACCGCTGCTGCTGGCTGTTGGAAAAGGAGAAAAGAGCTACTGTAATCATTACTGCGGCCGGGGACAGCTTATGCAGCGTCTGGGAAATCGGTTTTCTGCACAGCGAGCCTGTCCTGGATGGCTGAGAAGCAGGTGGTTTCGCTATGGTTTCCTGCTGTTCTTTTTATCAATGTTTGCCAGTATGCTGTATATGAGCTATGCTGTTCTGCAGGGAAAGCCGCTATCCGCTTCCATCACACTTTTATGGACTGTGCGGATTCCATGGTTTGTAAAGTCCGGTGCACCGGACTGGATACTGCAGTTTGCATACGGCTTTTACAGTCTGATGCTGACAAGCACGATGCTGGGCATCCTCACCATGCTGGTGTATAAACCCCGGACATGGTGTGTATACTGTCCAATGGGTACCATGACACAGATGGTATGCAGAGTAAAAAAAAGGAAATTCTGATGAAAGTATGCTATGATAACGGTAAAGATAGGAGTGAGTTTATGAAAAAAGCATTTCAGGTTGAAGGTATGATGTGCCAGCACTGTGAACAGCGTGTAAATAAGGCACTGCAAGGCATGGAAGGCGTTAGCGCCTGTTCGGCAAGTGCAAAAGACGGTATTGTCAATGTGGAGTATGATGCGCAGCGGATCAATGATGCCGCTATTATACAGGCAATCACAGACACCGGATATGATGTAAAAGGGTAAGGAGTGCAGCCTGCAGCTGTTGTCTGAATGGCTGCTGACTGCGTGTTCCTCCATATGATTTAGAAGACAGCGTCTTATTTCAAAGACGTTTTTTTGTGCGTCCGCGTTTTGAAATTCACAGTAGCGGTGGAGACACTGTCGCTTTCAATACTGTATCAAAACGACGCTCATGGTTCCTTGCGTTTTTCGAATAGATGTTATAGCAGGTACCTCCCCATTTCATTACAGGATGCAGCATTTCTTCTATTGGAACACAATATGATGATTGCAGCCTTTTTCAGGATGTTGAACCCTTTGTTTTATGGCAGGGCGTGTACGGTATATATGCGGTAGAGGGAGCAGAAGCAGGATACATAGGCTTATCCTTATAGTGTTTCTAGGGCATGGATATATCGGTCGCTTGGAAGCCTTACTTGCAGCTGTTGCGAATTACAGGCATCCTTATGTCTGTATGATCTGTATGAATGGAGAAGAAAATCCAAATGCAATGGGTGAATATAGAAGCGCGGATACCTGACTTCAGAAGCAAGCTGGCGCAGACAGATGTTGAACAGTCATAATCATCATCAGAACAGAAAAAAACTGTGCTGGCATTTGATGGTTTTCTGTTAGCTGAAATTTCATCATTTTGCGATGCACAGTCCTTTTGTGAGAGTGTATTTGTTATGGTCTATAGATGAGAAGAACCGCAGGAATGTCCATGTCCCTCATGGCTTCCGCAGGTATGTCCCTCACCGTGGTGAGAACACTGGATATTCGGATTGTATTGCAGATTGCCGTTCAGAAAGGAGGTAACCTGTGCATCTGCATCACCACATGCGCCACCATACAGCTCGATACCGGCTTCCGCAAGTGCATTCTTCGCACCGCCTCCGATACCGCCGCAGATCAGTGTATCCACCTGATTTGCTTTCAGCAGGGTGACCAGCGCACTGTGGCCGTTACCATTGGTGTCCAGGAGTCTGGTTGCTGTGACTTCCTGATTTGTAACCTCATAAAGCTTAAACATCTGTGTGTGTCCAAAGTGCTGGAACACCTGTCCGTTATCATACGTAACTGCAATTTTCATACTATCATCTCCTGTTGGTTTCTGTGCAAGGTTCAGCTGATAATTGCCGCCGGCTATCACCATTGCACTGCCTTCCATGAGAAAGCGGGAAAGCTTGCGTCTTGCCTCATTATACAGGGATTGCACGCTGCCTCTGCTGGTCTGCATCTGCTTTGCACATTCCTCCTGATTCCATCCCAGATAATCAATCAGACGAATGGTCTCATATTCCTCTACACTCATTTGGATATGACTTGCGGGAATCGGCTCATCTGTATGGATGAAAGCAGTATAGCTCGGTATGGAGGACACGCATTTTTTCTTGCAAGGTCGTGGCATTTTATCAGCTCCTTCTATGTTATCATACGTCAATTATTTGCATATGTCAATAATAATACTGAAAATTAGCTCTGTTGTTATTTTGTATAAATAGCTGTAGCGTATCGGCAGATGCATCTGTCAATAAGCATTGCTGTTATTCGCACAGCATTTCTATGCATTTTTGGAAGCAGCTGTCAATGCTGCTTCTGAAATTAGTGCTGCCGATTTTGACATATACGGGATTCTGTATATGGAAGCGTAAGGAAGGCAGCGTTAAAATGAAGACAGGATAGGAGGAATGCCAAATGAAAAAGGGTTGGAAATGTATCTGTACCATTGGTGGAGTTGCTGCTCTATGTGCCGGGGCTTCCTTTGTGAAGGATTATCGCAATATGAAAAGGATGGAAAAGCGCCTGGATTCTCTGCCTCTGCATAAGCTGAAGGAAAAGCTTTCCGATACTCAGGAGGATAAAGAGAAAGCCGTCCTGACAATACCGAAGGATATGCCAATGCTTGAGCGCTTGCGTATGTGCAGACACGTACTGCATGGGAATGTCGGGAATCGGGATGCATGTAAATGATGAAGCGATTCAGAGATTTTGCACGTGTATTCAGTGAGAACTGGAACCGCAAGCTGAAATCGGTTAGGCTGCTTGGTGCTGTTGTAAGTCTTTGTATGCTGGTTTGCGCAGTTTTGTGTATGCATTCCGCAGTACCGATGCACCAGGCATTAAAGACAGCTGCCGCACTTGTGATAATTGCACTGGGAATGTATCAGCTGGTGGATTATTACTATATGCCGGTTCTTTTACGGGATGGGGGAACGCTGATTGGTGCTGTTCTGAATACGGTGATCGGTATGCTTCTGCTGTTCTCACCGGTGGAAATCACAGTATCAGTTTTTGCCTATATGTTTGGATTTCTATTGATGATTTTTGGTGTGAATAAAATCACCTTTGCCAATAAGCTGCATTTTTTTGGTATCTTTGATTACAGCTGGGTGATAGCAAGCGGAGTTTTGAATATACTTGCTGCTGCTGTTTTTCTGATAATCCCGCTCATATCCATTGTGATGCTGAATACGGCACTTGCAGGCTACTTGGCTATGGGTGGAATCACATTGCTTGTGGAAGTGGTTACCATGAAAAATATGAAGATAGAGGATGCTCAGGAATGAATGGGGACAGCCGCATATAAAGCAGGACTGCATGCTTTAGGTCCTATTAACACAGATGCAGATACGGATAAAATCAGATTAGTAAATGATTCGCAGTGACTTCCACTTGCTGAAAATTAAACAAGGGATTTAACAGGCGAAAAAGGAAAGGAATCAAGTACATCGTAAAAAATGAGCTTGATTCCTTTTGTTTATCGTATAGGCGGCAATGTGGATAGCTTTGCATATACTGTGTGCTAGGCAGCGTATCATTTCCCACCTTTTCTTAATATTGATAAAGGCATCATGTCGGATGCAGAGGGGGGAGTCAAGATCACAGCTTTAAAATCTTTCCAATCTGCATGATGCAGCAGCACTGCTTCAACGGACATTTGTGATTTCGTCAACTGATTGTTATCAGACAATGCGGACTTCCACAGATGAATCTATTTAATGCTTTTTCAAAAGCTTATATGCAGTTTTGTCATTTGTTCCAGCACAATCAAAATAAAGCCTTGTAAATAGAGTGAATTTCATCTCTTGAAAGAGGTATTGCACTATTGGAAAGCAGGCGCTGCTGGGATTCGATTACACTGTCTGTGAATCCTTTGATTTCACTTTCCTTCATACCGTATTCATGCAGCGGCTTTCGTGCAAGAAGCGTGGAAAATAGTGTTTCCATACAGGTAAAGGCATCCTCCATGGAACAGGAAAGAGCTTCTGAAAACAGTTTCTTTATATCATATACACTATATTTTTCCCGTGCTTCATATGTTTGGAATACAGCTGTGAAAAACTGATAGTTGGCTTCCCCGTGTGTTACATGGTAGATTCCCGATAACGGATAGCTGAGGGCATGTACTGCACCTGTACCGGTATTGCCAAATGCGATGCCCGCAAAGTTGCTGGCCTGCATGAAATCCCCTAACAGTCGCATGCGTGCATCTTCACCCTCTTTTGCAATAACTTGAAACCCATGTAGCAGCAGGCGAATAGCCTCCGCACTGAACATGCGGGTATAGGCATTGGATTTAGGGGATACAAAGGATTCACTCGCATGAATCAAAGCGTCAATGCCGCTTGTTACAAAATAGAAGAACGGCAGCTTGGACAGCAGCTCTGGAATCAGAACTGCCTGATCCGGATACAGTGCATCGACGGCCAGTCCCAGCTTGGTATGCAGTGATGTAAGCTCACAGATGGAAATCCGACTGACCTCAGAGCCAGAGCCGCAGGTTGTCGGTATGGCGATCAGCTCCCTGCTTTTTTCCGGTGTACATCTGTGCAGAAACATATCCTCAGCACTGGCAGTTCCTTCCAATACAAACAGCTTGGCACAGTCAATCACACTGCCGCCGCCGATTGCAATAATACGCTCAGGCTGTTTTTCCCGCATATCTTTCAGCATCGCATCCAGCATGCGATCATCGGGTTCTCCCTGACCATAATCACTGTGAAAGGCGATAGAAGCCCTGCCGGTGGAATCCCGAAAGAATGCTTCGTAAATACTGCGGCTTGCTAAAATGTAATCCTTCTTTTGAAAGGTGAAATCCCTCAGAAACTCCTGTACCGTTTCATATTGCAGAATCTTTGTTTTTTGTTGAAATACGTCCATAATCTTCTCCTTTTTTCTCTTGCTATTATTGTAACAGCTTCTTAAAAAAAAGCATTGAAAACTTCACTTAATTTTCAAGGCACCATCATGAAATATCCGTTCACCTTTGCTAAACTATGACCGAGGTGATATCTATGAAGCAGGTTATACAGAGATTTGAAAAAAAATATTTGCTGGATGCAGATCAGTGCCGCAGCTTTGTAATGCGCATCCAACCATATATTACAGAGGACATTTATCCGGCAAGCACCATATACAATCTTTATCTGGATACGGAGCAGTTTGATCTTATCCACCGTTCCATTGAAAAGCCGCCCTTTAAGGAGAAGCTGCGCATCCGCAGCTATACACCGGTATGCAGTGAAGAGGAACCCATATATCTGGAAATCAAACGCAAATATGCACAGATAGTCTGCAAGCGCAGAATGCAGCTGAGCTATGGTGAATGCCGCAGGTTTCTGAACAATCCCTATCTGAGTGCTAGTCAGATTGAAAAGGAACTATCCTATACGCTGTACCATTATCAGGTGCAGCCTAGAATCTTTCTGGCATATGATCGTATTTCCTATGTCGGAAAACAGGAACAGCAGCTGCGCATCACGATGGACAGCCATATTCGTAGCAGGTTTGACCATCTGTCCTTAAACGATCACGAAAGCAATGAAGAGTTGTTTCACAGAGATATGATTCTGCTGGAAATCAAGGCTGAAAGGAGTTATCCGCTGTGGCTGAGCAGCGTACTTTCGGATATGCGGCTGTACCCAACATCCTTTTCCAAGGTGGGACAGGTATTTTATAAAAAAGAAAAAGGAGAACTGTTATGTTTACAAGCATCTTAAATCTGGAACAGGGTCTGACGATCCTGGACGGCGTGGTGTGCTGCATGAGTGCACTTGGTCTGGGACTGATCATTGCATGGTTTTATCGAAGGCTTGGGTACTGCTCTCACAGCTTTACTGTCACACTGGCACTGCTGCCCGCTCTTGTGCAGTTTGTCATCATGATGGTCAATGGTAATCTGGGAACCGGAATTGCCGTTGTCGGGGCCTTCAGTCTTGTACGGTTTCGCTCACTTCCGGGCAGCAGTAAGGAGATACTGTTCATCTTTTTCTCCATGGCAACCGGACTGGCAATCGGCATGGGCTATGTCAGCTTTGCGGCATTTATGACGATTGTTGTCAGTATGAGTACATGGCTGCTGTTTACTCTTTTGCAGCCGAACAATCTGCAGCTGTATAAGGAACTGAAAATCGTGATCCCCGAGGATCTGGATTATACAGAGGTATTTGACGATATCCTGCAAAGCTACTGTAAAAGTGCTGAGCTTGTCCGCGTAAAAACGATACAGCTTGGCGCCATGCTGGAAATGACCTATCATGTGGAGTTGAAGGAAGTAAAACAGGAAAAGCATATGGTGGATGACATTCGCTGCCGCAATGGCAATCTGAATGTAATTGTAGCAAAAAGGCAGGCGATGCAGAATGAATTATAAAAAAGCCGCATGGATGTCCGCCTTTCTGGCCGGAGCACTTGTATTGGCAGGCTGTCAAAGTGATTCGGATACTGAGGACACCACATCTGCCGTTAACACAAATACTTCTGCGGTGAAACAAAGCAGCACTCTTTCTTTGGAGGCAGAGGACTACGATACGGAAATCAATGATGCACAAAAAATTTCACTGGATGAGCAAAGCGGTGATGTGAAGATAAAAAAGGCCGGCACGTATCAGCTGAGCGGCACACTGAAGAACGGTTCTGTTGTCGTGGATGCCAAGGCTGCCGTTGTTCGCATCGTATTGGATAATGCTCATATCAGGAGCAAAAACAGTGCACCGGTATATGTGAAGCAGGCGGATAAGGTCATCATCACACTGCCTAAGGGCACTGCCAGCTCCCTGAAGGATACAGCCTCCTATACTGTGGATGAAAAAGAAGAGCCAAGTGCGGCATTGTTTTCCAAGGATGATTTAACGATCAACGGCAGCGGTACACTGAACATCACAGCTTCTTATAAAAACGGTATCCAGTGCAAGGATACGCTGAAGCTGGTAGATACAAATTTGAACATCACGGCAGAGAACGATGGAATCAAGGTCAGGGACGCTTTACTTATTTACAAAGGCAGCTACACGGTAAAGGCACAGGGTGACGGCATTGTGACAACCAATGAAAAGGAACAGGGAAATCTGAGCATTGATCAGGGAACCTTTGCTATTGAAGCACAGCAGGACGGTTTACAGAGTGCAGGAGATCTTACGATTTACGACGGGGTCTTTACGGTTACCAGCGGCGGGGGAAGCGTTAATAGGGTTGACACCGGCTCCGCATTACAGCCTTGGGGAGAATTTGATGATCATGATGAAGCAGTCCAAAAGAGCCAGAAGGGAATCAAGGCCGCTAAGAATATGGTACTGTATAAGGGAAGCTATACCATCAGCTCTCATGATGATGCCCTGCATGCCAATGGAAGTATGGATATCAAAGGCGGTACCTATACCCTGTCAAGTGATGATGACGGTGTGCATGCGGATGATACGCTGACGATTCACAATGGCACAATACAGGTCAAACAGTCCTATGAAGGAATGGAGGCGAATACCATTCAAATCAAGGGTGGAGCACTTCAGATAAAAGCGAGTGATGACGGCATCAATGCGGCTGGTGATTTGGGGAATCCATTGCTTGCCATAGACGGAGGAACCATTTATGTAGACGCTGATGGAGATGGTGTGGACAGCAATCAGGATATTGTGATGAATGATGGTACCCTGATTGTCATGGGGCCTGAAAGCGGCGGCAACGGGGCACTGGATTATGATGGCAGCTTTGCGATGAACGGGGGAACGCTGGTTGCAGTGGGAAGCAGTGATATGGCGATGGCTCCTTCGACCTCCAGTACGCAGCCCTCTCTTATGATTCGTACAGACAGTACACAACCTGCGGAAACAATTTTGTATGTGCAGGATGAAGATGGCGAAACCATACTGGGTGTGTCTTCGGTGAAGGCATGGCAGAATGTGGTCATCAGTACGGGGACATTGAAGAAAGGGAGTACCTATGATATCTATGTAGGCGGCAGTGCCTCCTCCGTGAAAAATGGTGTCTTTACAAACGCAAAGGGCGGTACGTTGCTGGCATCCATGACGCTGAATGATGTGGTGTCCACGTATGGAAACGCAGGTATGCTGCAGGGGCCACAGGGAGGCGGTAGGCATCCATAAACTACAAGAGATGAACGCATTATTGTTAAGTACAAATAGTTAATCCTTTGTATAGCTTATAAGTCTGTAAATAACAGCGCTGAGCTGTTCTGAAGAGAGCTTGTATTCGTTTACTATGGAAAAAGAGCTGCTCAAACAGAGATTCATCTGATTAGAATATAAGTATAACAAAACAGGAAGAAGTATCGTTTCTAAGAATGTTAGGAACGATACTTCTTCTTTTATGTTACAGTCCTTGTTAGCGAAGAAGAATCAAAAAGGAATACAGTCACCTTTTTTCATGTGCTACCTGTCTGTAAAAGACAAGATTTACCAGTTTTGATAAAAAATGAGATTTCCTTTCATCAGATGGACAAATTTCAGTTGTATATGCCGGAAAATGACTTTATAATAAGAATGTAACAAAAAAAGGGAATTTATACTCTTCATAAAAATATAATATACATAAACTTAGTAGAAGGGAGGAAGCTGAATATGAAAAAACACGGATCCATTAAACAGGCGATTGTTCTTGCAGCACTCAGTCTTCTGTTTTTTGCCTGCATTGCAGGATTTTATATCGATCGCATTCGGAACAGTCTGATTACAGATCTGAAGCATAATGTTCAGGAAATCTCCGCTTCTACTACAACCGCGATTGAAATACGGATTCATGATCATATGTCAACCTTGGAGAACATATCCTATATGCTGCAGAATGAGCATACCACCGATACGGAAAAGCTGCTTCAGGCACTGATGAGTGCCAGTGCAAACAGTGAATTTATGCGTTACGGCATTACCGATGAAAAGGGAAACTGTCTGACAACGGACGGAATGCTGTTTTATGTGGGGGACCGGGAATATTTCAAAGAAGCCCTGAAGGGGAAATCCTCCTTCTCCAATACCCTGCATGATAAAATCGGGGGGTATGATCTCAATGTGTTTGCCACACCGGTTCGCGCAGAGGATGGCAGTATCCGCAATGTATTGTTTGCGGCAAGCAGGACAAAGGATGTGGCAGATAAGCTGCTGATGGAAATTTATGACGGCAAGGGCTTCAGCTCCATCTGGGATGAGGAAGGAAATATCGTCCTTAATTCGAACAGTGAAACCGCCAGCAGGGCCGTACACAATCTCAAGCAGCTGAGCTTTTACGATGATTTCGGTACGGAGAAGCTGAAAAAACAGGAAAGCGGTATTGTAAAATTCAAGTCGATGAACAATGAAGACCGCTATCTCGCCTATGAACCGCTGGGCTATAACAACTGGTATGTGTTTTCCGTTGTTCCGGTAAGCGTTGTGACCAGTCAGATCAATAATGTCATTGTCATAGCGGCGGCTACCTGGTTTCTGGTAGCTCTGGTTCTCAGCGGCATCATATGCTATCTGTATATGTCACGAGTGCGCAATGAGAAGAAAATTGACAAGGTGGTATTCTATGACGATCTGACTTCCCATTATAATTACAATAAATTTCGCATGGACGTTCAGATGCTGCTGGATAAAGGGCAGGCCGACAGCTATGCACTGATTGAGTTCGACGTCAGTGACTTCAAGCTGTTAAATGAATTGTATGGCTATCAGGGCGGTGATCAGCTGCTGATTACCACCATGCGGCTGTGTGAGGAAAACTGCAGTGCGGATGAGCGTTGTGCACGGATTTCCGCAGACCGTTTTATCGTCTTGTGGAAAATGCGTGATACGGATAGCATTGCGAGTCGTTATGCTGCTTTGATGGAAGCGGTTCAGGAGGATATGCGAAAGCAGCGGGAACAGTTTAAGGCTGATTTTTATGCCGGTGTATATCTGCTCCAGAATACGGATCGTGAGTTCTCTCCATGTCATGACCGCTGTATGCATGCAAAGATGCTTGGCAAGGCAGAAAAGAAACAGCGCTGTACCTTCTTCAGTGAAAAGATGTACGATACGATGCTGTATCAGAAGCGGCTGGAGGGGCAGATGGAGCAGGCATTGCAGCATAAGGAATTTAAGGTCTTTCTGCAGCCGAAGGTTACACTGCATGATGATATTGTCCACAGTGCGGAGGCACTGGTGCGCTGGGATTCTCCGATATTCGGCATGATTCCGCCAATGGCCTTTATCCCGCTGTTTGAAAAAAACGGATTTCTGGAACAGCTGGACATGTATATGATGGATGAAGTCTGTCAGCTCTTAAAGAAGTGGGAGCAAACGTATCCCTCGCTGCGTATTTCCATCAATGTTTCCAGAATGTATATCTTCCGCCCCGGCTTTGCCCGGCGTGTACTCGAAATTGTTGAGCGCAACGGCGTTTCCACAAAGCAGCTGGAAATAGAAATAACGGAAAGTGTGATTTTTGACCGCAGCATGGAGCTGTTCGCCATTATTCAGGAGCTGCGTTCCTATGGGTTCCGTATTTCCATGGATGATTTTGGAAGCGGCTATTCCTCATTGAATATGCTGAAGGATATTCCCATCGATACCATCAAGCTGGATCAGGTGTTCTTTCAGACAAACCACGGCAATACGCAGCGTGCCAGAGATATTGTCGGCGGCGTTTTGAGTCTTGCGAAGACGCTTGGTATTCACAGTGTGGCAGAAGGAATTGAAGAGGCGGATGAGGTTGTGTTCCTAAAGGAGCATGGCTGTGATGAAATTCAGGGCTATTATTATTCCAAGCCACTGTGTGTGGAGGATTTCGAGGCCTATATATGCAGGCAGAATGCAGATAGATGATGTGTTACAGCAGGATTGTGAAAAAGGTTCAAGGCTGTCCGTGAATGGATTGCTTTGAACCTTTTTATGGTATTGCATTTTTTTAAATACCATATCACTGCGAATTGCAAATATCTGATCATACGGGGTCTATTGCAGGTCATTCACCTGCCTAATCCACGCCGCTGCACTGGCATCACTCGGCATACGCCAGTCACCGCGCGGGGAAAGACAGATGGAACCTACCTTAACGCCGTCCGGCATTGCGTTTCGCTTGAATTGCTGTGTAAAGAAGCGACGGTAGAATATCCGCATGGTATCAAGGATAACCTTACGTTCTTCCTGTGGAAAGGCGAGCATTGCAAGCTTCAGTATCTTGGCAGGGGCATAGTGATTTCTCAGCATGTGGTAGAGGAAAAAGTCGTGATATGCATAGGAGCCGATGGCATCCTCCGTTATCTGTGCGATTTCATCATCAGCCTTCGGTGGCAGAAGCTCCGGCGAAACCGGTGTCGCACAAATATCATCCAATACATCAGCGATATCTGTTTTCTCTGTTTTTCGCATTTCCTGCGCATATGTTTTTACGAGATGGCGTACCAGTGTTTTGGGAATGGATGCATTGACACCATACATGGACATATGATCTCCGTTATAGGTACACCATCCCAGAGCAAGCTCGCTCAGATCACCGGTACCCAAGACAATGCCGTTGTATGTATTGGCTAAATCCATCAGAATCTGCGTTCTCTCTCTTGCCTGTGTGTTCTCATAGGTGATGTCCAGTTGTTTCGGGTCATGCCCGATATCGTGGAAATGCTGCTCGCATGCATC
Source organism: Clostridium sp. HGF2 (assembly GCF_964240115.1). Classification (NCBI taxonomy): domain Bacteria; kingdom Bacillati; phylum Bacillota; class Clostridia; order Eubacteriales; family Clostridiaceae; genus Clostridium; species Clostridium sp. HGF2. The sequence continues at coordinate 45,283 of NZ_CAXSSO010000010.1, forward strand.
ATGTATGGAAATTTCTTTCACACTTGTATGCAGGGCAGCCATCAGCTTATGGGAATTGCCGCGTGTTCGCCTTGTGGTGCCAAATCCCGGCATGGTTACTGCAAGGATACCCTTGCTGTTGAGACCGAGCCTTTCAAACGCCATATGTGCTACGAGCAGCGCTAGCGTGGAATCCAGACCTCCGGATATACCGATAATCAGCTGTGTACAATTAATTTTCTTCAATCGCTGTGCAAGTCCGGCAGCCTGCATATGCAAAATCTGCATACAGCGTTTGCTGCGCTGTGCTTCCTCTCCTGGTACAAACGGATAAGGAGAGATGTCACGCATCAGCTGCAACGGCTGCGTAATCGGGGCAGTTCGTATCGTAACCTCTGTATAGGTGCAGCTGTCCTGAATCTGCATCGCTGTATGAAATTTCAGCCGCTCACTGCGGCATTTTTCCAGGTCGATTTCCCCATAGAGAATGTGTTCCTCTTCCAGTATTTCGGATTCTGAAATGATGGTGCCGTTATCTGCGATGATGTCATGTCCGCTGAATACCAGATCGCTTGTACTTTCACTGACACCTGCCGAGGTATAGACATAGCCGCACATGTTTTTGGCGCTGTGTGTTGTGATTATCGCCTTGCGATATTCGCTTTTGCCGACTGTTTCATTACTGGCAGACAGATTGACGATTACATTGGCTCCATGCCCGGCATGTCTGGTAGATGGGGGAATAGGCACCCAGAGGTCCTCGCACACCTCGGCGGCAATTACAGCGCCGCTTGTTTCATCATGAATCAAAAGATTCGGTGTGAAGGGTACAGACTTTCCAAACAGACTGATCGTATCCAGCATGCGCTGCTCACTGTCTGAAAACCACCGCTTCTCATAAAATTCATTATAATTCGGGACATAGGTTTTGGGAACGATGCCGAGAATATCATGCTTATATAGAAACGCTGCACAGTTAAACAGATGATTCCCCTGTCGAAGGGGAAGACCGACTGCAAGGATGGCTTCACTTTCATTCTCATCCCGCAGTGCTTTCAAGGCTGCCAGACAATCATCCAGCAACAGATTTTGATACAGCAGATCCTGACAGGTGTAAGCACACAGCGACAATTCAGGAAACACCGCAAGCCGTATATCGGGGCGCAGGGTATGCAGCAGTCTCTGCATGGTCTTTCGATTGGTCTCCACATCCGCAATCTGAACAGCAGGCGTAATACACGCAACATGAAAGTATCCGTAATTTTCCATAATATCTGACCTCACTTTCCTGTTTAGTATAAGCAAAAAGTAAGCAAAATACAATAAATTCATATATGGAAGGTGAATGCATACCTTGTAATGCAGTACAAAAAGCGATACAATGGAAACAGGAAAGGATTGTGAAACTATGCTTGTCCACTCGGACAAAAGAAAAAAGCGTACATCCAAACAATATATACAGCCGGGCCCGTTTCAATAGAGAAGGGTATTTCTTTATGGAAAAGTGAGGCTGAATATACTATGAATAAAGAAAAAATGAATTATGAACAGCGTCTTCTGCATGTGACGGTCGCTGCGGGAATTCTGTTTTCCGTAATCGAGGTCATGATGGCAATCTATACAAATTCACAGGCGGTGCTGATGGACAGTATCTATGACGGTGCGGAGGCTGTTGTCCTTGCGCTGATGGTCTTTCTTGTACCGCTGCTGTACCGCCCGTATTCGGAGCGCAAGCCATATGGCTACTCCCAGCTGGAGTCCTTCTTTTTGTTGATGAAGGGAGGTTTTCTGGCAGCTGTAACTATTGGATTGATCGTTGGTAATGTACAGATGATCGTTAATGGCGGAAATCATGTGGATCAGGGAATGATTGGCTGGTTTGAGCTGTTTCTGGCAGTGCTGTCCGCTGTCATACTCATCGCCTTACTGGTGATGAATCGCCGTGTCGATTCTCCTTTGATAAAAGCGGAGCTGCTGGGCTGGAAAATTGATGTGTGCAGCAGCATCGGTGTTGCCGCTGCGTTTCTGTGTGCCGGCCTGTTGGCCGATACCTCGCTTGCGTGGCTGTCTCCCTATGTGGATCAGATTATCGCCATCGTCATTGCGATGATCATGCTGCCGCAGCCATGGCGTATGATGAAGGATGCATTTCGCAGTCTGATTCTGTTTGCGCCTGAGGAGGATGTAACACAGCGGATTCGAAGGCTGGCGGATCATGAATTCGAACGGTATTCCTATGAACCAACCTTTTATAATATCATACAGACCGGACGAAAGCTTTGGGTGGAAATATACATCCGCAACGATACCAATATGATCAATGTGACGCAGCTTGCGGCTATACAGAAGCAGCTGAGCAGCTCCCTGCAGGATATTTATGATGATGTCTATGTGGAAATCACACCGGATATCAAAGAAGCGGCAGGCTGATTCTCAGGTATATGTAATTTGAAAAACGGCTTACAGCATCCTCGCAGAAAGGTCAAGTGCAGGACAGCCTGAAAGTCCATCACTTTAGCTTATTCTAAAGGTGAACAGTATACTATCGTCAGAAAAGAAAGCCCCTGTACACGAAGGACTTCCTTTTTCAAAAGACATCCTGTAGCGAATTGGGTTCTTTCTCGATTGCAGGTAAACGTAAAATAGGGAGACTTCCAACTATTGCAGTTATCAATACAAGTTGAAGTCTCCCCTTTTGCAAACACCCTAAAGTAAGAAAGAACCTCGAATTGCTGTACAGGATGTCTGTTTTATTTTTTTATGTGTTTATTCTTTGGTCAGTAAATCCAGGTTATCCAGATATTCACTTTCGAATGCAAGCTTTTTTTCTGCATCATTTGTATATTTCTTAACCAGAGCACTGGATTTGATTACCGGCTGCAATGTTCCGGCACCGGCTACACAGCCACCCGGACATGCCATACCCTCCAGCAGATAGCCGTTTCTTTTTCCAGCCTTTGCCATCATCAGCATGGTGCGGCAGTTTTTCAGACCTTCAGCGGAATCGATCAGAACCTCCTTGTCCGGATGCTCCTTCTGAATACACTGCTTCACCGCATTGGCAACGCCTCCGCTGACAGCAAAGCCACGACCATTGGCAGTGCCTTCCTCAAATGGAGCGTCTGCCTCGACCTGCGGCAGGTTGATTCCCTTTGCTTCAAACATCCCCATTACCTCTTCAAAGGTCAAGACAAAATCCACATCACTTCTCACACTTTTCCTGCTGGCTTCCAGCTTCTTTGCGGCGCAAGGTCCGATGAAGACAACCTTTGCGTCCGGCTTTTGCTTTTTGATCAGCCGTCCGGTCAGTACCATCGGAGTCAAAGCCATGGAAATATACGGCTTGAAGTCCGGGAACAGCTTTTTCGCCATAACAGACCATGCAGGACAGCAGGAGGTCGCCATGAACGGCTGCTCAGCCGGTACCTTGCTCAGGAAATCCTCAGCTTCCTCCACTGTACAAAGGTCAGCACCGATTGCAACTTCAACAACATCCGCAAAGCCAAGCTCCTTTAACGCTCCTTTTACCTTTTCCGGTGTGACAGTCGGTCCAAATTGGCCGACAAAGGCAGGGGCAATCGCGGCAATCACCTCCTTACCGGACTTCATCGCATGAATGGTTTGGAAAATCTGTCCCTTATCGACAATGGCACCGAACGGACAATTCACCAGACACATACCGCAGGATACACACTTATCATAGTCGATTTCCGCCCGACCCAGCTCATCGGAGGTAATGGCATCCATACCGCAGCTTCTTGCACAAGGACGCTCCAGCTTATTGATTGCACCATATGGACACACATCCATACAGCGTCCGCATTTGATGCATTTCTCCTGATCGATGTAGGATTTTCCGTTCACCATAGAGATCGCATCCTTTGGACATACCTCCTTGCATGGATGTGCCAGACAGCCCTGACACGTATCGGTTACCACAACCGTCTTTTCCGGACATGCATTGCAGGCAAACTTGATAACGTTTACCAGTGGGTCATCGTAATATTTTTCGGCGATGGCACTTTCTTCAATACCATCACTCAAGGAAGAATGCTCATCCATTCTTCTTACAGGAAGACCGATTCCAAGACGCAGGCGCTCACCAACAATGGCACGCTCCAGAAAAATAGAATCACGGTAAGTAGCACGTTCTCCCGGGATAATTTTAAATGGCAGCTTTTCAATACTGCTTGCATAATCTCCGCCTTCATAGGCAAGGCGGGCGATTTCTGTAAAGACATTTCTTCTTATATCAGTTACTGAATTGTAAATACCTCTCATAACGTTTCACCTCGATTCCATTATACTGTATTTATTTCTATTTGTAAGCAGGAAATGTAAATTTGTGAAATTTTTCGTTACCTCCATAATCAATCGCTTTTTCAGTGAATGACAGCGATAAGCTATGAGACAAAGGAAATGAATAAGACACATGGTAGACAAAAATTCCAAGCAGCAGGAACGAAAGCATCGTGTTCCAGCAGGGTGGCCTGCGGTATGTATCCCTTATAAATACTCATAGAGGAAAAAATTTGATATATTTTATGCATACGATACTGCGGCAATGCATATCGCGGTGTATGTTTCGATTTGAATGGAAATCCGGTGATGAAAAGCAGCAGAGGTTTTTCAGCCGTAAGGTACACAAGCAGACAGAATTCTGCTATAATTTCAGAAACAAAGGAAACAGGTGATGGTATGGAAATCAAAGGATTGGTAAAGAAACAGCGTGCATATTTTCGCACGCAGGCAACAAAGGATTTGGAAATACGCCGAAATGCATTGAAGAAGCTGCGTTCAGCAATTCGCGACATGGAAGCGGAAATTCATGCGGCTCTGCGCGCAGACCTCAATAAATCCGATATGGAAGCGTATATGAGCGAAACCGGTATGGTGCTGAGTGAGCTGACCTATCAGCTTCGCCATATAGAGCAGTGGGCAAAGCCAAAGCGCGTTCATACACCACTTGCACAGTTTTCAGCAAAAAGCTGGACGCAGTTTGAGCCTTATGGGGTAGTTCTGGTAATGGCGCCGTGGAATTATCCGTTCCAGCTTTCACTGGAGCCGGCGATTGGCGCGATAGCGGCAGGGAATACGGTCATCATCAAGCCGAGTGCCTATGCGAGCGCAACCTCTGCCATCATCGCAAAGCTGATTCGCCGTTGCTTTCCCAGTGAATATGTGGCAGTGGTTGAGGGAGGCCGCCGTGAAAATACAGAGCTGCTGGAGCAGCGCTTTGATTATATCTTTTTTACCGGCGGAGTAGAGGTCGGCCGTCTGGTCATGGAAAAGTCCAGCAGATATCTGACACCGATCACGCTGGAGCTTGGCGGTAAAAGTCCATGCATTGTAGATAGGAGCGCAAATTTGAAGCTGGCTGCCCGCCGTATTGCGTTTGGGAAGTTCCTGAATGCGGGACAGACCTGTGTTGCCCCGGATTATGTATATGTAGAGGCATCGGTGAAAAATGAGTTTCTGGCTTATCTGCAGGACAGTCTGCATACCTTTTTTCAGGGAAGTGCCATGGATTGTGCAACCTATCCGAAAATCATCAATAAAAAGCATTTTGACCGCCTTTGTGCACTCATGCAGGAGGGAAGCATCTGTATGGGCGGAGCCATCCGTGAAGAAACGTGTCAAATCGAGCCAACGGTAATTGAGAATATCTCATGGGACAATGCCATCATGCAGGAGGAAATCTTTGGTCCGCTGCTTCCGATACTGACCTTTACGGATCTGGATGAGGTTATACAGACACTTCTGGATAAGGAAAAACCTCTGGCATTGTATCTGTTCAGCGAGCAGAAGCAGAATCAGCACAGGGTGTTGTCAGCTCTTAGCTATGGGGGCGGCTGCATCAACGATACGATTATTCATCTGGCAACGAGTGCGATGGGCTTTGGCGGTGTTGGTCAAAGCGGGATGGGAAGCTATCACGGCTATGACAGCTTTCAAACCTTCTCTCACTGCAAGAGTATCGTAAAAAAAGCGAACTGGATCGATCTGCCTTTTCGCTATCACCCCTATACAACATGCAAGCAGCGCCTGGTGCGTCTGTTTCTGAAGTAGGTGTTTATGCGTCAGAGAAAGCTAACGGTCATTCTGCTTTGCATCCTGCTATTGCTGTATGCGGGAAATGCGCTTGTGCAGGCGTTTAACCGCGAGGACGGCATACCGATTATCGGCTATCACCATGTTGTTCCGGATGCTGATAAACAGGCCTTCTTCCCGAACAACATGTGGGTGATCTCCCTCTCTGATTTTGAACGGCAGATGCAGCTGTTAAAGGAAGAGGGCTACCACAGTGTGACACTGGAGGATGTATATGCCTGGAAGATGGGGAAGAAAGATTTGGATGAGAAAAGTATTGCCATCACCTTTGATGACGGATTTTATTCAACGACGAAATTTGCACAGCCGGTATTGAAGCGCTATGGCTTTACCGGCTCGGTATTCGTGATTGGCTCGGCTATTGATGAGCAGCACGGTCCCTATGATCCTAAGCTTCGCCAGCATGCTTCCCATGCGGATATGCAGGATGAACGTGTGCTTCAGTATTTCTCACATTCCTATGATCTTCATCATAAGAATGCGGATGGCTTTCGCATCGATCAGCTAAACGATGAACAGCTGCAAAGGGATACGGAGCAGGCCGCAAAGCAGGGCTCTATCACCTATTACGCATATCCGTATGGGAAATATAATAAAAGAATACAGAAAATTCTAAAGGATAACGGCACGCGCCTTGCCTTTGGATACAATGAGAACTGCAAAGCAAAACGCAGTGATGATTCCTATGCACTGCCGCGGTTTAATGTCAACGCCTATACCAGACTGGATGTATTCCGCGCCATGCTGGAAAGCAAGTAAGAAAAAAACACAGATTTTCCCTCCACCATTGTGATACGCCTATGTTGGGCATCGGACATTTGCATATAGTGGATTGAGATGGATGAAATCTCATATAAAGGAGGAAATCTTACATGTATAACTCAAGATGCAATTGTTCTTCCAACAGCGGACGCGGGTCTTCCTGCGCACGCAATGGAGAAAGAATTCTGGTAAACCAGTCCGGCTGCAATACGGAAAGCCGTTCTCGCTGTTCCTGTGTCAACACCTACCGTCCGGGCTGCGGTGGTAATCATGGCAGCTGCGGCTGTCATCACCATGACAATGACTGCGGTTGTGGAAGCAATGGAAACTCTCATGGCTGTGGCTGCGGCAATCACCGTCCGTGTCCGCCAAGACCATGTCCACCAAGACCATGCCCGCCAAAACCGTGTCCGCCAAAACCATGTCCACCGAGACCATGCCCGCCAAGACCGTGTCCGCCACGCCCTAGCTGTGAGGACCGCTGCCGTGAGCAGTATCGCCGCTGCATGAGAAACTGCCGACTGCGTGATGATGATCTGCGTGAGGATTATGCGGAAGCATTCGACTATGATGAAACAGATAGAAAATACGAAGAGTACGAAGAATACGAAGATTAACAGCTGATTCCTTTTTCAGGCGATTCATTTAACAAACGGACTCCTGCATGTATTGCAGGGGTCTTTACTATTGTGGGAATTTACATATTTGGCGAATTAGAATTATTTACAGTTATATGTGTATAAATCGTCATGTTAGAGAGAAAGAAAAGCAGAAAGAAAACACAAAAGATCTGCAGGGGATATTAAGATATCGATGAATAAATTGATATATTCAAAATAAAAACAGTCAGCATAGTGAGATATACCAATGATATGCCCATTTGCAAAAACTTCGTTCTTTATTTTTCAATGCAGTTTAAACAGGATAGTATACTTCGGCTTATCTGGGAATGTAGCAAGGTTGTGTAAACAAGCTGAAATGAATCTGCTTTAAGCCAAAAAATACCTGCCCTTTCTTATGAAGATTTATACAGAGGTATTACGTAAAAACGTTAAATATACTATAATTACGTTATATCGCATTTAGAAAGATACCTAGGCAATATCAAAGCGATAGAAATAGAAGTGGAGTCTTTTATAGAATTCACTTCTTTTTGTATTCACTATTCTTAAAATAGCAGGTTCCATCGTGAACTACCGAAATGATATAAGTATTGAGTAAGCTCGATTATGTCAATAAGTGGTAAATAGGTGACTGCTTTTATTTTTTACCTCATGAAGAAATCCAGCTTGCAACTCGGGAGTTTATTCATTCATGACAATTTCATTTCACTGTGTTAGAATGAAGCTAGTCATAGGAGGAATGAATTATGGATAGAGCAGTAACCACCTTGTTTATGCTGATGTCAGTAGACGGGAAAATCAGTACCGGGTCATCGGATGAATTGGATGTCGATAAAGACTTTCCTAATATAACCGGCGTTAAGGAGGGACTTCATCAATATTATGAATTTGAACAAATGAGTGATCTATGGTCCTTTAATACCGGTCGAGTTCAGCAGAAAATGGGAGTAAATGAAGAGGATTTCCCGGCAAAATCGCCTGTATCCTTTGTGTTGCTGGATAATCATCATCTAACGGAGCACGGCATTCGGTATTTCTGTCAGTTGTCCAAGGAATTTGTGTTGATTACACAAAACCCCGCACATCCGGCATTTTTAGTAAAGGAAGATAATTTACACATCATCATGCAGGATACGTTGGATCTGGCAGGCGCTTTGGAAATTTTAAAAGAGGATTATGGATGCAGTCGATTAACGGTACAGTCAGGAGGTACCTTGAACGGACTTTTTTTGAGGAATAAATTGCTGGACTATATAGATATTGTTGTTGCCCCGATATTGATTGGCGGAAAAGATACTGCGACACTGATTGACGGAGCTTCCATCACATCTGTAGATGACTTGCATGCATTGGGAGTACTGAAGCTGGAAGCGTGTGATGTACTGAGAAATTCGTATATTCGCCTAAGATATAAAGTGATCAATTGAAAAGCTGGTCGGTTTAAAATGTCAGTATTTTGGTATATAGGCGCTATGGCGATAAGACGGCACACTTTCTTTTATGGATACTGTAACAGCATATGCAATAGGAGGGCTGTTTCACGTGCCTGTATTGGTTAGGCAGTGCTTGTTGTTGATGGTACTTTGACTCATAGAATATTTGTTAGAATTACAGAGGATAACAAAATGAAAATCATTGAAGCATAGATAGATATCCAACACTGACAGGGCAGCTGCTAGAGGTGTGGGAAAGCTCTGTAAAAGCAACCCATCTCTTCCTGACAGAGGAAGAAATAGAAAATATTAAGAACTATGTGCCACAGGCAATACAGGAAATACCGTATTTAATTATCGTGGTAAATGAACATCAGGTTCCCGTAGGATTCATGGGAATTGCAGAGCAGCATCTTGAAATGCTCTTCATTTCTGACGTAGAAAGAGGAAAAGGCTTGGGCAGAGAATTGCTTACATTCGGAATAGAAAAATATTCAGTGAATGATCTGGCAGTAAATGAACAAAATCCTCTAGCAAAAGGGTTTTATGAATACATGGGATTTAAAGTGTATAAAAGGACTGAGTGTGATGAACAAGGCAATCCATACCCACTTTTATATATGAAATTGAATTGATCTGTACGATTACACAAACGAATCTGCTAGAATATTCACAGGGTATGGAAAGGCTGTATGTATAGGTCTGAGCCTCCTGATCAAAGATATGGTTCATTCTTATATATAATAGAAAAGGCAATAGAAGAAGATTATGTGCAATCAAGCTTTTGTAGATACCATTGGTCATCAGAATTTTCTGAAACAGGCTTGTAATATGAATGTTATCAAAGGTAGGTGTACAGTTCCCACTGGAGAATCCATTACCTACCCATTTGTTGATATCAGGACTACAAGGAACTCATAGATGAGCATGAATAGATTACTATAAGCAGAATATGCGCAGGAGGATGATGGTGAAAAACAGGAAAAACAGAAAATCCAGTTCTAATGATAAAATCGCATGGGGCCTGATTTTGGGATTTATGGGCGGACTATTATTGGATAATATAGCACTTGGTTTAGTGGTTGGGCTGCTGATTGGCAGCTTGCCTGAATGTATAGAAAAGGGAAAGTAATAAACCAGAATGAAAGAAGGATAACATGGATGAATTTACGATCAATGAAATGAAAGAAATGCAGCTGATTTTGCAAGAGAAATATAAAGATAAATGGGAAGGTATTTCTGTTCTAGCAGGCAGGAACAAGCTGCTTTGGATGATTGGAGAAATAGGCGAAGTCATAGACATCGTAAAAAAGCATGGGGATTTTGAAGCGGCTCATCAGGAAGATATAAGAAAAGATCTAATTGAAGAATTAGCTGATGTTCTAATGTATTATAACGATATTTTGTTGTGTTATGATATATCTTCCGAAGAATTAAAGACAGCATATAAAGAAAAATTCGAAAGAAACATGAAACGCTGGTAAAGGTATGTACTGCACGGCCTCTATACAAGTGCTGTGATAAAGCTAAACAGGAGGAGCAATTTGAAAACACGTATGGAATACACCTGTCCTCTGGAGCTGACGCATGATGTTACAAAAGGTAAATGGAAACCGATTATTCTGTGGCAGCTTGGAAAAGGGCGCCGCTCATTATCTTCCTTGAAAAAAGAAATACTGGGCATCACACAGAAAATGCTGATGGAACAGCTGAAGGAGCTTTTGGAATACGGTATGGTTGAAAAGCATACGTATGCCGGTTATCCGCTGCATGTTGAATATTATCTTACCAAGCGCGGAGAGCATATGCTGGAGGCGATTGCAATCATGCAGGAAATCGGAGTGGAAATGATGCTGGAGGATAACCGTGAGGAATTTTTGAAGGAAAAGGGACTTATATAGTCACAAAAAAGTGGGTAATGTACAAATGCTTCCGATCAGACTACAATGGAGGAAAGGTTGGTGAGTGATATGATGAAAGATTGTGAAGCAACGATTGGCAGGCTGATAGATAAACAGACAACAGCATTTGTCAGCTCCGTGGATCTGGACGGCTTTCCAAACACGAAGGCAATGCTTTCTCCGAGAAAGAGAATCGGTATTCAAACATTTTATTTTACGACAAACACATCCTCCATGCGGGCAGCACAGTACCGAGAAAACCCGAAGGCATGTATTTATTTCTGTGATAAACGCTATTTTCGAGGTGTTATGCTGATAGGAACTGCAGAAATTCTGGAGGATACTAAAAGCAGGGAAATGATATGGAGAGAAGGGGATACCATGTATTATCCTGAGGGAGTAACGGATCCGGATTATTGTGTTTTAAAGATTACTGTAACAAAGGGCAGATATTATTCCAACTTTCATTCGGAAACGTTTGCTGTACCTGCTGTGAAACCGATAACTCCTGAATAATCGATTCCCTGCTGAAATGCAATGGATAAAAGCATATGCCCCAGGGAAATGAAATTCATGGTCGGAAAAGCAGAAGGATATTGCAGGCTGTTACCTACATATGCCTTCAAAGAGCAGAAGCTTCTGTTTCTTCAGCATCAGTAAATGTAAATGCTTTTTGTGGATATATTGATCAGGAGGTGGGCTGTTGCTGGAAACCGGACAAGCGAAATAAAAGGAAAAACCATGTAATGCGTTCGGATTTTATGTATGCCTTTCACAGGAATCGGATATCCGCAGACAATTATGGAAAGGGTTTTGTGCAGATTAGACTGTACATTCCCTTTTTTGTTAAGTATAATCTACATAACAGGCTTTATTGACACAAATGGTCTAGCCTCTTTTGAGGCTAGTGGATCTAAATCTTTTCACGAAGTGATATATCATCACGTTTCCCGTCTAGCCTCAACCTGAGGTTAATGGATCTTAATTCAAGATCGGTACATCTAAATATGAATACAAAGCTTTGTGTTTGCAGTAGCTTTACATAGAATCACCATCTTTGTACCACCCTGATCCGTGGGATGACCAGCTACATCTATTTTATATCCATAACAAAAAGTCATGGATGAGTTACACAAAGAGCTGTTAAAGGTTGCAGGAAGTTCTGGAAAGCTTATGCTTCAGCTGAAAAAACGGCATAGAACGATATGCGTTGAATATAACTCAGCGTAAACTTGTGAAAGTGATTGTTCTTCATGGAAGGGGAAATGGACATGGAGCAGAATTCAAAAGACAGTATAGAGAAAACAAAACAAGGATTCGAAGAAAGCTTCAAAAAAGCAGCATATTATGATATGCAAACACAGGACGCATCACACCTGGAAGCAATCCTGAGTTTTCTACCGATACGTCCGGGCATGAAAATACTGGATCTGGGAACAGGAACAGGTTATCTTTCCTTTGCAATTGCGAAGCGATATCCGGACTGTGAAATATATGGGCTGGATATCGTTGCGGAAACATGATGCAGGAATCGTGATAAAGCAAATGCTTTACATAGGAGAAATCTGCATCTTATATGCTATGAAGGTATAGACTTTCCATTCGAAGCTGTAACCTTTGATATGGTCATAACCCGCTATGCTCTGCATCATTTTCCCGCAATTACGCAAACATTTCAGGAAGTATATCGTGTATTGCGGCAAAAAGGCTGTTTCTTTCTCTGCGACCAGCACCCAATGAAGATGATGAAAAACGATTTGTCGATGCTTATATGCAGATGAAAAAGGATGGACATATCAAATTTTATACGCTGTATGAATGGCGGCAGCTTGCAGAGACTGCCGGTTTTACATACCATGATTCTTTTGAAACACAGATCAGATTTCCCAGAAAAATGGATGCTGCGTTCGGATTGGAATGCATTATGAAATCCTTTGATGAAAAGACGGTCAGCGGATATGATATTGAAATACTGCAGGATGAAATCTGGATTACGGAAAAGGTTCAGAATGTGATGTTCCTGAAATAGTGCGCATGCAAAACGCAAGGCGCGTTGTATAGCAGGCAGTAGGGAAGATCATAAACAGGAGGCGATAACGATGGCAAATGAAAATAACATAGATTATGATGGAAAAAGCTTCATTCCAAAGCTTAACAGTGCGAATGGCGAGGTCAGTGAGCAGACTGTATTTCATTACCATCAAAAGGATACTGTCATATGGGCAGAATATGCAGGCGGAGATATCTTGAAGGGATTTCTGATTGGAACTGTGGATGAAGCAGGAATGCTGGACTTTACCTATCAGCACCTGAATATAAAGAAAGAAATCAAAATCGGGAAGTGCCACAGCATACCAGTTGTTCTAAAGGATAACTGCATAGAATTACATGAGCAGTGGCAGTGGCTCAATGGTGACCACAGTAAGGGAACCTCCATTCTCATAGAAATATAAGAAGCATATGGATAACAGGACGAAAAGGAGAAGGTGAATTATGAATTACGAAAATGCGGAGGGCTGCAGAATCATTCAGGCAGGATTCCAAGAACAGACATTGCAGGTGGTACGTACGATCACCAGAGAAACGATACAGGAAATCTATCCTCACTATTATCCGAAGGGCGCAGTAGATTTTTTTCTCTCACACCATAATGACGCAGGAATTCGTCAGGACTTGGAAGCCGGCAGTGTTTATCTTTTATTGAATGAGAAGCAGCTTGCCGTCGGTACTGTCACGCTGAAGAATCATGAGATATGCAGGCTGTTTGTTCTGCCGGCACACCAGAAAAAGGGATATGGCCGCAGGCTAATGGATTTTGCAGAGCAGAAAATATTCGAATGTACAGATATCTGTAGATTCGATGCATCACTTCCGGCAAAGGCAATCTATATCAAACGCGGCTACAGGGAAAGTGCATATCATATCATACCGACAGAAAACGGTGATTTCCTATGCTATGATGTGATGCAGAAAACAAAGAATACAGATAAATAAACAGGTGTCGATCGGCATCCTCCACACGATCGTACAGCATGTCATGCAGAAAGCGAATGTGTGGATATACAATTCTGGAATGTATGCAGAACAGATGTGCTGGCACTGGTACATATGGGGAATGCGACTCCATATAGATGCGGCCGTTTAAAAGAAGAACCGCAAAATGCATAAAACTGTCTCTTATACAAAACCCCTTTGATTCATATTACAGAACAACTCTGATTTCGTATATTCGTAGAAAGGATACATAAAACAGATACAAAACAGAGAACATATGCAAATGTTAAAAATCTTTGACAGACTTCCAAACAGTTTTGCTGGAGTAGAAGAAGCCCATATCGTATAAACATTCATGAAAGGAGTCAACATGGAATTAGGAACCGGTTGTTCATATGCTGCAAAGAAAGATTGTGCGCAGCTTGAATGCGGCAATGCTTTCTCGCGTACAGGCCTCGGCTTGGAAATCGCACGGAGTCTACTGGAGCGTATGCATGGCAGCATCTCTGCAGAGTATGCGCAAAATAGGCTGTGCATCTGTATACGGCTGCCAAATACTGCAGAGAAAACACATACCGTGTGAAAGTTTAGCAACAGGGGAAAGCACATGCCGCGGATTCCAAAAAACGGTGCTGTAAGACCTGATAAAGACAACGCGTATGGCAGTAAGGCTTACCGTCAAACAGATAGTGACTGTCATCATGCCTCACAGCTGCATGACGACAGCAGAAGCTGGAATGGTGGAAAGGTCTGTGCTTAACAGATTTTGAATGCAGCATATTTACAGCGGGGCTTCTCTCATCCGCCATGCGTCCAAGCGTTAAAGCCTGTAGCATACGAAATATAACAGGAAAAGGTGGTAATGCAGCGTATTTGCTGTACATTACCTCTTTTGTTTACTATAATTTAGATTAAGGTAGGAATAATCGAGAGCGGTGGATATCATTCCGGCAAATGGTGGAAAAGGACTCGGTGTCAAAAAGGTTCTGGACTATGTTCCGTTCACCAAAGAGGAAGCCATCGCCTTTGGAGATAGTACCAATGACATTGAAATGCTGCAGGCAGTTGGAACCGGCATCGCCATGGACAATGCCAGTCAGGATGTAAAGGCCGTGGCGGATGTAATCTGCGGCAGTGTCAGGGAGGAAGAAATTTACCGGTATTGTAAGGAAAATCACCTGATCTGACAGGCCATCTGCATGATGATTGATTGAATATCAAGGAAAAAAGGAAGTGAAGCTTATGGATGCTTATATACGTGTAGGAATCGGTGTTTTGATTCTTCAAAATGGAAGGCTGTTGCTGGGACACCGCGTATGCAATGCAGCGGATACCGGTGGGATTTATGAACCGGATTCCTGGTGTCTTCCGGGTGGAAAGCAGGAATACGGGGAGACGATTTTAGAGGGTGCCGTAAGGGAAACAAAAGAAGAAACCAATCTGGATATCAATGACTTACAGGTGTATAGTGCCGTTGATGATCTGCAGCCAGGTAAGCATTATGTCACCATTCAGGTGATAGCCCGTGCCTGCAGCGGGACGCTTTGTGTTATGGAGCCGGAAAAGCAGGATGAATGGAAATGGTTTCCAATCGATCAGCTTCCAAAGAACATATACACGCCTTCAAAAAAATTTATTGATGCTTATTTGATGGCACATAAACAAGATGATTTACAAGAGGTTCGCAGGAAGGAGACCCTATGAAACAATATGAATATGGTAATGTTGCTTACATAATGAAGGACGTGGTTCTGGCAGTCATAATGGAGCATCGTGATATCATAAATGACTATGCCGCAAAGGGCTACCGGTATGCTGGAATGATACCGACAGAAATCAGTGCAAACGGCTGTATCCGCAGAATCGATCTAATATTTGAAAAGGATGGGATCTTATGAGTGTATACTTTTCGATATGCGTCAGTTTATCCGTAAGTCTGCTCCTAGGTGCCGTGGGCGGCGGTGTAAAAAAGAAGCTGATAAAAAAGGACTATACGCAGAAACAAATCGCAAGAAATATCAAATTCATCAGTAAAGCGGCAGGTCTGCTCAAGTATGTCACCTGCCTTGTTCTTTTACTGGGGCTGCTCTGGTGCAGCTATTATCTCATACTTGGCATTATGGAGCCAAAGATGGCAGAATATATGCAAACAACATGTCGGAGTTGATTGTTGCTGTTCTGAGTGTTATTTCCATCATGTTTGCCTTTGTGGAATTTATCAGAAGAAAAGAGTGAGGGTGTTACTGACAGCCTGTAAAGAAAGGAAGAAGATGAGTGTAGCTACTGTGGGGCAGGGATGCATATCGGAAGGTAAGGTTTATGATAAAGCAGATTAGAATGCTTTTGGTTGCTCTGTCGGTCATATTTTTTATGACGGCATGTAAGGATACTGCTTCATATACTGCAGTACAAAGCATGTGGAATAAGGATATGTTGCTCTCTTTGAAGCAGGCATTGCTTGAAAAGGCGATAGCTTCGTATTACGGGGGAGATGGTACGACAGCGGCTATGGCATTTATGAAGCATAAGAGTGTGCAGCGATTCATGGCGATGTGGGTTCAAGAAGAAACAAAGGATATCGATCAGCCGATTTGGAATTATGACAGCTTTGCCAGAGTTTCTATACGCAATCATGAGCTGAAGGAGTTGTACACAGATAAGCAATTCTACTCCTGTACATTTACGGATGGACACGGCCGCTGGGGGTACTGTATTTTCCAGTATGACGAAAAGGAATCCGCAGTATCAAACTGGGAGGTGAAGGAAACCACACCGTATCAATATGATTTGCGGGTGAATATGAAAGAGATTGTTGATCGTATTATGAAAACCGACTTGGACATCCTCACCACTTCCGCATCAAGTGTTTATTTATATGATGAAGAAAAGAAACAGGCGGAGCAGGTTATCTTGTTTCATGATGAAAATGCTGTCTATATCTGTTATTACGGGGATGCTGTCCTTCGTATGGAAAAGGTGTAAGGGACAGTAAAGGAATCTCATATATAGGAATGAAAGCAGCAGGCTTTGATTGAATTTATAAGTGGTCGCTGTGTGCGTTTAAATTCAACAAACTATCATGGAATGATTCATCAAAATATACTGTATAATTGAAAACGCAGCTGCAAAGACAGCTCTTTTTCATGTTTTATTCTTATCTCAAAAAACCACGGTATCCAATTTGGTTCTTTCTCGATTGTAGGGAAACTCAAAGCAGAGAGACTTCAACACGATTGTATTTATCAATAGAAGTTGAAGTCTTCCTTTTGCAAACACCTTAAAGTAAGAAAGACCCTCCGATATATGCGCAGCTTTCGATATTGTATGCCATTCTGTGTATAGCAAAGCTGCAGCACTGCTATGTTCCGGTTTGAAAAGGACGTTAAGCAAAAAAGCAAGCATCCGGTTATCATGAGATGCTTTAGAAGCAGGGAGTGCGAAAGATTGAAATATGAAGGGTAGGTCTTTTCCTGTTTTGTGTATAATTTCTTTGGTAACGAGTCTCTTTACGGATACTGCAATTTTGCAGAAGTTTGTTATAATGGTTAAAGAATGTTAACGAAAGGAGTCCGTTATGAACAGACATGAAATACAAATAAAGCCTTCCTTGTGCATCGGTTGTGATCAGTGTGCGAAAGACTGCCCCACCAGCAATATACAACTAAAAGATAAAAAGGCAGAGATACTGGAAGCAGAGTGTATCATGTGCGGACACTGTGCTGCAATCTGTCCGAAGAAAGCCGTCACGATCAGCGGCTACAGTGAAGCTGCCGTTGAGCAGGCATCCAGCGTACGCCTTGATCCTCAAAAGGTGCTGGAGGTGATTCGTTTCCGTCGAACCATTCGTCAGTTTCAGGAAACGGAAATCCCTGCCGAAGTGATTTCTCAGATTCTGGAAGCAGGCAGACTGACACATACAGCAGAAAACAAACAGGATGTGACATATATCGTTATCGATAAAGAAAAGGCTTCTTTGGAGCAGCAGGCAGTGAAATTCTTTCGAAGATTGAAGCCGGTTGCAAATCTGTTCAGCTCCATGGCCAGAAGAACCGTCATTGATGATCACTTTTTCTTTTTTCAGGCACCGGTTGCCATCGTTATAGCAGCAAAAGAGGAAATTAACGGGGCACTGGCTGCACAGAATATGGAATTTGTTGCGGAGGCAAACGGCTTGGGGGTACTGTACAGCGGATTCTTCACCATGGTGGTGAACCATTCGCGAAGCTTGCGGGCGGCATTGCACATACCAAAAGGAAAAAAAGCGGTCACAACGCTGGTTCTGGGGTATCCTAAGATACGATATCAGAGAAGTGCACAGCGGGATACAGCCGATATCCGCTATATGTAGGGAGGGACTTTCATGGATAAGGAATGTCAGAAGCGCATTGCGCATATCACCAGCGGCTTTCATACATGTAAAACGGCATTCACTGCCATTGGTGATGAAACAAGGCAGGTCATTTTGTTGATACTGATCCAAAGCGAGCGATCGGGAATCCGTGTCAATGAAATAGCTGAAAGGGCTCATTTGACCAGACCCTCTGTATCGCATCATCTGCAGATTCTAAAGGAAGCAGGTATTGTTGATATGCGGAAGGAGGGGACAAAAAACTATTATTATATCAGTGCGGACAACACCCAGTGGAAACAGGTCAAGCAGCTGATTGACCTCATCTATGACAGTGTGATTCATTTACAGAAGGAAGAGGAGGAGAGACATCTATGATTGTATATTTTTCAGGAACCGGAAACAGTGCCTATGTGGCAAAACGATTACAGAGGGAGTTGCAGGATGAAGGCTTTGATCTGTTTTCTTCCATACGACACAGGAAGAAGGACGCACTGTATGCAAAGCAGCCCTGGGTGATTGTTGCTCCAACCTATGCATGGCGGATTCCGCGTGTTGTTCATGAATGGCTGAAAGAAGTGGAGCTGACGGGAAGCAGGGAACTGTATTTTGTAATGACCTGCGGCGGATCGATTGGAAACGCCGGTGCTTATCTTGAACGGCTCTGCAAAGAAAAAGGATGGAGCTATCAGGGATGCATGCAAATCGTCATGCCGGAAAACTATATCGCACTCTATGATGCTCCCAAAAAGCAGGAGGCTTTAACCATCATCCATAACGCAGAAAAGCAGATTGCAGAGGCAGCTGAGTATATACGGACACATCGCAGAATACCAAAACCGGAAATAAGTGTGAGGGATTTTGTGAACAGTGCCTGGATCAATCCTTTATTTTATCCTTTGATCGTACATGCGGATAAATTTTACGCAACGGATGCATGTATTTCCTGCGGAAAATGTGAACAGGTCTGTCCGCTGGGCAATATTCAACTGAAGCAGGGGGTACCGGACTGGGGGAAAAGCTGCACCCACTGCATGGCATGTATCTGCAGCTGTCCGAAAGAAGCGATTGAATATGGAAACAGCAGTAAGGGGAAGGTTCGCTATCTCTGCTCACATGTGGTTTCAAAGGAAGAATGATGATATACAGGCAGAAACGTAAGGACAGCTTTTCTGCCTTTACGCTATGCAATCCAAAGAATCATCAGTATGATGAAGGATAGCTGACTGAACATCAAGACAGTGCTCGGTGATGCAGCCTTCCATCAGATAGAAGCAGGCTGTATGTAAACAGAGGTGATGCAGAAACGGTATAGCGGAATCATCTTTGCTTTAACAACTCACCTGCTTTTGGATGTTATGATTGTGCATCATGCTTTTTTTTATGCAACAGGTGTTCTTCACCATGCAGATAAACCCTACAGTCTGATAAGAGACAGCGAAGCTATGGAGGAAAATCTGCGCTTCGTATATTTTGAGTAGACAATTACAGAAGAAGCCTTGTTTTGATTATGAAAATATGCAGTGATGTAGTATTTTTTTATCTTTTATCGCCAAATTATGATAATCAGCGCAATTTCTATACAAAAATGAAAGAAATGAATGACTTTTTAGCGTATTTGAGATAGAATTTAAGTTGATAGCAGGCGATTGTGGTGGAATCGCCCTTACTGGAGGAATACATATGTACAATGATCATGATGATTTTGAAGTAAATGACTATGATGAGGACATTCGGCGCAGAGAGGCGTTGATTGAAGAAGCGAAGAATATTGAAATATCTTCCGACTGGAACACGGTGTTCCGTGAAATTTCAGATTTAAAGAGGAGATGGAAACGCATTTCTTATTGGGACAGTGCCTATGAAGAAACGCTGAATGAAGAATTTGACAGCTATATGGATGCCTTTTATGCGAAGCGTAGAGAGGGGTATCAGAGCAATCAGGCCATTAAGCAGGAGCTGATTGACCGTGCGGAAAAGGTTGCTGCTTCCGATGACTGGAATCAGGCAACAGAGGAAATGAATGAGCTGATGCAGCAATGGAAAGCATCGGGAACAGCAGGAAAAGAAACAGATGATGAATTATGGGATGCCTTCAATGCGGCTCGTCAGAAATTTTTTGACCGCAAGCATGAGCACTGGGAAAATCTGCAGACGAAGTTCTCGAATGCAAAAGAAATAAAGGAAGGGCTGATCAAAGAGGCAGCAGCACTGGCGGATTCTGTTGAATGGAACAAGACAGGAGAAAAGTTCCGTGCGATGATGGATCAGTGGAAGGCGGCAGGAAGTGCGGGCCGTGAGCATGAGGATCGTCTGTGGAATGCCTTCAATGAAAGCCGTCAGAAATTCTATGATCGAAGAGGCGAATACTATGATCAGCTGCATGAACAGCAGGATGGGAAATACGAGGAAAAACGCAGGCTGGTAGAGCAGGCAAATGAAATTGCACAGCGCGGGGAATATACCCGGGAGTATACGGATGTTATGAAAAATCTAAGCAAGGAATGGAAAAGCATCGGTTCCTGTGGCAGAGAAAGAGAAGATGACATCTGGAAGGAATTCCGTACGGCAATGGATTCCTATTTTGAAGGGCTGCGCAACTGGAATGAACAGCGGCATGCTCAGTGGCGTCAGAGAATGCAGGAGGCACGTGCACGCAAGCAGGAGCTGATTCTGGATCAGCAGCGTCAGATCAAGCGTATGCAGAATGATATTATCGGATTGATTGGAGAACGGGCAATCAATGATATGGAGGAACAGATAGCGGATAAGAAGGAATTTATCCGTGAGCTGGAAGAAGAACTGGCGGATATCGATAAAACGCTGGCAAAATAGAAGCAGATATCAAATGATAAAAAAAGAGTGATTTTGTCGATGTCACTCTTTTTTCATTTTTAAGCTATCCGTATTCACAGGAAGCTTACTGAATGTTCAACGAGTCAAATGCTTTGGAGATGCTGCCGGAAACAGCGCCTCCAGACTGGTACGCTTGAGTATCGTGATCTTTCCATAGGAAGCTGTCACAATGCCTTTTTTCTTCCACTCACTGAGTACCCGGTTTACCGTTACCCGGTTGAGATTCAGGATCAGTGCCAGATCCTCCTGGGTATAGGGGATGCTGGAAGAAGTGATACCGCGGTCATAATCAGGCGCAGCTGTTTCCGACAGCAGCAGGCTGGCAATACGCTGATAGCGGTCATACAGCGTGATACGGCGCAGCTGTGCGGTCAAATGATTACAGGTATTGGACAGCAGCTGCAGCATGATCTGCATAAGTCCGGGGGATTGCTCCATATACACATACAGCTGATTCAGATCGCAGGCCATCAGCTCAACCTGTGTAACTGCTGCCACGCAGACCGGTCTGGCACATTGTGAAAGAAAGGAGGATTCACCGAATATCCTGCCCTTTTCAATAATTTCATACGTTAATTCACGCCCCTGTGAGGTCACATAATAGGCACGTACACGACCTTTCCTGATAAAGTAAATACGTCCCGCATCATCTCCCTGCATATAGATATCCTCATTGGCCTCATAGTGCTGCCGATAGCCTGCCGCTTCAAAGCAGTGGTACAGCTCCTCTGGAATTTTAATCTGACGCATATCCATCTCCCCTTAAAATTTTTCTCTCTGAATTGTAACATAGGCTACAGAATATGGGAAGAGCTGCCTTTACAATAAGAACAAGAAAAATGAGGAGAGATTTTATGAAACACACCGCATCACTTACACAGGGAAATATTTTGCAGGTACTGCTGCGCTTTTCGATACCGTTTCTGCTTGCCAATCTGCTGCAGGCACTGTACGGGGCGGCTGACCTGATGATTATCGGAGCTTATTGTCCGGCGGAAAGCATTGCGGCGGTATCCACCGGCACACAGGTCACACAGATAATCACAAGCGTGATTTCCGGACTGACACTGGGAGCTACCATTCTTGTCGCAAAATATGCAGGCAGGCAGCAGCCTGATAAAATCGAAAAGACGATCGGTACCACGATTACCTTTTTTGCACTGTTCTCTATTATCCTGAGCCTGATACTGGCCTTCAGCACAGGGATGATTCTTCAGCTGCTGCAGGTACCGCAGGCATCTATGGCACAGGCCTATGAGTATGTCTTTATCTGCATAACCGGTATTTTCTTCATCTGTGAATATAATGCTTTCAGTGCACTCCTGCGCGGCTATGGGGATTCAATAAGCCCGTTGTTGTTTGTGGCTGCTGCCTGTGTCTGCAATATTGCAGGCGATCTGTTTACTGTGGGTGTTCTTCATATGGGAGTAGCAGGAACGGCGATATCCACGGTTGTCTCACAGGGAATCAGCATGCTGATCGCGATATGGTATATGCGACGTCAGGGTTCAGCCCTTCACTTTTCAAGACGCTGTCTGAAGCTGGATAAAGCAGTGCTGAAGGAATTGATTGCCATTGGTATTCCTGTTTCCTTTCAGGAATGCATGGTGCGCTTCTCCTTTCTGTATCTGACTGCCATCACAAATGGTTTTGGAGTGTATGCAGCTTCCGCCGTTGGGATTGCCAGTAAATTTGATATTTTTGCCATGCTTCCGGCAACCTCCGTCTCCAATGCCCTGACAGCGTTGACTGCACAGAATCTGGCAGCCGGTAAAAAAGAGCGTGCTGTCGGCTTCGTCCGCTATGGAATCTGCGTATCCATGCTTTGTTCCTCTCTGTTCTTTTTATGGGCACAGCTGTCCCCGCAATCCATGATTTCTCTGTTTTCCAGGGATGCAGCAGTCATCCGTGCAGGAATCCCCTTTTTAAGAGGCTGCAGTCTGGATTATCTTGCTGTTTCCATCCTGTTCTGTATGAACGGATATCTGAATGGAAGTGAAAAAACCGTATTTACCATGCTGAACTCCTGTGGTGGCGCATTGGTGATCCGCGTACCGCTGCTCTTTGCATTGATGCATTACAGGGTGGAGGTTCTTGCCGTTTACGGACTGGTATCTCCGCTGTCCTCCACTGCCATGCTTGCTGTCATCTGGTTCTATATGAAAAAGCATGCGGTCACTCATAATACCTTCATAAGCCAAAATAGTATAAACACCTCCCTGCAGAAGGAATAGGATATGGATACAAATTCACATATCTGATTCAGAATCCTATAGGATGCTTACCGTATTCGAGTATTTTGATATTGCGTATGGTTGGTTATGCCTGTGGCAATTGATTTACCGGCATGTAATAAGGGATGCAATCATGGCTTTTGCACAGGAGTGTACATGTCAGCTGTATCCGCTTTCTGCCGGTTAACCTGACCTGAATGCGGTCTTATCCGTACCTTTTGTTTGTCTTTTGGGATGGCTGTGCGAATACAGCATTATGATTTACAAGAGTAAGCTTTCATTTCTTCAAAGGTATAAATAGCATTATAGTTACAAAAGCGCTCTGTCCGGCTGGAACAATGGATTGTAATAGCAGGGAACATCGGAATCTTCATTGAGGTTTTATCTGGAAAATAGTACAATAAAGGAAAGTACTATAATCTTCCTGTCGTAAAGGAGCACGCCTATGGATAAAAAGCTGAACAATGAAGAAATCGAAAAGGGTGTTTTTGTTATCAATCAGCATTATGAAATCGTTTATATGGATGAAACCGCAAAACAGAACTTTCCCGGATGTGAACAGCATGCATTCTGCTATCAAATGCTGCAGGAGAGCAAAACGCCCTGTTTTGACTGCCCGCTGAAAAAGACAGGACACCAAAAGATAGAAAACAGGCTGCTATACAATCAAAAGCTGGAAATCTGGATGGAGTATGTCGCGATTCAGGTGGAATGGCCGAAGGAGGGGCTGTGTACCCTGATATCCATGCATGCGGCAGCTCCTGGGAAAGCCGGCAGTGTGATCCATGCACAAACTGATGGGCTGCTGTATGCTATTGTGGAGCTTCATATACAAAGGGATTCCTTTACCATGCTTTATGAGAATCTCAGGCAGCAGCCACGGCTTTCACAAAACGGCTCGCTGTGTAAGCTGCTACAGAAGCTGTGTACACGGTATGTATATAAGGAAGACCGTGCAGATTTTGAAGATTTCTGGAATCTGGACACCCTGAAAAAACGCATTGCCGTATATTCTCATGTCAGCTGCAGCTTCCGCATCCTGCTGCATGGTGCATATCGCTGGATGAAATTCCAAATCACTGCTTCCTCCAATGAAGAACTGACGGATACCTGTCTCTGTCTGATAGATACGATGTCAGAGGAGCTTCCAAATCCCGCAGCCGGACAGGATTACAAGCCTCATTACGATGAGCTTACCAGGCTGTATGGGAAAACGACCTTTGAACGACTTGCTCAGGAACGCCTTATGCAGGATGTTCATCAGGAGTATGGTCTTGTAGATATCGATATCGAGCATTTTAAGCTGTTCAATGACTGGTATGGTATACAGGAGGGGGATCATCTGCTGATGTATATCTCCTATCAGATACGTAAAAAGGTGCAGGAGTTAAATGGCATTGCAACACGCATAGGCGGCGATGAGTTCGTCATGCTGCTGCCGCAGGCTGCCTGTGATGTAAAAAAGCTGGAGCCCGAGATCATCGGCTGGATACAGGACTACGATGCTTCCATCAAATTTCTTCCCACGGTAGGTATTTATATGATTCAGGATAAAACGCTTCCGATTGCTCAGATGTGTGATCGGGCGGCAATTGCCGCAGCCAGCAGAAAAGGCAATTATGCGAGCCGCGTTGCTGTGTATCAGGATTCAATGAAAAAACTGATTGAAAACCGTCAGGAGGTACTGTTCGGTGTGAAAAACGGACTGGATAACCGGGAATTCGTTGTCTATTATCAGCCGCAGGTCAGTGCCAGAACGAATCGTATACTCGCAGCCGAGGCACTGGTGCGATGGCAGCATCCCCAGCGCGGTCTGCTGCCGCCGGGAGAATTTATTCCCATTCTGGAGACAAGCGGCTTTATTTATAAGCTGGATTCCTATGTATGGGAGGAGGTCTGCCGCTTCCTGCATGACAGATTGATGAAAAAGCTGCCAGTGGTACCGGTCAGTGTGAATGTTTCAAGGGTGGATATGCTTCAGTTCCGCCTGTGTGAAGTCTTTACTGCACTAATAAAAAAATACGAAATACCATCCCGGCTTTTGGAAATAGAGATAACGGAAAGTGCCTACGCTGAGAATTTCGATCAATTGATTGCCACTGTCAATGAACTGCGGGCATGCGGCTTCACCGTTTTGATGGATGATTTTGGCAGTGGTTATTCCTCCTTGAACATGCTGTCAAACATTGAACTGGATATTCTGAAAATCGATATGAAATTTCTGGATACATCCAATCATCAGAATACGAGAAATTCCAGTATCCTGGAGTCCATAACCTCGATGGGACGCTGGCTTGGCCTGCGGATGATTGCAGAGGGTGTGGAAACCCATGAACAGGTGGACCGCCTGTTAAACCTCGATTGTGAATATATGCAGGGTTATTATTTTTATAAGCCAATGAGCCGGGAGCACTTCTGTGAGCTTCTTGCGGATGCCGGGCGTATTGATGTTCGCGGCATGCAGGCGAAACGCCTGCCCAGTATAGATCTGGAGGATTTATTTCACAAGGATATTACAAGTGAAGCGATGCTTTCCAATATTCTGGGGGGAATCGCATTGTATGAAATCGAGGATGATACGCATTTACAGATTCTGATGGTAAATGACCGCTACTACCGTATTACAGGCTGCAATGCTGTGGATTTACAGGAGCGCAGCAGACTCATCACCCGTCAGATTCATCCGGAGGATATGCCGCTTGTATGGGATATTTTCCATAAGGCACAAGAAGCGGGATCCATGGGGGCAAGTGGAACCTTTCGGCGGTACCGTCTGAACGGAGAGCTTATGTGGATGCATCTGCAGGCCTTTTTCCTGCATAAACAGGGAAATCGCAAGCTGTTCTACGGCTCAGTCAGCGATGTGAGCACCACGATGAGTCTGCAGAAGGAGCTGCTGGCAATCCTACAGACGATGCCCGGAGATATATTTGAATATCAGGTGTACCCCGATGAGCGGCTCAGCTGTCGTGTAATCAGTGCAGGTCTATCCCTTTTGCACGGCTATACGACACAGGAGCTGCAGGATATTCTGGAAAACGGAATGCTGGAGTACATTGATGATCGTGACCATGATGAGGTGATGCGTATCTGGTCGAATCCAAAGCAGTGGAAAACGGATTGCAGCGTGGAATTCCGGCTGTTTACAAAAACCGGTGAAACCGTATGGGTGGAACAGCATATCCGCTATATCCGCGAAGAGGAGGGTGTGCGCATTTATAACAGCCTGTTAACGGATATCACAAAGATAAAGAGGCAGGAGGATGAATTGCTGGAATCGCAGCGCCTATTGCATCATTTGCTGGGAATTGCCGATCAGAGGGATTCACCGCGGCAGCTGACCAAAAGAAACAAGGAGCATGCCGCCAAGCTGTATGCAGAATCTTTTCCGGGAGGTATGATTGGAGGATTTTGCGAGAAAGGCTTTCCACTCTACTTTGCCAATGAGGAGATAATTCATTTTCTGGGCTATGACAGCTATCAGGATCTCTATCAGGGAATCAATGGAATGGTGGAGAATACGATTTATCAGGAAGACAGGGCACAGGTGGAGCTTGATCTCGGCACGACTTTCCGAGAAGGTATGGAATATACTACACGCTATCGTATGGTGCAGAAGGACGGCAGTCTTATATGGGTTCAGGACAGAGGACGTGTAATATGTGAGGAACAGGGACGCCTTGCCATCATCAGCACCTGTATGAATATTGATGAAATCGTGAAAGCCCGTCAGCTGCTTGAGAAGGTCCGCTAGAATCGGCAGTTCCTCAGATAAGCAAGCGGTAGCAGCTGTTACCCGCTTCAAGTTTGTAAGGGATTTCCGCTGCACCATACAAGTTTTTCCATCGGCTGCATCTTAGAGTGGCCGTCACGGCTGTTATATCAGAAAGAGACAGTTGCAGATTCTTACATAAGGTCTAATTTCCTGTACATCTGTACATGCGCAGGAAGCATGACAATCAAGCAGCTGAAAAAAAACGACAGGAACACCTTCTGCCGTTTTTTGACTTTGTATAGCTGATGTAAAAGCATCATGTCGGTGAAGCAGTTTGCATGCGTGTAACGAAATGCCATACAGCAGAATATGATGTTTAGTGAACTACTGCCAGTTATAGAGCAAGCGTTCATCGACCACTGAGGCGGGGGTATTCTGCCTGCTTTTTATAAACAACTTTATAGGCGGGAAAGCCTCTGCTCATCAAGTATGGTGATACAGCCTCTTGATTGCTGAAGCAGACCATCCCTTTGAAATTGCTTCAAGAGGCGGGATACAACCTCACGGGCAGTCCCCAGCTCATGTGCCAGCGTATCATGTGTGAGCTGAAGGGAAGTGGCTTCCTGAAGCTGCATCTGTGTTAAAAGCGCCTGGGCAAGTCGGTGCTCGTTGCTGGAAAACATGACATCGTGCATGGTGTTCATCACGGAGGAAAAGCGATCTGCAACCAGCTCCATCGTAAAATCCTTTACCCGGCAGTTTTGTGATGAAACGATCTGCAGAATCTGCTTGGGAATGAGCAGGATCACGGCATCCGTTTCAAACTCCATGCTGACCGTGAAGGTCAGAGAATGAATCATACAGGCTGCCGACAATACACAGACATCCTGTTCCAATAAACGATACAGCGTAATTTCATTCCCCTGCGGTGACATCATGAAAATACGTGCCTGTCCTTTTACCATCATTTCCAGACCGGTGCATTCCTGACTGCCGTGATTGAGAATGTCCCCCTTTTGAAAGCTGCGCTCTATGATATGGGTAGATAACAGCTGCTTTTGGTCATCTGTAAGCTCCTTCCAGAAGGGAAGTGTTTCAAGGTAATTATGCATATATCCATCCTTTCAGTAATAGTATAGCAGAAATAAGAAATTTGCGTTGTCCTTTTGCATGCTTCCTGTATAGTATACACAGAATGTACAGGAAAGGTAACAGCAGGAGAGTGCATGAGTTATACCTTTAAACCTTACAGGGGTTATCATGTACAGGATGTCGTCGTTGACGGTAAATCTATGGGACAGCTAGATAGCTATACATTTTCTTCTGTCAGTGAAAATCATACCATTCATGTTATTTTTGAAAAGGATGAGGTAAAAGCAGAACATACGAAGCTTGAACACGCTGATTCTGCTGGAGTACAGAAAAGCAGTCCTGAAAAATCACAAATAGCTATAAAGCATACAGCGGCGGATACCTTTGATTCTACTGGAAATGAAATCTGGCTGCTGGCTGGAGTTGTATCCATATTTGCAATGCTTTGTACCGGCATTTATCGGTTTAAAAGAAGATGAAGGAAAAACGGTCTGTGTGATGGACAGATCGTTTTTAAGTTTACAATGTTTGGTTCATGAGCTAGCGTTTTGTAGCACACTGAAAAAAACAGTAAATGCTGATGCAGGTATAGAAAGCGATGACGGACAGTAAAGAGTATACTTGCAAACTGAAAGTTATTTCAATATTTAATGGAATCAGCTACTAGTCCCATATGAAGCTTTCATCAGGTAGTGATAAACGGATATGATTCTTTCAGCCTTTGTCTGCGGCATATGCGCGGTATGAATCCGGGATATGCAGATCTGTTTTTTTCAGTGTGATATTGTTCCTAATATAAATATGGTATGCAGCATAGGATTCTGCTTTGGTTTGTGATAAAATAATACCATTCGAACAGGAGGCGGCATATGAAAATAGCACAGGTATTTGTTGAACATCCCATCATGCATCTGGACCATACCTTTACCTATGCCTGCGACGGCTTTTCTGTACAGCGGGGAGTTCGTGTACAGGTGCCATTCGGGAAAACCTCGATTATCGGCTTTGTTATGCAGGTGGAAACGATCACGGAGCAGCAGGCTGCCGGATACGGCTTCACCATACGTCCGATTGACAAGGTGATTGATGAGGAACCGCTGCTGAATGAGGAGCTGTTTGCTCTTGGTGAATGGATGGCGAAAACCTGTATCGTACCAATGATCAGCTGCTTTCAGTGCATGCTTCCGGCAAAGCTGAAACCAAAATCAACGCATGGACATGCAAAGAGGGAAGCCTGGATACGTTATGTGAAAGATGGGGATGGGCTGACGGTAAAGCAGCGTGCCGCATTACAGGCACTGCAGGAAGAAAAGGAAATGCTTCGCTCACAGTTTTATCAGATTTATAAAACACCGGGTAAAAAGCTGGTAAAGCTTGGGCTGGCACAGGTATATGAAAAAGAAGCGCAGGCACGACTTTTGTCAAAGGAAATCACACAGCAGGATCTGCCCCTTCACCCGGAGCAGCAACAGGCGCTGCATATCTTGCAGAAGGTAAGCGGGCATGAGGTTGTTTTACTGCATGGTGCGACCGGCAGTGGGAAAACAGAGGTGTTTCTGCAGCTGGCAAGGTCTGTCATGCAGCAGGGAAAGCAGGTTCTGATTCTGGTACCGGAAATCTCTTTGACTCCACAGATGGTAAAGCGGGTAACGGCACGCTTTGGAAGGCATGTGGCAATCTATCATTCCGGATTGAATGCACAGGAGAAATACGAGCAGTATCAGCTTGTCCGCCGGCATCAGGTGCAGATCGTGGTCGGTACACGCAGTGCGGTTTTTATGCCGTTTGATAATCTGGGTGTTATCATCATGGATGAAGAGCACGATACCAGCTATAAACAGGATTCCTCTCCACGCTATCATTGTCGCGATATCGCTTTGCAAAGAGGAAGACATCATCATGCGCTGGTCGTTTTGGCAAGTGCCACGCCTTCTCTGGAAACCTATGCCAGAGCAATTAAGGGTGTTTATCGGCTGATTGAAATGCCAAGCCGCATCAATGGCAGCTTTCCGGATGTAAAGCTGGTGGAAATGCGCAAGGCGGTCGGTCGGGGAGAGAGCTATCTGCTGAGCAATGAGCTGCTGGCTGCAATGTATGAGCGGCTGCAAAGAAAGGAACAGATCCTTCTGCTTCTGAATCGCAGAGGCTATACACCGATCCTTCGCTGTATCGGCTGCGGCCATGTCGTAATGTGTCCGCACTGTGAGGTGGCGATGTCCTATCACAAGGATGATAAACAGCTGAAATGCCATACCTGCGGATATACGATGCCGGTACCGAATTACTGTCCCGAATGCGGCAGTGATACCTGGCGGTATCTCGGGCTGGGTACGCAAAAGCTGGAGGAGCTTGTGCAGATCAAATTTCCGGATGCCAGGATTATTCGCATGGATGCGGATACGACAGGGAAAAAAAATGCCCACGAGGAGCTGCTGGCTGCCTTTGGTGAGCACAGGGCGGATATTCTTATGGGAACACAGATGATTGCGAAGGGGCTGGATTTTGAAAATGTGACACTGGTTGGTATCATCAATGGGGACGCCATGCTGAATCGCAGTGATTATCGCAGTGCAGAGCTGACCTACGATCTGCTGGAGCAGGCGGTGGGAAGAAGCGGGCGCGGTGCCAAGGCGGGGGAGGTCATTATTCAGGCATACGATACAACACATTATGCCATACAGTGTGCGGCGCACCATGATTATCGAGCCTTTTTTCAGAACGAAATGAAATACCGGCATATTGCAGGCTATCCACCGTATACCTATCTGGCCTCCATGATTTTTTCCCATACCTCACCGGAGGAGGTCGCAAAGGCTGCCGCCAGAGCAAAAAAGCTGCTGGAAGCGCATGCGGGATATCGAATTCTGGGACCGGCACAGCTGACAAAGCGCAAGGATGAGATGCGTATGCGCATCCTGCTGAAGGGAAAACAGCAGGAGCTGCTGGGGCAATGTGTCCGAGAGGTTTATGATGCACATCTCGCCGCAAAGGAAAAGGCCAGACTGGATATCGATGTATCTCCGGTCGCGCTGGATTGAGGAGGCTGTTATGCAAAAAAAAGAATGGATACCGGTGGGAGCGGCACTGCTTCTGTTAGCTTTCGGTGCAGTTTATGATTATCAGATCACGGATACCTTGTACCAGACGCTTCCAATGACAGGTATGATATTTGAACGCTTTTTACTACTACCTGTACAAATGATGACCGTGCTTGCCATGGCGATGCTGTTTCGTGTAAAGAAAAATGCTTTTTATCTTTTAATCGGCTATGCGGCATCCTACTATATGCTGCAGGATGCCTTACATTACTGGGTTTCCCTGCAGAACAGTGGTGTACAGCTGCTCCTGCTTGCAGGAAGCGGTGGACTAATCGCTGTTGTGCAGCTAGTGATACAGCGTATTCCCTATAACTGGATACAGAAGCATCTTTCATTTTTTGTGTTTTATACACTTGTACTGCTGAGTGCGGTGCTGATTACGACGATTCTCAAGCTGGCGTGGGGACGTATCCGCTATCGCGATATGCAGGATGCCGCACAGTTCTGTGTATGGTATAAGCCATGCGGATCGATTGGCAGCAATTCCTTTCCAAGCGGTCACACAACAGCCTTTACAACCCTTATGTGCTGGCTGCAATGGAAAAAGAATCCGTATGAGAAACCGTCCGTTTGGCGTTATCTGCTGATTGGAACGGCAATTCTTTTCATGCCGCTGACACGCATGATTATGGGTGCTCATTTTTTGAGTGATACAGCGATGGGCTTTCTGATCACCTATGGCTGCTATCTGTATTATCGACAATTTTTCAGGAAGAGGGGATATTTATGAACGCAAGAGGAATCGCTTATACGATGCTGAGGGATATCTGTTTACATAAGACCTACAGTAATCTGCTGCTGCGCAAGGGACTGAATCAGGCCAAGCCGCAGGATAAGGGGCTGATCACGCAGATTGTTTACGGTACTCTGCAAAACTACCGGCTGTGCCGCTATCAGTGGGAAGATTGTGTGAAAAAGCTGCCCAGTGATGAGGTTTGTGTTTTACTGGATATGAGTGTGTATCAGCTGTTTTACATGGACAAGCTGCCCGCCTATGCGATTATCAATGATGCTGTAGAAATCACGAAGAAGCAGATTCATGGAAACATCGCAAAGCTTGTCAATGCTGTACTGCACGCTGTACAGCGCAGAGGAAAGCGGGAAATTACAGGCAAAGAGGAGGAAGCTCTGGCAATCAGGACCTCTCATCCAACCTGGCTTGTACAGATGTGGAAGGCACAGTACGGCTGGGATAACGCACAAAAGATTTGTGAAGCGGATATGGAAACAAAGCCAAACGCTGCCCGCGTAAATACATGGAAAATAACAAGAGATGAGCTGATGAAGCAGGATTCCTCCTTTCAAAAGGGATATCTGAGTGAGGATGCTTTGCTGTATGATGCATCGCTGGCCGCAACACCATGGTATGCGCAGGGACTGCTTTCCATACAGGATGAAGCGAGTCAGCTGATTGCACGTATCGTGGATCCGCAAAAAGGAGAACAGATTCTTGATGTGTGCAGTGCACCGGGTACAAAGGCGAACCATATGGCTGAGCTGATGCAGAATGATGGCAGCATTGTATGCGGCGATATTCATGAGCATAGAGTAGAGCTGATCAGGGAGGGTGCTGCGCGTCTTGGTATCACGATTTTAAAGCCGCAGGTTATGGATGCGACAGAGCTCAAGGAAGTCGAAGGAATTCTGTTTGATCGTGTATTATGCGATGTGCCATGCAGCGGATATGGGGTATTAGCCAGAAAAAGTGATATCAAGGTTCATATGCAAAGCGGTGATATGGATACGCTGATTCCGATTCAAAAGGCGATCCTTGCAAAGAGTGCCGAGCATGTAAAGGAACATGGGATTCTTGTATATTCCACCTGTACGCTGAATAAAAAAGAAAACGAAAAGCAGGTGCAGGCGTTTTTAAAGGAGCATGAGAACTTCACCCTGATAGAGGAACGAACGATATTTCCGTATACTGCACATACGGATGGATTTTATATGGCGAAGCTGCAGAGGATTTCATGAAGTAAATTATGGTATCGCCTAATAAAATAATGAAAGCTTAACAGCATTAAATATAGTATTAATAGAGCAAGGCAGAAAATTCTGTCTTTTTTTTATATATGCTATATGTTATATTTAGCTTGGGGAAAGGGATGATGCTATATGAAATTAACGGATTCATATAAACAGAAATTAAATATATTGATACCCTATTATAGGAATCAGAATTTGAAGGAAACAGGGGAAGGTATTTGGCAACAGTCAGCATTTTATACAAATAGCAATACAAAGCTTCCTGTATGTTCTTCAAAGCTATACTGCGGTTTGGAAAAACAACGTATGCTGGTACGGGATGCTATATATGAATTCGCTGCAGAAAAACTAAACAAACGAGTGATGGAAGACGATGAATGGAATCAGATTATAGATAAAACAGCGCATCAGGTATGTAAACTCATGGATTTTAGAAAAGAAAAGGAAAGCATAAATGTGTTGGAAAAAGCATGTAGAAGGCTTGAAATTTGTAGAGGGGTTCTCTACTATGAAGAAATCTTATGGCTGTTTGAAATTTTAAAAGCATATTTCAGTGCTATGGATCAAGTCATCACTGAAAGTGAATTCTATCATCTTGATGCGATTACTACCGTATTTCATAATGATTTGAAGCAATTGTCAATGTATTATCTATATGTATATGCGAATCATAATGAAGATGAAAAAATAGGATATGTGTTGAATAAATATGAGTATCATGCATCGCAACTGTTATCCAATCAGTTGTTTGCAATGAATGCAGATTTACGAAAGGGCAAAATACTGAATTTTTTAGATACTGGAAAAGAATTGGAGAAACTGTTTCAGGAAACAAATAATAAGATTCAATTGTATTATTTATATATGAAGTTAATAGCAGCTTATATTGATATTGATATCAGTATGGCATGTAAATATATAGAGAAAATTAAAAATTTTCTATTGACCAATGATGAACTATCTTTGCGTCAAAAAAGTACCGGTTATATGAATATGGGGACACTTTTGTTATATGCAGGTAGATATGAGGATAGTATTGAATATCTGGAGGAAGCTATTAAGCTTTCTGACAGGAAGCTTGTGCGTTGCGAAATCTGTATCTCTCATGCATATCGCATGTTGAGGCTTCCAATACCGCATCAATACTTGATAACGGATGATGTTGCAAAGGGCGATATGGTTGATTGGTTATTATATGTGTTCTTTTATAATCTTGAAACAGTTAATAATGAAGAACAAAAGAAATATCTAATAAAAAAGGTTTTACCATTTCTTGAAATAAATGATAAACTCTATCTTAAAATTTTAGAGGAGGAGCTTGAGTTATTGTGTGATAACGGGAAAGGATATAAAGCAATCTATGATTATCATGTATATGTGCGGAAAAAATCGATGAGAATCATGAATAAACGAGGAAAATAAGAAGATTTTTTATGATTAGCTGCATGTCTTGTATGTCGTTAAGGAGTAATTTATAATAATTATATAAAATAAGGAGGAAAATAAAATGATAGCTGTGAAAAAACTTATTTTACCGTTTGTATGCCCGGCGTTTCTGTATTCAGATGCAGGAATAATAACAGGTCCAGGCATACAATCTAGAGGTTGAGGTATTATTATAGAGGAATAAAAAGGAGGAAAGTGCAGCCTTCATCCAAAGTAAGCACTTAAAAATTTATGAAAAAATTATACGCATTGATATTTACAGGTATGTTATTTTTCACAACAATAGGTGTCGGTGCAGCATCTGCTCAATATTATCAAGGTAGACTGTCTATTCCTGGTGGCGGAAGTTCAGATATGACCGGTTCAAGAATGAAGGTAAATGCTACGAATAATGGAAAGATGAGTGGTGTTACCAGTGCCTGGCTTGGTGCTTATGGAAGAATTTGTCACAGTGATGGAAATCCTGCTGCGAGACAGGGACAAAAAAAATTAAATAGTAGTCTCCAACCTCTGGATATTGATCAGGGCGTCTATTTAACAGGTAGTTTGTTCAGAGGAAGAGTTTTCTCACAGGGCGCTGAACCAAATAATATTACTGTCGATGTACAATTTACACCATGGTAAAATAAATGAGACAGAGGAATTCTGTCTCATTTATTGAGAGAGAAGGTTAATTATGATGTGGGGAAAAACGAGATATTTTAAAAAAAATATATTGCTAGCATTTTTTTATCTGCTGAGTATTGTATATTATATTTGCGCATATACAAGAGATATATCAATTGATGATTATCTTATGAGAATCCATTACATCACATTGATATCAAATAATATCATCATCTATTATTTATATAGAAAATATTCAATATATAAATCTATACATAAAACCATAATTGTTCGATTAATGAAGCACAAATTTGAAAGGATATTATGGAGAAATGCAGCTGCAGATGCAAGCCTGTTTGTTGTCTCAAACTATATCGTTCTCTGTTCGTTTAATGTTCAGTATATTCAGAATACAGTTTTAGTGATACTGTTTCTATTTGCAAATTTCATTCTGTTTCTTCTATTGGAAGGAATTGTTATCTATAGCATTACAGAAGATATTCATAAAATAATGTTATTATTGCTTGTTGTCTTAAATCTTTTTTTTCATTTTATATTCATACCAGTCGCATTTTTATAGAAAGGGGTAAACATGATGCTTTCTAAAAATAAATATTGTTTTAGAGTAGCGACGATATTGGTTATCCTTACCATATTGCAATGGGTGATAACCTATATGGAGGCTTACCAAGAAGCGACACCGCTGAATCAGTTTTATTTCACAACATCATTTCCAAGAAGTATATGGTTTGAAATGCTTTTGATGCTGTTATTTCCTTATGTAATATTGATGGATTATCATAAAGCTGTAAGTAGTGGTTACATCCATCAAATGATGATTAGAGTGGGAATAAAACAGATGTTTTTCTATTCCATTAAGCAAATCACAAAATATACATTAATTTTCTCGATATTGTTATATGCAGTGGTTTTATTCAACAGCTATGTAATTGCATTCATACAGCCGAACGGTATTCCATCTGGACAAGAGCTTTTATCTTATTTTCTGGGAACATATGATATTCCGGATTTTCTCATTTATTTTATTACGACTGTTATAGGAATATGCATATATTCTATTTTCATGTTTTCTCTTTGTTATGTCATACGCAATCGATATCTATATGTTTTCTTTACGCCTCTACTGTTATTTATTGGTATATTTTCCATATCCAGTTTCTTACACCCATTTCTGTTACAATTCTCATGGTATGCTCAAAATTCGGAGATTATGGCTATGCCATCCTGCATATTGCCGATTGCTTTATTTGCGCCGGGTAGTTTAATGGAAGCTATTGGATTTTATAATTTTATTATCGGAACCATTGTGTATTTTGGAGGTGGAATCAGTATTTTAATTATTGCCTGCAGAAAAATGAAAAAGGAGGCTTTCTTATGAAAAAGGCGATTTTGGAAATATGTCATGTCTCAAAATCATTTAGACACCAAAGCATTTTATCAGATGGCAATATGACGGTTTATGAAGGTGAGCTTCTTTATTTGTGTGGGAAGAATGGAAGTGGTAAATCTACAATATTTAAAATCATAGCCGGTTTACTAGAACCGGACACTGGTACATTGAATTGGATGAAAAAGGTGAAAATAGGTGCGTTAATTGAGAATCCTGAGTATATGGGATGTGAAACATTATTTGATAATCTTCGTTTTTTATATCAGTTAACTTCACCCTTTCATAAACAGGAAGTAGAGATGCTGGTTAATAGATTTAATCTTGCTCTGTACAATAAAAAACCTTTAAAAAAGTATAGTGTAGGGATGCTTCAGAAAGTGGGAATCATTCAGGCCATCATGGAACATCAAGATTTTATTATGCTTGATGAACCAATGCGTGGATTGGATAAAGAGGCGCAGCAAACGTTTTATGAAATAATACAGGAACTCCATGAGGAAGGGAAAACCGTAATCATTGCATCACATGATGTTATGGATGAAATTGAATTTGATAGAAAACTATGTGTAGAAAATGGAAAGATAATGGAATTATAAAGAAAGGAAGATTCCTGTATATAAAAGTTATTTTGCTAATAGTGTTTTCTGCTCTTGAGGCTGAAGATATCATGATGATTTTGTTTGGTATACCAAAAATACAGCTCATGTATGCCATGTTATTATGGCTTATCTGTGATATGCTTTTCTATAGTGATATGTTACTCCCTTATTTTCGTATGAAATATGGAATGGCAATTCGACTTCAAAAGCATGGGATGTATACATGGTATGTAAAATACAGCGGTATGTCTTGCATGATTTTATGTTTATTTAGAATCTTTTTGCAATATAATAGCAAAGCTATTCGTGTATCTATCGCAGTTATTATGCTATATACAATCGGAGAATGGCTCATTTTTACGCTTGTAATGATACTTTTTCAGCGACTTTCACAAGAAAAACAGCTGATGATTCAATTTGTTTTATTAATTATGACGCGATATGCTTTCTATTATTTTTGTATATAGAATATAAGAAGTCAAAGGGAAGGACTTTAATCCGTAAGCATTGGATTTTCTATAGCGTTAATGGCAGAATTAAGGTCAAATCAACAATTAAAGTTACAAATCGCACAGTAGAAACAAATATAGATATCCAATATTTAAAGCTTGTTTCTAGATTATGATTCTCATACGCATGGAGGTGGACAAGCATAGATGAGTGACGGTACAAATATATACCGTTTTTCTTGCTACGATATGAAAAAAATAATATGCATATTGGTCTGTATTTCTCAAATTCTTGTTGTTTATTGCGTGAAGTTTGCATTTTATGAACGCGATATTTCCGATATCCAGGGCTTCTTTGGATTGGAAGGAGAAAAGGAAGCGACTTTTTTCGAAATAACCCCGCAAAGCAATGAATTCGATCATAAACAAATGATAAATACCATGGAGGCCTTATCTCAAAAATTTAATTGTACGGTGATAAGAACAGAACAGCATGATTCTGAGTATATCTGGTATCTCTATAGTCCCTATGATATTTTTCAATACATGGATATTTCCAAGATTAGTGAGCATGATCTTGTATATGAGAATCAGTTGCGCTATGATACAAAACAAAACAGCCTGCGCTTATTCAATCAGGACATTCGTCTGGTTATTCAGCCATTTCAAAATCTGAATCAGAGATTTCAAAATCTCGCAGGAGATTATATCCTGTATTTTGATCAGGATACAGATAAAGATGCCTTTCTTACCGATATCTCTCAGCAGTATCCGGGTGCAATACAGGATATGGGAGCTTTTGAACGACATGCATTTACGCTTTCATCCTATCTGAAAGAGAACATAATTCCGATGGGAATCATAACATTCCTATTGCTGGGGCTGCTTCTCATCATGCTGGTGAATCAGAAATTAAAAACCATCGGCATATTGAAAAGTATGGGAATGTCTGGGCTGCGCATTGGAAGGTTACTGTATCAGAAGCTGTTTTTTCAAATCCTGGCTGTATCGTTACTCAGTATTGTTGTTGCTTATATCTGTATGATAGGCTTTGTCGCCAGACAGACCTATGAGGCAATCCTTTTGCTTTCTTTCTTCTGGATTGGATTTTCAATCGGTATGTTTCTTGTATTTGCAGGTACGGTTTTGTTGATTCTACGCTGTCCTGTCTATGCATTTATAAAAAATAGAAGCTTCACCAGACGGTTTATGAATCTGAACTATCTATATGGTATTCTCGCCCTTCTTGTCCTGATGCCGCTTTGCATAACTGCATGGAAACAAATGCAATTGAATCTGCCTACCTTTCAAGCACTATTGCGCCAACGGGATATGCTGGATTCCTATGTGTATGCATTTGATTATCAGGACGGATTTCGCTTTGACGGCTATGATGAGCAATCCATAGAGGAAGATTACAGAAACAAAAAGCCAATTAAGAATGAAATGTAAATGTATCGGATATACCTGCAGGAATACGAAAAGATAAATAGAGAAGGAGGTATCTATTATCGAAAGGATGTTATCCCAAAAGGAGAGGAGCTGCAGCCGTATGCGGAAGTGAATCTGAATTATACAAAGCGCTTTCCTCTTAGAAAACGGGATGGCAGCCTTATTGAATTAACGGACAAAAAGGATACGGTGTATATCCTGCTTCCTGAATCGCTTACTACTGTGGATGTCAGCTATCTTGAAACATACGGCAATCGGATTGAGAGGCTGTATATTCAGGATGAGCAGGTGGATGCTGTGGATTTTTCTTTGCTGGACAGTATGCTGGATACAGCTTCCCCGATGTTTTATGTTGTATATAGTGATGATGCCTTTCGTCTGAGGAAGAAGGTAACAAATTATGTATATATGGATATGGATAAGCTGAGCACTTTGACCTCAGTTCATAACGGGGAGCATCTGGAGCTTGTCAACAGTCGCGAGCGTTTGCAGCAGCGCATGCAGACACTGGAGAAGGAGCTGCTTCTTCAGGGAATGGTATTTGTTCCCTCCGCATTGCTGATTCTGCTGGTTATGGCAGAGTATACACATTTGTATCTGCTTTTCTTTCGACAGCGTATTTTTGTCAGACGGGTACAGGGAACCTCCTTTTTCAGGGTATATCTACGGTTGTTTACTGAGCTGTCAGCACCCTTTGTGTTTGTAATCGCATTGTTTCATCAACAGGAGGAATGGAAAATCACAGGTGTATTTCTGATGATCAGTCTGATTGCGTCGATGCTGTTTGTCTATGTAAAAGATAAGGGTGTACGAAATCAAAGCAGGGAGGTGCATATCGGATGAAGTCGATCACGTTAAAGAATATTACACACACATACGGAAAACATACGGTTCTACATGATGTCACCCTATCATTGCCCATAGGAAAAATGATTGCGATATGCGGTCCAAGCGGCTGTGGAAAGACAACGCTTCTCAATATTATCGGCTTGCTGGAGCGTCCGAGCAGGGGAAGTGTGCAGTATGATGAAATGGAGGTTCGCGCAAACAGCAGCAGAGCGGTGAAAAAGCTCCGCTACACAATCGGCTTCCTGTTTCAAAATTACGGATTGTCGGATAATGATACGGTTTTGTGGAATATGCTGAGTGCCATGGAATATGTGAAGACCGGTAAGGAAGAGAAAAAGAAATGCATTGCGCAGGCGCTGGAAAAGGTGGGACTGTACGGTATCGAACAACAGAAAATCTGTCAGCTGTCTGGTGGAGAGCAGCAGCGTGTAGCGCTGGCAAAGCTGATGGTAAAGCCCTGTGAACTGATCCTTGCGGATGAGCCGACGGGAAATTTGGATGAGGAAAATCGGGATATAGTATTTTCGATTTTGCGTGATTTGAATCAGAAAGGAAAGACGGTTGTTATGGTTACGCATGATCCTGTGCTTGCGAAGCGTTGTGATGAGGTCATTTTATTGGAAAAACACATATAAAAAGCTGGAGGCAGTGATTTTGAAAATCGGAATATGCCTCCAGTTTTCGTATATTCTATTGTTATGGTGAAAAGAGATGCTTATCGTGTGTGAGAATTTATTTTCCGAAACACAGATAAATGCATTGGCTATGATAAAATCTTCAAATTTCATGAAAAAGTATATATGCAGCAATAAAAATACGATATACTGTACATAACAAATGGAGGGATTTTATGGTAAAAGAAGAGGTAAGAAATCTGTCATTTCTGTTTACGGAAACAGGGTTTGTGTTGGATACCGTTGATAGAGAACAGCAAGATTCTAAATGGTTTCAACGATTTCAGGAGGATTAATACAGTGCCTTGTATGATTTCGGCTTTCAGGAACGCATTCATCAACTGCATGCTTCCACCGGTTTCCTTCATCGTACAGCAGAATTGTTTATCCATGTTTTAACATCCCTAAGCGAGCTGGAAATCGCCAGAGAGCAGGTGCAAATCACATTGCCAGTTGACATATGGGAACAATTGCAGAAGGAGCTGCCTTTTGCTATTGGCAGTGAGTTCATTACCTATGAATGGGTACAGAATATCTTTGTTCACCTGCACGAGGTATTTTGCAGGGAAATCCGCAGGTATGAGGGAAGTGTAAAACTATATCTTGCTGAGAAAAATCAGAATCTAAAGGTGGCAGAGCGTATTTTCTTTCATTTGGTTGAGAGCAAGGATGAGGATTTTCCATTTGCTTTTCTGGCAACCTATGCGACGAAGGATACGGAAGGCAGGATCCGGCACATGCCGCTTCGTTACGCTTTGGAAGAATTCAAGCAGGAGCGCGACCGTCTGCTGACTCTGTTATCCTGTCTGAACAAGGCTGCAAAGACATGTGACTTACTGGATTCCTTTATTGCGCATGGAGAGCTGTTTCATCCTTTGCGCCTGCAGACACAGGAGGCCTATGAAATCCTGAAGCATACAGAAGAAATTGAAGCCTGTGGAATCTTATGCAGAATCCCGAACTGGTGGCGGAAAAAATATGCCGGTGTTTCTGTAACCATGAAGATGGGGGAGAAAAAGCCTTCCCTGCTCGGTTTTGATTCTCTATTGTCAATACAACCGGAATTCAGTGTGGACGGTGTTGCTTTAACCAAGGAAGATATCGAACAGCTGCTTCTGCAAAGTGAGGGTCTTGCCTTTTTAAAGGGGAAATGGGTTGAAGTCAACCATAAAAAGCTGCAGGCTCTTTTAAAGCAGATGGAAAATTCAGAAAATGAAAGTATTACGTTAATGGAAGCTTTAAGAACCAATCTAAAAGAAGAACAGCAAACAGAGGATGATGTAAGCATATGCAATGGGGAATGGCTCCAGTCTTTTCTCCAAAGTCTTCGCAAGCCTGCTGAACATCAGAGCGATCATGTGCCTGCGACACTTCAGGCAGTGCTTCGTCCTTATCAAAAGGCAGGCTACAGCTGGCTGCGGCAGATGCAGCAGGTTCATTTCGGAGCCTGTCTTGCGGATGACATGGGGCTTGGTAAAACGCTTCAGGTATTGAGCTTTCTGGAGGAGCTGCGTCTGGAGAAGCCGGATAGCAAAGTTCTACTCATTGTCCCTGCTTCTTTGCTGGGGAACTGGAGCAGTGAGGGTAAGCATTTCCTTTACACCAAAGATGGATTTTCATATATTGCATGGCAAAACAAGTGATAAGCTCTGTATGGATTATGAAGACTTGCATGTGTTCCTTACCATCACAACCTATGGAATGGCCGCAAAGCTGAGCTGCCTGAAGGATGAGGAATGGGACTGTATCATCCTGGATGAGGCGCAGGCAATCAAAAATCCACTGACCAAGCAGACCAGGGCACTCAAAGGGCTTAAGGGGGCGATGCGAATTGCCATGACCGGTACACCGATTGAAAATGATTTGTCAAATTTATGGTCCTTGTTTGATTTGCTGAATAAGGGATTGCTGGGCACAGCAACGGAATTTAAAGCCTTTGTAAACGTCTGGAGGAACATCCGGAAGGATATCAAAAGCTGAAAGCGATGATTGCTCCGTTTATGCTTCGGCGTTTGAAAACGGATAAAACCATTATAGCGGATCTGCCTGAAAAGCTGGAATCCGATGAGTATGTCACACTCAGCAAACAACAGGTTGTCTTATATCGGAAGCTGATTGCCGATATGGAAGAGAAAATCAAAGAGTCTGAAGGAATGGAACGCCGTGGTCTTGTGCTGTCCACCATCACGAAGCTGAAGCAGATATGCAATCATCCGGATCAGTATCTTGGAGAGGAATCGTACCGGATACAGGATAGCGGAAAGCTGGAAATGCTGAAAGAAATCTGTGAAACGATATATGAAAAAAGAGAACGGGTTCTGGTATTTACACAAT
Organism: Clostridium sp. HGF2; assembly: GCF_964240115.1. Lineage (NCBI taxonomy): Bacteria > Bacillati > Bacillota > Clostridia > Eubacteriales > Clostridiaceae > Clostridium > Clostridium sp. HGF2. Next base: position 88,235 of record NZ_CAXSSO010000010.1, read on the forward strand.
ATAAAGAAATCATTCCGTACCTGCATGCTACTCTGGCCAAAATTTTCCATCAGGAGGGCTATGTTCTGCACGGTGGTACACCGGTGAAAAAACGTTCAGAGATTGTTGCCGCATTTCAACAGGAAGCCTATGTTCCCTATATCGTTCTTTCCTTAAAAGCAGCTGGAACCGGATTGAATCTGACAGCCGCAAATCATGTGATTCATTTTGACCGCTGGTGGAATCCGGCAGTTGAGAATCAGGCAACGGACAGGGCATTTCGCATCGGTCAGAAAAAGAATGTAATTGTACATAAGCTGATCAGTAAGGGAACGGTGGAAGAAAAAATCGACGAACTGATAAAATCCAAGGTGGAGCTTTCACAGCAGGTAATCGGAGATGGTAAAGAAACATGGATTACGGAGATGAACAATGAGGAATTGATGAATCTTCTTCGTTTGGATGCGAGGTGAGCATATGAGCAGATATTGGAAAACAGCAGAATATTCTCAGCTATCGGCAGAGGAGCTGCGATATAAGGCTGAGGAAAGTATGAGGAAAGCAGAAAGTAAGGGCCGCAGCATGGAGCCGGTCACGATAGAAGGAAGAGCAATCACCAGCAGCTGGTGGGGAAAGGCATGGTGTGAGAATCTTGAAAAATATGCAGATTTCGCATCACGGCTGGAGCGTGGAGAGCGATATGTGCGTACGGGAACTGTGATTGATCTACAGATTCGTGCAGGAAGAATTCAAGCTCGGGTTCAGGGCCGGCGGAAAGCACCGTACAAGGTGGAAATTCACATATCACCATTAAAGGAAGAAGACTGCCAGCGCATAATGCAGGCTTGTGCCAATCAGATTGAAAATCTGGAAGCACTGCTCAGCGGTGAATTCCCACAGAGTCTGCAGGAGCTGTTTACCGGTGAGAGCGGCCTCTTCCCAAGTCCAAGAGAAATCAGCTTTCAATGCAGCTGCCCCGACTGGGCGATTATGTGCAAGCATGTTGCGGCAGTATTGTATGGAGTAGGAAATCGTCTGGATGAAAATCCGTTTCTGTTTTTTACACTGCGTGGAATTGATTTAGCTAAATTTATCGACGTTGCGATTGGGAATAAAGTGGAAATGATGCTGGAGCATGCAAATGAAAAAAGTGCACGTATTATGGATAATGTGGCAATTCACGATGTATTTGGATTATAAGGAGATGTTATGGAAAAAAGAAAAAGTGTGTCCATGGATGCGTTCATGGGGAAGTATGCGGGTGTATATTACATAAAGTTGCTGCTGAAGGAGCCGGTTGAAAGTCGTGCTCTTGCAATCTGGGAGCGACTGCTAAAGAGGTTTAACGAAGTAGATGATGTTATAGAGCAGGAGGGTATGTATTCCTATGCACTCTGTAATCATAAAGTAACCTATAAGGATGATATGAAGGTGCCATCGCAGTTGTTTATAACGCAGATGATTGCGTTTGATAAAACGACGATACCGGAACTGGTTTTGCAACAATGCTGGAGCTGTGAAAATGTTGAGGAGCTACTCGAAGACTGTCAATATGAAATCATGTTTTCCGATTTTATGGCAAGTGGGCTTCCTGTGCGGGAGCGTTGTGAAATACTTGCAGCATTTGCGGATATTATGATGGAGGTTTATCCGGAGGCAGTGGCGATGTACTGGCCGCATGCAGGAAAGATTGTACCAAGAGCTGACTGGTTAAACAGCAGCTGGAGCAATCCTGCGCTGCATTTTCTTGATGGCGGTGTCAATGTGCGATTGTTCAATATTGCGGAGAGCTCGGAAAAGATTGTGGATACGACCGGTTTGACAGCGATAGGATTGTGTGATTTGCAGTGTCACTTTCATGATTTGGATATAGATTTTATTATTCGCTATATGTTTAATTTTACATCTTATCTTTATGCACAGGGAGAAGATATTATCAAAGACGGAGATACTATGGATGGTAGGAATGCACAGGAGCGATGGCGTTGTCAGCACGAGGATGCATTAGTTTCTCCAAGTCGGGTGGTTATTGATGTGAATCCCGGTGAATTTGGTGCTGGAAAGCGTGTTGAGCAAATGGAAGCATAAACAAGGCAGCAAAGATTATAATGTGAGATTCAGCTGCTATGGTGATTGTTAGTAAGTCAAGTGCTATTCTAATCCTATAGATCTAATTTTATTATGGATGAATGCTGTTTTTGGGCCTTCGGTCTAGCCTCTCCTGAGGCTAGTGGATCTAAATGCAACTATGATATGGTTAAGCAATCGTAACCCCAGTATAGCCTCTCCAAGGCTAGCGTATCTAAATTCTGGCAGCTCCTTTTTCAATTGTATCTGACAAATGTCTAGCCCCTCCTCGAGGATTATATGTCTAAATTTATGGATGTTAATTTGAAGATAAAAGGAATGATTGAGCTAGACTTCTCTTGAGGCTATCAAACAAAATCGCCTATAAATAAGAAAAGACGAGTATATACCGCTCGTCTTTTTACAATTGTTTAAGGTTATTCCCAGGTTTAAAAAATAGCACAACATTGCTTCCGGTATTACATGATTCCTGATTACATAGAGATATGGAACATGCATACATAAGTAATCACACTATCCTCAGCTACAGATTTGTCTTTTTTTCCAGCTGCCGGCACGCCCATAAAAAGCTGAGGCTTCCCATAAGGATAAACAGCAGCAAAACAGCTGTCAGATTCCCTGTGTCTATTCTGCCATATAGAATCAGAGAACGCAATGCCTGGATCATATGGGTAAACGGATTGAGATTGATTGCAGTATGTAAGAAACCGGTAATACCTGTCATGGGAAACAGTGCATTGCTGAGAAAAAACACCGGAAGTACAATCGCGTTCATAACAGTTTCGTATATCACCTCATTCGGAAGGAGCATGCTGATTCCATAAGACAGCCCTGCCATAAAAAATGAGGTCAGAAAAATCAGTGAAATAAAGATGAGATATCCAGAGAGTGGCAGGGAAAATCTGACAGAAAACAGAAGACTGAGAGCTATCATAATTCCTACCTCCAGAAAGGTACACAATACGGCTTCAAAAAGCTGTGCAAGCACAATGGAGCTGCGTGTGAGCGGAGCAATCAGTATACGATCGAAGCTGCCATCCGATTTCATCAGATAATTCATAATTCCACTGCTGCTGCAGGTCGAGAAGCTGATTAGGACAATCAGTCCCGGAAGCATGAACGCCGTATAATTTTCGATGCCGGAATGCTGCATCGTTGAAGAAGCGATTGCACTATAAAGTATCAGCCACAGAATCGGCTGTAAAGCTGTCATAACAATGGTGAATTTGTTGTGGAATCTCCATTTTATATTCCTGTATAAAAGGGTAAAAACACTCATACACATTCCTTCCTTTCACTCTGTGTCAGTCTCAGATATACATCCTCCAATGTCGGCTGAGCGATTTCTATTCCCTGAAATGCCGCATGCCTTTTCAATAATACTGCCGTTGCTGCTTCTATATCGCTTTGCGGGGTCTGCGTATAAATCAGAAGCTTTTCAGCACGTAGAAGGATTTCCTTTGACATCTGCTCCTTTAGGATGCCACAGCCTTTTCTTGCCTCTGCTTCAGAGGAAAAGGTGATTTCTATCGAATTCTGCCGCAGTAAAGAGCGCAGCTGTGCGGGGGATCCCTGTGTTACTTCCTTGCCATCCTTCATAATGCAGACGGTATTGCTGAGCTGATCAGCTTCCTCCAGGTAATGTGTCGTAAGAAAAATCGTGACACCAAAATCATCTCTGATTTTTCTCATCATTCCCCACATCGCAATACGGGACTGTACATCCATTCCCACCGTAGGCTCATCCAGAAACAGAATTTTCGGATTCGTCATCATATTCAGGGCAATATCCAGACGCCGTTTCACACCGCCGGAATAAGAGGATACCGGATAGCGCCGATACGGCTCCAGACCGAAATCAACAATGAGCGTTTCCATCCGTTTTTCGGCATCCCTTTTGGGGATTCTGTACAAACGGCTATGAAGCAGCATATTTTCTTCCAGAGATAAATACGTATCAATGGAGGTTTGCTGGGCAACGCAGGCAATTTGCGAGCGCAGAGAGGCTGCATCCCTACACAAATCCTTCCCCAGCATTGTTATTCTACCGGATGTCGGCTGCAAATAGGTTGTCAGTATTCTGAGCAGTGTGGATTTACCGGCACCGTTTTGTCCAAGCAAAGAGAAAATCTCTCCCCGTTCAACGCAAAGAGATATACCATTCAGTGCCTGTACGCCGTTTTTATACTGCTTGACTACCTGCTTTACCTGTATGGCACTCATGCTTCCTCCAGAATCGGAAATTGTATTTCCGTGATATATTTTTTCGGATTTCCCTTGAACAGCATTCCCGGCCCCTTGATGAAAACCTCCCGAAAGGGTGCAGAAATCTTTAGGCTGTGTTTGACCGCATACTGATCAATTGCGGCATAGGCAAGCGGCAGTGTCGCATAGGAGCCGATATGGGTAACACATACCGCTTTGATGCGGGGCATTCGCTTTACTTCAATATCCTGAGTGCATGGCACTTCATCCGTTGGAACACAGAGCTCCAGTGCTCCCTGCTTTGTTTCCGGATTCATAGACAGATAGTTGAAAAACGGTGCCCCGTTTGTTTTCCCGTGTATTGATTGAAACACCTTGGGAAATACCCGGTTTGCTTTTGTAACATCTCCTTCATAACTCATGTATGCCACACAAAGCGGCTCAATCTCTCGTATTTCGATTTTATATTCCATGTTTCTTCTCCTCTTCTTTCTGAATGGCAATCCATACATCGCATTGGTTGTCGTATGGTGCCTGCGTCTGCACAGGATATGCTTCAATATCGGGAAGCCGTGCATATTCATAACCGGAAAACAGCAGCCATTCGGTATAAAACCGGCGGAAAATATCCTGTACATTTTCCTTGAAATTCCCCTTGTTTTCAAACACAGCCCAGGTCGCGGCAGGAATGCGCAGCTCATGAAACCGGGATGGAATCTTTTTGCTTGTGGCAACTGCTATATAGTAGAAAATGTGATCGGGATCCTCATATACGCTGATGCCGAAGATTGCATTCGTACCGGCATCAGATAGCTGACAGAGCTCTGTGTATTGCGGACTTTGCATTGTTTCCTTCCAGAAATGGGGGACAATTTTATGATTCTCCTCCATCTCCTCGCATAGGCGTATCCGGATGCCGGCAAAGCGCAGCTCCTTTTTTTCTGCTATATGATAGGCCATAGGACTTCCTCCTGTGATATTGACAGAAAACTGTATCGGCGGATATGCATGCAGTGTTTTGCCGATATTCTTTGCGGCTGTCGGAGGGATACCGTGAACCTTTTGAAAGGCTCTGTTAAATGCGGTTGGTGAGGTATAGCCATACTTGAGGGCAACATCCAGCACCTTGGCATCACAGCGCTGCAAATCGAAGGCAGCCTGCGACATTCTTCGTCTTCGGATATAATCTGACAGCGATATGCCGGCGACATAGGAAAACATTCTTTGAAAATAATAGGTGGAGCAGCATGCGATACGGGCTGCCTCCTCGTACGATATCTCTGCATCAAGATTTTGCTCTATGTATGCGATGGCATCACTAAGCTTTCTTAACCATTCCATTTCTTTTCCTCCCTTGCATATAGGATATGCCAATACGTTTTTTTAATCCTCGCTTTTCCTGCGCTCTTTTGTAAACTATACGCTATATAAAAATTGTGTGCAAGTATCCCTAATTTTCATACCAGGAATACCGTAAGTGCATGGAAAGGCATATATGCAGGCTCTTTTGTTTGCAATCTCTCTTTAAGATGGCGTATAATGATGAACAGATGAGAGGTGACGTTATGTTAGAGAAAAACATATTGGAAGATGTACTGGAAATTGCCTGCAGTACGACGGGTGATTTTGCGGAGATTTTTGAAGAAGTCAATTACAGTACCAGAATATCCATGCTGAATGACGAGGTTGAAAGCACCAACAGCGGTATTCGCTGCGGGCTGGGTCTGCGGATTTATCATGGACTGGAATCCGTGTACGGCTATACCAATGATACAGATGAAAAAAATCTGAAGGAATTTGCGAAAAAGCTGGCGGACAGTCTGGGGGAACAGGGAAAGCATATTCCTGTGCAATTAAAGGAAATAACGTATGAAAATGCTCATATCATACGGCGCATACCGCGCGAAACTGCGCTAAAGGATAAAGTGGCGCTTATGAGGCGTGCTAGCGAAGCTGCACAGTCCTATGATTCGCATATAACGAAGGCGATTGTGAATTATCAGGATGATGAGCAGCATGTCGCAATATCCAATTCGGAAGGAAAATATATTCGTGATGTCCGGATTCGGACTAGAATGGCGGTATCTGCCGTTGCACAGGATGGAGCATTGCGGGAAACCGGAAGCTGTTCTCCCGGAGGCAGTGAAGGAATGGAGTTTTATGATACATACAAACCGGAGGATATCGGAAAAGAGGCGGCGCGCATTGCGATGACGATGCTGTATGCACAGCCGTGTCCCAGCGGTGTTATGCCGGTTATTATCGACAACGGCTTTGGCGGTGTCATCTTCCATGAGGCCTGCGGACACTCTCTGGAGGCACGCGGGGTTGCGAAAAATCAATCCAATTTTGCAGGAAAGCTGGGACAGAGAATTGCGAGTGAATGTGTAACGGCTGTGGATGACGGTACGATTCCCAATGCCTGGGGAAGTGCAAATATCGATGATGAGGGAAATTTCACACGACGCACGGTACTGATTGAAAAGGGAATATTGAAGAGTTATCTGGTGGATACATTGAATGGACGCCGATTGAACATGCCTTCCACGGCATCCAGCAGACGGCAGTCCTATAAATATGAAACAACGTCCCGAATGACCAATACCTTCCTGTTGAACGGTACGGATCAGCTGGAGGATATGATAAAGGAAACCTCGTATGGACTATATGCAAAGACAATGGCTGGTGGCAGTGTGCAGGCAACCGGTGATTTCAATTTCGCTGTCAGAGAAGCATATTTGATCGAGGACGGAAAGATAACAACACCTGTCAAGGGCGCAACACTGATTGGAAACGGCTCGGATACATTGCTGAAAATTGACCGAGTCGCAGGTAATCTTGCGCGTGCACAGGGAATGTGCGGATCCAGCAGCGGAAGCATACCTACAGATGTCGGTCAGCCGGCAATACGAGTTAGTGAAATGACGGTTGGTGGCAGTAAGGGAGGCAAGGAACATGCATAAGCAACGTTGGCTTGACGCGGCAAAGGCTGCGGGTATCGAACAGTTGGAAATCTATGAACAGAAAAGCAGATCCACATCCATACGGCTGTTTGAAGGAAGTGTGGACGGCTACACCATCAGTGAGTGTAACGGATTTGCGATTCGTGGTATATATAAAGGAAATATGGGTATCTGTTTTCTGGAACAGGATGATGATGCCTTACTGGAGGACACGCTCTGCAGGATAAAGGAAAATGCGGAGGTGATTACAAGCAGGGATGAAGTGGAAATTTATGCGGGTGATTCTGCGTATCCCCAGCTGCAGCTGCGCAGCTGTACATGGAATACACATCCGGATGCAGAAAAGATCGAAATGCTGAAGACGGTGGAGCAGTATATAAAGGAATCGGATGCCAGAATCGCTCAGGTTATGAATACCAGCTATGGCGAAGTCGATGTGGAAATTGCCATTGATAATACATTAGGTGTTCATCTGCATGATGCACAGCATGCGGCGTATATCAGTACAGCAGTTATGGCGAAGGATCAAGAGGATACAAAGATTGCAGGTGACTGGCAGTATCTGTATGATGATGTTTGCTTCGACGCGAAAAAATTTGCAGCAGGTGTGAGCCGTAAGGTGCTGGATAAGCTGTCTGCTGAAAGTGTGCAGAGTGCACAGTATCCGGTTCTGATTGAAAATGAGGCAATGGCAGATTTGCTGGCGGCCTTTAGCGGTATGTTTGACGGAGAAAATGCTTACAAAGGTATTTCATTATTGAATGACAGTATTGAGAAACAGATTTTCAGTGATAAAATTACAATTGTGGATGATCCGTTGTTGAAGAACGGCTATAACTCGAGAAGCTTTGATGATGAGGGGGTTGCCTGCAGGAATAAGATACTGGTTGATAAAGGCGTTTTAAAGACCTATCTGCACAATCTGAAATCCGCAAAGCTTATGAATTGTGAAACGACGGGCAATGGATTTAAGGCGGGATATGCATCCAATGTCGGTATAGCTCCAAGCAATCTGTTTATTGAAAATGGAAGTACATCTATGGATGAAATGATTGCATCGATGGAGGAAGGAATCATTGTTACGGAAATAACAGGTCTGCATGCCGGACTGAATGCCATGACAGGTGAATTTTCACTGCAATCTCAGGGCTGGTATGTGAAGGACGGAAAAAAGGTCAAGCCGGTCAATCTGATCACGATCGCTGGTAATTTTCTGGAGGCAATGAAGCAGGTGGAGATGCTGGGGAATGATGGAAAGCTGAATGCTGGATCTATTGGTTCACCGAGTATTTTGTTTACATCGCTTTCTGTCAGTGGTTTATAATGTGATACAGGCATTGTATGGCTGGTGTAACAGCTGCGTAAAAGTCTGCGTAAAAGCATGAATTTTACATTGAAAATGGCATGAAAATATTCTATAATATAGGTGCCAAATCCAAAGACCGAAAGGTCAAAAGAAAGGGACAGAGTATCTTCCACATAACTCTGTCCCTTTTGACGCAGTAAGAGGCACCAAATCCAGGAGTAATGAAAACGGCGAGTTCAACTCCTTTCCGTAGCAGTATCATCCCAGTTAACAGAACACTGAGATTATCTGCTTACTAATGCCGCCGTTTGTATTTCAGGACGATGTACAGGATGATTCCAAGCTCCCGCAGCACTTTCGGTGTGATACCAATCAGTGCGATGAGAAACCAGAATATGTAATCCATCCTTCCTCCTTTCACCTGGTGCATTTCTAAGGTATAGTGTATGCATACCGATGAACCTCCTACATATATACATACGAATGCAATATACAAAACTCCTAAAGGAAATAAATTTTTTTGTAAAATTTGATAAACTGTATCTCATAGAAAGAAGTGTCTTATGTTTCTTTCTAGTTTTGTGTGTTTGCGAAAAGACAGATTCAAATTCTATTGATAAGTACAATCGTGTTGCATTCTTCAGATTTTGAATTTAACCACAATTGGGTAAGCCCCTATACACGCTATTCATTTTCTTCTCTCTGCCTTCCATGTGGATTTCATTCCGATAATATCGTAAGTTTCTGAAAACTTTATTAAGAAATGGAAACTCCTTGGTCCCTGCAAGGATTCTATGGTAAAATAGGATACGGTGATAAAATGAAAAGTTTATATGATTTTACATACGATCAGATGGGCGATATGGCTCTGGAGCAGGGCTGGAAAAAATTTCGTGCACATCAGATCTTTCAATGGCTGTATCGCAAACGTGCAGTCAGCATAGATGACATGAGTGATCTTTCCAAGGACACCAGAGAGACCCTGAAGCAGCAGTTTTCTCTCACGCCGCTAAAGCTGCGTGATAAGCAGGTGGCAAGCGATGGGACGACGAAATATCTGTTTGCTTTGGAGGACGGCTCCCTGATTGAAAGTGTGCTGATGCAGTTTGATTATGGTAAGAGTATCTGTGTTACCTCACAGGTAGGCTGCAATATGGCCTGTGCCTTTTGTGCCAGTGGTCTGACAAAAAAGAAACGCAACCTGACAAGTGGAGAAATGGTGGCCCAGGTGCTGTATGTGCAGCGTGATCTGGATAAGCAGGAGGATCGGCTGAGTCATATTGTGGTAATGGGAACGGGGGAACCGTTTGACAATTACGAGCATGTGATGAATTTCCTTTCTACTGTCAATCATGATCGCGGATTGGGAATCGGTGCGCGTCATATTACGATATCCACCTGCGGTGTCGTTCCGAAAATTTATGAATTTGCCAAGGAGCACACACAATACAATCTGGCAATCTCTCTGCATGCGCCAAACAATGAACTCCGCGATCGTCTGATGCCGGTCAACCGTGCCTATCCACTGGAGGAGCTGATGGAGGCAATCCAGTATTATGCACGGGAGAACAATCGCCGTCTGACGTTTGAATATATTCTTCTGCGCGGGGTCAATGACCAGAAGGAGCATGTGGCACAGCTGGCAAAGCTGTTAAAGGGTCTGAATGCCTATGTGAATCTGATTCCCTACAACGCTGTGGATGAAAACGGCTTTCAGGGAGTGGATCATGCCCATGCCATGGTATTCTATGATGCACTCATGAAGCAGGGAGTGCGTTGTACGATTCGTAAGGAGCATGGTGCGGATATCGACGCGGCATGCGGACAGCTGCGTGTTAAGCATCTGAAGAAGGAACAGGAAGGGAGCCGTTCATGAGTATTCAATATTATGGAGCGAGTCATGTCGGACTTCGAAGAAGAAATAATCAGGACAGCATCTGTTTTCTGGAAAACGGAGAGCATGCTCTGTTAGCTGTAGTCTGTGACGGCATTGGCGGCGGTCTTGCAGGAGATGTTGCGAGTCGTATGGCTATTGAGCATATGAAGGAAAGCTTTTTGAAAATGGAAAAATGCAGCTCGGATGTTCAGGTCAAGCACTGGCTGCAGGATACCATACAGGAAGCAAATGATCTGATTTTTACGCAGTCAACACGCAATACAGAACAAAAGGGAATGGGAACCACACTAGTTGGTATTCTGAAATGTGAAACGACGACCTACATTTTCAATGTCGGAGATTCCCGTACCTATGGGCTGTATGCGGATGATTTTCTGGCATTGACAGAGGATCATTCCTATATTGCGGATATGCTGAAGCGCGGAGAATTGAGCGAAGAGGAGGCAGCGGTGCATCCGAATCGCAACATGCTGACCAATGCCCTCGGCATATGGGATACTGTACGCATCGATATCAATAAAATTAAAAATGATTACAAGGCGCTGCTGATTTGCAGTGATGGTTTACACGGCTATGTCAGTGAAGCGATTATTCGCGAGATTTTGGAAAGTAAGCGCAGCGTGGAGGATAAGGTACGCATGCTGATTGACAAGGCTCTTCTTGCGGGCGGCTATGACAATGTGAGTGTCATCATCGTGGAACAGGCAGGTGATCTCCATGAATAACAACAACAAAATGATTGCCGAGCGCTATATGATCGTTTCTTCATTGGGGGAAGGCGGTATGGCGGATGTCTATCTGGCAATCGATACCATATTGAACCGTGAGGTGGCGATCAAGGTGCTGCGTGGGGAGCTCAGCAAGGATCCGGTGACACTGCTGCGCTTTCAGCGGGAGGCCAATGCGGTCAGCAAGCTGAACCATCCCAATGTAGTGGATGTATACGATGTCGGAGAGTTTGAGGGACGTCACTATATCGTAATGGAATATGTACGCGGCCGTACACTGAAGCAGCTGATTTCCCAGCGTGGGGCACTGCATCAGGAAGAGGCTGTAAACATCATGATTCAGCTGACCAGCGCCGTACAGCATGCCCATGAAAACGATATTATTCACCGGGATATCAAGCCGCAGAATGTTCTGGTTAAGGATGATGGTACGGTAAAGATTACCGATTTCGGAATTGCGCTGGCGCACGATACGGTACAGCTGACGCAAAGTGATGCGGTACTGGGCAGTGCGCACTATCTGGCTCCGGAAACAACACGGGGAGAAACACCAAGCAATCAGGTGGATATCTATGCGCTTGGTATCGTGTTTTATGAGCTTTTGACCGGGAATGTTCCCTTCCATGGAGACAATCCCGTCCAGATTGCAATGAAGCATCTGCGTGAGGAGATACCAAGTGTTCGTGATTTCAATCCGACACTGCCGCAGTCCGTGGAGAACATCATCATCAAGGCAACCGTGAAAAACCGCAAGCTGCGCTATCAGAGTGCGAAGGATATGCTGTATGACCTGCACCGCTGCCTGCTTCCGGAATATGCACATGTCGAAAAGCTGGTGTTTGAGGAAGAGCATCCGCAGCCGACAATGGTCATGGAGCAGCGCAAGCAGAAGCAGACTAAGAAAACTGAGGTGCGCAAAAAGCATGTGGAGCCGATTGAAGAGGATGAAGAGGATGATTCCGGTAATCGGAAAATCACAAAAATCATCATTGCTATGATTGTTGGGCTGTGTGTGATCGGTGTTGCGGCCTTTGTACTGATGAGCGGAATTTTTGATAAAGAAAAGATGATTAAGGTCCCGGAGCTGTCCACATCACAGACGCAGCAGGAGGCAATTCAGACGCTGACCTCCAGCGGGTTTAAAAAGGATAATATTACGATTAAGCAGGAGCTGAGTGATGATGTGGAAAAAGGTCATGTTATCCGTGTATCCCCGGATACCGGAGAGGAAATTGGTGAAAAATCCAAGCTGACGCTGACTGTTTCCAGAGGAACCTGGTTTGTGGTAAAGGATTACCGCCATCGTTTACCGGAGGAAGTGGAAAAGGAACTGAATGAACAGAATCCAAACATCAAGCTGGAAATCAGCTATGAGCAAAGGGCGAATACGTGGCCCGGATATATAGCGGAACAAAGCGGCTTGGAAATCGGAGAAAAGCTGGATCCGGATAAAGAATATACATTAAAAATAACTGTCAGTCAGCTGATGAGCTGGAAGATAGAGGGCGTTGTAGGAAAAACGGCAGAAGAGGCCATTGCTTTAATTAAAGAAAAGACGGGAATACTTCCGGTATCGGATGAGCGTTCCTATGATGACCTGAGTGAAGAGGAACAAAAGACCATTAAAAAAGGAGTCGTTACAGACGTGGATCCTGCAGAGGGAACGGAATATGTCCAGCAGATGGAGAATCCGAATGTTATAACGATAAGGTTTTACAAATGACAGAAACAGGAAGAATTATCAAGATCGTATCCAGCCGCTATGAGGTGCTGGCAGCCAATCAGGAGCGGGTGCTGTGTGTTGCCATGGGAAAGCTGCGTAAGGCGCACTCTCCGGTTGTCGGCGATCTGGTGGAATTTGAACGCTTTGCGGATCAAAACGGTATTCAGAAAATTCTGCCCCGTAAAAATGCCCTCGTCCGCCCATCCATTGCCAACGTGGATCAGGCGATCATCGTCATGTCCTGCAAGGACCCGGATTTTTCAACAACCCTGATTGACCGCTTGATTTTCAGTGTATGCTATGCGGGAATCCGTCCTGTTTTATGCATCACCAAGCTGGATCTCATCGCTGAAAATGATGCAATCCATGAGGAAATCCAGCATTATATCGACAGCGGTTATGAAGTGTATCAGAGTGGGAAAGGCTATGCAAGTGAGGATCTGATACAGGCCTTGAAGGGAAATATCAGTGTGCTGACAGGGCAGAGCGGCGCAGGAAAAAGCTCCCTGTTAAACCGGATTGACCCTACCTTTCATCTTCAAACACAGGAAATCAGCAAGGCTTTGGGTAGAGGAAAGCATACAACACGGCATTGTGAGCTGCATGAGATTGCCGGCGGCTGGGTGGCGGATACCCCCGGTTTTTCCTCACTGGATTTTACTGCGATGAATATCACGCAGCTGGCCGAATGCATACCTGATTTTCAAAATGTTCAGGATGCATGCAGATTTCGCGATTGTATTCATGTCAATGAACCGGATTGTGCCATACGTGCTGCTGTTGAGGATGGGATGATACGCAGGGAACGCTATGCGCATTATCTGGAAATTGTGGATATGATACAAAAAGCAAAGCCGCGGTATTGAAACAGCATACAGAAAATACAATACAATTATGAAGGAGGACACACGTTATGAAAGAATTAGTAATCGCTCCGTCCATTCTGTCACTGGACTATTCCAGAACGAGTGAACAGCTGAAGGAGCTGGATGAAAGCAATGCGAAATGGATGCATTTTGATGTTATGGATGGCCATTTTGTACCGAATCTGACCTTTGGACCGGACCTTCTCAAGGGCTTTAAAAAAGCAGTGGATATGGTAATGGATGTTCATATCATGGTAGAAAATCCGGATATGGTTGCGGAAATCTTCGCCAAGGCAGGTGCAGATGTTATCACCTTCCATCTGGAAGCTGTGAAGGATGTGGATGCCTGCATTCAGCTGTGCAGAAAAATCCGTGAAATGGGTGTACAGGCAGGTGTGTCTGTGAAGCCGAAAACCGGTGTGGACGCACTGCTGGCACATCTGAAGGAAATGGATCTGGTTTTGATCATGTCGGTGGAGCCGGGCTTTGGCGGACAGTCCTTTATGGAGGATACGCTGGAAAAGGTGCGCGTACTGCGTGAGCGGATTGAAAAGGAAGGTCTGAATACACGTATTGAAATCGATGGCGGTATCAATGGGGAAACGGCAAAGCTGGCCGTAGCTGCCGGAGTGGATACGCTGGTTGCCGGAAGCTATGTGTTCAAAAACGATATTGCGGAATCCGTGGATAAGCTGTTGGCATGTCAAAGGTAGTTCTCGTTGCCGGCATGTGTGAGACTGCGCCGGTCATTGCACATGCCGATTATATCGGCGTAGATCATGGAGCTGTCTGCTGCATGCGGCAGGGTATTGCCATGCGCAAGGCCGTAGGGGACTTTGACAGCATAACAAGGGAGGAGCTTGCACAGCTCAAGCAGTATTGTGAGGTGGAAAAGCTCCCCTCCCATAAAAATGAAACCGATACTGAGGTTGCAATCGAAGCAGCACTGCAGCTGGGCTATGATGACATTATCCTATACGGCGGCCTGGGTGGACGTCTGGATCATGAAATGGCCAATCTGCATCTGATGATCTATCGTGAGCTTCCGCTGACCCTGATGAATGATACAAATATCATCAAGGTATTGCATCCGGGAATCTATGAGGTCGAAAAGCTGCATACCTACTTGTCCTTTCTACCTCTGGAGGATTCCTGCATCAGTGAGGAGGGGGTTGCCTATCCCTTGAAGGAACGCGTTTTGAAGGTTACGGATATTTATCCGCTTTCCAATGAAATCAATGGCAATATTGCGAGGATCACCATACATTACGGGCGTGTGCTGATGATGCAGTGCAGGGACGCATAACAAAACGGAATAAACATATAGGAAGCTTTAAAAATGCTTTCTTTGGAGCATGTCTATACGACATGTTCCTTTTTCTTTTGTTTTTACCGGGAAGCGGGTATAATGAAGGGGAATATAAACGACAGCTGTATGAAGCAGGGCTGTCTGACATATACTGATGAAAAAGGAGGGCTGATTATGCTGGAGTTGAAGCTGAAAAGCGGTGAGGTGAAGCAGTGTGAAGCAGGTGCCTATGTTCATGAGCTGCTGGAAGCATGGAACGTAAAGGAGGCGGTTTATGCAGTTACGCTGGATGGAAAGCTGCATGATCTGAATTATCGAATCAAAAAAAGCGGTGCACTGGATTATATTTATGCGGATAGTGAAACCGGGAAGCTTATCTATGAGCGCAGCTTGAATTTTCTGTTTATTGTAGCGGTGCGCAGTCTGTTTCCCGATGCCCGTGTCCGCATGGAGCATGCCCTCAGTGGCGGTCAGTATTGCGAAATCGATAAGGAAGGATACTGTAAGCCGCAGGATGTACGTAAAATTGAAAAGCGGATGAAGGAGCTCATTGCCGCAAACGAGGTGATTCACCGACGTGTTGTGGCCACAGCAGAGGCACAGGCCTATTTTGACCGTCTGGGAATGAAAAACAAGGCGAATCTTTTGGCATGCAGGAAAAGTGCGACCAGCAGTATTTATACATTGTGCGGATATGATGATTATTTTTACGGCATCATGCTGCCGGATACCTCCTATCTCACACATTTTTCCATTCGTTTTTATGCACCGGGTGTCTGGCTGTCCGCAGGAAACGGATTTCAGAATCAGGCAAAGCTGTTTCATGTGTTTCAGGAGTTTGAAACCTGGGGCAGGCTGATCGGTGTATCCAATATTGCAGAGCTGAATGCACAGATTCAGCAGGGCTATATGGATGATCTGGTGCTGATGAGCGAAACGATGGTAGAAAAGAAGCTGGCAGAGCTCGCGGCGTCCATTGTACAGGGGCATCCGCATACGAAATTCATTTTGATTGCAGGACCGAGCTCTGCAGGAAAGACAACCTTTTCCAGACGTCTGGCCATTCACCTTAAGATTCTTGGGAAAAAACCGATGCCGATCTCTATGGATGATTTCTATAAAAACCGCGAGGACTGTCCAAGGCTGCCGGATGGAAGCTATGATTTTGAAGGGTTGGAGGCACTGGATCTGGAGCTGTTTAATGACACCATGCTGAAACTGCTGCATAAGGAAGCGGTGCATATGCCGCTGTTCAACTTCAAAACGGGGCTGCGCGAGCGGAAGGAAAGAGAAACAGTGCTGGAGGATGATCATATCCTGATTATAGAAGGTATCCACGGATTGAATCCTAAGACCTCCGCCGATCTGCCGGAAGAGGCGAAGTTTCGTATTTATATCAATGCATTGACGCACTTGAATCTGGATGAGCATAATCGTATACCCACAAGTGATTACCGTCTGATCCGACGCATTGCCAGAGACTATCAGTTTCGCAGCTGGAGTGCCCAAAATACCATTCATTTCTGGAAGAATGTAAAGCAGGGAGAGGATCAAAACATCTATCCGTATCAGGAGGAGGCAGATGCCATTTTCAATTCCTCCATGGTATATGAAATGTCCATTCTTAAGAAAATTGTGATTCCGCTGCTGGAACAGGTGCATCCTCATGAAGCAGCGTATCTGGAGGCTAATCGTTTGAAAAAGCTGCTTGCCTACTTTGTGGATGGCAGCGAGGAGGCAGTGCCAAGAAGCAGCATTCTTGCGGAATTCATAGGAAACAGTGTTTTTGATGTCTGATCTCCTACTCCCTTCATGCAGTATGATTAAGTAATACAGTGTATGATTCCGCACTATAAACAGGAATTGATATCCCAATGTATTTGCGCACGCTATATGTCTGCTTCAGATATGGATTTATGCCTGCAATAAACAGGATATTGACGGTATTTCTAAATAGAAGCAATCATTGATGGTATTACAAAAAGGCAGATCACCTGTGTATTTCAGGATGATCTGCTTTCTCTATGATTGGCTCCTTGTTTCCTAAAGAAAGAAAAAAACAGGTTACCCTGTTTCATATCCACTCTTAGATAGCTTTTTTGTTTTTCAGCGTTTTTAATGCACGAGCACTAATACGGATCGTTTGAGGTTTTCCATCAACAACGACTTTAACTTTCTGTAAGTTTACATTCCAGTTACGACGACTAGCACGCATAGAGTGAGAGCGTTTATTACCTGATAAAGGTCCTTTACCTGTAATTGCACAAACTTTTGACATACCGTTTACCTCCTTCCGTACAATACTTTAAAACACAATTTGCTTAGATATCATACCATCTTATAATGTAAAATGCAACAATAATTTTCAAAAATTGTACAGGGAATTCAGTATCAATAAAAATCACTTACAACCTAATGCAAAGACCTTCTGCCTGATAGATGTAAATGCCTCATAACAAAGCGGTTTCAAGTAAGCTTCAAAAGCCTGACGTAAAATAGTTTCCTGTGACAGTTTTGTGATTGAGAAGGCGACAGGTAAAATATTCCGGAATTCCTGTCTTTTTTTCTCTTCCGCAAAAACTTAAGAATTTCATGTGGAAATAAAATTGCATGTTCTCCTACTTTCTTATATAATTAGACTGACAAACTTTATATGAAAAGGAAATGTGATGATATGAAGAAGAAAATTATGATAGGTATAGCGGCTCTTTTATGTGGTGGCATACTGCTTCAGCAGGGCTACATAGGAGCGCAGAATACTGCAGAAAAAGAACCGGAGGCTGTTTCCTCCAGACTTCCGGAGAATCATGTGTTTAAAAGAATAGATGAAAACGGTAAAATCATCATCGAGGATACTGCCAAGCTGGAGGCTGAAACGAAAAAGGAACAGGCGGCCAGAGAAAACATGGCAAAGGTAAAGGGAATCGGCGGTGCCAGAGATATTAAATATGGTGTTGTCAATTTCAAGACGAAGTCAGATTCCGGAAAAAACACCAGCTATACAGAGGTGGGGACCGGCTATACCGGTTATACCAACGGATATTATGCTGCCGACGGGGCGTTTCTTGGATATGAAAGCAATGGTACCAAGGTGAAGTTCATGCTGGCCGGTGTTGTCGGTCTGGTGGATGCCGATGAGGTGGAGATTCTGAATTATGAGGACGAGGATACGGTGCAGTCCGTAAACTATTACATATGCAAAAACGGAAACATTTATCATTCCATCACGCTGAATATCCGGCAGCCGTATTATACAAGTACAGCAATGGTCGGCAAGCAGCAGAGCTATATGAAGAGCAATACGGTATACTACAGCTATGACGGGCATTATTTCTATACGACCTATCAGAAGATGATTGATGACTACAAGGCCAATACAAGAAAGAATTCAATCAATCCGTCACAGCCGTATTATAATTATTATCAGTATGTTTCATCCCGTACGAAAACGAGCTTTACTGCCAGTGATATAAACGGCTATGTGAAGAGCTATCTGGATGATTTATATAACACCAAGGATACAAAGATGTATGAAATGGGAAAATATTTTATTAATTATCAGAATACATATGGTGCCTATGCACTGTCATCCTTTGGTGTTGCTGTCAATGAGAGTGCATTTGGTACCAGCTCTATCGCGTTAAGCAAGAACAATCTGTTCGGGCACAATGCGGTGGATTCTGATCCCGGATTGGCAAACGGCTATTCCTCACCGCAAAACAGTATTCTGGATCATGATAAATACTATGTGAATCTGTGGTATTCCACACCGAAATATGCAACCTATCACGGAGCATTCCTGGGCGATAAGGCAAGCGGTATGAATGTTTCCTATGCTTCCGATCCATACTGGGGTGAGAGTGCAGCGCACTGGATGTGGCAGCTGGATGAATACGTCAGTGGAAAAAGTGATGCAGGCTCCAAAAAGCTGGTCTTTAAAGATCAGGGGGCAATCAATATCCGCAAGGAAGCGACAACCTCCTCAGCAAACCTGTATACAACACCGAAAAATGGAAATATGTCCTTTAACATCCTCGGGAAGGTAAAGGGAGAAAGCGTAAGCGGAAGTACAGACTGGTATAAAATTCAGCTGGATGTACCGTTGAACAGTGCGAGAACGGCGATTGATTATTCCGGAAACAGCTATAATTTCGGAACCAGCTACGGCTATGTACACAGCTCTCTGCTGTCTGAAAACGGCTATACAAGCGACTCCTCCGGCGGAAGTGATTCCGGCAATAACAGCGGTGCCTATAAGCTGGGGGATGTGAATAACGATGGAAAAATCACCCCTGCCGACTATGTCAAGGTAAAAAACCATATCATGAAGAAATCCACACTGAGCGGCAAAGCATTAACGGCTGCCGATGTGAATAAGGATGGAAAAATCACCCCTGCCGATTATGTGAAAATCAAGAACCATATTATGGGGAAGAGTACGATAAAGGAGTAATTTGATGAAGAAATTCAAACTGAAATTTGTAAAACTGGCAGCTGTGTTCATCGTAGCGGCTGGAATCTTAAACCTGTCCGGCTTTATACATGCAGCCAGTCTGAGTGTTACGGCCAGTGCAAGTACGATATATGTCGGTGACAGTGTTACCTTTACGGTTAGCGCATCCGGCGGTGCGGGAAATATAAGTGTCAGCGGAGCGGCTAATGGAACCTATTGGCTGGAAAACAGCTCACAATCCTTTACGGTGACTGCTTCTGCAGAAGGAACTCTGACTGTTTCAGCATCCGGTACGCTGGGAGATTTTAATACGGAAAAGGATGTGCCGGTATCCGGTTCTGCATCCGTGCAGGTTGTCACAAGACCGAAAGAAACTCCGAAAAATGAAACACCTCAGAAACAGGAAACACAAAAGCCGGAGGAAAAAAAGCAGGAAGAAAAGAAGCTGTCAAGCAATGCCAATCTGGCAAGTCTGAGTATCTCACAGGGAACTCTGAGCCCGAAATTTACCGCCTCTAAAACGCAATATACCGTAAATCTGAATGGGGATGTTTCCAGTATCAAGGTGAATGCAACAGCTGCCGACAGCAAGGCTATGGTATATGGAACAGGCACAAAGAGCCTGAAGCCCGGAAAAAACACGATATCCGTCAGTGTTGCGGCAGAGGATGGAAGCACGAAGGAATATACGATTACAGTTAATGTCGATGAAACACCGCTTGTATACGTAAGCTACAATGGAGCGAAGCTCGGCTTTGTCCGCAGTCTGGATGGCGTCGATAAGCCTGCGAAATCCTTTGAAGCTGTGAAAATCAAGGTGGACGGCAAGGAAGTAAAGGCATGGAAAAGCAACCTGTTGAAGAAGACGGTTGTCTATCTGCAGGATGATAAAACAAAGGAAAAGAATTACTATATCTATAATACGGATACCAATACAGTCGAGACTATGCTGCGTCCGATGGCTCTGCTGGGAAACAATGTGTTTGTCGTTGATGTGCCGAAGAATCTCCAGACGCGCGAAGGGATGAATTTCACAACGGTGAAAATCGATAACTATGAACTCAACGGCTGGACCTTCAAGGATACGGCATTTGAGAATTACGCTTTGATCTATGTCATGGATGAAAAAGGCAACATGGTGTATTACCAGTACGAAGCTACGGAAAAAACGCTGCAGCTGTATTCCGGTGCCGCAACGATACCGCAGAGTGCCTATGATCAGTATCGCAAGGATGTAGATGCGTCGCTGAAGAAGCATAAGTGGGTCATCTATGGCTTGGCCGGCAGCTGTGTGGTACTCGCAGGTTTGAGTGCAGTTATCTTCTTCCGCAGGAAAAAGACGGTGAAATATCAGAAGCGGACAATCTCTGATTCAAGAAGAGATGCGGAGGCGGACGCTTTGAGAAACATATCCGATGACAATTAAGAGAGGGAAAACCTCTCTTTATTTTAACCTTTGTGCACCTCTTTGAAAAAAAAGAAAAAATTTATGAGAAATCCTTGGAAATGGTTTTTAAACCGCTTAAATTATGATATCATATATGAGTATAAATGTACGCCAAAGGCTGGCTTAGCCAGTGTGGGTAAGGAGGTAACCTTATGAACAAAAAGGAAATATATGCCTCGATAGAAGTAGCGGATCATGAAGTGCGACTGGTTGTCGGTGAATTTTATGAAACGCGGTTTAATATTCTAAGAGTGGAAAAAGCTCCCATACAGGGAATTGAAAAACAGAAAATCATGGATGAACAGAATGTTGTGAACGGCATTATCAAGGCCAAGAAGCAGGCTGAGGATGCACTTGGATATCATATCGAGCGTGTTCTTGCGGCGATCCCTTCCGTCAACGTACAGCGTCATAACAAAAAAGTAAGCGTTGTTCCGGAAGCAAGCAGTAAACGCATTCGTCTCAGTGATATTCAAAAGGGGTTGAATGAAGCGGTCAGCTTTAAACCGGATCCACAGCTGGAGCTGGTAAATATCGGCTGCGTCAAATACATAACAAACGGTATCACGTCCAGAAAAATGCCGATTGATGAAACAGCAGAGGTTCTGATCATGAATGTGGATCTGCTGTATGCGGATAAAGAGGTTGTATATGCCTATGCGCGCTGCATTGAGAAAGCAGGACTGGAAATTCTGGATGTATGTCTGGATTCCTATGCCATGGCCAATGAAGCAGCCGTATTTGAACAAACAGTCGATAAATATGTTATACAAATCGATCTTGCGAGAGATCATACAACGCTTTCCCTGTTTACACATGGCAAGCTCGTGAATTGTGAAGTTATTGAGGATGGATATGGAGTGTGGCTGCAGGATCTGATGGAACAGTATCATCTGAGCGGCAATGTAAGCTATCGACTGGCACAGAATACCTGTACCTTTGATGCGGACTCCGCAAAGGATCAAATCATCTATATCTGGTCAAAGTTCGGTGAACAGAAGCAAATCAGCGAAAAGCAGGCGTGTGAAGCCATAGTTCCCCATGTGAAGGACTGGCTGAATATGATCAACGAAACCTGTGCTCCGATTATTGAGAGTGGCGATGTGCGCTATCTGCTGAGCGGAGAGGGCTGTGAAATACCTTCCCTGCAGGAGCTGCTGCGCTATCTGAATGCACCTGCACAGATTTATGTTCCGCAGACCATTGGTGTCCGCGACTGTTCCTATGTAACCTGTCTGGGTCTGTTCTACAGCTGGAGAGAGCAGATGGCAATCCGCAGGGATGATCGTGTCTGCTGTAATCCGCAGGAAGTGGAAGAAACCATGGCTACGGTTACGAAGAAAAGCTCCGTCGATGAAGAGGGCGGATTTACAAGAAAACTGAAAAGCATTCTGTTAAGCGATAAATAAAAAGAGAGAGCGAGGAATAACGATGAGCGATTTACAGTTTGAACAGGTAGCAAATATTAAAGTGTTTGGTATTGGCGGAGGCGGCTGCAATGCCGTAAACCGCATGGTTTCCGAAGGTGTCAAGGGTGTGGAGTTTTATGTTGCCAACACAGATCTTCAGGCACTGAATATTTCTCCTGTTGAAAATAAAATTGTCCTTGGACGGGAAGTGACCAAGGGTCTGGGTGCCGGTGCGAATCCGGAAATGGGAAGACGTGCTGCTCAGGAAAATGAAAATGAAATCCGGGAAGCCATCAAGGGAAGCGATATGGTGTTTATCACCACAGGACTCGGGGGAGGAACCGGAACCGGTGCTGCTCCGATGTTTGCGAAAATTGCAAAGGAAGAAGGGGCATTAACGGTAGGTATCGTTACAAAACCGTTCACCTTTGAAGGAAAGAAGAGAATGAAATCTGCCGAGGACGGTCTTGCCGAGCTGAAGCAGTATGTGGATTCTTTGATTATCGTATCCAACAACAATCTGATTGAAGTCATTGGCCGTCGTCCGCTGACAGAGGCCTTCCAGGCGGCGGACAATGTGCTGCGGCAGGGTGTACAGACGATTACCGATCTGATTGCTGTTCCTGCACTGATCAACCTGGACTTCGCGGATGTGCGCACCATCATGGAAAATCAGGGCTCTGCACTGATTGGAATCGGTATGGCAGAGGGCGAAGACAAAGCCCGTGCTGCAGCCGAAAAAGCAATACAGTCTCCACTGCTGGAAGCGCAGATTACCGGAGCGAGCAATGCCATCGTTAATATCACCGGTGGGGAATCGATTACACTGTTTGACGCAGAGGATGCTATGGCGCTTGTACGGGAAGCTGCAGGCAATGACATCGATGCGATTTTCGGTGTTGCTATCAATGAAAAGCTTGGAGACTCCATCATCGTAACCGTTATTGCGACCGGTTTTGACAAGGAAGAGGAAGAAGAGGAAGAAATTCCAGCGGCATCCGCATTTACTCAGCCGGTTTCCCGGCCAAGTGCAAGAGTGCAGACAGAGGAAAAGCCGCGGTATCAGGAATTGGAAGAAGATGACCGTGAAGGTATTCCATCCTTTTTCTCCCGTCGTTAACCATCATGATATTTTATTATATTGATGACAGTATGCTGGCAAGAAATGAGTTTGCTACAGCTGTTCTGCATCGTTTTGAATGCTGGATGGAGCATCATCCGGCAGATCTTGTGCTGGTAAGTACAGCACAAAAGAATCATCCGCAGTTAGAGCACTTTGTGGATGCCATGAAGCGTACGACCGTGCTTGCCAGCCCGGCTCAGTTTGAATTTCAGGGTGTTCGCGGAGATCTTCGCAACGGCTTTCTCTGCGTAGAGGGCTTTCCCGAAATGCAGAGCTTCAGCGGTTCCTTTGTAGCCTATGATACCAAGCGTGCTGCCTGCGAGCGTATCTATCTGGAGCTGTTTATGGAGCATGATGCATCCGATATGGACAGCTTTGTAGAGGAGCTGGAAGAGATGCTCAGTGAGAAGCTGCAGATGCTGCAGAAAAAGAAATCAATCCTGAGCTGAATACGAGGACATGTCATTGCGGCTGTCCTTTTTTTCTTATGCAGAAGCTTTCAGGGCAGATAAAGCTAGGGGTGAGTACAATCGAAGGCCTATAAGCCAAATGGCTTTCTGCTTTCGGATATGAATATAGGATAAAGCAGATCGGTTTAGATGATGCTTGTATTCCTTCTTGAAAAATCCCAAAGCTATGAGCTTACTTTTTTCTGTCTGTTTCACAGAGGTTTTGTCGAAGCACACATATATCCTGTACGGGCACATACATTGTGGTAGTGAAGGAGGGTGTATATGCCTTATCGAATGAACATACAGGAGGTAGTTCAGGAAACCTACAGTGATCTGGATAAGGGGCTGAGTGAACAGGAAGCTGCCGCCAGACTCCGGGATCAGGGAAAAAATGAGCTGCTGAAGAAGAAAAAGGAAACTGTCTTCCAGATGTTTCTGGAACAATTTCAGGATCCGATGGTAATTATATTGATTATCGGAGCAATCGTATCCATATTTTTAAAGGAGTATATTGATGCATCCATCATTCTGACTGTGATTATCCTGAATGCCATCATCGGCGTTGTACAGGAATTCAAGGCGGAGAAAGCAATTGATGCACTGGAAAAGCTGTCTACGCCGAAGGCTTTTGTTGTCAGAGAGGGTTTTCTCAAGGAAATCGACTCCAAGGAGCTGGTTGTTGGCGATCTGGTGGAGCTGGAAGTGGGGGGATACATACCGGCCGATATGCGTCTGGTGTCATCCGTCAATCTGAAGGTGGAGGAAAGTACACTGACTGGAGAAAGTGAAGCGGTGGAAAAGGATGCGGCCCTTGTATATGATGAGGAAATCAATATCTCCGATCAGAGAAACATGGTCTTTATGTCCACCTATGTTACATATGGAAAGGCCAGAGGCATTGTTGTACGCACCGGCATGAGCAGTGAGGTCGGTAAAATTGCGCGGATGCTGGATGAAACCAAAGAGGACATGACACCGCTGCAGGTGCGTCTTGCCCATCTGTCTAAAATATTGGGAATCGGTTCCGTCGGTATCTGTATTGCGATGTTTGTAGTTGCTGTATTGCAGGGACGAGACCTCTTTGATATGCTGCTGCTTTCAATTTCTCTCGCTGTCGCTGCCATACCGGAAGGACTTCCTGCAGTCGTTACCATTGTACTTGCATTGGGGGTTCAGGTCATGAGCCGCAACAATGCCATTATCCGTAAGCTGCATGCTGTGGAAACACTTGGTTCCGTAAGTGTCATCTGTTCCGACAAGACAGGAACGCTGACACAGAATAAAATGCATGTGGTTTCCTCCTATGCAAACGGTGCCTTGCAGAACCGCAGTGAGGAGCTGCTGCGCGGCTTCTGTTTATGCAACAATGCAACCGTGCAGAAGGAGGAAATCCTCGGAGAGCCTACCGAAGCCGCTTTGATGGCGTTCTGTGAAGAAAACGGGATGCATAAGGACGCAGAAGACCTGTCCTACGTGAGAGTGAATGAGATCAGCTTCGATTCCACACGTAAGCTCATGACAACGATTCATCAGCATGGAAAAGAGTATGTGGCATTCACCAAGGGTGCCCTGGAAAAGGTACTGGATTTGTGCACACAGGTTCGTATGGATGGCACAACCGTGCGGATGAGCAGCTATGAGAAAAACCGCATACTGGAAGCAAGCAAAAAGGTAAGCAGTGATGCGCAGCGTGTTCTCGCTTTAGCAATGCGCTCCCTGAAAAGTCCGCATGAAAGTGCTGTGGAGAGTAAAATGACGTTTATAGGCTTTGCCGGCTTAATCGATCCGCCTCGCGAGGAGGTACGGGATTCCATCAGGCTGTGCCACAAGGCTGGAATACAGGTTGTTATGATTACAGGAGATCATCCGCTCACTGCATTTGCCATTGCCCGCAATCTGGGAATCGCAAAAACGGAGCAGCAGGTGATCACCGGAAAAGATCTGGATGAAATGAATGAGGAAACACTGGCGCAGCATGTACAAAGCTATTGTGTATATGCCCGTGTAACACCGGAGCATAAGGTGCGAATCGTCAACGCATTTAAAAAGCATCAGCTTGTCGTTGCCATGTCAGGAGACGGCGTGAACGATGCACCGAGTTTAAAGAATGCCGATATCGGTATCGCTATGGGAAAGACGGGAACTGATGTATGCAAGCAGGCCTCCGATATGATTCTTGCGGATGATAACTTCGCAACGATTGTTGAGGCAGTGGAGCAGGGAAGAAATATATATCTGAATATTCAGAAGGCTGTGCTTTATCTTCTAAGCTGCAATCTCGGTGAAATCATGTCGCTGTTTCTTGCCATTGTCTTTATGCCGCATGTTGTCTCCACCCTATCTGCCATACAGATACTGTGGGTCAATCTTGTGACAGATGCCTTTCCGGCACTGGCGCTTGGCGTTGATCCGATGGATAAATTCATCATGGAAGAAAAACCGCGGGACCGAAGAGAAAGTCTGTTTGCGCACGGCGGTATGATATTCACGATTATGAACGGTATGTTCATCGGTACCATTACTCTGGTTGCCTTCCGTAACGGTCTGGATGTCAGCCCTGCCAAGGCACAGACCATGGCCTTCATGGTATTATCGATTTCCCAGCTGTTCCATGCATTGAACCTGCGCTCCCGTACACATTCCATACTGGAGGTTGGAATCATGCGCAATAAGTGGCTGATTCTGACAATGGTGTTTGGAATCACACTGCAGATTGCAGTCTGCCAGCTGCCAATCTTCAATATGCTGCTGAAAACCGTTCCGCTGGATCTGTCCTCCTGGACAATGGTTCTCGGCATGTCCTTCAGTATTATCCTTATCAATGAAATCAGTAAATGGATAGCCAAAGAGAGGTAGCATGTAGCCATAAAAATATGGTATACTACTCCTGTTGACCATTGGCAGGTACATATGACTCTGGTCCTGTGTGCCTGCTTTTTCTATGGTCTTTTTGAAAAGGAGTAGATGTATGAAGCATTTTGAAGAACATGTTGAGGATGTTTCTCTCATTCTGGACGAAGAGGAATGTTCTGATACAAAACAAACGGATATGATTCTGGATGTCGGGGATCGCCCGCCGCTTCTGCAATGGCTGTTTCTGAGCTTTCAGCACGTATTTGCAATGTTTGGGGCAACGATCCTGGTGCCTACACTGACGGGCTTACCCGTTTCGGTGGCACTCTTTGCAAGCGGTGTGGGAACGCTGATTTATACGTTTGTGACAAAGCGCAAAGTACCCGTATATCTGGGAAGCTCATTTGCCTATATCAGCGCAGTGGTAATTGCAATCAAGGCGATGGGTGGCAGTGTGGATGCTGCACAGACAGGACTGATGCTGGTTGGTGTGATCTATGTAGTTGTTGCATTGATTGTACGTGTTATCGGAAAGGAATGGATCGATAAGCTCCTTCCACCCATCGTAATCGGACCGATGATAGCGGTTATCGGATTGGGTCTTGCCGCGAATGCTGTCAGCAATGCACAATTCATAAAGGACGGGGATCCCCGTGCCATGATCGTCGCAATCGTCACCTTTTTGATTGCGGCCCTGATTTCCACAAAGGCGAAGGGCTTTTTCAAAATTATTCCGTTTCTGATTGCCATTCTCGGAGGCTATGTGTTATCCCTTTGTCTGGGACTGGTTGATTTTCAGGCCGTCGTGGATGCCAAATGGCTGTCCTTTCCTGATTTTATCCTGCCTTTTAAAATTGGAAATTTCCGCACCTATAATCTGTACTTCGGTCCGGAAACGCTTGCGATTCTTCCGGTTGCACTGGTTACGATTTCCGAGCATATCGGCGATCATACGGTACTTGGAAAAATCTGTGGACGCAATTTCTTAAAGGATCCGGGCTTGGAGCGTACACTGATGGGAGATGGTATCGCAACTGCGGTTTCTGCCTTCCTCGGAGGTCCGGCGAATACGACCTATGGAGAAAATACCGGTGTGATCGGTATGACGAAAATAAGCAGCGTATATGTAACAGGCGGTGCTGCCTGCATCGCCATTCTGCTGTCCTGCGTTGGGAAGATTTCCGCCTTTATCTCAACGATTCCTGCCTGTGTACTGGGTGGTATGAGTATTCTTTTATACGGGGTCATTGCCAGCAACGGCCTGCGTGTACTTGTCGATAACAAGATTGATTTCGGAAAGCAGCGCAATCTAGTCATCGCCTCTGCCATGCTCGTCATCGGTCTTGGCGGTGCAATACTTCCTGTGGGAAGCTTCATGACCCTTTCGGGAACCGCGTTATCTGCGCTTGTCGGCATTATCCTGAATCTGATTTTGCCCAAAGCGTCTTAATACTTGAGAACAACGTAGCATATGAAAATGGATGAATCCCTGCAGATACCGGGTGTTCATCTGTTTTTATTATGGATTGAAATCAGTTAATTTTCTTATTTGCTATACAGATATCACGTGAATTCCGTTATAATATAGGATATGAACGAGGAAATAAAAAAGGCTTTGACACCAAAGGAAGCAAAAAAAGAGAAGATGAGAAGAAAACGGCAGCTGCGAAAGGAACGGGAAATACGAAAATTGTGCAGGGATACAACAAAAGAGGATCTGCTGTTTCGCGTCATGAAAACATATTCCGTGAATGAAGCAATGGCGCTGAAGACACTGAACGAATACCATATCGAAATAACCCGGCAACAGATTGCCTTTGCAAGGAACAGGATGAAAGAAATCCAGGCGAACAATAAAAGAAAGAAATCACATAGGAAAAAGCGAAAGCAACGATTGTCGGAGGAAAAGGAATATCAGGCATATAAAGAGGATGTCTGTCTGCGTTTTATGGAGACAGGGCAGGTATACACGCTGGATGAATATGCGATTATCAAGGAAGAAATTTTCTAAAGGAGAAGAGAATGCAGTTTAAACGAATATATGTGGAAATAACGAATACATGCAATCTGTCCTGCAGCTTCTGCATACAAAATCAAAGAAAACCCCGCAGGATGTCAGTTGCACAGTTTTCACATGTCATCAGAGAAATCAAGCCATACACCGGGCATGTATATCTTCATGTGCTGGGAGAACCGCTGTCCCATCCAGATCTGAAAACGTTTTTGCAGATTTGTGATGAGCAGGGAATGCAGGTGAATCTGACAACAAACGGCACTCTGCTGAAAGCATGTCGTGATGTTCTTATAAACAGCAGACTGCGGCAGGTCAATGTGTCCCTGCATAGCTTTCCCGAGCATGAGCAGCCACAGTATCTGGAGCATGTCTTCTCCGTGTGTGAGGAGCTTGCCCAGCGTGGTGTACATATCAGCTATCGCTTGTGGAGTGTACAAAACGGAATGCTATCCGGTGAAAGCACAAGGCTGCTGCAGCGACTTGCCCGGCATTATCACATATCGCATCCGCAGGAATTTGAAAAGCGTATGCGGCTGGATGTGGGAGATCATCTGCATCTAAATCTGGAATCGGTATTTCAATGGCCGTCCCTGCAGCATCCGTATGTATCCGATTGCGGGCGCTGCCTTGGGATGATGCAGATGTGTGCAATTCTGAGTGATGGAACTGTTGTACCCTGCTGTCTGGATTCCAGAGGAGATGTGGCACTTGGAAATATATTTACGCGCTCGTTTTCCTCTATTCTTGACAGTGAGCGTGCTGAACAGATGAAAGCGGGCTTTGCGCAGCATAAAGTCGTGGAGGAGCTGTGTAAGCATTGCAGCTATCGCCTACGCTTCACAGAACATAAGAGAGGAGAAAAAAGTGTATGAAAGAAGAAAGCATTAGAGAATTATCATGTTTTCAGCAGTATGCTACGAAATTGAGCGAGCAGGGTATTGGGATGAAGGCTGCTGAAGCCTGTATTGTAAAGGAACTGCTGGAAGCGGATAAACAGCTTCCGGAATTAGAGCTTTTGACCAATTCTTCGGTTGTTGAATTCATTATGATGAACATTGTTAAAGATGCAGCACATGAGGAAAAGGACATCACCCTTTCCCGGGTAATGGAAACCATAGAGGAGCTGGCATCTACAAACACCGAAGAAGAAGCACTTCCGTTGATGACAGAATTTGTCATTAATCTTAGAAGGCTTTTAAAGAAAAAGAGAACACGGGATATCCGCAAGCTTACAACTACAGATAAAAACTATTATGAGATTGAAAATCTGTTAAATGAATTGGATATGCATCTGATGAATGCAAGCTCCTATCCATGGTCACAGGCATTACTTGTGGATGTTTTGAGAAGTGTGGATCTGGATTCCATAACGAAAGGAAATTATGAACGCGCCTATGCGGATATTTATGAAATGCATGAGGATCAGGAAGCCTGTGATGCGTGTTATAATCGTTTAATAAAACACTATCCTGAAGATGCCAACATTTTGTATGGATGGCTGACACAGTTGTGGCAGCGCAGGGACTATGATGCCTGTTATGATATGATTACACGTGGACTACAGCTGCAGGACAGCTTTTTTCAGGAGATGTTTTTGGATATTGCACGGGATATCGCAGAACAAACCGGTGATGACAGTGCCTACATACAATGGAAAAAGCAATATGGGAAGAGGGATACATATAAACAGAATTTGACGGATACCCGGATAAACAAAGTTCAGCTACCACTGGATACCAGCGCTTATAAGGACGCAAAGCCCAATAAACCGTGTCCCTGCGGCAGCGGGAAGAAATTCAAGGCGTGCTGTAAAAAAATACTGGATAAAACAGAGGTACAGGGTGTATGAATATACTTGTAGGAACAACCAACAGAAACAAGGTACGCTCTGTACAGCGTTATCTGTAGGCATATGATGTGCAGCTTGTGACACCGCAGGATTTACAGCTTCAAGTAAGGATTGAAGAGGATGGTGCGACACCAATTGAAAATGCAAAGATCAAGGCGCTTGCCTATTATCGCTCTGCCCGGATACCGACCGTTGCCTTTGGCGGTGGTCTGTATTTCCTCGATTTGAAAGAGGATGACCCGCTGCAGCCGAAAACACATGTTCGCCGTGTACAGGGCAGAGAATTAAATGATGAGGAAATGATCAGCTATTATCGCAGAATAGCCGCAGATTTCGGTGGACGCCTGCTTTCCGCCTACCGTAACGGAGTTTGCGTTGTGTACGATGAACAGCACATCTATACGTATATGGAGGATATGGAAACGGCAAGAGACTTCGCCTTTTATCTCTGTGACACGCCGCATGAGCAGCGCACACCGGGATGGCCGCTTGATTCTATTTCCATCGATGAAAAAACAATGAAGTATTTTCATGATATGGCGGATACAGAGTATGCAGCTGCAGGGGAGGATGAAAAACGCCTTACCTCGTATAGAAATATGCTGGCATTTTATCGCAGGGCATTCCATCTGGAAGAGACATCATAACACCTGTTTTCCAAAGAAAGGCTGTTTATCGCGTTGGAAAAGGATTTTGTTCATCCTTTTTGCTTTCCGGTTATAAAGAATGCCGGATTCATGGTATAATAACACTCGAAAAGGATGCGTGGACATGGAATTAAAAGCATTGCGTATATCAGAAAAAAAGGCAGAGGTTCTTCATAGTATGCAGATTATGCGGGCAGAGGATCTTTTGACCTGTTATCCGTTCCGGTATGAACATCTGGAGGCGAAGCCCCGGGATACATGGAAAAAGGAAGACAGGATCATCTTCGAGGCGGTTATTTTGAATCGGGCAAGGGTGATCCGTTTCAGGGGAAAACAGAGTGTTACCCGCTTTAAGGTGATGCTGGAGGATGAGGAGCTTGATGTTTCGCTGTTTAACCGCCCCTGGGTGTCGGCTTTTACGATGGGGAAGGTAATCACGATTATCGGCAAATATGACGGAGGAAGCCGTGTCACGGCGCTGCAGTATAATTTTAAGCCTATGAAAGAGCAGCTGGGCATCCATCCGGTATACAATGTTCGTGAGGGGATCACACAGAAGGAGCTGGTCCGCTATATTGATAAGGCATGGCAGGCCCTGCAGAATCAGATTCCGGATGTGATTCCAAAGCCGTATCTGGAGAAATATCGTCTGATTCCCAGAAAGCAGGCCTTGTATTTCATTCATCACCCAGCCAGTATGGAGGCGGTGAAGCAGAGCCTTCGGCATTTAAAATATGAGGAATTCCTGAAATTTCAGCTGAGCATGCAGGCGTTAAAGGCCAGGGACACGGAAATGGTTCAGGGGAGTGCCAAGCAATTCTCCATGGAGGACGTTATGGATTTAAAGCATTCCCTGAGCTTTACCCTGACAAATGACCAGAACAGGGTGGTTGAGGAAATTTTACAGGATTTATCCAGTGACAAGGTGATGTATCGCATGGTGCAGGGAGATGTCGGCTGTGGAAAGACGATGGTGGCGGCCTTTGGCCTGTATGCCTGTGTGTTGGCACATAAGCAGGCGGTTTTCATGGCACCCACGGAAATTCTTGCCAAGCAGCATCTCACAAATCTGAAGCGGTTGTTTTCGGACTTTGACATTACCGTTGACGTGCTGTATTCGAGCCTGAAGCCGGCACAGAAAAAGGATGTACTGGAGCGCTTGAAGCATAATGAAATCGATATTCTGGTCGGTACGCACGCCCTGTTTCAGGATGATGTGGAATATTATGATCTGGGTATGGTGGTTGCGGATGAGCAGCACCGTTTTGGTGTTGCCCAGCGAAAGAAAATGCTGGAAAAAGGGGAAAAGGTTGATTTTCTGTTGATGAGTGCAACACCGATTCCCCGTACGCTGGCGATTTCCCTGTATGGTGATATGGATGTGTCCACGATTCAGGAGCTGCCAAAGGGGCGCTCTGCGGTTACGACAAAGCTGATATCCAGTCGTTCCATGAGTCCGATTCTGGAAGCTGTGCTGGAAAAAATAGATGAAGGGGATCAGTGCTATGTGGTATGTCCCGCGATTGAGAAAAATGAGGATATGGATATGCGCAATGTGACGGATATCTATGAAGGGATGTGCGCATCTTTGGGGCGGCGCTATCGCATAGCATTGCTGCATGGGAAAATGAATACACAGGAAAAGGATGAGGTCATGGAGCGCTTCCTTCACAGGGAGGTTGATATCCTTGTGTCCACAACAGTGATTGAGGTTGGCGTGGATGTGAAGGATGCCAATATCATGGTGATTTACGACGCGCACCGATTCGGACTCTCACAGATTCATCAGCTGCGGGGCCGGGTGGGAAGAGGAACACGTCCCGGATATTGTTATTTATTAAGCAGTACAAAGGATCCGGATTCCCTGCAGCGCTTGAAAATCTGCGAACAGACAAGAGATGGCTTTGCGATAGCCCGTGCGGATCTGCAGCTCAGAGGTCCCGGCGATATTCTTGGAACCAGACAAAGCGGTGTACCGGGCTTTATTCTGGGAGATGTGATTCAGGATGCCAATATTCTGGAGGTCGCGCGTGAGGACGCAGCGGAAATTCTTGCACATCTCGACACAAGCGGCTATGAAGAGATAAAAATGTATGTTGAGCATACAGTTGGGAGTGCCACATATCTGGATTAGTGGTATAATATACAGGAAAACAAGAGGAGATACTACGTAATGGATACAATATTTGAATGGTTAAAGAATCAGAATATCGCTTATTCCGATAAAAAGCTGATTACACAGGCACTTGTGCATTCCTCCTATGTGAATGAGCATAAGTCCTATGCGCATGATAATGAACGTCTGGAATTTATGGGAGATGCCGTACTGCAGCTATGGACGACAAAGAAGCTGTTTCTGCTGGAGCCGGAGCTGAGTGAAGGGCAGATGACAACCCTGCGCGCACAGCTTGTCTGTGAGGAGGCACTGGCGGAATACAACCGGCAGCTGGGTCTTGGAAAATATCTAATGCTTGGCGTTGGTGAGGAAAAGACGGGTGGAAGACAGCGGGATTCCATTCTGGCGGATATGTTTGAGGCACTGCTTGGCGCGGTCTTTCTGGATCAGGGCATGGAGGCAATCGACAGTATTCTGTCTGCAGTTGTTACACCTGCCATCAGTCGCCCGAAAAGTGAAAAGGTGATTGATTATAAGACGAAGCTGCAGGAGTACATACAGTCGGATTCCCGTAAGACGGTGCATTATGAAACTGTAAACGTTTCCGGACCAAGCAATAAGCCGGAATTTGAGGTTATTGTTATGCTGGATGATATCAACCTGGGACGCGGCAAGGGCTTTTCGAAAAAGCGGGCGGAACAGATGGCAGCCAAGGATGCATTTGAAAAAATGGTAAAATAACAGAAAAGAGCCGTAACAGGTTCTTTTTTTACGGTATAACGGACATAATAAAGTCATAAATGTCTGTGTATAAGCAGAGATAATAGGGGAGTATCAGGAAGCTATGAGACAATCGCTGCAGACATGTGTGAGCATATGAACCGGTAAAACGAAGTGTACCGTCGTTTCAATTCTCATACGACTGTAGAGCACCTCGTTATTGTTTACATGAACCCGACTTTTGCCCCCAAAAAGCAGGAGCTTGTAAAATATTCAAAAAATATCATGTTAAATTTAGGAGTTTTGCCCTTTCCATACGTATATAAGAGTGTATATGGAAAAAAGGAGGATGATACATATGCAAAAATCGAAGGAAAGGGAGTATCCGATTCCCTTTCACAATGATGTATTTTTCAAGTATATGCTGATTGGTGAGGATGCAGGCTCTGCCATGCTGAGAAGCAAAATCATTGAAGAAATTTACGGATTGAAGGTTC
Organism: Clostridium sp. HGF2; assembly: GCF_964240115.1. Lineage (NCBI taxonomy): Bacteria > Bacillati > Bacillota > Clostridia > Eubacteriales > Clostridiaceae > Clostridium > Clostridium sp. HGF2. The sequence continues at coordinate 122,879 of NZ_CAXSSO010000010.1, forward strand.
AAAAGACACAGGTGCTGAATCCGGAGCTACTGCCGGAAGCCTTTTTCGGAAAACGAGCGGTTCTGGATGTTGTATTGGAGGATGAAACCGGTCACCTTTATGATTTGGAGATGCAGGTATCCGGGTATACGAAGGAGGAACAGCTGCGTTTTCAGCAGTATGGCTACCGCCTGGTCGGAAGACAGCTGAGGCAGGGGGATGATTACACAAAGCTGAAGCCGTTTTATCAGATTATTTTCATGTTTGCAATGCCAAAGGACACAGGGCGCATGATTCGACACTACACGGTAAAGGATGAGGATAATCGGGAGGAGCCCAACGGTACACTGCATCGTGCGATTGTGTTTTTACCGATGATCAGGCAGCGTGTAAAGGAGGTCGGAGGCATAGAGAACCTGACGGAGTTTGAAACCTTCTGCTATGTGCTTGCATATAATCCGGATGATGCTATACTAAACATGAAGAGAAGGATGGTGAATGTGGCTATGGAAAAATATAATGAGATGCGCGAGGATGGCTCATTATTCAGCTGGGCGGAATCCATTGAATTTGCAGAGCGAGCAGTACAGGCCAATTTGAGAGAGCAGACAGCAGAGGCTGAAAGGCTCGGACTTGAGAAGGGGTTTCAGAAAGGGCTTGAACAGGGCATTGAAAAAGGTATCGTGAAAGGTTTGGAAAAAGGCATCGAAAAAGGTATCGAAAAAGGAATGGAAAAGGGTCTGGAAAAAGGGAAAAGAGCATTGTTGAAATCACAAATAGCACACAAATACGGCAAGGAGGATGACTGGATAGATACACTGCCAGATCATCAGGTTGAGGATGCAATTCTTCATATTCTGGAATGTGATACATATGATGCTTTAAAAGACAGACTGAAGGGTAAAGAAGTGAAATAAGTATACACTATCGAGCTGATAGGAAAATCTGGAGCATAACAAACGTAAGGGAGCGATAGTAATCGATCAGCTTCCTTTTTATATTGCAGGGCATGGAAAAGAACAGCTGCTTTTACAGCCGGTTCATTCTTACTTCAGGATGTATGTTCAACTTCTATTGATCAATACAATCGTGTTGCGTCTGTATGCTTTAAAGCTACCTGCAATTGAACAGGAACCTTACAAACGGATACGTTTCTGTATAGAAATAACACTTTCGCAAAAAAAGCGATATAGAAATGAAAACGGTATCTTTTTTCATTTACGGATGGGGATTCTCATGTTATAATGCTTTTGCAGTGGTATATACCACTAAGGAGGACGAGATGAAGAAAGATCTTGTGAAAATCGTGACGATAGGAGGCGGCTCCTCTTATACGCCCGAGCTTGTCGAAGGATTTATTCGACGTTACGACGAATTGCCGGTCGGTGAATTATGGCTGGTTGATATCGAAGAAGGACGAGAAAAGCTGGAAATCATCGGTGCTCTCGCTCAGCGCATGGTGAAAAAGGCAGGATTGCCGATGAAGGTGATTCTTTCCTATGATCGAAGAGAAGCATTAAAGGATGCGGATTTTGTGACTACACAAATGCGTATCGGTCGTTTACCGGCACGTGTTCTGGATGAACGGATTCCCTTATCCCACGGGATGATTGGACAGGAAACCAACGGGGCCGGGGGAATGTTTAAAGCATTCCGTACGATTCCGGTCATACTGGATATTGTAAAGGATATGCAGGAGCTTTGTCCGAATGCATGGATGATTAACTTTACAAATCCGGCAGGTATGGTTACGGAAGCTGTTCTGCGTTATACGGATTTCAAAAAAGTGATCGGATTGTGCAATGTCCCTGTCAATATGGTTGCCGGTATCGCCAATATCCTCGGGGTAGAGGAACATCGTGTGACCATGCAGCTGCAGGGAGTGAATCACCATATCTTTGCGACAGATGTGTTTCTTGACGGCATGAGTGTGATGGATGAGGTTGTAGAGCGCTATGCGAATGTAAAGCCGGAGGATGTTCTGGCAATGAAAAACTTCATATCCCTGCCATATTCCCCTGCCTTTATCCGCGGGTTGCATGCAATACCATGCCCATATCATAATTACTATTTTTTCACAAAGGAACAGCTGGAGGAAGAACAGGAACAATTCGCAAAGGGCAATGTGCGCGGTGAGGTCGTTTCCCGTGTGGAAGAGGAGCTGTTTGAACTGTATAAGGATGAGCAGCTGGATGTCAAACCAAAGCAGCTGGAGATGCGCGGGGGTGCAAAATACAGCGATGCGGCATGCAATCTGATTGCGTCCATCTATACGGATAAGCGTGATATCCAATATGTGGATGTACAGAATAACGGCTGTATCAGTGATCTGCCGGATGATAGCGCTGTTGAGGTTGCGTGCATGATTACTGCGGATGGGCCTAAGCCGCTGGCTACCGGGGAAATGAAGCCGACGATTTCCGGAACGATTCATATGATCAAGGCATTTGAGCGTATGGTTGTTGAGGCTGCGGTTACAGGAAACCGCGATTTGGCAGTAACGGCATTGAATATGAACCCATTGTGTCCAAGTGATCATCTGGCAAATATCGTAGTAGACGAGCTGATTGAGGCGCATAAGGAATATCTGCCTCAGTTTCGTGGGAAGTAGCCATGAGACTGCAGGGGAAGGATATTTATGTTCGCAATCAGACCGCGAGCAGAATTACGGATCTATGCTTTCTGTATCCGGGGGGAACCGCACCGCATACCGTAAAGAAGATTCCACCGCATCAGCACCAGCTGGAATTTATTTATGATTTCAGCATAGCAGGCGCAAAGGATCTGGCATTTTATTTTCTTGATGATGAGGATACGAAGTTCATTTTTCATAAGGAGCTTGATGCTGAACATCAGAATCAGCCGTTGTATGTTTACATAACCATACAGGATGGCAGACGCTGTGTGCGAAGGGATCCTCATGGTAAGGAATTGTATCAGGAATAAGGTGAGTACCTGAAAGCTAAACGAAAAGAACACGTATCTGTTTCGGAGTTCTTTCTCGACTGTGGGTAAACATAAAACAGGGAGAATGCAACACGATTGTATTTATCAATAGAAGTTGAATTCTCTCTGTTTGCAGACACCCTAAAGTAAGAAAGAACCTGATTTCGGTAGACGTGTTCTTTTTAGTGGATGAAAAGCATATCGGTTACATGGAATGGCACAGAAACGGTGGATATCATATATGCTGCCGGAAGAGGCACTGCAGAGCCTGTGCAGGAAGGTAGCAGGCAGAGCAACTAGCCTGTAAGCCTTTGTTTATCATGTTAGTTAAGATTTAAAACTCCGGCCTTTGAAAAGGCAAGGTATGACCTTTTCTACATATGGAAACTACGAAATGTTTAGATTCCCTAGCCTCCAGAGGTGTCATAAATAGATTATGATACAGGGGGGAGAAAAGAGTGATATGCAATAAAACAAAAGATATCCTCTTTATAATGCAGTATGAATCTGCCTTGTGACAATACTTTTGTATGTCTGCATTTTCCATAAGGAATGCAGTTCATGGGCTGTTTCCAATGTTCAAAAGGCTTACAGCCTGCTTTAGCCAGATGCTGTGACCTGCGAATTTTGGCTATCGAAATATTCATAGCTTATTTACTGAATCTGTTCCTGCGGCTGAAAGAGCTGTTGACAGTATACAAATAAAGCGACATAGTCATTGGAAAGCATATTTCAAGCAGTGTCGATACACCGCCATTTAACAGATAAAGCAAAAGCTCGAATACGACGAGCATGGCATAAGGTCCTGCCACCTTTTGAAAAGCAGCTATATCCCTGGTGAGCAGCTCACACAGTATATGAAAAATCAAAAGCACATACAGGATGGTGGATCCCATCGCAAGGCGAGTATGCCATTTTGACAGTGTTGCATGTACATAGGGGGCATAGGGAAGCAGTACGGAAAATACCATACCGAGACAGCTGAGTAAAAGTACAAGCCAACCCAGCCTGTTGCGGTATTCAAGGGAAGCCATCCATTTTCTCGTATACACATAAAAGTATAAGGCAGCGCTGGCCGCCCATAGCATCAGATACCAGCGCATATGCAGTGCATTTCCCAGATGGGAAAGATTTTGTGAAAGTGGTTTGACAAACCACAGGGTATTGAGATTGATGATCCAGATCCCCGCAATGCATAATGTTTGATTTAGGCGCATGAGCATTCTCCTTTACAGCAATCTATTATACCATTTGAAAAATGTGAAAAAATGTGAAATCATGAAATTTTTAGGAGTTTCATGTTTTTTTTACGTATTTACTAGTGTAAAAAGCAAGTCGAGGTGATAAAAATGGATGCTATGTTAAAGCATATGGAGGTTCGTGATGATGGTTTTCTGGAGGTGGTGTTAAAGCGGACAAAGGATTTTGATGAGTATATCTTTCAACAGATTCATAAGGATGAGCGCTGTCTGCTCTGTGTGCGTGATCCCCGCAGCAAAACCAGGCTGTATTATGATACGAAAGGGTATCTGACATTGAAGGAGTATTTACAGGCGCATCTGTTTGCGGAAAGAGAGCTGTTGCCGTTTCTGCTGTATGTACTCGAGGATATGGTGCAGGTAAATGCCGGAAAGCCGGTATCCATGCGGCTGGAGCATGTATTTCTCAGCTATGATGGAGGTCTTTTGCGCTTTCTTGTATTTCCGCTGGTTGTGGACAACTGGCTGTTTCAAAAGGAGGAGCTGAAGCAGTTTTTAAAGGATTTACTGGATTGTGTCCGTGTAACACAGGATTTTGCGGCACTGGGATTTCTAGGTTATTACCTGCGCAGCGAAGATCTGACGCTGCCTCAGGTTTTACAGGGGCTGCATGATTTGCAAGCTGCACAGGCTAAGCCTTTGGGATTATTGGAAAAGCTGTTTCATATCACAAGGGAAGAACCGTTTCAGGTACGCGATCTGCCCGCTCCCAAGACGATGGCTGTACCTTCCTTTGCAATCGCAGAGGAGAGTGGCGGCTATGCGGTACAAAAGGAATTGGAGAGTCCGACACAGGAGCTGCTTGCACAGGATTGCAGCTGTCTGGTGGATCTGAAGTCATGGAACAGCATACGTGTGGATAAGGCGCAGTTTACAATCGGGCGGGCAAAGGACAATGATCTGGTGCTGAGTGGGAAAACGATATCCCAGCATCACGCCTGCATCGAGGAGGGTGTGCTGAAGGACTGCGGCAGTGCCAATGGCACATATATCAACGGTGAAAGAATAACATCCCGTGAACTGAAGGATCAGGATGTCATACGGTTTGCGAATCTGCAGTTTCGCTGGCAGAAGGAGGAAATTGTATGAATCTGCGCTACCAGATCTGTGCCTGCCTGTATCAGGGAACGGCCTGTGAGGTGTTTCTGGTACGGGATATCGTCACATCACAGCTGTATGCATTGAAACGCATTGTACGGCATCATGCAAAATTTTCAGATGCTTATCTGCGGGCGGTATATCAAAGAGAGGCATGTATGCTGGGATGGCTGCAGCATGAGCGTATCCCGCACCTGATATCAGCATTTGAGGAGGAACAGTACCGCTGTATTCTGATGGAATATATTCCCGGTGTTTCCTTATCGCGTATACAGGGCTGCAGCAGCGAGCAAAAGCGTCTGCAGTGGTGCCTGCAGCTGGGAGAGCTTCTCCGGTATCTCCATGAGCAGCAGATTGTACATCTGGATATCAAGCCGTCCAATCTGCAGTACTGGAAGGGAAATGTCTATCTACTGGATTTTGCGACCAGCCGTTTTCTGCAGGAACAGGATGTCGCAGCCGCGGTGTCTCCCCGGCTATTCTCCCAAAGAGGCTGGTACGCTGAACTGTGATGAGCGAAGTGATATTTACAGCTTTGGAAGAACCTGCTATGTCCTGCGTCATGGACAGTTTCCTGAAGATGGTACATGCAGGGATGCATTGGATGCGTTGCTTCTGCACTGCTGTCAGGAAGAAAAGAATCAGCGCTTTAGCAGCATGCAGGCTGTTATGAAAGAGCTCGTAAGGCTATGCGAAGGATAAAGCTCTGTGTGTTGCAGGACAAGGGTATACAAACGATTCTGCTGATAAACCAGCGAAAGACGGTGCCTGTTTATCAGTATCGGGATGTTGCGGTGCAGGCAGTATGGAGAATAGGCGGATGGAGCTTTCATGTTACGCAGTCTGCTTCTCCTCTGTATCAGCTGCATAAGAAGGAAATAGAACCGGGCTTTCATTGCGTGATTGCACTAGAGGGGCAGCGGATACGCTTTTATGCAGAAGAACTGTGTGCAAACGCTCTGCGCTTTCATGGCTATGCCCTGGCGGGCATTGTGCATATCGGGCGCTCCTCCACACAGGAGCTGTGTCTGAAAAGTGCTGGAATATCTCTATGTCATGCGCTTTTACAAGCGAAGGATACGGAGTGGGAGCTGGTGGATCAGGCGAGCACCAATGGCTGCTATGTCAACGGGGAGCGCATTACAAGGCATACAGTAGTGCCGGGCGATGTCATTTATCTCGGGAATGTGATGCTGCTGATGGGAAAGGACAGTATCTTCGTTCCAGAGCAAATAGCGGATACAAGGCTTTCTGAAATTCCCTATTGCAAAGCTGTCATAGAGGAAAAGGAAGCATGTACTGCCATATGCCTGACACCGGAGCCTGTGCAGAAATTAACGATGGAAATCGAGCTGCCTCTGGCCAAAGGCACACAGGAAAATCTTCCTGCAATCTTTGTACTGGGACCCTCCATTACCATGGGGCTTTCCTCCACCGCAATGGGGATGTTTTCCTTCTGGCTGGCAGCAGAGCGAAAGCAGGATTTGCTTTCTGTGGTGCCGACACTGCTCATATCCCTCAGCATGGCGCTGGGAACAATCCTTTGGCCGCTGCTTTCCAAGCGTTATGAGCGAAAGCAGCAGCGCAGAAAGGAAGAAAAACGATGCTATGTGTACTCCTGCTATCTGCTGGAGGTCAAACAGCGTATTCAACAGGCTATGCAGGAGGAGACCGCATATCTACAGCACTGGTATCCGCCGGTTTCCAAGCTCTGTGTCGATTTTCTTGCACAAAAGCCGTATCGTCTTCGCTGTGTGAATCATGCGGACTGGCTGCATGTGGTGCTGGGACAGGGCAGTTGTCCTGCGGGCATTGATCTGCAGATTCCTCATGTATCCTCCATGACGCAGGATGTGCTACTGGATAAGCTGCACGGATTGCAGGCTGGGCAGTTCAGATTGGAAAATGTCCCCATCGTGGCAGATCTTCGCGAGTGCCAGTCCCTGTGTCTGGAGGGCGAACGCTCCGTATGCATCGACACGCTGCTGAATATCCTGCTGCAGCTGGTCATACAGCAGCCGGAAAAGGAAACCCGTATCTGTATCGCTGCGGATAAAGCGTTGATTTCAAGGGAAAAGCTGTTCTGTCTGCCACACCTGTTTGTGGACAGACAGCGACTGCTTGTATGGGATGAGACAAGTGCAGCCCGATGCAGGCGTCTTTTGGAAGCGGTGGTGGACGATGAAGGTATCAAGGATGTCATCGTTTGTATTCTGGAGCCGTGTCTTACCGATTCTCTGCAGCTGCCTGCGCATGAGAAAATTCACCAGCTGCGCTGGAGCGATACGCTGAACAACGCTGCTGATCTTCAGCTGCAGATAAACGGTACCAGCGTACGATGGCCGCAGCGTCATGCGGACTTCACGATTGATACATGCACAGCAAGGCAAAGACGTGCTGCTTTTGTTCAACGCTCAGCATATCCAAAGGATATTGAACTGGGTAAGAAAATGCTGAGCTTTCTAAAGCTGTTTCACTGTCACAGTGTTGAGGAGCTTCAGATAGCCTCCCGCTATCAGGTGAGTGATGCTGCGAAAAGTCTGCGCGTGATCATTGGACAAAGTGCAGACGGCGGTGAGCTGTATCTGGATGCGCATGAGCACAGCCACGGACCGCATGGATTGCTTGCGGGAATGACCGGCTCGGGCAAAAGTGAATGTCTTTTAACCTATCTGCTGTCACTGGCTGTTACGTTTTCCTGTCAGGATGTCAGCTTTCTGCTGATTGATTTCAAGGGGGGGACAATGGCCAATGCTCTGGCAAAGCTGCCGCATACCGCGGGTATTATTACGAATCTGGATAAGGGCATTCTGATGCGCTGTATGTGTGCAATAGAAGGAGAGCTTACCCGCAGACAGCAGCAGCTGGCGGATACAGGGGAGCGGTATGGAATCAGCAGTATGGATATTGATAAATACATGCAGCTCAGAAAGCAGCATCCTTCCCTTACGGCGATGCCCCACCTGTTTCTGGTAGCAGATGAGTTTGCCGAGCTGAAGCAGCTCTTTCCGGCGGTTCTTGATCATCTGCGTCAGTGTGCCAGAATCGGAAGAAGCCTGGGAATCCATCTGCTGCTGGCAACACAAAAGCCCTTCGGTGTTGTGGATGAACAGATTTGGAGCAATGCGCGCTTTCGTCTCTGTTTAAAGGTTGCCGATCGCAATGACAGTATGGATATGCTGAAAAAGGACTCCGCTGTCCATCTGCAGCATCCCGGTCAGCTGTTTTTACAGGTAGGACATGATGAGGTCTTTGTGCAGGGGCAAAGCGCCTGGACACAGGCACCCTATGATCCCTGCGGAAAGGAGGCATCGGATCTGTATCTTTCCTATTATGACAGTGACGGGAATATGCAGGATTTACCGATGGCAGGCGGTACGGTGGCAAAAACCGAGCTGGAGGCGGTTTGTGATGCACTGTGTGCTATCAGCACAGAGCGTGCCGCTCCTTTGTGGATGCCGCCATTAAAGCCGAATCTGCAACAGGAGGAGCTTCCGGCTAGGGAAACTGCATTGACCCTTGGTTTGCTGGATGATCTTGCCCATCAGCAGCAGATTCCCTTTTCCATATCCGTGTGGGAGGGACGCAACCTCGCTGTGTGCGGCATGGTGGGGAGCGGGAAAAGCATGTTTGTGGAAACGCTGATTCAAAGCTGTCTTGTGAAATCTGAGAACATACTCTATCTGTTTGATTTCGATAAGCCGCTGTTTATGAAATATGCGCAGTACCAGCAGGTTGCCGCTGTATTTCAAAGAGAGGATGCAGAGGGAATTCAAAGCTTTTTCAGCTTTATGAGGCGCATGATAAAACAGCGCAGAGCACAGAGAAGCGAACAGGGAATCCTTTGTATTCTTCATAATTATGAAGTGTTTCATGAACTGTATCAGGAGCTGGAGGAGGAACTGCTTTATCTGCTGCGCGAAGGAAAAAAATACGGCATTGTATGCTGTATCACAACGGCTGTTCTGCAGCAGATTCCCATGCGTATACAGGTCTGTCTGGAAGACTGGTATGCCCTGCAGTGTGCACAGCATGAGGATTACAGCTATCTCTTCTCCTGTGAACAAAGCTGTATTCCGCTGACACAGCCGGGCTGTGGTCTTATGAAATATAACGATACTCTCTGTATGTTTCAGATTGCCGTCTATCGCAAGGAGGCATGGATGAAGGCATCCCGTTCGCAAACACCGCCGGCTTATGCTGTTCCACGTATGCCGGCACATGTTTCCCATCCTCTTGCAATGCAATGTGACAGCAGCTTTTTGGGCAGGGAAATCAAAACGCAGGAGGAAATTTATACAGCCTATCCCACAGGGCGCTGTCTGTTTCTTCTGGCTGCCTACCGTCTGAATGACAGCTTCATTTCCCTCTATCTGAAGCAGCTGGAAACAGGAGGCAGTGTCCATATATTCAGCCCGCATCTGCTTGCGAAACGAAAGCCGTCCTCCTTGGATACGCTTGATCGACTGCTGAAGCAGCCGCAAAAGCAATATATCGTCTGGTATCAGCTGGATGAGCTGGCTCTGGATACAGCCTTCATGAAGAAACTGCTGGAGGCAGAGCAGCTGCATCATATTTTTATTGAAACCATGCCCCATCTAAGTGCGTATTCCCTATGGGACTGGTATGCACCGGTATGGCTTGATGCCGCTGTTCTCTGGATGGGAAAAGGATTTCAGGAGCATTCCTATACGTTGAAAAGGAATGTACAGACAGAAAAAATGCTGAAAAGCAAGGAAGCGATTTACTGGGAGGAGGATACATGCAGAATACTGCAGCTATGGGAGGTCGAAGAAAATGGATGAAAGAATACTGGTGGAGGTGTATGTACCAGCGGTGCAGCAGGGTATGGAGGTGCTGCTTCCCGCACAGGCAAAACTGGGTATTGTACACCGTTTTGTAACACGGTTACTGGAGACTGCCTGGAATTTGGAAAAGGGCAGTCTTAAGGATGCTATATGGTATCTGGAGCAGCAGGACAGCATGCCGGATTTCGCATTGTGTGTTAAGGATGCCGGCATTCGCAACGCAGAACGCATCATCATCTTATAGGAGGAATGAAATGAGTATAAAAATACAAGTGGATCCTGCCAGACTGGACAGTGCGGTAGGACAGATTGAGCAGCAGACCCTGTCCTACGAAAAGAATTACCGCCGTTTATTTCAGGAAGTGGCGGCGATGGGCAGCGGCTGGCAGGGAAAGGATAATCAGGCCTTTGTATCACAGATTCAGGGGTTTGAAAAAGACTTTCAGCAGATGGCGGCACTCATGCGCGAGTATGCGGCTTTTCTCAAGCTGAGTGCCAAGACCTATCGACAGACACAGGATGAACGAGCACAGATGGCTCGCCGTCTGGTCAATTAGGAGGTGTATCATGGATCAGCTACAAATTACACTGGCACAGGTAACTCAGACAGCTGCCAGTATCCGTTCACAGAATCAACAGCTGAATTCCTGTCTGCAGGAAATCGGTACTTCAATGAATCAGCTTGCTGCCTATTGGCAGTCTCCGGCTTCAGAAAAAATAAGATCCCGCTTTCACGGAATGCTGCCGGTTTTTGACAATTATCGGTCAATTGTCGAATCCTATGCAAAATTCCTTGATCAGACGGTATCTACCTATCAAAGCATGGAGGCACAGCTGAATGCCAGTGCCGAAGGCTTCTAGGATTCTTATCCAGACCATGGCAAACGGCTACTTGCAGCAGCTGTATGCATTGCAGACACAGCTGCGCCAGCAAACCGTCATGCTGCCAAGTGCAGCACAGGGCGCAGAGCTTCCCCTGCTGCAGCGACAGTATCGCAATATCCTGCATAATGTGCAGGAACAGATTCGGATATGTGAGGGTCTGCGTATGCTGTAGGCAATAGCCGAATGATAAAGATACATACCGGAAAACTGCTGCAGCTTCAGCAAAGCACACAGCAAACCTGGAAACAAAGCAGCCGCCTGAGTGCCTCTGTTTACCAGCTCCAGAATATTCTGGGACAAAAAACGCAGCTAAACCGTTTATCTGTCCTGCAGCGACAGCTGTCTGCTCAGCTGTATCAGCTGCAAGCCTTTTTCCATGAATCACAAATGCAATATGAATCGATGGAGCAGCGTCTTCTGAAGCAGGCTGGACAGCTGCGAACAGCAGCATCCCTATCCAGTGACAGCGATTGGTCGGATGCCTGGTATACACAAAAGGACAGCTGGAAAACCACCCATCGCACACATACGACCTTCGGCAATGGCAGATCCCTTGTCGATTATGCGAAAAACGGTATCTGTGCCGGAATTTTCGGCGGCTTTGATGCCTTTCGCTATGCAGTGGGAAAAAACAGCAAATATACATCGGCAAATGCCCAGTTTACACTTGGCAGTGCCCACATGTCTGTGGATGGGAAGGGGCTGCTGTATGATGACGGCACCTGGAATCCGCAGCTGCAATTGGAGGCGGAAGCAGAAGCTGCGCTCGCACAGCTGAAAGCCGGTTTTGATATCGGAACCTCGTATGTGCATGCCGGGATTGAGGCTTCTGTAGGAGTCGGTGTTGCCAAAGGAGCCGCAAAGGCAGTGATTAAGAAGGATGAGGTTACGCTGAAGGGCGAAATCGGAGTGGCGGCCGTACAGGGGGAGGTAAAGGGCAAATTCTCTTTGTTTGGCGCAGACATAACGCTGAGTGGTACCGGTGAGCTTGGTGCTGCCGGCGTTGGTGCAGAGTTTTCCAGTAAAACAGGGGAAGTGGAGTTTGGCGGAAAGGCTTCACTGCTTGCAGGTCTGGGATTTAAAGTTAAAATCAATTACTGATGGGAAGGTATAAGGAATGAAAAAGGAAGCATTACGAAATATTCTGCCTCTTGGCAGTGTAATCACCCTGAAGAAAGGGCGAAAAAAACTAATGATTATCGGTAGAATTCAGGAGGAGCGTTCCAGCGGTATCCTGTATGATTATGCTGCGGTGCTGTATCCGGAAGGCATACTGGATGCCTCCGAGCTATATATGTTTCAGGGAGAGGACATTGACCGCATCTATCATGTCGGGCTGCAAGAGGAAGAGGAATTCGCCTTTCGCAGCTATATGGAACAAAAGCTTAAGGAATTGAAGCTGCTGGAATAAGCTGTTGGATGCCCTGTAGAATCAAAACACGTCCGCATCTCTCAAAGAGAAAGGACGTGTTTTATATAGGATAGGCGACTGACGGAAATTCAAGCAGCATGCTCATTCGATAAAAGAAAAAAGCTGTGCCCGGAAATGAATACCAGACACAGCATTTTCTGTATATAAGTGCTATCGAATGCTGAAGGAAAGCAGTGCAGCCAGTGATATAGCAAGTCTGGAATATCGCACTCTTCTTCCGCCCTGCAAAAGAATTTCGCTGATGGCGCAGTATTTATCAACAGCCTGCAGAACCCAGCCCTCCTTTGTTTTGGGGCAGTGCAGAGTCATCGGCCACATATGGTGTACGATGGCATCTTCGATAATCGTGTTAACCGAGGTTGCCTTACGTGCATTTTCCAAAGCAATCTGTGGATGTACGGCACAGTGTCTTCCTTCAATGGGACGCTCCTCCTTATCCAGATTTCTCCAGTCATAGTGATACAGATCATGAAGAAGGCCGGCTCTTGCGGCGCTGCAGGAATCCAGATGGAATCGCCGCGCTATCAGAAATGTATAATAAGAGACATTCAGCGAGTGCTGAAATCTTGATGTATTCATATGCTGTGTAAATGCTTTGAGGTCCTGTACATCATGCAGATGCAGCAGATCCCGGATACAGCTCAGATACTCCTGAGCCAGATCATTGTCGGCGTTATTCAAATCAATTCTGGAAAAAATCGCTTTTTGCATTCCATGACCACCTTTTTTACATTGATATTACTATAGCACTACTCTGTGAATAAATCATGTGAACATTTTGTGATTTTTAAATTCAGAGACAATTCATACTATGCAAAGACTGCAAAATGGGGTATCATAAACAGGCAAAGACATGGATTGAACAGGAATGTCTATCAAAAGGAAAGAGGGAGCTTATGCCGGATTTTGAAAAGGTGATTGTCCACGTTTTGGACTGTGAACAGAATACATGTATTATGAGTACCGCCTGTATGCAGGAGCTGCAGCCGGAGGTTGAAAAAATGATGCAGACCAAGGCATCCAAGGTTTTTTCAAGCTCCTCCAAAAAAAGCGGAAAATTCAAGGAAAGCTCGCAGGTTAAGCAGTGGCTGGACAGCTATAAGCTGCAGGAACAAAGCTTTGAACAGCTCAGTGAGCTGCTTGCACGCCATATATTCGATGCGAAGCTGCGATGTGCCTTATACTATCCAAGCGATCTGCTGATTGCACAGGTGATGGAAGAGGGAAGGCGCTATCTGCTGGTCATCGACAATGCGTACAGTGAGGGAATTACACATACGCTTGTACAGGAGGAAGCCGGTATGCGGAATGAAATCATCCCCTATCGCACGCTGTTATCCTCCTCTCTGGTCAAGGCGGATAAGGCATTTCTCGTAGAGCTGAGTGATTATGCGCTGCATTGTGTGGAAAGCAAGGTTGAAATCGAAGCGGAGAAGGTGAATTTCTTTGCGGATATCATACTGGAAAGCACAACCTCACCATCGTATAAGGAAGCAGTATCCTCACTGGCGAAAATCACAGAGGAAATCAGCGATAAATACGATTTGGATCAGATGGAGGTCGTTCCGAAAATGAAAAGCATCATCAAGGAGAATATTGAGCAGCAGACACCGATTGAAATTGAGGAGGTAGCAGAGCTGCTGTTTGCAGAGAAGCCGCTTGCCCGTGATGATTTTCGCGAAGAACTGCGCAAGCAGGGCGTTGAAAAGCCGATTGAGGTGGAATATGTGAAGCCGGCACGCTCGGACAAGGTACAGAAGATAAAAACAGACAAGGGAATCGAAATCATTATTCCGGTGGATTATATGAATTCCCGTGATTTTGTGGAATTTAAAAATCAGCCGGATGGAACGATTTCCATACAGCTGAAAAACATCACCCGTATCACAAGTAAATAGTTGCATCGGATAATAAAGATAGTATGTTTAAGGATATGAAAAAACACATGACAGCAAGATTTAGAAATATAAACTGCAGCATGTGTTTTTTGTCTTATAACTACTCGATCAGCGCAACACCACTGACACCTTCCACCTCATCCAGAAGAATCGCCTCAATACCTCCCTGAATGGTATCGTCGATGGACATGCAGCCGACGCATGCTCCCAGAAGACGCACACCGACAATGCCGTCCTCAAAGGATACGAATTCAACATCGCCGCCGTCTCTTTGTATGTATGGACGTATTTTTTCAATGGTTTGCTTGATTTCATCTATCTTAGTCTGCATCCTATTCCTTCTTTCTCTAATGGATAAGCTGATACATGGACAGGGATACCAGTATGCCCAGCAGGATACCTCCAAGTATTTCAATGAATTTATGGCCGAGAACGCTTTTGATCTTCTCGTGATAGATCGGATCGTTGAATTTCAAACCCTTCAATGTTTCCAAATCGCTGATCAGCTGCTTTGTCAGCTGGATATTTCTGCCTGCGTAGTAGCGGACATTGGCTGCATCGTAAATAACGATGAAGCTGAATACACAGGTAATCGCGAAGAGGGCGGAATCAAAGCCTTCATTCATTCCAATCGCAATCGTCAGGGCTGTTACCGTAGAGCTGTGTGAGCTTGGAAAGCCTCCGCAGGCGATGCACTGATGCACATCCAGTTCCTTGGTACGGAAATAAAGCACGATTGGCTTCAGAACCTGGGCGATGACATTTGCCAGAAGGGCAGCCACCAGGGGGTAAATCGAACTCATGTCTGTATCACCTCATATAGTCCAGAGTGCTGTATGTATAACGTTTCGCTGCTGTTTATGCAGATATATGGAACTAGAAACACGGTGGAATCATCCCCATCGGTATTGCATGGGAATCTGTGTATTCCGCATCCATTATCAGCAGTTACCGGCGAATCATCAGCCTTTTACGCTCTCTGCCATATTATTATAACACAAAATCAGAAAAGATATGATATAATAAGCATGATGAAATGAGGTGAGTGGATGCATTATATGGTTGGAGAGGTCGTGGAAGGTGTCGTTACCGGAATCAAGCCCTACGGCGCATTTGTTTATCTGGACAGCAAGCACAACGGATTGATTCATATTTCTGAAATCAGTGAGCGCTTCGTGCGGGATGTGCATACGTATGTCAAGGTCAATGAACGTGTAAAGGTGAAAATTCTGGATGTCGATGAAGACGGCATGCATTTCAAGCTGTCCTTGAAAGCTGTAGAAGCAAATAAAGCTCGTTCCATGCGAAAACGCAGATTCGTCCACGAATTGCCGCAGATGAATATCGGGTTTACTTCACTGGCGGAGCATCTGGATCAGTGGATCGAAGAGGCAACAAAGTAAAAGGAGAAAACGCATATGATGAAATTAGACACAAAGCATGCATTTTTGAAGGAAGACATTGCAGGTTATCAGGACATCGTTACCAAATGCCATGAGGATCTCCACAACAAGACCGGCAAGGGAAACGACTATGTCGGCTGGGTGGAATGGCCAAACAATTATGACAAGGAAGAGTATGCAAGATTAAAGAGCGTTGCGGCTGACATCCGCGAAAAATGCGATGTACTGATGGTTTGTGGTATCGGTGGTTCTTATCTGGGAGCCAGAGCTGCCGTTGAAATGATCAATGGAATGTACAGTGATAAAAAACCTGAAATCATTTTCTTCGGTAATACATTCTCATCCACGTATATTGCGCAGGTTATGGAGTATATCAAGGATAAGGAAGTCGCAGTCAATGTAATTTCCAAATCCGGTACAACGACGGAAACCGCGCTGGCATTCCGTCTGCTGAAGCAGTTTATGGAAGAAAAATACGGAAAAGAGGAAGCCGCAAAGAGAATTGTTGCGACAACGGATAAGGCAAGAGGCACGCTGAAAACGATTGCGGACAAGGAAGGCTATGAAACCTTTGTAATTCCGGATGATATCGGTGGACGTTTCTCCGTCATCACACCGGTTGGACTGTTTCCAATCGCTGTGGCAGGTATTGATACCGATGCTATCATGACCGGTTTGAAAAAGGCTTATGAAGATTTAAAGGATCCGGATTTAAGCAAAAACGATGCCTATGCCTATGCAGTAAGCCGCCGTATTCTGGAAAATCAGGGAAAAGATGTGGAAATGCTGGTAAGCTATGAAACACAGATGACGATGGTTGCGGAATGGTGGAAGCAGCTGTTCGGAGAAAGTGAAGGAAAGGAATGCAAGGGAAATCTGCCGACAAGCGCAAACTTCTCTACCGATCTGCATTCTCTGGGACAGTTTGTACAGGACGGAAAGAAGGTTCTGTATGAAACACTGCTGCTGATTGACAAGCCAACGCTGGATCTGAACTTCCCGGAAGATGCGGATAATCTGGATGGCATGAATTATCTGGCAGGAAAATCCGTTGACTGGGTAAACAAAATGGCGTGTCAGGGAACTTTGGAAGCACACGAGGAAACAGGCGGTGTTCCAAATCTGATTCTGACACTGGACGATATGAGTGCGGAAAGCTTTGGCTATATGTGCTATTTCTTCTTCAAGGCATGTGCCATTACCTGCTATATGCTGGACATCAACCCATTCAATCAGCCGGGGGTAGAGGTCTATAAGAAGAATATGTTCCGCTTACTTGGCAAAAAATAAGGCGAGAGCAGATAAGATAATTGAGCTTGTTGTTTTATAGGATAAATGCAGTCGCATGTAAATGATGGACAGGGCAAGCTTTATTTTGTATCATTTGTGTATAACGGGGTGTTTCCGAATCGGAAATATCCCTTTTTTAAGGAGAGAAAAGAGCTGCTATGTAGAAGGATAGAACAGATGACGGTGATATTTTTGCGGGATATGCTGTCATTTTCAGCGGAAATATGGAAAAGGGCTGTATGATGCAGCTTGCGTGATAGAAAAAAAGAAAACGAGCAGACAGCTTGATAAGATCAATGCAAAGCAGACTGTGGAAATGAAGCATTGCATTTGATTCGCTCTGTTCGTTTTTTTTTGTATTGCGGCATTTTGGTATCGCATTGCCCATCGGTGTGCGGCTTCTACAAAATTGCAGGCACAATCCTCTCAGATAGTAAGCTCTTTTGCGGAAGTAGTATTTTATACGGCGGTATTACTTTTTACGCATATTGATACCGCTGACGATGCCATAGGTCACCAGCCATGTGACGGCGATAAGTATCCAGCCGGTTCGCCATGCTTCTTTACCAAACAGCATTCCCAAGCCGACATAGAGAATGGAAGCACAGCCAAGGGTGACATAATACAGCCAGGAATAGCGGTTTCCATGCTTTTTTTTGCGATATGTTTCGTTATCAACTAGCAGTTCATATGTGTCCATAGAGCAGCCTGCATAAATAAACAGGAAGACAGCGATGGAAATCAGCAGCAGATAGCCGGCATCCATTGGTGCTTTCTCCATATGCAAAACATCCTCACTGATAATCGCGATGATGCAGCTTAGAAATATCAGCAGCAGGCCGGCGATGATAAGGCGCTTGAATTTTTTCTGCAGTCCGTCATTTTCTTCCTTCAGCTCCTGCAGATGGTCATGATCAAAATACAGTGGCTCCTGTTTGAGTATCTTGTATTCATTCTTATCAAAGGACAGCGATACAAGGACGGCGATTCCAAGGGCGATCAGGATCATGGAAAAGATACTCATGACATCCTCCTGCTGAGGATATATAAGAACCGGCAGTCCGGAAAGAATACAAAGCAGTGTCCCGACAGCAATCCGCAGCGTAATTCTTTTCTCCTGCTGCAGATAGCCCTGTACACATTCCCGACTTGCATAAAAGCCCTGTTCCTGCGGCTGCTCTCCTCCTTCATCCTTTAACAGATAATCCATAGTTACGGAAAAGATGTTTCCAATCATCAGCATTTTTTCCGTTTCGGGATAACCCTGATCATTCTCCCATTTGCTGACAGCCTGTCTGGATACGTGCAGACGAGCAGCAAGCTCCTCCTGTGACATTCCCTTCTCTTTTCTTAGTTTCTGTAGTTTTTCTCCAAATTTCATAGTAGTTCACCTCACACCTATATCCTAGCAAAAGGGCAGCAGCTGTGCTACCAAGCTCCTCTTGCGTTTTGTCAACCTGCGGTTGCAGCTGCTGCTATATCTCTGAAAGTATAGCATATTCGAGAATTTTTGACATCCTTGTACGATGCGCAAGGGAACGACGATAATAATAGGAAGGAAACACATATTCATCCTTCTGTATGCATATAGTAAACAGAGCACCTTGTGAATTGCATAACTTTTTAACTAATACTAGGAAAATAAATGAAAATGCTGTATAATATAGAATATCAAATGTAAACGATTACATAAGAGGAGGAATGCTTAATGGGCAAAAAGTATGTTTACCTGTTTTCAGAAGGAAATGGGCAGATGAGAGAGCTGCTTGGCGGTAAGGGCGCAAACCTGGCAGAAATGATGAACCTCGGTATGCCTGTACCTTTTGGTTTCACTGTTACAACGGAGGCTTGTAATCAGTATTATGCTGATGGTGAAGCAATCAATGAAGCAATTCGTAAGGAAATTTTTGATTATTTAATGAAATTGGAAGAACTGTCTCAAAAACAGTTTGGGGATCCGAAAAATCCGTTATTAGTATCCGTAAGATCTGGTGCGCGTGCGTCTATGCCAGGAATGATGGATACCATTTTAAATTTAGGACTGAATGATGAGGTCGTGGAGGGTGTCGCAAAGCTGACGGACAATCCACGATTTGCATATGATTCCTACCGTCGCTTCATCCAGATGTTCGCGGATGTTGTTATGGGCTTGAACAAGGCGAAGTTTGAAGACATCATTGATGAAATGAAGGAGAAAAAAGGAGTGGAGCAGGATACCGACCTTGATGCGGATGACATGAAGGAAATGGTAAAGCGCTTCAAGAAATTCTATAAGGATTCTCTGGAAGAGGATTTCCCGTCCGATCCGAAGGAGCAGCTGTATCGCTCGATTGAAGCAGTCTTCCGTTCCTGGAACAACCAGCGTGCGATTTTCTATCGTAAAATGAATGATATTCCAGGAGACTGGGGAACAGCTGTCAACGTACAGATGATGGTTTTCGGCAACATGGGAAATGACTGCGGTACCGGCGTTGCCTTTACGCGTAATCCAAGTACCGGTGAAAACAAGCTGTATGGTGAATTCCTGATGAATGCACAGGGAGAGGATGTCGTTGCAGGTATCCGTACCCCGCAGACCATCGATCAGCTGAAGGAAATCGCACCGGCTGCCTATCAGAAATTTACAGAAATCTGTGCAGCACTGGAAAGTCATTATAAAAATATGCAGGATATGGAATTTACCATTGAAAAGGGTAATCTGTTCATGCTGCAGACACGTAACGGGAAACGTACTGCTGCTTCCGCTTTAAAAATTGCATGTGATATGGTGGATGAAGGCATGATAACCAAAGAGGAAGCCTTGATGATGGTGGAGCCGAAGCAATTGGATTCCCTGCTGCATCCGCGTTTTGACGATGCGGATTTGAAGAGCGCAAAGCCGATTGCCAATGCATTGCCGGCATCTCCTGGTGCTGCCTGCGGACAAATCGTATTCTCTGCAGAGGAAGCTATTGAAGAAACTGCACTCGGACACAAGGTGATTCTTGTCCGTCTGGAAACCTCACCGGAGGATATTGAAGGGATGCATGTATCGGAAGGTATCCTGACCGTGCGCGGCGGTATGACTTCCCATGCGGCAGTAGTTGCCCGCGGTATGGGGGCATGCTGTGTTTCCGGCTGCGGTGATATTAAAATCAATGAAGAGGAAAAATATTTCATAGTGAATGAAGAACGCTATAATAAGGGCGATTATATTTCTCTGGATGGCTCAACAGGTAATATTTACGGACGTAAAATCAAAACGGTTCCGGCAGAGATTTCCGGTGATTTTGAACGCTTTATGAAATGGGCGGATGAGATTCGTACACTAAAGGTCAGAACGAATGCCGACACACCAAAGGATGCAGCGCAGGCAGTGGCATTTGGTGCAGAGGGAATCGGACTGGTACGTACAGAGCACATGTTCTTTGAAGGTGACCGTATTAAGGCTGTCCGTGAAATGATTGTATCCAAAACAGAAGGACAGAGAAGAAAAGCACTTTCCAAGCTTCTGCCGATGCAGCGTGGAGACTTTGAAGGAATTTATGAGGCAATGCATGGTCTTCCGGTGACAATTCGCTATCTGGATCCACCCCTGCACGAATTCCTGCCAACAAGCTCTTATGATATTGCACAGCTGGCTAAGGATATGAATATTGATCTGGATGAGCTTAAGAGCGTTATTTCCGGATTACATGAATTTAACCCGATGATGGGTCATCGCGGATGCCGTCTCGCTATTTCTTATCCGGAAATCGCTGAAATGCAGACAACAGCTGTAATCGAAGCGGCGATCAACGTAAATCGCAAGCATCCGGAATGGAAGATTGAACCGGAAATTATGATTCCACTTGTTGGCGATAAGGCAGAATTAAAATTTGTCAAGGATGTTGTCGTATGTACGGCAGATGAAATTCTGAAGCGTGAGGCTTTTGATATGAAATATCATGTAGGTACGATGATTGAAATTCCGCGTGCTGCATTACTGGCAGATGAGATTGCAGAAGAGGCTGAGTTCTTTAGCTTTGGAACCAATGACCTGACACAGATGACCTTTGGATTCTCCCGTGATGATGCAGGTGGATTCCTGAACGATTACTATGAAAAGAAAATCTTTGAACAGGATCCGTTCGCAAGAGTTGATCAGAAGGGTGTCGGAAAGCTGATTGAAATGGCAGTTGCAGGCGGAAGAAAGACACGCCCTGAAATCAAGCTGGGAATCTGCGGAGAGCATGGAGGCGATCCTAGCAGTATTGATTTCTGTCACCGTATGGGACTGAGCTATGTATCCTGTAGTCCGTTCCGTGTACCAATTGCCAGATTGGCTGCAGCACAAGCCGCAATTATAAATAAATAAGAGAATGATAAGATGTCTAGCGAAAGCAGGCATCTTTTTTGGTGACGGGCATGACACACACCTAGGGTAAAAATCTCAAGAGGTGCAATTGCCAGCGTACTCAAGAGCGACTTGCAAGTTTCATATCGTACGGCATGGTAGAGAGGAAGCAATAGCGAAATCGTGGTCTAACGAACAGGAAGTCCGATTCAACTGGTTGGGAGCTTCAAGCTGTTTGATTACATCAACTGTAGTCTATTTTTGTTTGAAATGGAGTTCATATATAAAACCATCCTTTCCATAGTTATTATTTTGTCAGTCATTATAAGCCTCTTATTCTGTAAGAGAAAATTCTACTGGAATTTACTGAAAGACTAATTTCAATTTTTGCATCTTTGAAGCAGAATTTAACTTTTCACTTCAGAAAAAACTGTTGGTACATCGTTGGAGGATAGAAAGAAGATGGTTGGTATGTTAAAATAGACTTAATATTTCTTTAATGAAGTAGAGCTATGTTATATGCTTGATAACATGAAATTTGAATTATTAGCAAATTGTATAAAAGAAATAAATGTAAAAGCAGGAAGTGCTGCTAAAAGAACAGTAAATCAGTCTGTGACACTTCTAAACTGGGCTATTGAGTTGTTATATTTTTGAATATGAACAAGGTGGAAGTGATCGTGCGAAATATGGGACAAACTTATTGAAAAATTTGGAAGAACGAAAAAGGAATGAACTTAATAATTGACAACCTGAATCGTTAGAAATACAGTAAGCGCAGCCTGTTCTAAGTCACAAAACAGTTTATATGATATCAGAAAATCACAAAAGGTATAAGCATCTGCATAAGGATTGTCCATAATCGTAGGTTACAGGAAGACCAAAGAAGGCTTCCGATGTCCCTTTTCCCGCTTATTCTTCCTTATGCAGGAATGAAATCCTTCCTTTTGAACATAATGAGTCATTAGAGCGTAAGGATAAAGTCAGTTGAGAATGCGGTACAGTTTAGACGGAGGTGTAGGAATGGTGAAAAACAAACATATTTACATGGCGATCGATTTAAAATCATTTTATGCCTCCGTGGAATGTGTTGATCGAAAGCTTGATCCACTCACTACAAATCTGGTTGTTGCGGATACGGAGAAAACCGAAAAGACAATCTGTCTGGCCGTTACACCGTCTTTGAAGAAATTTGGTATTTCCGGAAGAGCAAGACTGTTTGAGGTTATTCAAAAGGTGAATGAAGTTAATGCACAGCGTAAGCAAAAGGCCCCCGGATGTCGTTTTACTGGAGAATCCTATGACGAAACAGAGCTGAGGAATAATCCGAATCTTGCCATGAGCTATCTGGCTGTACCTCCGCGAATGGCGTATTATTTGGAAAAAAGCACGAAGATTTATAATATATATCTGAACTATATATCTGCAGACGATATCCATGTGTATTCAATCGATGAGGTTTTTCTTGATGTGAGCGGTTATCTTAAAACCTATCAGACAACACCGCGGGAGCTTGCGAAAAGCATTATATCTGATATTCTGAAGGCAACAGGTATTACCGCCACTGCGGGAATCGGTACAAATTTATATCTCTGCAAGGTAGCGATGGATATCGTGGCCAAGCATATCAAGGCAGATCAGGATGGGGTGCGAATTGCGCAGCTTGATGAAATACGATATCGAAAGCTGTTGTGGAATCACAGGCCGATTACCGACTTCTGGCGGGTTGGAAAAGGGTACGCCAAAAAGCTGGAACAGATTGGTTTATATACAATGGGTGATATCGCGAAATGCTCGCTTGGTACGAGCGGGGATGCATATAATGAAGATCGCTTATATAAGCTGTTCGGGATAAATGCAGAGCTGCTGATTGATCATGCGTGGGGATATGAGCCCTGTACGATGGCAGATATCAAGGCCTATAAACCCGAGCATACCAGTATTGGTACGGGGCAGGTGCTGAGCTGTCCTTATGATTTTGAAAAAGCAAGGCTGATTGTCAAGGAAATGCTGGATCTGCTGGCACTGGCGCTGGTTGATAAAGGGCAGGTAACGGATCAGATTGTGCTGACAGTAGGCTATGATATAGAAAATCTGGAAAAGGCCGGTGCCTATCTGGAAGAAATCACAATCGACCGGTATGGTCGTAAGATACCGAAGCATGCCCACGGCACGGCGAACCTTAAAGGGTATACGTCATCTTCAAGACTGATGATCGAGGCTGTAATGAAGCTGTTCGACAGAATTGTGAATCCGCATTTAACAGTGAGAAGAATCAATATCTCTGCCGGTCACGTACTAGCTGAATCACAGGTTAAACGGAAAACGACAGTCGCACAGATGGATCTGTTCGTGGACTATGAGGCGTTAAAACAGCAGGAACAGAAAGAACGCGAGCTGCTTGAGAAGGAAAAAAAGCTGCAGCAGGCAACGCTAAAGATCAAAAAGAAATACGGCAAAAATGCGGTTTTAAAAGGAATGAATCTGGAGGAAGGTGCAAATACAATCAAGCGTAATCGCACCATCGGAGGGCATAAGGCATAGGAGGTACACACAGTGAATCAACAGAACATACACAGCTATGACGATATTATCCATCTTTCACGTCCGATATCAAAAAAGCATCCGCAAATGCCGATAAGAGATCGAGCTGCCCAGTTTGCGCCATTTGCTGCATTGACAGGACATAAGGAAGCAATCAGTGAAACAGAGCGGCTGACGGATGCAAAAAGAATTCTGGATGAAAACAGAAATATGCTGAACAATGAGCGTCTGCAGGAAATTCTGCTGCATATCAAGGAACAGCCTAAGATCAGGGTTACCTACTTCAAGGCGGATGAACGAAAAGAAGGTGGTGCATATCTTACTCTGATTATGAATCTGAAACGCATTGATGACTATAACCGCAGACTTATTTTCAGCGACCACTCCTGGATACCGCTGGATGATATCTATGAAATCGAGCTGATAGGCCGGTAGCTTGTACGATTGCTTCTTGTGAAAAAGGCTCTGCGTCCGTCGTATTGCATAGTGTTATATGTCTGTAAGAGCGTTTTGCTATCACATATTTCGTATATGCTATTACTTCTCATAGACTGCAGGAATCATGCAATGCGCAGGGGATAAGTCCATCTGTCCATGTACCTTATGCAAGCCTGTTGAGAGCAGTTGTATTTGCTTTTACAATATAAAAAACATGGAAGATACCTATAGTATCTTCCATGCATTACATAATATCCTTTTACGATATCCATGGCAGGAAACGGCCTGCTTTTTTTGTTGTGGAGGATATGCAGAACAGCTATTTCTGAAATCTCACATTGATATCGCCGTATGCCAGATTGATTTGCAGCTTGCGACCGGTTTTGTTTTCATATTTTGTTGGCAGCGTATTTTCTCCATGCTCTGCCTCGGAAAGAATACTGAAATCCTCAATACTGCCTTTTACAGCAGCTGTAAAGCTTCCGTGCTCACCCTCGGTAAAGATGCTTCCGGCATCTGCTTCTGAAAGCACGGTATCCCCATAAGCGGTTTCCATATGCAATTCCTTTGCTGAAAGCTTTTGCAGGGTGATATCGGAATGTTCAGTTGAAAATATCGCTTTTTCCGCAATTTCAAGCCTTGTGCTTCGGATATCCCCATAAGCGCTTTCTATCCGCAGTGCATGTGCCTTTAGATTTCCGAGATTGATAGGCGCATGTTCATGAAAAAGCTGAAAATCTTGTGCTATCACCGTATCATCCATGCTGATATCCGTATATGCGGAGGTGATCATCGCCTGCTTTGCCTGCAGCTTTTTGGTGATGAGGTCCCCGTGCTCACTCTCAATCTGCAGCATCTGCTGACAGCTTGTATCATCCAGTAACAAACTTCCATATGGAACATCCAGTGTCAATGCTTCTGTTTGCAGCTTTGCAAGGTTTACATTTCCGTGTGCGTTGCTGATGGTGATATCCTGAAACGACAGATCATGCACTGTCACATTGCCATAGGAAGTATCCACCTCCAGCTTGCTGAGAAGTTTTTTCGGCAGCTTTAAAGTGATAGGTACCATAATGTCCTGGTGAAAATCAAACCAGCGAAACTGAAAGGTGGGAGATTCCCTTTTCAGCCGCAGGACAGAGGAATCTGCAGTAGCACGGATTGGATAATCCTCATTTTCCTCGTATTGTACGTGTATTTCGCTGTCTTCGGAGGGAAGGATATTGATTTCACTGTAATGAGTGTCGATTTGAATATAGGCGAGGTTGTCCGCAGAAAAGGTCTTTTCTTTTTTGATAAATGGTTTCTGCTCTACAGTTCGCATGTTCTCCATTTTAAAATCAGCCATTGCAAAGCCTCCGCCAATCAGGAGTACCCCCAGCAGGATACACAAAACAGGAATGGCTTTCAGCAGCTGCTCTTTATTGTATTTCATTTACTTCACCGCCTTTGCAAATGTGTGCTTTATCATGCCGATCCAGATGATCGTCTTCTGCTTTAGCCAGATAATTGAAACCCTCAGAAGCCTCCAGCACAGCGGAAGCAATCCGATGCAAAGAAAGAGAGTGCCGAGCAGGACGAGTCCGGGTGCGGCGTTCGCTTTCCAGATTGGAATCAGATTCCAAATGCCTCCAAAGATAAAGCAGGCAAATGCCAGCATACTGCAAAACAATAAGGCAATCAGTGTCCAAAGCAGCAGATATATCATTGCGAAGACGCAAAGCAGTGTTGCCCAGAATGGAGATAGCAGCACGATCAGGACAATCCTCCATCTTTGCCGACTGTGTGCGGGCTTTTCTTCCTCTTTGAACGATACAGCGCGCTCGCTGTATATCTGCTTCACGATATCTTCAACGGAATCCAGACTTGCTACAGCCTCTGCTTCACTCATGCCGTCCTCGATGCGATCCTCAATCGTTTCATTGTAATAATTTAAAAGATGCTCCTTTTCCACCTGCGGAAGCTCAAATAATCGCTTTTCCAGCAGTGTTATAAATTCCTGTTTATTCAAATCCATCCCCTCCTTTGATAAATTCGTAAATATTCAGCATGGATTGCCATCCCGCCAGAAAATCCTGAATGCGGGCGATACCGATGTCTGTAATCCTATAATATTTTCTCAGACGTCCGCGGTGTTCAACGGAATAAATACTGAGGCATTTGCTGTTTTCCAGCCGTCTTAGTATGGGATACAAGGTTGATTCCGAGATTTCTATATATGGAGAAATATCCTTTACGATCTTATAGCCATAGGAATCCTCTTTCTTCAATGCAGCAAGGACGCAGATTTCCAGCAGCCCTTTTTTCAGCTGTGTATCCATCGTAACACCTCCTTATACGTTATACTATACAATACATAGTATAATGTGTCAACTGGTATTCCGGAATATATTTTATCATCAGAGCCTTAAAGGTGTTGACATAGTACACTAAGTATACTATCATAATATAGTAAATGAGATGTACTAAATGAAGGGAGAAGCTTATGGATGTTATGATGAACGCAATGGAGCAGGTATCATTATTTTGCCGACTGAATATGAACACCAGACGTGCGCTGCCCATTCGCTCCAGTGAAATGGGAATGCTGATCTATCTCGTGAAAACCGATGGTGAAAAAACAGCAAAGGGAATCGCTGATTTTTTCAAGGTGACAAAGGCGATGGCAACCAATATGAGCTCTGCACTGCTGAAAAACGGCTTTCTTGAAAAGCAGCAGCAGGAAAACGATAAGCGCAGCTTTCTTTTATTGCCGACAGCGAAAGCAGTGCAGCTGGTAAATGAAACATATGAGGAATATATGAAGGAAATGCATATTTTGAAAAAGAATATGGGAGGAGATGCATTTAACAGCTTGATCGCTCTACTGGAACTGGCAAATGACATATTACTGGAGGAAAAGAGCAATGGGTAAAATACTGGTAAGCGGAGCATCCGGGAATGTTGGCAGATATGTTGTGAAATATGCTCTGGCGGCAGGACAGGAGGTCAAAGCGGCCGGTACGGATGTAAAGCGTCTTGCGAAGCTGTTTCCGGATGTGGAAGCAGTGGAGTTTGATTTTATGAAGCCATCCACGTTTGTATCTGCCTTGCGGGATGTGGACAGGGTGTTTATTATGCGTCCACCGCATCTTGGCAATCCAAAGGATCTAAAGCCTTTCATTGATGCGTTGCAAAAGCAGAGGTCTATTCAGCTTGTAAGCTTTCTTTCCCTTATGGGAGTGGAGAAGAATCCCGTGCCGCCGCATCATAAGATTGAAAAGTATATCGAGCAGGCGGGACTGCCGTATTGTCATATACGCCCAAGCTTCTTTATGCAGAATATCAGTGGCGTTCATGCTTTTGAAATACAGCATTTCAACAGGATTGTTGTTCCCGTAAAGCATGCCGTAACAAGCTTTATTGATGCCGAGGATATCGGAGAGCTGACAGCAAGGGTGCTATGTGATGCGCCCAAGCATCAAAATACAAGCTATACCATAACAGGTGCTGAAGCGATAGATTATTGGGAGGTGGCCAGGATTTTATCGGAGGAGCTGGGAAGAAGAATCGTCTATACGAATCCAAAGCCGTCATTTGCTAAAAAGTACTGGATCAGCGTGCGAGGTCTGGAGAAAAAGTATTGCACGGTGATGGGGATGCTCTATATGATGACACGGTGTAAAGGTGCAAAAAAGGTCACTACTGATTTTGAAGAGGTTATGCAGAAAAAGCCGAAAAGCTTTCGTCAGTTTGTCAGAGATAATGCTGAAGCGTGGGAATAGTGGTGTAAGACATCTATTTGAAATAGGGGAAACGGGCGCAGAGAGCGTTAAATACATATGAAAACGGATAGGAATATTCTTGATTGGGTGTACACTTCAGATGCTATACTGAATTTATAAGGAGGAATGTATATGCATATAAGCGCAATCGTACACTGCAGCTTATCTACCAGTGAAATCGTTTTGGGCTGTGAAGGTTTTCATAAAGAGCAGATGGAGCTTTCCCGGCTATTGTCACTGGCTAAAAGTACGGAGTCAATCAATTGCTTTGTACTCGCAGAATCCTGATATGCAAAGATGATTAGGCGCAGCACTGATGAAGGGACAACCGGTTTTGCCATCCTGGAATCGAGGTGCCAACACCTTCCGTAAGCAATGAATGCTTGGACCCGGTACGTGATGAAGTGTATGGTAAATTGAAATGAGCTGAGTCTGTATCAGCATTTTAAATTGACATGGGATGCTTTCCTCGTTACAATATGCTTCGTAATTGCAAAGGAGAACGAAAATGGTAAAACCAAGAAAGATGCTGGGGGATGCTGCATCGCCTCAATGTCAAAAACTGATGCGATTGATTGAAACACAGAGTAAACCTACACTGGCGTTATGGGCGCTACAGCTAGCTGAGAAGAGATATCTGCCAATCTATACAGCAGCATATCCAAAGGATAAACGTGCTTTGCAGGCCATCCGTATTTGTAGGGAGTGTGCCAGAAACAGTGGTTCTGTGAAAGAGATAAAACCGCTGTTGAAGGAGCTGATACAGCTTGCCCGTGATGAACTTGCGGAACCGGCAGTAGTTTGTGCTGTACGTGCGATAGCGACGGCATGCAATGTTTTACAGACTCCGACCAATGCACTTGGCTTTCTGTTTTATGGTGCGGCGGCGGTGGCGTATACTGCGGTTGGAGTGACACAATCCAGAGCTGTTTATGAACATCTGGCTGAAGAGGAATTCGAGCATGCGCTTGCAGCCTTACAAGAGGCGGCCATTGCAGATGAACAGCATCCTGTGAAGGTGAACTGGAATTGCTGATATTCTGATAAAAGCAGTAATATAAGGCTTTCGAGCTGAATAGCACGAGGGAACATATAGGAAAAATGGGGGATACTGAATGGGAAAGGAAGCAGTGCGGATAAAAGCAGTCTGTATCTCAAAGGACGATAGTGCGATTCCAAGCGCTACGTAAACTTTAAACTAAGGGATTCAATCCGTTAAGCTCTGCTGTCAGTTTTTAATTGCGGAAGCATTCGAAGATAATGGATTGCTTGAATGCATTTGTATAAAGCTTACAGGAAAAGTCTTTTGGTAAAAAGAGCAGGCAATAGCGGATATTTGCGAAATTACGATAAAGATTCTATGCGGTAAAGAAGATAGAGTCAAAGGTTTATGGGGTTTTTCATATCAAATTGAAAAGTATAATAGAAAAATTGATATAATCCTATACGATTAAATAAACGAAGATTATCCGATGCTGATAATACGAATGTACTTCTATCCCTTATTTAATGAACTCTTATTTCATCTTTATTTAAGATATGTGTGAATAATTTGAATCCCATAGCTTTTTTACTCGACAGTTTAAAATTGTTTTATGAATTTTGAATGAAAGCGTTGACATAACACTGATTGTTTGCTATTATGTGAGTGGGTTGTTACTGATACCAGGCAATACCTAGACTGAATCATATACATTTTATGTATATGGGTGGTTTAGGTATTTTTTATTAGAAGGGAGGAGTTTTATGAAAATCACCCAGGTGTTTAATAACAATGTTGTTCTAGTCTGCGCAGACAAAGGGGAAATGGTTGTTTTAGGAACAGGCATTGGTTTTCGAAAAAAGGCTGGGGATGAAATTGACACTTCATTGATTAAAAAGAAATTCATTCTTGAAAAAACACAGCAGTTTAATGAAATAGCTAGCGTTTTTGAAATGCTGGATCAGGAGGAATTGGAAATAATCTTTGAAATCGTCAATGATGTAAAACAACGACTTGATCTGAAAATCAGTGACAGCATATATCCTGCTCTTGCAGATCACATTCATTATGTGATACAAAGAGCTCGATCCAACATGTCGTTGAAGTGTCCCTTAAGTAATGAGGTAAGATATTTATATCCACAGGAATATAAGGTATGCTTAGACTATGTTGTTTGGCTGAATCAAAAATTCGATGTTCATTTAAAAGAAGATGAAGCATGTTCCATAGTTTTACATCTCTTCAATGCAGAGCGTGACGATGTCACATTTGATCAAACAGTAAAAGAAACTAAGATTATGAAAGACATTGTTGATATTGTCCGTTTGAATTATGGGATGGAATTTGATGAACATAGCTTTGTATATCACCGTTTTATTCTACATCTTCAATATTTCGCAAAACGAATTTTACATCAGGAAACATTTGAATCAAATGATATTTCTCTTGTAGAACTCGTTAAAACAAATTATCAGAAGGCATTCAACTGTGTTGAGAAAATTGCGGATTATCTGATGGATACCTACAGTTATAAAATCAGTAATGATGAGTTTGTATATCTTACAATACATATTAAAAAAATTACAGAAAAATGAACCTTGGGGTGTCACTGGTAATGCAGGCAATACCTGAGCGATGTACGTTTGTGCATGGTTTAGGTATTTTTTTATGAAAGGAGCATATGTATGCACGATTTAGCAAAAGAAATTATTAAATTAGTAGGTGGTAAAGAAAACATAAACAGCTTAACACACTGTGCGACTAGATTGCGTTTTCGCCTTGTAGATACAAAGAAAGCGAATGGAACCGCGATAAAAAATCTGGATGGAGTACTTACTGTTGTTGAAAGCGGTGGACAATATCAGGTCGTGATTGGAGAAAAAGTTGCTGAAGTATATGATGCAATCATGAATGAACTAGGTTATTTGAATCCATTGGATGAAAGTCAGAAAAAGAAGTCAAAGAATATTTTTGGAGCATTTTTAGATTTGGCTTCCGGCGTATTCAATCCGACGCTTGGTGTTCTTGCGGCTGGTGGTATCATTCGTGGTATTCTCGCTTTAGTGGTAGCTTTAGGCTTATTAGATACAGCGTCCGGTACCTATGTGATATTAAATGCAACAGGCTATGCAGTATTCTATTTCTTTCCAATATTTCTGGGATACTCAGCCGCAAAGAAATTTAAAATTGATCCCTTACTTGGCATGGCTATAGGAGCTGCCTTGGTATATCCGGATATGGTTAACGGTACCTCATCAGATGCATTGTACCAATTGTTTACAGGATCTTTATTGCAATCTGATGTCCAAATGGAATTTCTGGGGATACCGGTTATTCTGATGGATTATACATCTACTGTGATTCCAATCATTGCTGCTACATATTTTGCAAGTAAACTACATGGCTGGTTGAATAAAATTTTGCCTACACTTGTCAAAAAGGTTTTTCTTCCCTGCTTTGTTTTGGTAATTACCGTCCCGCTGGCTTTAATTGTAATAGGACCGATTTCCACATGGGCATGCTCTGCTGTCGGGAATGCAGTTTCCTTCCTCTTTGAAATTAATGGTGTTATAACATCTGCGCTATTGGGCTTCTTCTGGCAGATTCTAGTTATGTTTGGTTTACACTGGGGCTTGTTGCCTGTCGCAATGAACAATTTAGCAGTAAACGGTTATGATTATATTTTTCCAGTAGCATCCATTGCCGCCTATGCTACAGGAGGAGCTGTACTGGCTGTTTTCTTCCTTTCAAAAAAGCCGGAAACAAAAGAGCTTAGTTTAACTTCATTCTTCCCGGTTTTATTCAGTGCTATTACAGAACCGGCTATCTATGGTGTAACCATCCCGTTAAAAAAACCTTTCATGGCTGCGAATATTGCAACAGCTTTAGGAGGGATTATCTTAGGATTATTTCACACGAAGACTTATTTTATGGCATCGGACAGTTTCTTCGGGGCTCCTTCCTATATTGAACCGGACGGAACGTTTGGAAGTGGATTCTGGGGACTGATTATTGCATGGATTGTTGTTATGGTTGCTGCATTTATTCTGACTTGCATCTTCGGTATCAAGGAAGATGAAGTGAGTGTTAAGGAACAGGGAAAAAAGAAAGAGAAGGAAAAAACAGCAGCATTGCAAAGGATTCAAGTTTTTGCACCGGTTAAAGGTAAGGTGATTCCATTACAGGAGATACATGACGAAGTATTTGCCAGTGGCTCTATGGGAGAGGGGATTGCCATCCTACCGGAAGATAACAAAATATGTTCCCCGGTTAAAGGAACTGTGAGTTTCCTGTTTCCAACCGCCCACGCTATTGGTATCCAATCGGAGGATGGTGCAGAAATCCTGATTCATATCGGTATTGATTCTGCTGAACTGCAGAATATATTTACAGCTTGCACAAGTGTTGGACAAGAGGTAGAACAGGGGGATGTGTTGATAACCTTTGATCTGGATAAGCTGAAAAAAGAATGCAAAGAAGCAGTTGTACCGGTTATAGTAACAAATTCAAAAAGTTATCTGGATATATTAAAAGAGCAACAGACTTGTGTAAATCAGGATGAGCTGATGTTTACACTTGTACGATAGGAGGATATACAGATGGGATTTCCAGAAGGTTTTTTATGGGGCGGAGCAACAGCCGCTAATCAATGTGAAGGTGCATGGAATGAGGATGGCAAAGGAATTAACTCTTCAGATGTTATGACAGCAGGGGATGTAAATAAAAAAAGAGAAATAACAGAAGAAATAAAAGAAGGTACATATTATCCAAGTCATAACGCGATTGATCACTATCACCATTATAAGGAAGATATTGCATTATTTGCTGAAATGGGGTTTACTTGTTATCGTTTTTCTATCAACTGGACCAGGGTATTTCCTAATGGGGATGACGCTGCTCCAAATGAGGCAGGCTTACAATTTTATGATCGAATAATTGATGAATGCCTTAAGTATAAGATTACACCGCTTATTACGATATCACATTATGAAACACCGCTTGGTTTACTGAAATACGATTCCTGGATAGGAAGAACAACCGTCGACTGTTTTCTTCGTTATTGTGAAACGATTTTCAAAAGATACAAAGGGAAAGTAAGGCATTGGCTGACTTTTAATGAAATCAATTGTATGTCTTCCACTCCCTGGACAGCTGGTGCGGTTCCTAAACAGGATGAAGCATCCGTCATGATTGCAGCTTATCATCAGTTGCTTGCCAGCGCAAAAGCTGTAAAGCTGGCTCATGAAATAGACCCTGAGAATAAGGTTGGAATGATGTATGGCGGTTTATTTTCCTATCCATATAGCTGTGATCCGGATGATGTTATACGTAATATGGAATATATGCATGAACAGTTGTTCTATTGCGATGTGCAATGCCGCGGCTATTATCCGGCATATAAAAAGAAAGACCTTGAAAAGAAGGGGATTAGTTTACCTATATGTGAAGGGGATGAGGAGGCTCTTAAAAAGGGAACGGTGGATTTCCTGTCTTATAGTTATTATTTCTCTCTTGTGAGTGGGAAAAATACAGAATTAAAGGATGCATTTGATACAGGATATAGAAATCCTTATTTAAAGGAAACACCTTGGGGCTGGTCTATGGATGAACAGGGTCTTCGTTATTCCTTAAATTTATTATATGATCGTTATCAGATTCCGTTAATGATAGTGGAAAATGGTATGGGAATGTATGATAAACTTGAAGAAGATAAAACAGTTCATGATCCTTACCGCATAGATTATTTAAAGCGGCATATCAAAGAGATGGAAAAAGCAATTGACCTTGATGGAGTAGATGTAATGGGTTATACAACATGGGGACGTATTGATCTGGTGAGTGCAGGAACGGGACAGATGGAAAAGCGTTACGGATTCATTTATGTAGATGTAGATGATCAGGGAAATGGATCGTTTGAGAGGTATCGCAAGGATTCCTTTTACTGGTATCAAAAGGTAATTGCAAGTAACGGTAAGGAATTGGATTGATAAAATGAAAGAATTTCAAATACTGGAAAGTAATCACGTCTACAATAGCTGGCAAATATTAGATCATACAGGTACACGATGTACCTCTTCCTTACGCACACATAAACAACGATCCATTCTGGATGATTTGCATGAGAAAAGAGTTTATGAAAAAGCAGGACATCCATTTGACATCATTTCAATTACGGGAAAGCGGTATAAGCATCTTCCTGTTCACGAAGCGATTCCAAAATCGTTTTCTGATGAAGTTTGTAAGTCACTGCAGGAAGAAAACCTGGTGCTAATACCACATGGTTATTGTGCATATGCACCGGCAGTTATTGGCGGTATGCAACGGGCATATGGTCCACAGGCAAGAATAGGAGTTATTTGGATAGATGCTCATTATGATAATGTAATACTGGAACATACAAAAGAATTTCCAGCGACATTTGTGAGTATACCTTTATCAGCAATCTGTGGATGTACGATGCAGGACTGGTGCAGAGATAGTTGTGGAATGAAAACATGGATACCCGGAGAAAGAATACTGGCAGCTGATGGCAGATTAAGTGATGAAGAAGCAGAACAGAACAAGGAAATTATGCAGATTCACAATGTAAATGCAAAGCAATTCGAAGATTCTGAAACATGGCTGAATGCAATAGACCAAATTTCAATGCAAACGGATTTTCTGTATGTCATGATAGATGCAGATATATTGGCAGAAGAGTATGTTGCCGGTTATTATGAATCTGAGCCAGGAGGGCATTCCCTGCGTAGGGTTGTACATAATTTGAAAGATGTTCTTCAGACTGGAAAAGTAAAGGTTTTATCATGCTTCTGCTTTGATTTTGATAAGTATGAGCAAGGTGGAAATGTTAACAGTCTGTCTGAGATAAAAATTATTGAAACTGCATTCAAAAACTGGAAATAAAATGGTTCTAATTGGATATGATTACTAAATTTTTTTTGCGGCATGGATGTTCTGTAAAGAAATTCCATTTGACTTGTGGATGGGGGTATGTAATAATTAGCCATGTATGACATCCTGCTGAACAGGCAGGACGTCGGTGAATCAATGATAACAAACTGTGAATACATGATGCAGGTGATGCAAAGGCTTTCGACCTTCTTCTGGTTTTGTATGATACGTTTGAACAACATTCACAAGCAAGAAGGAGAACCATCATATTCATGAAAACCATATCCATTGTATTAACAAATTATCCAAGTCATCTTTCCAGCTTCATGGAAATGGTGTACGGATATGAATATACACATGCATCCATTTGTCTCGATGCGATGAATGAAAAGATGTACAGCTTTAACTATAAGGGCTTTTGTATGGAAACGGTATCCAAATACAAACGCCACGGCGTGGAGAAAAGCATCAGCTTCCAGCTACAGGTAACGGATGCGGCCTTTGAGCGGCTGCAAAATAAAATCGAGCAGTTTGTGGAAAATCGCGAGGACTTCTGTTATTCCAGTATCGGAGTGGTATTCTGCTTTGTCCATATACCATTCAAACGAAAGAAGCATTATTTCTGTTCACAGTTTGTTGCAGAGATTCTTGCGGAATCCGGAGCATTGAAGCTGAAACGGCGTCCCTCCCTGTATCTGCCCAATCATTTTTACCGGGAATTAAAGGAAGCTGCGGAGCTGCAGGAAATTCAGTACGATATTTTGCCGGAGGCAGTTTAAACGAAGTAGAGCGAAGTCAGAGCAATTCCTTGTTCTGGCTTTTTTTAGAACATCATGCATTGAATACAAAGCTTTTTTACCTGACAGTCACCGCTATATACGCGTGGAATAGGAGGAAGTGCAATATGAAGGAAAACAGATATTTTCAAATGATTTATCTTTTATTGGATAAAGGACAAATGACTGCACCAGAGCTGGCAGATTATTTCGAGGTGTCGATCAGAACGATATACCGTGATATTGACATTCTGAGCGCAGCTGGGATTCCGATTTATGCTACACAGGGAAAGGGGGGAGGCATAGCGATTCAGGACAGCTATGTTTTGAAGAAATCACTTCTCAGCGAGCAGGAACAGAAGCAGATTCTCATGGCCCTGCAGGGCATCCGTGTGCTGGAGGATGAGCAGATAAATATGCTGTTATCCAAACTGAGCGGCGTATTTCAAAGACAGCAGGGAAACTGGCTGGAAATAGATTTTTCAACCTGGACAAAAAGTGGCGCGGGAAAACATAATTTTCAATTACTGCAAAGCGCCATATGGAAAAGCAGAATCGTTTCCTTTTCTTATTACAGCGGAAAAGGAGAACAAACCAAACGGATTATTGAACCACATAAGCTTGTTTTCAAGACCTCTGACTGGTATCTGTATGGTTACTGCACGCTGCGTAAGGATTTTCGATTCTTCAAATTAACACGGATAAGAGATCTAAAGCTGCAGGATGCGGAATATATGCGGGAAACACCGGAGCATATCTTTGAAAGATCGGACGAATTTGAGATGAAAACCGTGCAGGTTACCCTTTTGTTTGATGCAAGGATGTCCCATGAGGTATATGAAAAATTCGATGAGGAAGTAAGCGAGCAGGAGGATGGCAGCTTACTGGTGACTACGATTTTACCGGATAATGAGCTATTATACAGCTATGTCCTTTCCTGCCGGGAAAAGGTTGAAGTATTATCACCTCCGTATGTACGTGATAACGTTAGGAAAAGAGTTGGAAAAATGCTGGAAATATATAAAACATGACACCGTGTTGCAGGTTATGAATGGTATGATGATGGCAACATAGGGAGGCGAAATCGTCTGCAGAGTCAGGGAATATACTGTGCCGCAGAAGCTGAAGGAGGATTGTATGTGCAGGCCTTCAGCAGCAGGCCAGTCTGAGGATTTGTGCAGATTGAACAGCCGCATATGTTTGTTATCAGATACCTGTATGACGGGGCATACGATAACTCGAAAGGAGTAGCATATGAATAAAGCTTTGATAGTAATTGATATTCAAAATGATATCACCAAAAATTATAAGGAGATCATTGATAATATCAACAGCGCTATCGACTGGGCGGTGGCGCATGAAATTCCGGTTGTTTATATACGGCATGAGAATTTATCACAGGGAACAAGAACCTTTAAGCCCAATACGCGTGGTTCTGAATTGGCCTGTGATTTAAAGATTGTATCCGATCGTATTTTCACAAAATACAAGGGGAATGCATTAACCAGTGAAGCATTTTCTGACTTTGTGCGGCAGCATGAAATTACTGATTTTTATTTAACAGGGGCGGATGCCTGCGCGTGTGTAAAATCAACCTGCTATAATTTGCTGAAGGCTCAGTATAAGGTCACGGTTCTGTCGGATTGTATCAC
Organism: Clostridium sp. HGF2; assembly: GCF_964240115.1. NCBI lineage: Bacteria > Bacillati > Bacillota > Clostridia > Eubacteriales > Clostridiaceae > Clostridium > Clostridium sp. HGF2. The sequence goes on from NZ_CAXSSO010000010.1 coordinate 160,240, forward strand.
AAGCTATGATAAAAGAAAGCTGGATGAAATGCTGCAATATTACGAGAAAAAAGGCAGTACGATTGCCACACTGCAGGAGCTACAAAAAGCATAGGCAGATAAGTGCAGCTTTTCAGGTAGGATGTAAGCTTTCTGTAAAAAGGTAGCGGACAATAGCTTCTATGTACATTGCATTGCATGGGACAATAGCCATACAGCATACGGAGAGGGCATGAAGCCATTCCTGAGCTGCATCAGGCAAAGCGGGTCTGACAGTCTGAATTTTCAAAAAGTAACAAGAAAAGAAAACGCATCAACCAGGAGCACGGCTCTCATGTGATGCGTTTTTATTTCAGCTTAGCGGTAATGTCCCCTTAACACAGCCTGCTGCAGGATATGCGGTTCCATAGCTGCCAGCAGATGCTTCTTTCTCGCAGTAGGTGGCAGTGTCAGGACAGTATCCAGAACATATACGGTGAATTGATAGGTATGCGACCAGTGGAACGGCGGCTTTGGCCCTCTATAGGCATGCCTGCCATATCCAATCCCCTGTCTTGCACCCGACAGGCTTGGCACCTGTGCCCCGCGGGGAATATTCCCCGGGATGATTGACATCACAGGAAGATTCCAGATTACCCAGTGATTATATGCCGGTATCGGATGATCCATATCATTCAGAATAACTGCCAGGGATACTGCCTCCTCGCAAAGTCCGTGCAGCACCAGCTCCGGCGATTGATCCGCGCCATATCCGGTATGTATAACAGGAATCAGCGCACCATCCGTAAAGCTGGGAGAAGATATTGTCAGTGTTTGCATAAAAGACCTCCATTTTTAATGATATAAGATTAACATAAACGCATTCTCAGTGCAACCGGTTGAATGACACATGAACGAAGATTAAAAAGATTCCCCGAAGCAGCGTGCAATTGCTTGGGAATTGCTACATTTTATCTTGAAATATATGAAGGAACCCTCTAAAATAGAAGAGCTGTATAATTAAGGGAGGATTTATTTGTGCAGAAAAACAGAGGAGAGTGGTCTAACCACCTCGGATTTATCCTGGCAGCTGCCGGCTCGGCAGTAGGTCTGGGGAATATCTGGAAGTTTCCAGGAAAGCTTGGGGCAAACGGAGGCGGTTTGTTTCTGTTGATTTACATAGTGGTTGTAGCAGTGATCGGTCTGAGCATTATGCTGGCAGAGCTGGCGATTGGTAGAGCAACGCAGAAAAACGCTGTTGGAGCATTTCGCAAGCTGAATAAAAAGTGGATGTTTGCCGGTGTGATCGGCATGATCACCTTGTTTGTTATTTTATCCTATTACAGCATCGTTGGCGGCTGGATCATGAAATATATTGCCGTTTATTTCGGCGGTGCACATTTTTCCGGAGCTGCAACGCAGTATCAGGATTTCTTTACCGGCTTTATCACGGATCCGATAGAGCCAATTTTGTGGGGACTGCTGTTTCTTGGCTTGTGTATCTTCATTATTTTAAAGGGCGTTGCAGAGGGTATCGAGAAAATCAGTAAGGTTTTAATGCCGGCTCTCTTTCTTTTGCTGATTGCGACGGCGATTCGCTCGGTTACTTTGCCGGGCGCTATGGAGGGTGTGCGCTTCATGCTGCATATCGATTTCTCTACCTTCCATACAGATATGCTCGTTGCGGCAGTAGGACAGGCCTTTTTCTCGCTCTCCGTGGGAATGGGCATCCTTATCACCTATGGCTCGTATGTGGGGAAGAAGGAAAATCTGATGAAAAGTGCGGTCTGGATATGTGTGCTGGATACCCTGGTCGCCATTCTGGCAGCCTTTGCCATCATTCCGGCAGTCTTTGTGACCATGGGAGCTGAAGGACTTGGTATGGGCGGAGGATTTGCATTTATGGCACTGCCCAATGTGTTTGCTTCCATTCCCGGAGGTGTTATCTTCGGTGCGGTCTTCTTTATACTCTTGTTTCTGGCAGCATTGACAAGTGCCATCAGTATACTGGAGAGCATCATCGCCTGTATGAGTGAGGAATTTCATATCACGAGGAGAAAGGCTGTAGTCTGGCTGTTTCTGCCGCTCATGATTTTAGCCGCCGGCTATTCCCTGTCGCAGCTGGAGTCACGCGGATTGAACCTGCCCTGGTTTGATATGCGAAACGGGTTACAGCTGCTGTCCATGAATGCTGTGATGGAGAAATTTACAGATAATCTGATGATTCCCCTTGGCGCACTTTGTTTCTGTATATTCACGGGATGGGTATGGGGAGTTCATGAAGCTACAGACGAATTCGAGAATGAAGGTACACTGCGGTTTCGCTGGAAAAAGCTATGGTCCCTTGCTATCCGCTATCTGGCACCGGCAGCGATTCTGATTATTCTCTATTTTACGATTTGTGAAGGAATGATTCTGTCCTGAAAATCAATTGCCTGTCTTAGTACAGGCTTTTTTTCTGCGAGTATTTAAATCAAATTTTCCTGGACAAACAGCATCTGCACAGCAGCACGGCATGGAGACTTATCAATATTTTTCAGCAAGGAGTGCAAAGTGATTACTTACCTTATGGCAAAGAACATCCATACTGGAAATATTTAACCTCTATTTCCTGAAAACAAGGAATGTTGCTTTTGATAAATAGATGGTATAATTGAATACGAATTGTGAGTGCTGCCTGTAAATTATAAAATCAGTTTTTACAGCAGGCCTTTGCAGTTGGCTGTCCCTATGCGGTGCTGTACAGAAACTAAAATAGTAGAGAAATTCATATTGTGATGGAAAGTGATTCTGCAGGGATTATACAGGAGAATTCATCCTTTATTTTATATGTATTCCTCAGCCGGATGCTTATCAGGAGCTTACCACATGTTATTCTAGGAGGATATGGAGTGTAAGAAGAATGTATTGCAGGGTGAACAAATCAAGGAGGTATTCTGCTATTGATTGGAAAGGAGCGGCTATATGAAAAATAAACGTGTGCAAAAGCTGTCAGAACAAAAGCTGCTGCAGTATGGATGTAGTAAGGAAGGGATGACATACCGCTGTATCCGGAAGCTGAAGGCTCCGGATTTTTATGCGGTTATCACGTATGAAGGGCAGGAGCTGCATGCTGAAGTATACGATGCGCAGCTAAGGGAGCCCTATACACCATTTCACGTACCGGGGGCAAATGGCAGCTTTGTATCATCGATTCGTGAGGAGGTTGAGGAACTGCTGGAGGACATGGTGCAGCAGTGTATCGATGGAAATCCATATCGTACGCGCATTCTGGATTATGTTGCTGAGCGTTATCAGAGCTATCCCCAATTTCCCTGGAAGAGTGCTCCGGAGCATGGAACCTTAAAGACAGCTAAGGGAAAGTGGTACGGTGTTATCATGCATATTCCCTATCGAAGTCTGGGTATTGATGTCGATGGTATGACGGATGTCTGTAACTTGAAAAATCGTCCGGAATTCATTCAGGAGCTGATTGATTATAAGTGTTTTTATCCTGCGTATCATATGAATAAAACATACTGGTTTACGATTCTGCTTGATCAAAAGCTGTCCTGGATGCAGCTTCAGGAGCTCATTGATGAAAGCTATCGGCTGGTGAGTGCTGGTAAATAGCGTTGGAATCAGTGAAAAAAAAGAGAAGTCATAGAAAAGGAGCTGCTATCAAATGGAATGGATGGAACGATTGAATGAGGCAATCGCATATATGGAAGAGCATATGCAGGAGGAGATCAGCTTTGAGGAGGTCGCAAAAATTGCGTGTACATCCTCCTATAATTTTCAGCGGATGTTCTCTTATATGACCGGTATTTCCCTATCGGAGTACATACGCAGAAGAAGGATGAGTCTTGCAGCAGAGGAATTGCAGCAGGGGACGGATAAGATTATAGATATTGCATTGCGTTATCAATACGCATCTCCAACCGCTTTTAATCGGGCATTTCGCTCTGTCCATGGCATTGCACCATCTCAGGTGCGCAATGCGCAGGCTGCCGTAAAGCTGTATCCGCCGCTTCACTTTCAGCTTTCTATCGCAGGAAGCAGGGAATTGAATTACAGAATTGTAAAGAAGGATGCCTTTCGCGTTGTCGGAGTTTGCCATGAGCTGGAAAAGGAGCTGGAGAAAAATTATGAGGTGGTTCCCAATCTCTGGCGGACAGCGGCAGAAGATGGAACGATTACAGACCTTTCAGCACATATCGACGCAAAGGAGCCAAGCGGTCTGTTGGGAATCAGTATGTGTCAGGACTTGAAGGACTGGAAGTTCTGGATCGGAGTGGTGAGCGAAGAACCGCTGAACGGATATGAAGAACTTCAGCTACCTAAAGCATCCTGGATCGTTTTTCAATGCGAAGGAACGCATGCGTCCATTCAGGAGCTGGAGCGCAGAATCTGGACGGAATGGTTTCCATCAACCGGCTATCAGTATGTAAACGGACCGGTGATGGAGGTCTATCTGGACCCTGATCCTAGCTCCTCAAGGCTTGAGATGTGGCTGATGATCACTGACATGTGAAAAGCACGCAGTATCGGACAGAGAAAGAGAGGATAGAAAGGACATAAATTTATATACTAATACCATACAAAGCAGGAGGAATCAAATATGAGCGAACCGTTTCATATCGTAGAAAGAGAAAGCTTTCGTGTTGCAGGCTATTGCATACATACGACAAATAAGAGAAAAGAAGGACAGAAAGCAATACCCCGGCAATGGGAGGAGCTTCAAACACAGGGACAGCAGATGGAATTGATGTCCCATATGAATCAGGAGCCCTTTGGTCTGTTTGGTATCAGTGTTTATAATACAGCAGCAGATGACAGTCGTAAATTCGATCATTGGATTGCTGTTTCCAGCGATCATGCAGTTACAGGGGAGCTGGAAGAATATATCGTGCCCGCTGCAACCTGGGCAGTATTTCCCTGTACATTGGATACCATCGGAAAAACAGAGGTGCAGGCAATCATGAAATGGCTACCGAAATCTGATTACAAGCCGCTGAATTCCGGATACATCACCGGAAGGATGAAAGCAAAGGCGCCGGATATCACATATTACGGAGAAAATGATCTGGTTGAGGTATGGGTGGCAGTGGAAAAGAGATAAAAAAACTGACAACTAACAGCTTATCGATGCATGAGGAATTCTTACTTTATGCATCTTTTTATTTAAGCCGGGGGGACGTTAGAGTGTTAGGAACGGTTAAGTCTATCATAATTCATACTAAAAATTTCCAATGATTGACGATGGTTTCAGCATCCGCTATAATCAAACCATAGAGAAGGCAGTCAAAGCATAATTAAGCAAACAGATAAAAGCCAATCATCTTCTTGTTACTTCTCATTGCAGCAATAGAATCACAGCGCTATTTGTCTGTTCAGGCTTTATATTGTGTTAAAATGAAGTGTGCGACAATTATGAAGATAAAACAGCCGATGTGATATGAAGGAGGTACTAGGATGCATAAATTAGAAAAAAAGGTAATTCTGATCGATGTGGACGGAACGCTGGTGGATTATGAAAATCATCTTCCGCCTTCCGCAGTCAAAGCAATACGTATGGCCAGAGCACTAGGACATCTGGTTTATATCTGTACGGGTAGAAGCCGCAGCGAGGTGTATGACGAAATTTGGAATATCGGTCTGGATGGTATGATTGGTGCAAATGGCGGATATATTGAGCATCACGGGGAGGTATTGTTTCATGCACATTTAAAAAAAGAACAGTGCAGTGCAATCGTAGACTGGCTGCATAGCCGCAATCTGGAATTTTATCTGGAAAGCAATACGGGTTTGTATGCCAGTGAACATTTTGAAGAAGCGGGAGAACCCGTTATGCAGAAATATATGCAGCGCAAGGGAAACGGGCAGGAGAATATCCATATACGCGCACAGTATCCGGATATGGTGTTTGGAGAAAATCTGTATCGGGAGGATGTGAATAAAATCAGCTTTATTCTAAATTCCTATGCGGATGTGACTGCCGCAGCACAATGCTTTCCGGATCTAAAAATCAGCACCTGGGGTGGTAAGGGAGAAACAGCTCTTTTTGGTGATATCGGAATACAGGATATTGACAAGGCAACAGCGATCTCTCTTCTGCTGAAGTATCTTCATATGGAGCAAAAGGATACGATTGCTTTTGGAGATGCGGCGGTGGATATTCCTATGCTGGAATACTGCGCGTTGGGTATCGCAATGGCTAGTGGAGGTAAGGAAATTAAAGCCATGGCGGATGATATTACAGCTGCCGTGAATCAGGATGGACTATATAAGGCATTTTTAAAATACAATTTACTTTGATGCACTGATATTACGGAAAAGATACTGCATTTATCTGCTATCTGTTTGTTTACACTGGAAACAAATTACTCCGGTAACTCCTGCAGACAAAAACAGGATGTCATTTTTTATACAGAAAGCTGCAGGTTTCATCTGGGAAGAAAAATAATGGATATTGATATGGAAATGGCAAGCTTTTATAGAATTGATCCTTCGGCTTTTGAGGTCTCCTCTTTCCGCACGACGTTTGGCGGGAGTTGGAGCCTTTTTACGTCAGCGTGGGCAAATGCATTGACAGCACCCCTTTACATGCATATACTGTTATTAGTTAGATGGAGATAACTTTTAACATCAAAGGAGGAGTCACAAATGAAGCTTGTATTGATTCGTCACGGAGAGAGTGAATGGAATAAATTAAACCTGTTTACCGGGTGGACAGATGTTGATCTGAGTGAAAAAGGACATGAAGAGGCCAAAGCGGCAGGGAGACTGCTGAAGCAGGAGGGATTGGATTTTGATATCTGCTATACCTCCTATTTAAAAAGAGCTGTGCATACACTGGATCACATTCTGGATGAAATGGATCGCACATGGCTTCCTGTTGTAAAGTCCTGGAAGCTGAATGAGCGACATTACGGTGCTTTGCAGGGCTTAAATAAAGCGGAAACCGCTGAAAAATACGGAGAGGAGCAGGTCAGGGAGTGGCGGCGTTCCTACGATATCCTCCCACCGGCGCTGAACCAAAACGATGCGCGAAGTGCTGTTGCACAGAGTATGTATCGGGATGTGAATCCGAATGAGCTGCCGAGCAGTGAGAGCCTGGAAACGACGGTTGCACGAGTAGTGCCGTATTTCAACAAGGTCATTAAAAAGGATATGATGGCAGGAAAACGCGTCATCATCGCGGCACATGGAAATTCTCTGCGTGCATTGGTGAAATATTTTGATAAGCTCAGCGAGGAGGATATCGTAAATGTGAATATTCCAACAGGTGTTCCGCTCGTGTATGAATTTGATGCACAGGGCAATCCTTTGCACCATAGATACCTTGGTGATCCGCGGCTTTTAAAGCAGAAAATGGAGGCTGTTGCCAATCAGGAAAAAAAAGCAATCGGCGTGTAAAGGAAAACAACATGATCATATGCATAGGGAAAAGAGATCCGCTTAATACCGTAGGGGTACAGAACCAATCATTTCATGTATGTCTTCTTTTTACAATTCACATCCCCTGCCCTCTGGTATAATAACTGCATTCACAGGGAGGTAGCTGTATGAAATACATGGGAAGCTTATATGCAGTAGATGATAAAGAACGCACGATCGCTTTTTATAAGGAGGTGTGCGGTCTGCGCGTGATACAGGATTTTGGTACAAACTTCACGATGACGGGAGGTATATCCTTTCAGACGAGAGAAAGCTGGAGTGGTTTTCTGGAGAAGCAGCCCTCGGATATTCATTACGGCGGCAATGATGCGGAGATTTATCTGGAATGTGAGGATCTGGACGCTTTTGTAAAGCTGTTAAACAGTCGAACGGATACCAAACTGCTTCATCCTGTAAAGGAGCATGACTGGGGACAAAGAGGCATTCGCTTTTACGATCCGGACATGCATATCATCGAAGTCAGTGAACCACTGCCTGTTGTCGTCAGCCGCTTCACACAGCAGGGGATGAGCCCCTCGCAGATATCTGAGAAAATGGGGTTGTCTGAACGCATGGTGAACCGCATGCTGAAAAGGCACGAAAAAAATTCATAGTATGAAGGCTGTCCAGCGGCAGTCTTTTTTGCATAAGAAAATCAAAACTCGTTCGAAAGCTCAGGATTGCGTATTGCTGATAACCCGGATGCAGGAAATAAAGCACAGGACATAGTGAATAGCTGAATGAAAAAGGATACATAAACGCAGATACATAGGGGTCAGCTGCATGAGGGAAACAGAAGTGTATAAATAAATGAACGATGAAAATGACAAGAAAAGAAAACAAAAAGCCGATACCTGCAGGAAATATCACCTGCCGCACCGGCTTTTTCATAACCTCTATTACATAATCACAGGAATATAAGCGTTGGACCGCGGCAATCATTATCTGGCTAGAATATGCTTTTCCAGATACCAGGCTACACCGTCCTCTTCGTTGGAAATTGTCTGGGCATCCGCATGGGCAAAGGTATCCATGGTGCCGTTGCTCATCCATACGCCGTGTCCGACTTCCTTTAACATTTCGTTGTCATTGCTTGTATCACCAAAGGCAAGCACCTCATCCATGGTAATTCCGATATCCGCACACAGTTGACGAAGCCCGCTGGCCTTATTCACCCGCTTATCCACGAATTCAAACAGGGTGGGATCGGAACGAAAGGCTGCACAGGTTGAAAGATTAAGCTTTCTTGCACGCTGTTCCACCATATCCATATCCTCCGGCCGACATTCCACAATCAGCTTCTGTCTAGGCTGATTACAGAGCGCATACAAATCTGTGATCTGTTCATCCTCGTGATATAAGGCAGCCTTTGCACGGGTTGCTTCAGTTCCCTTGTTCACATAGCGCTTTTCCTTTTCAAAAATCCAGAAGCGCACCGGCATATCCCGATATTGATCCATAATATGCTTTAACAGTTCTCCGTCTATGGTATAAAAGTTTTTCTGTGCATCCTTTGCTTTATCATAAATGCACCCGCCGTTCATACCGAGTACATAATCCACAAGCTCCTCCATTTCCCATTGCTTGATGAGGGAGAGAATCGGATACAGCGGCCTTCCACTGGCAATCGCAAAGGACATTCCCTGTTCCTTTGCTTTGCGAATGGCGTCCTTATTTATATTGCTTACAAACTTCTGCCCATTTAACAGCGTTCCGTCCAAATCACTAACAATCAGTTTATATTTCATAATCATCACCTGCGGGAATCATACCATAAAATAAGATAAAGGAAAAGATGACAAAGCAGGTCTATTGTTATATCCGCATGATGACTGTGTATTCTTTGTTATGTTCGGTTGACAAATTGCTACCCTGCATGGATAGCATTTCCTCCTGCATTCCTGTTTAGTATAGTCATACGATGAGGTGATGAGGATGAAGGATATCGTGATAACAAATGCTATGCAGGGAAACCTGAAATGGGCTTGATGCGTAAGCAATGCTTTTGTGCTCTTTACAAATCAAAACGGATAAATAATTTTTTTAAGTCAGAAATGAAATGACAATGCTTAAGGGAAATGATATAATGACAAAAATATAATTGAAAATGAGAGGAATTTAGAAATGAAGTCAGTTTTACTAATAGGACAATCAAATATGGCAGGGCGTGGATTTTTAAACGAGGCTACGCCAATATATAATGAAAATATTTTCATGCTAAGAAATGGCAGATGGCAAATGATGGCAGAACCTATCCACTTTGACCGGTCAGTTTCCGGTGTTGGACCGGCGGCGTCATTTGCACAGGCATGGTGCAACGCAAATAAAAATGAACAAATCGGACTTATCCCTTGTGCGGAAGGAGGCAGTTCCATCGATGAATGGGATAAGGAAGGTGCTCTATTTCGCCATGCAGTCAGTGAGTCAAAATTCGCCATGGAAAACAGTGAGTTGATTGCAATTTTGTGGCATCAAGGAGAAAGCGACAGTCATAGCGGAAAATACAAAAATTATTATCAAAAACTTAATGTTTTAGTTAATTCGTTCAGAAAAGAACTGGAAGCTTTGGAAGTTCCGTTCATTGCTGGCGGTTTAGGAGATTATTTAGGTAAGTCTGGATTTGGAAGAAGCTGCGTAGAGTATGACTTGATTAACCAGGAATTACTCAAATACGCAGAATATAACAGAAATTGTTATTTTGTAACAGGGGAAAAATTATATCCTAATCCAGATGGTATCCATATCAATGCAGAGTCTCAGAGAATACTGGGTATTAGGTATTTCAAAGCTTACCAGACCAAATCAAATGTTGTAGAGCCGTTAGATAATGAAGCGAACATGGTAAAGGAATTGTGTGAAAGAGAATACACTATAGCAGAAAAAAGATATATAACACTAGAACAATTTACATTAGGAAAAAGTTCCATGGAAGAAGTGTTGAAATTTTTAAAGTAGAGACATAACTTCCAGTTTATGTAGGAAATAAGCTGAAAACCTCACAAACCCACGGTATGATCCGCCACGGAGGTGGCTGCAAGGCATTAGCTAAGCTGGCGTGAGGGGTGATTTCCTTTGTCGGTTCGGCGATTCCAGAAACAAAACGACTGAAACAGTTTAGCAGTCTTTGTGGTATTGGTGTAGAGTCTGCTGGGAGGAAGCGTATAGCCAATTGCACAGCAGCCCTTTGATACTGCCAGTGATCTGATTGACTGGACTTCTGCCTGTTAATTGTTAAAGGATATGCGGTATCACAGCTATCTAAAAAAATGAGAAAATAAAGCAGGCAGGTAAAAGAAGGCGTTTCCTCTTTGAGATTGTCAAGGAACAAGCTTACATGCTATTTTATCTTTTGCTTTTCATGATGGTGTATCCTGTTCATTTTTGAATAAGGGGCAAACAGCAGCTTTCAGCATTTTCCGGTTTGGAATACCGGAAAAGAAAAGAGCGATACAGATTTCTGATTCTAGTTGGATTGAACAGGCGGTGAAGGAATGAATTCAGCACTGCTGTTTATGAAGGAATGTATATAAAGGGAGGCTTATCGTGATGTGAAGAAACAATGTGGAAGGAAGGCGGTAACATTATGAAACGGCTATGGGAAGCAGGTGCATTGTTGAATAAACGGTATTTTCTATTCATTATCCTGCTGCATAGTGCTGTATGTGCGATCATCGTACAAAATGGCCTGGCTTTTGTCCTGAATCTCGGGCTTGCTTATTTTGTACGCGGTTTTCTGTCACTGCATTTCATCGTCAATGGTGTGGAGTCTTATAAACCCACGCGTAAAATTGGTCCCTTTTACATATTGGGTGATGATCATTATATTTTTACGGTTATCCGTTTCGTCGCCGTATTTCTCCTGTAACCGGCTATCTTGTTAACTTTGGAATCGCGTTTCTCCTATATCTGTTCTCCATGAGTCAGCTGCTTTTACGCAAATATGAGAATATCTGGCTGGCCTGTGCAACAGGTGTTTTACTGGGGACTGTCCTTGGCTTTTTAAAGATTTCAATGCAGGCAAATCATGCATATCAGGAAAATATGAAAACGGCCAAACAGATGTTTATGGAGCATTATGGTAATCTGAAAGAATTATCTAAAATTGAAAAATATTGTCAGCTGAATCCCTCCACCTATTATGAAACAAAATGGATGAAGGAAATGCTGCATACAGATCGTGAGGAGGGCAGGGATGGCTAGCTTCTGCACACTGTCCTTTTTTTCTTAAGGCCCTGGATGTGTGAAACATTATACTCTGCTTTTTATAAGAAGGTATTATAAACGGTAAGCTGCTGTTTGGATTTCATAAAGATAAGTACCTGTTTCATAAATATGATATATATAGGCTAAAGTACCTCTGCAATCGCTGTTATACTGATACAGGGTGATGGCAATGAAACAGGGTAAATTGAAAATATTCTTCGGATATTGCGCAGGCGTGGGAAAAACCTATGCCATGCTGGAGGCTGCTCATGAGCGGAGGCGGGAAGGCATGGATGTGGTTATCGGCTACATCGAAAAGCATGATCGATTAGATACGATTGCATTGATGCAGGGACTGGAGTGTATAGCGTTAAAAGCGATTATGTATCATGGGATTACGCTGGAGGAATTTGATTTGGATCAGGCATTGCAGCGGCATCCGCAGCTGATACTGGTTGACGAGCTTGCGCATACGAATGTACAGGGGGCCCGGCATCCCAAGCGCTACAGCGATATACAGGAGCTGCTGCATGCAGGAATTGATGTGTATACGACTGTGAATGTACAGCATTTGGAAAGTCTGCAGGATGTGGTTGCAGGTATCACCAGAGTACAGGTACAGGAGCGTATTCCGGATGCTGTATTTGATGAAGCAGATCAGGTGGAGCTGGTGGATATTGAACCGGATGAGCTGCTTGAACGTCTGAAAAGGGGGAAAATCTACCATAAGACTGCCGCACAGAAGGCGATGCATAATTTTTTTGTAAGAGATAATCTTATCGCACTGCGTGAAATAGCCTTGCGCCGTTGTGCAGACCGGGTGAATAAGCGGGTCAGTTTAAAGGATCGCAAGTCCACACGGGAGCATATCCTTCTCTGTCTTAGCCCGTCCCGCAGCAATGCATTGGTCATCCGTACCGCCGCACGCATGGCAAGTGCTTTTTTCGCAGAGTTCACGGCACTGTATGTTGAAAATGTAAACGAGGAGCCGCTTTGTCGCGAGGATTTGGAACAGCTGGAACAAAACCGCCGTCTGGCGCAGCATTTTCATGCAAATATCGTATCTGTGGCAGGAGAGAATATTGCACAGCAAATCAGTGAATATGCCAAAATCAGCGGAGTTTCCAAGATTGTTATCGGCCGTTCCTCCCCCCGTCCGCACTCCCGTGCGAGAACCCTGATCGATCAGCTCACTCTGCTGGCTCCCGACCTTGAAATCTATATCATTCCGGACGCAAATGTGGAGCCTGTGAAAAGGAAACGGCATAGGCTTACACATGCACATGTATTCCGTCATCGCGACTTCATGCTTACGGTACTCCTGTTTCTGGGAGCGACCGGGATCAATTTGCTCATGTACCATTTTCAGCTTCCGGAAGCAAACATCATCATGGTCTATCTTTTGGCAATCGTTCTGATTTCCTATAACACCAGCTCCCGTGTTTACGGACTGGGTGTTTCTCTGCTGATTGTTGCCGTATTCAATTTCTTTTTCACAGCACCCCGCTTTTCCATGGAGGCATATGATCCGGCATATGCAATGACCTTCGCCGTCCTGTTTATCGTTTCCTTTATCATCAGTACCCTGACTCGGACAATGCGTATGCAGCTCAAGGTAAATGCCATGCAGGCACATCGCATGGAGCTGTTGCTGGAGACCTCCCAGCAGCTGCAGCTGGCAGAGAATATGGCACAGCTGGGTGAGGAGGCAGTCCGGCAGCTGTATAAGCTGCTGAACCGTACCATCATCATTTACAGTGTAAGGAATAAAACCCTGCAGGAGCCGATCATTTATCATGAACATTTAAATGAAGAAGAGGAACAGAAATATCTAACTGAGAATGAACGTGCAGTTGCACAATGGGTGTTAAAAAACAATCGCAAGGCCGGTGTTTCAACCAGTACGTTGCCGTATGCAAAGGCCCTGTATTATTCGATCCGGAAGAAAGATCGGATTTATGCTGTGGTCGGAATCGCCCTGCAGCAAAAGGAGGTATTGTCACCGTTTGAGCGCAGTATGCTGGCAACCATGCTGAATGAGATTGCTTTGGCAATGGATTCCATGCGCAAGCAGAATCACAGAAGAGTGAATCGCTAATATGTAATTAACAGGGCAACAGAACGAAAAATCGGTTGTCGGTTTATCGCTTTTGGAAGGCAGGAAAGAGGAGGTTTAAAAAAAACTTCCTTTTTTATATCCGGGATTTTGCTGAATTCCTGCACATAAGTCCTTGCTTTGCTTTGAACTTGCGGAAAGCATGGAAAACGCATGACGCAGCTTGCCTTGGATGATATAATAGGCATGGAATGCCGCTATATTGCATAGGAGGCGGTAGCTGTACATGTGATCCGTGTTGATACCGATGCGCATAATAAGGGGATGCAGTATATTTTACAGTGAGATGAATGTCTATATTGCGGCACTGTGATTTTCCAAAATGGTCCCAAGCTTGCCTAGGGGCTTATGTTTTCGGAAGATTGTATCTTACAGACATGACATTGCATGAAAAGCAGCAGGGGGGGCAGCTTATAGAATTGATGCGAAAGTATGTGAAAAAAATCCGTAAGCTGTATGCTTGCGTTCGGGTGTGCTGAGCGCTGAATGAGTCAGGATTTGATACGCAAAGGTTTACAGGCAGTAGGGGTACTGTGGAGGTAATCACGAAGAAGTGTAAGGCAGGGTGAAGGATATTGAAAGAGAATTCGTTACGCATGATTTTGAAAAAAAGAGCAGGACAGCTGAAGCAGGATTTGCCGATTATCTATCTGGTATGGAAGGATAGAGATACGCCGGTGTTAGCGAAGGCACTTGCGGCTATGACGGCGGTTTATGCACTTTCTCCGATTGATTTGATTCCTGATTTTATACCGGTGCTTGGCTTGCTGGATGATGTGATCCTGTTACCGGCACTGATTGTATTGACCTGTAAACTGATCCCCGATGAAATCTGGGAGCGAAATCGTTGGCTATGCGAAGACATACAGGAGAAGAAGCAAAGGAAATGGTATTATGCGGTTCCGATTGTCGTCATATGGCTGCTGATTATCTGCCTGATTGTTAAAGCGGTGCTCTAGGATGGCTTCTGGCCTTGATATAGAAATATATCGGTTACCTGTAAATGAAAAAGGAGAAGTGAAGGATGTACACTAGGTTTGAGGATACACAGGAAGCGGTGATCAACCCGTAGGATATTGTAAAAAGAAGAGCGGATTGTCCAAAGGTAGCTGTAACCTGCTTCGCACATAATCTGATTGCATATGCAATAGAAAAATACCAAGCGCAGGTTTATGATTATCTGCATACAACCAATGGTGATAAACCAATATATGTGTGCAAAATTGAAAGTCGTCGTATTGCTCTGTTTATGAGTGGAACTGGAGCCAGTGCTGCAGTGAATGAATATGAGGAATTATTTGCCCTCGGAATAGAAAGCATCGTTGTGTTTGGTACCTGTGGTGTGCCGGATTCATCAATCAAGGACTGTGCAATCCTCCTTCCAACGCTTGCTTATCGTGATGAAGGAACAAGCTTTCATTATGCACAGGCAAGTCAGACGATCGCAGTCAATGTAAATACGCATACTCAGATGAAGCAATTCTTTCAAACACATGCGATCGCTTATCGGGGAGCAAAGGTATGGACTACAGATGGATTTTATCGTGAAACGAGGAACAAGGTTGAACGAATGAAGGCGGCCGGTTATACCTGTGTGGATATGGAGTGCTCGGCATTGGCTGCCCTTGCTCAATTTCGCAGGAAAAGGATAGCACAGTTTTTTTATCTAAAAAGCAGGCAAAATACCCCCATCTCAGTGGCCGATGAACAGGTGGGGGATGAATGCAGCCATATTTCATCCTTGTTTTCTTTCTGTTTTTCACGAAGCTTTCCTTAAATTTCTCTCATATTCGTGGTATAATGGGTTAGAGGTTTATAACACCCGAAGAATGAAATATGAAATATTTCGATTCTAGTTTAGAGGGTGTTATAAAGCTATTATGGGAAATCGGGACGATTTAACATAGTAGCGCAGCTCTAACCCATTATAGGAAATCGGCACGATTTCCTATAATAATGTCAACAAAAGGAGGTTTTCCATCATGAAATCATATCGTACATATTCTAGTATCCTATCTGCTAATCATCCCCAAAACCCCCGGCTTTTCTGCTCTTACGCATCGTGCTAAAAATCTGTACAATATTGCTTTATTCTATATAAGAAATGCGTACAGTGCTTCCATCAAATCAAATGAGGATCGCTTTCCACATGAGTTACAGGTCCTGGA
>NZ_CAXSSO010000011.1:0-126085 GCF_964240115.1 Clostridium sp. HGF2
CTCTATAGGAACATATTGATTGTTCTCTATACTGAATACTCTTTTTTTGTCAAGATACCTTAAGTTGATGACATTGCTTCATGTTTGTGGCGTTTTCTTTAATCACTTTATTGCGCATAAACAATCTACACAATACGGTTCTGTTCCTTCCCCTGTAGGAAGCATCTCAGATTTTCAACGGCAGTATCCATAATTCTGCGCCTAGCCTCTTTGCTTGCCCAGGAGATATGCGGCGTAATCAGGCAGTTATCACATTCCAGCAACGGATTATCATTACGGATCGGCTCCTCCCTTACCACATCCAAAGCGGCCGCATAAATCGTACCGTTTTGTAATGCCTGCGCAAGGTCATATTCATTGATCAGCTTTCCTCTGGCATTGTTGATCAGGATGGCATTTGATTTCATCAAAGCCAGCGTAGCCTTGTTTATCAGCGAATCATTCTCCTTTGTGAGCGGACAATGCAGACTTACCACATCGCTTCGCCGCAGTAATTCCTCCAGAGAAACCTTTTCAGCGTGCGTGTCGTTGTCGGCATGGGCGTCATGAAACAGGACATGCATTCCCAGTGCCTGTGCGATTTCAGCGACCTTCCTGCCAATGCGTCCAAATCCGATGATCCCCATTGTTCTGCCTGACAGCTCCATTAGCGGATAGTCCCAAAAACACCAGTCCGCATTGTTTGCCCATTCCCCCTCCTTTACACGTTTTGCATGATGCCCGATCCTGGATGTCACCTCCAGTAAAAGTGCAATGGCATATTGTGCAACCGTATCCGTACCATACCCGGGAACATTGGTAACTGCGATATGGAGATCACTTGCGGCTTCGATATCGACAACATCATAGCCGGTTGCCAGTACACCGATGTAACGAAGTTGCTTACTTTCCTGCATCAGCTCTCTTGTCATCGGCACCTTATTGATAATCACGGCATCCGCATCCTGCATTCTTTCCTTTACCTGCGAGTGATCCGTGCGTGCATACACCGTCAAATCACCAAGCGCCTCCATCCCCCTCCAGTCAAGATCCCCCGGATTTTCTGTATAACCATCCAAAACTACAAGCTTCATATACATATGTAAAGGATGCCAGTCAGCACCCTTATCTCCTTTCCCTGATCATATTATAAAACACTTTACAAGCTGTTGCGATAAATATTCTTCACATCCTCTGCGGACAGTGACACAAATCCGTTCACCGTCTGTTTTGCGGCATCCTGTGCCATTGCATCGAAGTGCGTATCATCGATACCCAGCTCCCCTAAGGATGAGCGCAGATGCAGCTGTTTATAAAAGCTTCGCAGACATTCAATTCCCTCACGTGCCATATCCCACGGATCCTTTTCTGTTACCTGCCAGATTTCTCTGGCGAAACGCGCAAACATATCCACTGTATCCTCACTGAGAACATACTCCATCCAGTGCGGCGTCAGAACAGCCAGACCTTCGCCGTGTGTAACGGAATAAAAGGCACTGAGCGGATGTTCCATCGGATGAACACTCCACTGTGTCATATGCCCCAGCTTCAGCATATCATTGATTGCCCAGCTTGCTGCCCACATGAGATTGGCTCTTGCTTCATAATTATCCGGCTCCTTCAATACGAGCGGTCCGTATGCTGTACAGATTTTCAGTATACCTTCCGCAAACCGGTTCTGTAAACCGGCATCCTCCCGTGCAAAATAAGACTCCATCGTATGGCTCATAATATCAGCCACACCACAGGCACTCTGATAGCGGTTTACACTAAAGGTAAAGGTAGGATCCAGTATCGCAGTCCTTGGGCGAAGGAGTGGATTCCGTGTACCTATTTTCTCTTTTGTATCCGGATTCGTGATAACAGCAATATGATCCATCTCACTGCCGGTAGCCGCAATTGTCAAAACCGCAATAACCGGAATCGCTTTTTTTATTTCCTGCGGGTGAAGCACCAGCTCCCATGGCGACAAGGTACTGCATACAGCGGCAGACACAACCTTGGCACAATCAATCACACTGCCTCCTCCTATTGCCACAATAACATCCACATTCTCCCTGCGGCATAACGCCACTCCCTTTTCCACCGTTGTAAGGGACGGGTTCGGCTCTACACCAAACAGCTCCACATACTTCTTTCCCGCCGTATGCAATTCTGTAACCGCCTCGTCATAAATACCGTTACGACGGATACTGCCTCCTCCGTAAACAAGTAAGACCCGCTCTCCGAATTCCTTCATAATGGTATGAAGCTGCTGCAGTTGTCCCTTTCCAAAATACACCTTTGTCGGTATATCATAAATAAAATTTTCCATATATCAATCGTAGAAGCCGGACATGATTTTGATCAGTTCATCCACATCTTCGGTTTCTCTCATCCTCCGTTGTCTGTTTTCTTCAAACTTCTGCAGATATTCTGCTTTTTCAATTACCTGATCTATGACGGATGCCGGAAACTTCACCGCTCCGTTTTCATCCATGTGAATGATTTCCCCCGGACTAACCTGCATCCCAAAAACCTCCACACCGGTATTCACGGACTGCACTGCCCATTTTCCATGACCTGCCGTAACACCGCTTAACACGTATTGCATCTGCAGCGGACGAATCTCATCCACATCTCTGCTCGGACCGTCACTGATGACACCGACACAGCCGGCAGAACGAAGTGCTGTCATCATATTTCCACCCAGCAAGCCGTTACGACACTTAATCTCTTCCGGCATATCCTGTTTCACAATCAGTACCACCGGTTTTCCGACAGCTGCAACTGCTTTTAACACATCTGCGAACTTCAGGCACTCATAGTTCGGGTCCGCAAGACCATAGGTACACGTAACCGCATAGCCGACGGTTCTGCCTAGCTCTGGATACATAACCCTTGCACGCTCATCCGTATACCATTGTCCGCGCCATGGATGATACAGTCCCAGGCAATATTCCTTATCCGGATAGGTTGCGACCACATTGGTAATGGACGGTGTATCAAACTGCTTCAGCTTTTCCAGCCTATCATCAATTTTCATGTTCATCCTCCTGTATATGAAGCTATCTGAAACAAAAAGCAAATTGTATGCATTCTTCAATTACCCAGCGGCTACTGACAGCCGAAATATGCCAGCACATGATCAACCGCGATATCCGACATGCGATTGATTGCCCCTTCACTGCTTGCGGCAATATGCGGTGTCAGAACGGTATTCTCACAGGCGATCAGCTCCTCATCAAAGCCGGGCTCCATATAATGCACATCACTTCCGTAGCCGTAAAGCTGCCCATTGTGCAAAGCATCATACAATGCCTGCCTGTCGATGAGCTTCGCCCGTGCCGTATTGATGATAATCGCATCCTTTTTCATTTTGGAAAGAGCCTTCGCATCCAGTAACGGTGAAAACTCTGCAAGTGCAGGAAGATGCAGCGTCAGAAAATCACTGCTGCTCACGATCTCGTTTATATCCGCCTTGCGTATGCCATACTCCCGGATAAACGCCTCATCATAATAGCTGTCAAATGCGAGTATATGACAATCAAACCCCTTCAGTCTTCGTGCAACAGCTTTTCCAATGGCACCCAGCCCAAGGATACCGACGGTGCTTTGATACAAATCCTTTGCAATCGGCTTTTTCCACACATGCGAGCGGATATTGGCATCACTTCTTGTAATATTGTGACAAAGAGAAAGCATAAGTCCTATGGTGTGATCCGCTACGGAGTTTGTATTTGCATTGCGTGCAATTTGTAATGCAATGCCTTTTTCCTTTAAATATTCCACATCAATTTTATCCAGCCCCACACCATAGCGTGAAACGATTTTCAATTTATCCGCATGATCAATGACATTGCGATTGAAAACCTCTGTCCCTAAAATGACAGCATCCATCCCCTGAACGGCTTCCACCATTTCCTCCTCATTCAGCAGTCTTCCCTTTTCATTTCCATAGACCTCAAAGCCTGCACCCTGTAATCTTTGTATCGGTTTCCTACTTAATTTACCAAAAGACTTGGATGTTACCAAAACCTTCATAAGCGATTTCCTCCTGTATTTTCAATATTGTCCGGTAATTGTTTTTCTACCGAATCGTCTTAACTGCGAAATGCTTTTTCCAATAAACGGAAATAGTCAAACGTCAACACCGGCGGTGTCATGTCATATGCAGCAATGTCTTATCCGGATGAAAAAGATAAAGTGGATGACAGCCGGCTCCCTCTTAACAGAAGCCAGAATGCTTTCCATTACTTGCCCTCACAGCCAAACAGACGGATATAGTGCTTGATTTTATGTTTGAATCCCTCCGCAAGCAGCGGATACAGCTGATAAACGGCATTGCCGCTCAAATCCTCCTTAACCAGATTTTCAATCGCACTGCGTTTCAAATCATTGGACAAATTGATTTTATTGATTCCCTCTCTTGCACAGCGTGCCAGATTTTCATCCCCGGTACCGCTGCCGCCATGAAGAACGAGCGGAATATCCAGTGCATCCTTCAATTCATGAAGAAGGTCAAAATGAATCTGCGGAGTACCTTTATATACGCCATGTGCAGTACCAATGGCAACCGCAAGTGCATCCACTCCGGTCTGCTTTACATATTCCACTGCTTCCTCAACACGGGTAAATGCCTGATGTCCGTCAGTATGATATTGCTCACCAACACCTACATGACCAAGCTCAGCTTCTACACTGATTCCCAGTGCATGACAAATGCGTACCATCTCCTGCACCTCTCTGATATTTTCTTCAAACGGCAGTAAGGAACGGTCGATCATGATGGAGGTATAGCCTGCGCGAATGCCAAGCAGACAGTCTTCAAAGGTTTTGCCATGATCCAGATTCAGGGCAATCTTTACTCGGGAGCGTCTGGCAAGATCCACTGCAATTCGTCCAAAGCTTTCCAGATCCGGATTGGCAACCGGTGTTGTATTCAATATAATTCCGGTATTCATTTCTTCTGCCGCCTCGATGGCAGCACGCAGATTATGTTCATTATCAATATTGCAGGCAGGCACGGCATAATTCTCCTGCTTTGCCTTTGTTAGAATTTCCTTTAATGTTACTAGCATATCAGTTATCTTCCTTTCCGTAATTGATCATGACACGGTAAACACTCGGTTTACATGCATAATCAAAGGCTTCTTTTCCCTGTGCAAAGCTGAATTCACGGTCAATCACCTTCTCCATATCAATCATTTGATAACCGATCAGCTTGACCGCCATCTGATTATCCTCAATCGTCGGATTCAGCGTTCCGATAAATTCTATTTCACGACTATGCACCATGCCGAAATCCACACCGATTGGTTCCTTGCTGTTTTGTGAGCTATAGGCAATCAGTCTGCCATATGGTGCCAACATGTCAATTGCCTGCTGCCACACCTCTTTGAACGGTATGGTGTTGATGACAGCATCTGCCCCCAGCCCATCCGTCAGCCTGCGAATTTCTTCACCGACATCACATTGACTTGGATCAAAGGCATAGGCAGCCCCTTCACGAATCGCCGTTTTCCTCTTTTCTTCATCGGTTTCACTCACAATAATGCGTGCACCGCACATCTGAGCCAGCTTCACATGGAAGTACCCCATAATACCCATACCGATAATGACAACAGTATCACCAAACTTTAATCTTGCCTTGCGTATACTGTGAATACAGCATGCCAGAGGCTCTGTTAGTGCTGCATGCCGCATATCCACATCATGTGGCATACGGATAATCTGCCATGCAGGAATCACCAGATATTCACTTAAGCCGCCGCCCAGTATATTCCCATCCAGACTTGAGCGTTTCGGCATTTCCTTTTTGCGATTGCACTGCGTTCCTCTGCCGGAGCGATCCAGCTCACACTGGTTACAATATCCGGATGTAAAAATTGCTTTATCGCCTGCCTTTACACCTACAACACCTCTGCCTGTCTTTATAATCGTCCCGCTGCACTCATGACCGCCAAGAAACGGATATCCGTAGTTCCTTGTTCCTTTGTATGTTCTGCGGTCCACGGTACATAAGGAACATACCTCTGTTTTAAACAGTACCTCATAATCCCCCGGCTCCAGGATATCCAGCTCACGCATTGCCAGCTTATCCTTTGCTTCAATCACCCATGCTCTTGCTTTTTCCATAGGATTCTCCTCTCATATTTGTTATTCCCTATCTATATCTGAAAAGAAGCAGTTTTCTTCACCTCCTGAAGCTTCTTTCTTACTGAATCTTTATATTTATCTGACACCTATAATCATATTGAAAACGATTACAGTGTCAAATTGACACAAAAAGCAACAGTGTGTCATCACAATAAGGCATCTTACGAAGAGAAACCTCAACAAAGTGATGAAATCATTTACATTTCACGCAAAATCATAGGAAGTATGTACTTTTCATATGGATTATGTTAATATTTTCCTAGCTTGTGTGTTATTTCACCCATTGATTTAACACGAAAAAAGCAATAGGAGTGATAGTATGGCGAAAACCAGACGGGATCTGATTATGAATCTGGTCAGAGAATACACCAGTGAAAGTCTTGCGGACAAATCCTTCAGCTTTGAACGATGCAATGCCTTTGATATCGCATTGGACCTGAAGCTGGACCGGTCCAACGTATCCAGAATTTTAAATCAGCTGTTTAACGATCTACAGCTCATCAAGGTGGAAGGAAGACCCACTCTATATTTATCCAAGGATGTTATTGTCAGCGAATATCATTTCAATAATATTCCCCAAATCATACCCGGAAAAGAAAACCTGAAAAATTTATTCGTATATGATGCAAGTGACGCCAGTCTTTACAAAAAAGGTATGAATATTATTGGAAACGGTTATGAGGAATCACTGACACCGGTTATCAGTAAGATCACCCCTGCCATTTCTTATTACCAGAACAAGCCGTTACTGATTGCCTTACAGGGAGAAAAAGGCTCAGGCAAGAAATATTTTTGTAAAAAGCTTTTCGATCTGGCCGTACAGAATAAGCGTATTTCCAAAAAAAGCAGAAGCTTCACCTTTGATTATCGTTCCATAAATGAAAGCTTTTCCACTTTACGGCAGCAGTTTCTTGATCGTAATATCTCCATGGTCATCATGGAAATCTACACCCCGTTTCAGGAAAGTGAGATTTACCGGTTCTGGAACGATCTCAACAATCTTTGCAGCAACGAAAACAAACCTTTACCTATCATGATTTTTCTGATAGATAAGAGCGTTGAAAACTTTGCATATTTCTCACAGCTGACACCTTATACAGCGAAGTATCCCAATGTAAAAGAGCGCACAACAAAAGAAATGATTGAGCTTGTGCTGACCTTCCTGCAGGAGGAGGCAGTGAATCTGAACAGCCGCATCAAGGTAACCGGAAATGCGATTGCCTCCTTTCTCAGCGCAGATTATACCTACAATCTCTTTCAGCTCCGCAATGAGATCGTTTATTCCCTATCCAATAATCTGTATTCCAGTGTGATTAGCAACCATGAACCAATCGTCATCACACATGAGAACATATCCAAGAATGTCATTCAAAACAAGAGTGCAGATAATTCTTTGGAGGACCATATTCGAATAACAGTTACACAGCTCCTTCCGGAAATCATAGATATTTATCCGGATCAGCCGTGTGAAACACTGGAAAATCTATTACAGACGCAGCTCAATGCAAGCATTGTCATAACTGCGCAGCTGAAAAACATCATAGAAAAGGCGAAAGAGGATGTCCTGATGACGCGGACAAAGCTTCTGGATTCCTCATCCATAGAAATGCAATCCAAGGTCTATCAGGCTCTGACCCCATTGTTTACGAAAACAAAATTGAAAAATGACCGCCAGATTTTAAGTAAGCTCTACATTCAGATTCAGCATATGCTGGATAATACCTTTGCCTACCAATTCCAGCTGGAGCATCTGGATTATAAGGAAACGGCATATTCCCAGGAGCTGAGTGACAATGTGATCAGCACAGTGGAAAACAAGTTCAATATCAGTCTTCTGAAGGTATATAAAAGCTATATTCGCAATTTTATCTACTATGCATTAAAATCTATCAGTCAGAATACCATTATGACATTGATTGTCTGTCACGGAGAGCGTCTTGCGGAAAATTATGCCCAGCATCTGAACCAGATTCTGGGAAGCCGCTGTTTCTTTTCCTTCGATTATAATCTCTATTATCAGACGCATGATTTTCATGAGTTTACGGATAAGATATATAAGCTGATCAAATATATTGATATAGGAAAAGGCGTACTCATCGTGGGTGACAAGCCGCCGCTTACGACATTGGATAAGTCCATTATCTCCACGTTAAACATTCCCTCCTTCTCCCTGTATCCGGTTTCTCTTCCACTATTATATGAAACCAGTGAAGTGGTTTCACAGAAGACCATGCATCTGTTGGCTCTGCTCAGTGATGTAGTGAACCGAAAGAAGAAAATAAAGGCATTTTTGAATGATAAGAGTCTGACCTCTAAAAATGAGCGTCAAAGCAGCGATATCTTTCAGCGCTTTCAGGCAACCTTCCCCACCATCAATATAGCAAAGTCCAATGAAGCCCTGTACCGCGTACTGCTCAATATTTGCACGGAATGCAATTTGCCGCTTTCCAATAACATCATTATACAGTTCCTGTTTCACGGCACCTGTATGCTGGACCGCTGTGTGAAGAAGCAGAAAATCCGCTATAATCTTTTGGAAAGCTTTATGATGGAGCATACCGAGCTGTTTCACATCATGAAAACGAATTTGTTGAAAATCCGGGATTTTATGACACTTTCCATTTCACAGGAGGAAATCGCCGTTTTGTGTGATGTTATACTCAATTATCAGATGGAGATTGATGTTCAAGCAGAGCGAAAATAATGCGATTCCTCTGACAGCTCATTCAAATATTGAAAATGAACCGGTCTGCAGACCGGTTTTTCGTCCAATTAAGAAATATGTTATACTAATATTAAAGGGGTGGGAAATTATATGAGAATATCAAAAGAATGGCATGACAGACTTCATATCCTAATACCATACTATCGTAGAGTATTAAAGCTATCACAAAATGATGTATATCGAAGACACGGCAATTATAAATGGATCATATCTCCAGCCACAGTCAAAAAATTAGAAAATCATGAACAGGTTTTTATAAAAGATGAAAAGTATCAGGAGCTGCTTTTTAATTTGAATGAGCAATTGCATATTTCACAGAAAATAGATCATTATCTCATAACGCAAAGTAAACAGCTTTACTGTGTAATGGAAACAGAAAGATATGAAGAAGCAATACGGATAATTGAGACTACCTTGCTTTCTCTAAAAAGCCAAAGGCACCATGTCTATTATAAAGAGTGCATATTTTTCTTAGGAAAGCTGTTCTTATATTTAAAAGATCGTATCTTTATGAATGATCAGGAATATTCTTTATTATTTCCGCTTGTAAATATATTTCCTAAAGGCTTCAAAGATATCCTCATGGATTTTCTTTACATCCATGCAAGCGGTGCAAATGAAAAGAAGCTATCTGCTTTTTTCAGTTCATACTCTATGGAAGCATCAGCTTATTTACCAAATCGCATTAATTATGCAAATCAGCTTTATGAAGAGAACAAAGAATTACGTGCATACCTTATTCTGAAAGAAGCAGAACCTGTTGCCAGAGAAAAAGGAAGTAAAAACCAATTAGCATACATATATATTATTTTAAGCAGCATCGCTTTACACATCGATATAGAATTATGTTACAGCTATCTTCATATGCTGGAAAAAATGCTTACCGAAGAACATGAAGACAATAATTTAAAAGGAATGATTTTATTAAATTTAGCGAATCGATATCTTATGCTCAGAAATTATGTACGCTGTAGCAACTATACAAAAGCTTATATTGTATTGAATCCAAAAAGACACTATACAAGTAATATCATTTTACTTTCATATTGTAATCAAATGCTTAACAAAGAAAAAGATAAAACACTTTTTGTTAATGATAATCTAACATCAGAATATGATGATCAACTTGAATATTCGCTCTTTTCTTACTACAAGCAAACTTTTAAGAACAACAAAGAAAGAATGAAATTTCTTCAAGACAAGGTTTGCCCGTATTTAACTGCATTTGATAAAATTTATACAAGAATAGTAAGTGATGAGATAACAAGACTGAGCTCTGAAAGTGGAAGTTATGTTAATTATTTTAGATTTCATGCTCTACTGAAAAATGAAAATATATTGAAATAAGTGTCTTCACATTGGTATTTCTGCATCAAATTACATATACCTTGACTATAAATAAAAAAAAGGTTATATAGTACGTATAGAAAGGATGAGGAAAATGAAAAAAATCGGTGTATTGTTTTTGCCTTTATTATGCCTGTTTCTTCTTATTATACCTATTAACAATGACTCAGGCATTCAACCTTTAGGAAGAGGAGATAACATAAAAGGATAATCTTGATAATCCTCATATTCAAAAAAAGGAGACAATATGACTAAGAAAAATTGCAAAACTTTAATGCTCAGTTTTATAATTCTAATTACAATTGTATGTTTCACTACAGAAGTTCATGCAGTGAAATTAGGGGGAAGATTAATAAATGGTCCTAGAAATATCACCTATACAGTAAACGGAGGAGCATCTCCTTATACTCCAAATATCAATACAGCCGCTAATAACTGGATGTATACAGGTTATGATAATCCCATTTATATGACAGCTGTATCCAGCACAACAGGAAGTACAGTTGATATATATTCTTATAACGATAGTGCATCATCAACAATCGCTTATACTATTTTCTTTAATAAAAATAACCAGCAACAGAACCCGAGCTCTAATTATTGGTGGAACAAAATATTTTTAAATAATAAGTACATTAATGATACCAGCATAAATCATAATGCAGTAATGGCGCATGAATTCGGCCATGTTTTTGGGCTTGGCGAAAATAACAAGAACGTGAACAGCATCATGTGTCAAACAGGAGCAGGCAGAAAAGTTAATAAACCTCAAAAAGTAGATAGTGAAGAAGTTGTTTCAATCTATGGCAGATACTAACTTGTGTAATGAAATCCATAAATATGTATATGGGGAATCGAGGTCAATCATGAAAAAATTCTTATTAATTATCGCAACCTCTCTTATCGTAACTGGCTGTGCAAGTCTCAAAAATACAGATCAAACACAGATACCAAAAACAAATGAAAAAGAGGAAACAATTAAACATTATAACTATCGTGATAAAATTAGTTCTGAAAGCATAGATATAGCTACGGTATCTGCAGATCAAAGTATTGATATCAGTGATGTTAATCAGTTAAGGGATTTTGATAGTAATGTTTTTATCGGAACAGTGGAAAGTATAGATGGCTGTAGTACAACAGCCGCTGAAAATGCATTTAATCCAATACCATATGAATATGGTAAAATCTCTGTTCTAAAAAACCTGAAGGGTCAGACAAATTCAAACACTATAAATTTCGCAAGAAATGGTGGTGTAATTTCAATTGCTGATTACGAAAAAAATGCCCCAAAAGAAATGATTGAAAATGACGATAAGCATAGAAAAGAAGCAGGACAGGAGAAAATTGACAAAGCAAGCACTTATGTAGAGCTTCGTTATGAAAATGATATTATTTTAGAAACTGGTAAAACCTACTTATTTTTTATGAACTATGTAAGTTCAACTAATACTTATATAGTTAATGGTGTCCAATATGGAACAAGAGAAATTTATCAACCATCATCCAAAAGCAGTCTATTCAGGGAACTTCCTAATGAATCTACACTTCAAGTGAAAAACAATGATACAGGGGAATTTGAATCTTTAGATGAATTTATTGATTTGTACTTTCCTTCATAAATTTAAATCATCGTGCGAGGATATTCAATAAAGTGATATCCTCGTTTTCATCTTATAATGATGTCATTCGATAAGGCTTAAGTGCCAGATTCTGTATTTATCTATAATTCCATCGATAAAAAAAAGGAGCATATACTTTCCATTGACAACATACACAGTGTATGTTAAATTATAGATACACAATGTATGTATTAAGGAGTGATACAATGCCGCGCAATAAGTATCCGGAGGAAACGGTTCAGAAAATACTGGATGTATCCATGAAGCTGTTTCTGAAAAAAGGATATGAAGAAACAACCGTTTTGGATATAGTGGGAGAGTTGGGAGGACTTACCCGCGGTGCTTTCTACCACCATTTCAAATCCAAGGAGGAAGTGCTGGATGCGTTAAGTGACCGAATGTTTCTGGAGCATAATCCATTTGAGGAAGTTCGTAAGGAAAAGAGGCTAAGCGGCCTTGAAAAGCTGAAGAAGATCATCAAGCTGCAGGCACAGAATCAGGATCAGCTCGATTTGAACCAGATGTCTGTTCCACTGCTGAAGAATCCGAAGATTCTTGCGGATTACATGGAAAGCAATCTGCAAATCGTTACACCTTTTTTCGAAGAGCTGTTTCTGGAAGGCATTCAGGACGGCTCCATTCCGGATATCAAATATCCCAAGGCACTGGCCAGCTTATTTGTAATGATAACCAGTGTGTGGTTCATTCCTTCCATCGTCCCCTGTACGCAGGAAGATCTGCTGGAACGCCTGCTGCTCACCAAACACATGCTGGACAGTATGGGAATCTACCTCATTGATGATGAAATCCTTCAGCATGCCCAGACGATTGTCCAAAGCATTCCAACAAAATAAGATTGCATATGCAATTTTATTTTACCAAAATACATACATTCTGAATGTATATAAAAAGGAGAATATAAATATGAAGACACAAAATCTCGCTGTTTCTGTTCACAGGTTAACCAAACGCTATGGTCATACAGAGGTATTAAAGGATGTGAATATAGAAATAGAAAAAGGCTCTATCTATTGTCTGCTTGGTTCCAATGGTGCCGGAAAGACAACGACGATTAAGATACTGACAACACTTGCGGCCTTTGATAGCGGTGAAGCTTCCATATGCGGTCATTCTGTCACTGCGCAGGGAGAAGCCGTTCGAAAGCTGATCAGTCTCACCGGGCAGTTTGCCAGTGTGGATGAAAAGCTGAGCGGTTATGAAAATCTCGTGATGATCGGAAAGCTGAATCATCTGAAGATGCCAAAGAAAAAGGCAAACGAGCTGCTGGAGTATTTCTCTCTTACAGAAGCCGCTAACCGTATGGTGAGCACCTATTCCGGCGGTATGCGCAGAAAGCTCGACATCGCGATGAGCCTTGCCGGAAATCCGCAGATTATTTTTCTTGATGAGCCGACCACAGGTCTGGATCCACAGAGCCGTCACAGTATGTGGAGCATCATAAAGCAGTTGAATTCAATGGGAATCACTATTTTTCTTACCACGCAGTATCTGGAAGAAGCGGAGCAGCTGGCGGATCATATCGCCATTCTGGATCAAGGAAGGATTCTTACTGAAGGTACTCCTGCGGAATTAAAAAAGCTGCTGCCACAGGGAATCGTCGAATTTGAATTTCCTGACAGCAGTATGCTGGAGGCTGCCATATCATGTACAGGGGACTATACGACGAAGCCGGTGATGGAAGAGCATAAGCTGATTATATATACGGACGGCAGTGCCGAAGCACTGTCTGAGCTGTTTCATATTTTTTCTTCAAATGATATCAAAATCCTGAAATTTTATCAAAAGCTGCCAAATCTGGAGGATGTTTTCCTAACACTGGTTCATGAAAGAGAGGATGTACAATGAAAACCATACAGACACTAAAGGATATTCTGACGATGAGCGGAAGATGTCTGCTCTTATCCAGACGAAATCCCGATACGATTTTAACTAGCATCATCGCTCCGATACTCACCATGCTGTTATTTGCTTATGTAATTGGCGGCGCCATGCAGACGGGTGAAACAAGCTATGTGAATTTCATTGTTCCAGGAATCATTCTGCAATGCCTCGGACAGTGTGCCGCTACCACGGCGATTGCCGTTTGTTCAGATATAAAAAGCGGAATCATGGAGCGCTTCTGCACCATGCCTGTGAAACGCTCTTCCATTTTAAACGGGCATGTACTGGAAGCCTTTATCAGAAATATGGTAACTGCCCTGCTGATTCTCCTCGTGGCATTCCTGATTGGCTTTCGACCAAATGCGGATTTACTTAGTTGGTGTGCCGCATTGCTGATTATTTCTTTGTACATTCTCACCTTATCCTGGATATCCGTATATTTTGGAATGATTGCCAACAGTCCGGAGGGAGCGGGCTCATTCTCAATTCTGGCGATTGCTCTGCCTTGCATCAGCTCCGGCTTCGTACCAATCGACACCATGCCGAAAGCATTGCAGATTTTTGCCGAATACCAGCCGATCACCCCTGTCATTGATTCACTGCGTGCCCTGCTTCTGAATGAGTCATTAAAGACCGGTACACTGCTTTCTGCAATTTTGTGGTGTACGATGCTGCTTCTGTTATTCTATATTTTATCCGTAAGAGCATTTAAAAAGAAAAGCAATCACTAACAGCTGTCTCATGCAAAGCTGAGGAAGGAATTTGTTTGCTTTAGCAGTTCAAAAATTTTTCCGACAGGTACTGGAGCAGGATGAGAGCAGCTATATTCCGTATACATCCCTTAGAAAGCTTCCCTCCTGCGGTATCTAAGACCTGTAAAATCTGATCCTTTCAATTCATTACTGATTCAGCTTTACACCACAGGCTATTTACAGTAAAGTTTAACTGGAAGAAACAAAGGAAACAGTGTCCTGCAGAGTATACTGTTCCCCCGTTTATGAATAGGAGGTTGTGTGGATATGTTAGGTATGATCATAGATATCATGAAATTTCTACTGCTGGTTTATATCGCATTGGAGCTGCGGGATATTTCTGCAAAGCTAAACAATAAGTGAGACGTTCTGTCTATCCAGCCGAAACAAACACGGCAACTGTGGAAAACCCGTTCCTTACTACAGACATTCCTGTTCTCTCTCAGGAAGACAACTGTTTTGCACTGCTTGTAACAGGGATCGTCATGAACAGGCTTTAAACCGGAAATAGATAATTGAATTGACTGAAAAAAAAGAAGAAAGAAAGCTCCTGTGAAAAGGAATTTGTTTCTTCTTTTTGTTTTTTTTATGCTTGTCTTTTAATGCGGGCAAGAAGCAGGAATACACGATTCCCTTTTACACCTTGCGCTTTAGCGAACCAGCAGCCTTCATACGTATAGCAGATGCCTTACAGCCCGATCATTTACAGCGATGCAAAACCTGCTTCCACTCCTCGCACATCCCCTGTGTGTAGAAATCCACCAGCTTCTCCCAATCCTGCGAAAGCTCTTTTGTTTTCATGCCATATCGAAGTGCCGCTGCCAGAACCTCCAGCAGCTCTCTGCTGTATTCCCCCTGCTCCTGCATCAAAGACAACGGCTTGCGGATTCTTTCCTCAGGCTTCAGCTTTCTTTCAACATCCCGAACATTGCGCGCTACGGTATCTTTGATATTTCGATTTTGAAACTTTCGAATCGCCATTTCAGAAAACGCGGTCTGCTCCTGCATGGAAACATTATACACAGTAGTGATACAGCGATTGATTACTTCCGCTATCCGTTTGATTTTCTCAGTTATTTCAATATCATTCGCGGCTTCGGCATAATCCGTATACCCCTTTTCATACCCCAGATAGGCTATACATGCACTGATACAGTTATACGTATAGATTTTGCGCTCCATCAAATCGGAAAAATGTGTTTCCTGTACAAAGCCGTATAAGGGAAGCTCATGTCCCAATGCTACGCTGTCGTAGGGAAGATGGTCCAGATTTTCACTTAAGATATCCAGTGAATCACACTGTCCAAGCGTTGTACAGAATATGACAGCTTCACTCAAGTGTATTCGGGAATCACTGCGCAATACAGCAAGGGGTGAGGATGGCTGTATTCCATTTTCTGCAACAAGGATATCCAAAGAACGCCTATCTCGCTCCTGCAATGCTGCCTGCAAAAAGGGCAGCAGCTCCGCAACGTGATCGGCACCGACACTGATAAAGATACGTTCAGCCTGTGCGACTTCTGATTGTGCACGCTCATCTGTTGTCGTATAGGCTGTATAATTATTCACCTTCAGTGGCTCCCGCTCACTTCCAAAGCGAATCGTATACGAAGGCTCCTTGCGCAGCTGCCGGATCAGGCTCTCATCACAATCCAAAAAAACGGTTTCTTCCTTTGACAGATACAGCAGACGGTTTAAATAGCCCCGCCCGCTTAATCCGGCACCGATGATTACATTTTTACTCACGTCCCTTGACCAGCCCTTCCTTACATATCCTATCCACAGCCTTCAGCACCTCCCGGTACAGTGGCTCCTGCTCGTTCAGTTCACATACGGTCTGTAATACATAGGGTATCCCGTGCTCTCTTCGCATTGCTTTCAGCTTCCTTGCGGACGCATCACTTTCCTCATCAAAGAACAGTGCCTTTGCGATGGTTTCAATTATCACCCGGGGATAAACCCCATGGTTCAATGCCATTCTTGCCGGTGCAATCAGCCGATCCTGTGCTCCCAGCTTGCGAAGCGGATCCTTTCCATGCCGTATGACACGGTCGACAATCGTCCAGTCTGTATATTTTGCTCTTGCCTTTTCCGCAAAGGCCTTCTGCTGCTGCGGATCGACATGCAGCTCCGCCACCAGTGTTTGGTTGATTTCCTCATATACCTCATCCAGCAAGGCGGAAACCTCCGGGCTGTTTGCGGCCTCTGCCAGCAGCTCATAGCCTGCCAGATAGCCATGATAGGCGATGACAGCGTTGCTTGTATTATTGGTATACATTTTCTGGGTTAAAAAATCGCCGAAGTTCTGCATCAGCTCCGCATCCTGAATCGGTGGAAGCTCCCCCTTGAAATGCTCGGCACTGATGGGAAGATACCAGTAATTCTGTACCCATACACCTGTTGCATCCTGCATTGCAAGTTCATCACTGGGCTGGGTCGCAGAGCGCATGATAACTGCCTCGTTCACACCGACAAACTGATCAAACATCGTTTTCTCCTGTTCCTCCATCTCTGCCGTAATCCCTTCATACAGAAACGCTCCCGCATGTCTCCAGTTCTCGCACGTCACGAAGTTAAACGGCTTTTTCGGTATGCCGTTTTCCTTATATATTCTTCCAATTTTCTCACCCAGTGACTTCAGGTTTGCACCACCTACGGAAACAAAGGCGATATCCGCTTCCACAAGGGCAGCACCAATGCGTTTTTCATCCTCCAGCTGTACCGCCTGAAAGCCTGTAACATCACTATCCAATGAAGAATCTCCCAGAATATACACATGGTATTTCTGATCCTTATTCAAACGATCCACCAGCTGTTGATCGATATCCACAAACGTGATATCCGTCTTACTGAGATACAGCAGCTGCCCGATAAATCCACGGGCGATTTTCCCCGCACCAAATACAATAGCCTTCATCTGTTATCCTCCTCGTATAATTTTCTGCTTTCCTGCATACGCTGATTCCCTCACTTCCTGCATAGAGAACAGTCGTAGATTGTTGGTATGATTCTAAAAGAACCCCCGCCTATAGCAGTTGTGCGGCGGGGGTTGAATTAACACGCTTTTGCGATATCGGTAAATATCCTTGCCCGACGTGTCAGCTCCTCGAAATTTCCTTCAGCGATAACCTTTCGATCGATAAAGCGGCCGCTGATGCCTGCTGCACAGTATCCGGCGTTCAGATACTCCTTGAAGTTCTCCTCATTTACACCGGCTGCCGCAAGGAATTTCACATGATTGATCGGCCCTTTGATATCCTTCAGATAGGACAGTCCCAGCCATCCTGCAGGGAATATTTTCACGATATCCGCTCCGGCATTGTGTGCCTGCAAAATTTCTGTTGAGGTCATTGCTCCGGGTATAGAAATCAGACCGGCTTCTTTCGTTGCACGAATCACCTCCGTATTCACATCCGGTGACAGGCAGAATTCTCCCCCTGCCTCCTTTGTGGCAAGCACATGCTTTACACAGGTTACTGTGCCGCTTCCCACCTTCATCTGTGGAAAATGCTCTTTGATTGTCCTTATTGCACCGCATGTCTTCTCTACCGCATCGGGGTCTGCCTGATCAAAGGTAACCTCCACTACACGTATACCGCCATCATACAGCGCTCTGATTGTTTTGATCAGCTCATTATCATACAAGCCGCGGCAGATAACGACCACCTTGTGCTTTGCGATAAATTCTACAATTTCATTCATCCTGTTACCTCCGGTATACGACCTGACTGCTTCTGATACGCATCGGTATACCGTTTCCTTTCTATAAATATTTTGCGATATCCTCTTCCGGTTCTGTAACAATGACACGCAGGAACACGTTGATTCCCTTGTTTAACAGATTGCGGAAGGCTTCCTTTTCCTCTTCACTGACAGATATGTTTTTGAACATCGGCTTTCTTCCGGCCTTCGCGCCGATTCCTCCGACATTGATGCTCTTCAGACGGACACCGGCATCGGTCAGCTCATCCAACACCACCGGTGTCTTTACAAGAATGATAATTTTCTCATGCTTTCCATCTTCATTCAAGTATCCGATTGCATCCTTGACACTTAACACCTTTAAACTGATTTTACCGGGAACACTGGATTTCATAACCATCTGCAGAAAGGAATCCTTTGCGACGCCATCATCGATGATCAGTACCTCATTCGCCTCGGTATACTGAATCCATTGTGTCATGACCTGACCGTGAATCAGACGGTCATCAATTCTTGTCCAAACGATATGTTTCATATAAGGTTTCTCCTATCATTTTGTTACTCCAAAATACTCCATCAGATGCTCCACGGCGGCATGTGACATGGTATTGACTGCCTCCACACTGACGGCGGCTGTATGCGGGCTGCATACCACATTGTTCAAACCGATAAATTCCGGATTCATATGTGGTTCCCCATCAAAGACATCCGTTCCGTACCCATAGATACGTTTTTGCCGCAATGCCTGAACCATGGCCGTTTCATCGATGAGAGAAGCTCTTGCGGTATTGATGAGGACAGCCTCGGGCTTCATCAGCTCCAGCTCCTGCTGAGTGATGAAATGTGTTCCATCCGCGTTGCCGGGAACATGCAGTGTAATGATGTCTGCCTGTTTGAAAATCTCCTGTGGGGAAAGCAGACAGATTCCCTCTTTTTCGCAGTATTCTTCATCTGCGAATATATCATACCCTAATATCTTACATTCAAATCCCTTGAGACGTTTTACAACCTGACGGCCGATTGCGCCCAGACCGAATACTCCGACTGTCTTATGGCATAAATCCATACCGGTTTCCTTTTTCCATATCCCCTTTTGCAAGGAGGAATGCACATTGCATACATGGCGCAGGGTCGCCAGCATGAGGGCAATCGTATAATCTGCCACCGCCTCCGTATTACAGTTTTTCGTCACCGTGACAGCAATGCCTCTTTTTTCAGCCTCCACGGTATCAATGTTGTCAATTCCCACACCGTATCTGGATATAATTTTCAGTTTGTCAGCCTTATCCAGCACCCGTTTACTGACAATATCAGAGCCAAGTATAATCGCATCCACGCCGGGAACCTCGTTCATCATTTCTTCCTCGCTCATAATATGATGATAGCGGTTATCAAGCAGCTCCCAGCCTAGATCCAGCATCCGCTCCCGCGGTGCCTCATCAAATTTTCCAAAGCTGTTGGATGTAATCAGAACCTTCATATACTGCACCTGCCTAAACGATTCCCAGCAGTCCACCGATGATTCCGATGGCAAACAGAATGAGCAGAACCTTGTTTACACTAACTTTTTTATTCATCAGATAAAACGTCAGCATGACCATGCCAAAGGGAAGCAGATTGTTTACAACCTTATCCAGAATATCGGTCTGTACCGCCAGCTTGTTGTCACCCAGAGCAATCTCGGCAGTTGAAGTCAGCTTTACAGTCGTGGCGGCAAGTGCACCGATGGTGATGGAGCCCATAGCGGTTACCATTGTCATGATTTTCTCCATCTTCCCGCCGCTGAAGAATTCACCGACGAAATCGCGCCCCTTGTCATATGCCTTGCGGTACAGCGTATAGCTGATACCGAAGTTCAGTGCCAGCGTCACAAAGAAATAGAAGATCGGTCCCAGAAGATTTCCTTCCTGCCCGATGGAAATCGCGATGGAGCCGATGATCGGAATCAGTGTTCCCTGCCGCAGGGTATCTCCAATTCCCGCAAGCGGTCCCATCAGAGAAGTCTTGACCGCACTAATCGCAAGTCCGTCGATTTCCGCACCACAGGCCTTTTCTTCCTCCATGGCAATCGTAAGACCAAGAATTACCGGCCCTACCAGCGCAAATTCCGAGTTATAAAATTCCATATGACGCTGACATGCTTCTGCACGTTCCTCAGGGTCTGTGTATAATTTCGCGATAACATTCTTCATACCGGAGAAAAATCCGGGTGCCTGCAATCGTTCATAGCTGCAGCAGGCCTGTGCAAACACCTCAAACATGAAATAGGATGTATTCAGATCCTTTATTGTCAGCTTTCTTTCCGTCACCTGTTCACTCATTCCTCATTCCCTGCCTTTCCGAATTTCAATTCACCATAGAAGTAAGCAGCGATTGCCGCAAAAATTGATACCACCAGCATACTCAGTCCGGAGTATGTTTCCAGGAAGAATCCCAGTGTAAAGAAAATCAGGATTCCGTTT
This sequence comes from Clostridium sp. HGF2, assembly GCF_964240115.1. Lineage (NCBI taxonomy): Bacteria > Bacillati > Bacillota > Clostridia > Eubacteriales > Clostridiaceae > Clostridium > Clostridium sp. HGF2. Next base: position 20,630 of record NZ_CAXSSO010000011.1, read on the forward strand.
CTTGTATTCAGCATACGGATAATCATGGCAATACCAATGGCAGGAAGAATCCCGCCGATCACACTCAGAATATGAAGCGGCTTTCCTGCCAGCATATCCAGTAGTCCCTGTGTAGCCGGGGCACCGAAGTAAACCAGCAGCGCACATGGAATCATGGTCACGGCATATCCGAACAGCTGCGTCGGTACGAGCTGCCAGAATGCCATCTTTTTAATATCACCGGTGACTGCATATTTGTCCATCTGGTGTACAAAATAAATGTTTACCGTTTGACGGAGCGTCCATACCATCGTCCCCATAACGCCAAGTGGAACTGCAATCGACATAGCGACCTGCGGTGTGGCATTGGCACTCAGCGCAAGTGCTGTTCCTACGACTCCGCCGATTCCGGGATCGGTTGGCAACGTACCTCCCGCATTTACAAAGCCCAGATACAAGGTATTGATCGTAGCACCCATGATACAGCCTTCCACCGGCTTCCCGAGAATCAATCCGACAATCGTTCCCGCACAGATCGGCTGGCGGATGGAAACACTGCCCAGCCCGGTCAGCCAGGGAACCCCGTTGTTTGTTAAATAGTAAAGCGTACCAATCAGAATGGCCTGAATAATTGAAATCTGCATAACTTATCTCCTTTCAGCAATCTGCTTATAACTGAAACTGATTTCTCAGATCCAGAATACTGTTCCCACCAACTTCTAATGCGTGCTGCTTCAGCTCCTCCAGCTTCATAAAGGTTTTGCTCGTAGCCACCTCCAGAAGAATCGGAAGATTCACCCCGGTGATACACTCACAGTGAACGCTATCCTGCAGCTCGTGCATCGCCCTTGCTGCCGCATTGGACGGACTACCTCCGAATAAATCCGTCAGAATCAGAACACCGTCTCCCTGTGAGCACTCAGACAATCTGATTATCGCCTCCTTAATCGTGTCCTTCAGATTATCAACACTGTCTCCGTGATATAAACCATGACTTTCAATCAGCGCTGCTTCTCCCATAATCAGTGCCGCACTTGACAACAGCGCCTGTGCCAGATCGCCATGTGTCACCAATAACACTGCAACCATATTTCTACCTCCTCATTTCACCAGCTGCCGGTTGTTCGACAGTCGTTCTCAACTTCGAGTGTATTGTATCACGCTGTTTTCGCCACACAAAATCGTTGCTTTTTTTACACAGTAAACAAATTGTGTAAAGCGATATTTCATGTATATATCAGCGGTTTCTTTTTATTTTTACAGAAAAAGTAACCGCTTTTCTTCCTATCCATACATATGTGCGTAAGTTTTTGCACAATCATGGTGAATTAAAAATACATTCTGAACAGCAGTGTGTAAGCGACTCGCCCATTTTACACCAAATACCGGATATTTTTGTTATAATGTCAAAAAGGAGGTTAGGCTATATGGACAAGAAAAAAGAAGAGGTGTATCAGCATCTCATCCGTCATACAGCAAAGCAGCTGCAGCAGCGCGGAAGTCTGGGAAGGGATGCTTTGAATATCAGTCTTGATCTGCAAATGGACCGCTCCAATGTATCGAGACTTTTAAACCAGCTGCATCATGAGGGAAGACTGATCAAGACGCAGGGACGTCCGACTCTGTTTTTTGCCAAAACACCATTGGAAAATGAGCATCCGGATGTACATATCCCCAGTGTCATTCCAAAGGGGAAGAGCATTCAAAGCTACCTGAAGGAGGAGCAGGAGCTAAAAAACGAACAGACACAGGCGGATGTTTTCCGTCAGTATCTCGCAAACCGCAATACCAGCAGTATGTTTGAGCCGATTCAACGGGCGAAATCCGCTTTGCTGTATCCGCCGCAGGGGTTGAATATTCTGTTATACGGGGATCCATGTGTCGGAAAGCTTAACTTTGCGAAAACGATGTTTGAATTCTGCCTGCAAAGGAAAATCTTTACTCATGGATCACGGATCGTTGTCTTTGACTGTCTGAATTATGCCGATCAGGAGCCGGAGGAAATACTCAGTAAGCTGTATGGCTATTATGATGGCAGCCATTTGAAAAAGGGGCTGCTGGAAGCAAGCAGAAACGGTATGCTCATTCTGAATCACATGGATCGTCTTTCCTTTTCCGCCCTGACCAGCCTGTACAACAGTATGATCAGCCAATCCTATACGCCACTGCATCTTCCTTCCAAGGAATATCCGATTCGCTCCCTGATAGTGGGTATCTCCAACACGGAAAACATGATACTGAATCCGGACATACGCCGCTGCTTCCCTATGCAGATACATATCCCCTGTCTGCGGGAGAAATCCATTCAGGAAATGCTTGTTCTGACGATGCAGTATTTCCAGCAGGAGGCTGCACATATTAATAAAACCATACGGATATCAAAGGGCGCACTGAGCTGTTTTGTTATGTCGGACTATTCCGGGAACCTGCCTCATCTGCATGCGGAAATCAAGCAGGCCTGTGCACACGCCTTTCGCAGCTATCTGGATCAGGAGGCTCTGTTTGTCAGTGTTGATTATGATGATATTTCCACACAGGTATTAACGGATATTTATGACGTGAATGAACGCATGAGTGAACTGGATAACATTCTGAATCTGTTTGCCGGTGAGTATCTGTTTTTCTCAGCGCTGAAACAGAATCAGGAGCTGGAGCTGCTGTATGATCTCAATGACAGTACCAGCAAAAAGGACAGCTATCTGGACAGCATTGATGATAAGCTGATCAATCTGTGTATACAGGATATCAATGCAGCAATCGGTATCCACCTGAATACGATTCGCTCCGTAATGCTGAAGCAGGTTTATGATCTTTTGTATCCGATTCTGCAAAACAATCCGATTTGTAAGAATGAAAATCTGTTGTACGGTTTACTTCTGCATGTATCCAATTCCATCAGCCGCATACGCAGTGGTAATCAGGAGCTTGGCTTTCGCCGGGCAGAGTACCGTATCGCCAAGCAGGAGGATTATGACTGTGCGCAAAGCATTGTTTCACACATTCACACGCATCAGGAGCTGCAGCTTCCTGCCGAGGAAACGGATTATATCGCCACCTATCTGTATCTTTCCTCACAATGGATCGACAGCAATTATATTCAGCTGCTGATTATCAGTGTGGATAACGATACAGCAAAGGAGTATGCCGATTATTTGAACAGCCTGTCCTTCAAAACTGAAATTCACTACCTTCGTCTGCATTCACAGACCTCCCATGAAAAGAATTGCAGGCTGATTTCCGATACGATGCATTCCATCAATCGCGGGAAGGGTGTTGTGATTGCCACAGACAGCAGTACAGTCACAGCAAGTGAAGCCATGCTGAAAAAACTGAGTGATGCTGCGTTTACCATTGTAAGTGATATATCGGTAAAAACACTGATGGCGATTGTGGAAAAGATGGAATCACTCGGTTCCACCTTAAGTTCCATCCAATATTTCCGACAGGAAAACACAAGGGATGCAGCAAGTGTAAGCGAAACGGAAACACATGCACAGGAGCTGCTGAATGATATCACAAACAAGGTACTGTCTGAGTCACTGGTATTTCTGAATCCGCATAAGGTCTGTCAGTCTCTGTTTAATGTATTGATCAATATTCTACATGATTTGAATATTTCCTATACGGATGATTTGTTGATTAAGTTCATATTCCACAGTGGATTTATGATTGAGCGATGCATACGAAAAGAGCCCCTGTCCTATCCAAAGGCCAGAGGCATCATCAATCAGTATGATCAGATGTATTATATCATGGAGAAAAATTTTGAAATTATCTCTGAAATTTTCAACGTGACGATCCCTTCTTCCGAAATGGCGATGATTATGGAGATATTCCTGCCATATATGTAGGATGTGTTCGCTTACTTTCTAGCGTTCCATCATGAAAGCAAACAAGGTCAAACGAAAGGTGAACCTAAAAGCAGCGGGAAGAAGCACGATGTAGGGGTTGCAGCTCACTGCTGCTTTATCCTAAGGACGTATGTGATGGGATGGAATGCAGGAACATAAGGCTGCCTCCTTTTCGAAAGGCAATGATAATAAAAAAACTTAAAGCGCAACAAACTATTATTGCAGGATATAGACCGCAACAAGCATACCGGTTTTGGAAGACCTGAACAGCTAAAGGGTGATTTTCAAAGCTATTGGAGCCGTCGTATTGATGAGACTAACCGTCTCGTCTATCGCATTGTTGAAGGGCGTATTGAAATTTTCCAATGTCGTACTCTTTGTGGTGATATGTAACGTCCCGAACTTTTCAGGACGCTTTTCTATTCCATGTGTAATTTTTATCTCATTTTCGCCTATCTTCAAAGATACACCAATAGAGATACAAAATGTCTCTGATATAGCTATATCTTCAAAGTCTATAATAGAAGCGCTCTTCAAAAAATGATAAACAGCATGTGCAGAATATAATACCTGTACTTGCTGGTTTCTTTCATAAAATATGTGATATCATAACGTCAGATCAAACGATTCATATCTCTTCCATTATATAGAAAACGCCTAATTTCCACAATATCATCCAATATAACATAATAAATGGTATAGTTTTTCACGTATATTCGATAATATGGGTTCACTCGTTCACACTGTGAAAAGACTTTTTCATAAATTGCAGGATGATATAGCATGTTCAAAATGGCCGTTTCCACATCATCAATTAAATTGTGTGCCGCATCCGGGTTCTGCAATACATGGGAAATGTATGCTGCCACATTCTTTACATCCTCTTCAAAAAGCGGAAGATAACGCAGCTTATAGGTCTTCATTTCCATCAACAGCTTTTCTGACATCGCCAAACACTCGTTCGTGCGAATATCGTTCCTCACTTGTTTCCGCAATACGATCAGCCTCATCCAGCTTGGTCTCTACAAAATCTGTAAGATTTGCATACCGTTCCAGACTCATAACCACCATTGTACCATAGCCGTTCTTTGTAAGGTAAACGGGTTCCCCACCATTTACAATCTCTTCAATTTCAGAGAATTTATTTCTCAAATCAGAAACAGGACGAATTTGTATCATATCAATCTACTCCTCTCTATTTTGTTATCATAATTTTATCATAATTTTATCACAATAACAACATAAAAAGTTATTTCTGTATGGTATCATCCACCAGCGTAACGCAGTTCGGATGCAGCCATAATAGAGATGCCGGAGTAGAGGTTGCTATTCTCTGACTCATAAATGCCTGATAGGCTGCTTCCTTTCGATCCCCGCAAACCAGCATAATAATCTGCCCTGATGTAAAGATTCCCTGCAGTCCTATCGTCAAACCTCCCTTTGGCTCATAGCCCTTTACCATATCGTGTGTTTTTGTTTTCTCATCCAGCTCTGCATAATGTGCGTTCAGTGTAAGGAAATCCGCAGGCTCATTCAATCCGAGATGTCCATTCATTCCCAGTCCGAGAATCATGACATCAATAGGATGCTCTGATAAAAACACATCCATCCTATCCAGCTCCTGCCTGATATCTGCCGCATCGGACACAAATTCAACGACCGCCTTTGGCTGCATATACAGCTGATCCAGCAGATGCTCCCTGATAAAGGTGGTACACGTACAGGCTGCCTGCGGCTCTACTCCATACCATTCATCCAGCTTCACGAATGTGATTTCGGACAGGTCGATTCGTTCCCTGTTCACTGCTTCACATACCAGCTCATACATCCGCGCCGGAGAGCTTCCGGTCGCAAGGCAGATAACTGCATCCGGCTTCTTACGCAGTGTATCCAGCAGCAAATCCGCAGCCTCTTTTGACATTGCTTCATAATTCTCTGTATGTATCAGTTTCATAATTACCTCCTATTTTTGAAAAAAGCTATCCGAAATTCTTATGTGGATAGCTTTATTTTATCATATTTTAAACAAGTCCGATCCATGCGCCCAGAATGGAAAGCACGATAATGGATACAATCAGAACGATTGGATTCGCCTGTTTCTTTTTCAGCAGCCAGAACAGCAGCAGGGTAACACACATTGGCAAAAAGTTCGGGAAGATTCGATCGAAGAACTCAGCCTGTACCGCAACCTCGATACCACCGTCTACCTTAATGACAGGCAGCAGGTTAATCGTAACATAGGAAGCAATCAGCGCACCGATTACCGTGATACCCAGAATTGTAGCGGAATTGGCAATCATATCAGAGTTCTCTGTGATGATATCAATGGAACGTGTTCCAAGGGTGTAGCCAAGACGGGTCCAGACAATACGCAGAATCCAGATAACCACATAGGTCGCAAAGAAAATGATCGGTCCCAGAACGGATCCCTGTGATGCAAAGGAACAGGAGATACCTGCGACAATCGGCAGAATGGTGAACCAGAAGATTGCATCACCGATACCGGCAATCGGTCCAAACAGGGCCAGCTTCAGACCCTTGATTGCATCACGGGTTCCTCCACCTTCCTCCAAGGACATCATCAAGCCCATCAGAAAGCCGACTAGGTTTGGATGTGTATTGATAAATTCCAGATTATCTGTCATTGCGGCAGACAGCTTTTCCTTGTCATCTCCGTATACCTTTTCCAGAGCAGGCAGCATTGCCCATGTAAAGCCACAGGCCTGCATACGTTCATAGTTGAAGGATGCCTGCAGGAAGGAAGAACGTATACCAAGCATTGTAATATCATGTTTTGTTAATTTCTTAGATGCCGACATTCGTGTCACCTCCAGTTATCCCTGCGTTTTTCACAGCTTCTTCGATTTCGTCTTTTCTCTGCTTCACACCGAAGAAGTCAATCAGTGCAAATACGGTACCAAGCAGCGCTACCGGCAGCAGGTTCGGCATTTCACAGAAGCATGCCATCAAAAAGCCTGCAATAAAGTAAGGTGTGTATTTTACCTTCATCATAACGCGCAGAAGCATAGCGAATCCGACTGCCGGAAGAATACCGCCGGCAACCTCAAGTCCGTGTGTGATAACGGCAGGCAGTGCGTTTACAAAGTCAGCCATCGGCTGCTGTGCAACATAGGTACACAGGAATGCCAGTGCTCCATAGGTCAGTGAGATAATGGTCATGGTTGTGAAGTTGATGCGGCGGATTCCCTTTACATCAGCCTCTGCAGCACACTTGTCGGCTTTTCCCATAAAGAATGAGAAAGCGGAATAATAGAACAGAATGACATACTGTCCCAGGAAAGAGAATGGCAGACAAAGACCCAGTGCAGCTTTCGGATCACAACCGGTTGTATACGCCAGTACTGTCCCCATCAGACCTGCGAATACAGGGTTTGGCGGCTGCGTACCACCTGCCGGTGTCAGCCCTGCGAATGCAAGCTCAATCAATGCACCAACCTTCAGCCCCAAGGTAATATCACCCAAAATCAGTCCCGTCAGTGTCGATACGATCAGCGGACGGAAGATAAAGAACGCTTCGAGGAAGAAATCAAGACCGACGATAATCGTCATAATGGTCAGTAGGATTCCCTGTAAAAGTGTAATCTCCATATTACTTTCATCTCCTTTTCAGTTTTTGTTATTCAATAGCGAATTTCGGATCTCCCGGTACATCCTGTGCATACACATTGATGCCCTTGGATACCAGATACTTCAAATCATCCATGTCTTCATCATCGACATAGACCTTCTTCGTCATAGCGCGTTTCCCTTCGGAGAAATGCATGTTTCCCACATTTACCTCCTTCAGAGCAACACCGGCCTCCACCAGACGGCGGACATCCTTCGGCGTACGGCATACGATAAAGATTTTCTGTTCCGGTGCTGCCCTGCCAATGATGGCAGCCGTTTTTTCAATCGTAAAGAAACGGATTCCCACACCGGATGATTTTGCTGTGACACTCATCAGTGACTGCTGGATTCTGTCCTCTGCAGCAGTGTCGTCTGCCACAACAATCAGATTGGCTCCCAGCGTCTTTGTCCATGTGACCCCAACTTGTCCATGTACCAGACGGTTGTCAATTCTTGTTAATAGAATATTCGGCATATATTCCACCTCCATTCACTTTTATAATCAGCAAGAAACGTGCCAACTTTCTGTCGCAGCACGTTTCGCTTGATTTATTTAGGGTTTTTGAAGTAATTCAATACATAAAGTGCTTCCGGCGCCGGAAGTTCGACACTATATCTCATTTCCACGCCACTAAAGGCATCCTTGACCTTGTCAACACGATCCTTTTTACCTTCTACTGCCTTTTCCATACCCTCCACATGCTCAATTCCCTGTTTCAGGATCAGGCGTTCGATCAGACAGCTGATATGTACATACAGACCAACCTTGCGGGTGGCATCCAGCTCCTCGTTCAAATCCTCCTCCAGATTTTCCACAATTTCCTCCACATCGTCGATAATCTTTTCTCCGTTCAGAATAGTCAGATGATTTACGATATTGGACAGAGTGAAATTCTTTGTAATATTCTGATTGAACGCTTCCAGATCAACAGCTCCCAGATACCGCTGCATCAGCTGTTCCAGAACGCCGATTTCATCGTTCATCATAACACTTTCAATCGCCATAAACGGAATGCCGCTCACCTTGGGATCCAGCGTTCCGACAATCAGCTCCACCTGATACCGGTTGAAGATGGAATCACGGTTCCCGTTTTCAACCAGCTGCTGATAATTATAGGGGATGATTTCCAGATCGATTTTGCGTGGCAGTGAGCCCTCCAGCAGCTCACTGATTTTTTTCGCTGCCCCAAAGCCGGTGGCACAGATGGAAAGGATGGCAGATTTCTTTTTTCTGCTTTTCAGATAGTGTGTGGAAAGCTGATGGTGCTCCTTCACCAGCTGCAAAATTTCCTCCACGCGTTTTCCCTGCATGATGTAGTTGCCGACCTCCAATGCCATAGCGGTAGATACATTGTTGATCAGCGCAATATTATAATCGGACATCGGCTTGATTCTTGTATAGATTTCCTCCAGACTTCCCATATCCACCAGAAAAATCAGTTCGTGTATGGTTCCCTTGCGCTTCAGATAATCATCTGCCAGCTGCGCCACCTTATCGATGGTGATATTGATTTCCATGTCGATACCGTCAAACACATACTGCCCCAGCATACGGTTCGCTGTATCCGCAATACTGCTTGCGGTGGAGTAGCCATGGCATAGAATAACACCGACACAGGAGCTGACCTCTTCATTCTGATAGCCCGCAAATGCAATGGCGATAATCACCAGCAGCAGCTCATCCAGCTCCAAATCCAGATTCAGACGCACATTCTCCACAATTTCCTCTGCTATATGGAAGATTCTCGGCATTCGCTCCTGAACCTCCTCCACCAGCGCTTTTACCGTTTTCTGATGCGCACTGATCCAAACATTGGCATCGGTTGCACATTTTGAATACTCAACAAGGATGCGGGAATAGATTTTGATTTCATTATTCGGTATGTTGATGGAGTATTTATTCATAACGATGGAATAGATTTTATCCAGCAGCTTCAACAGGTATGCCTCGCTCGTATTTTTCTGATAGCGGTTATGAAACATGACATAATCAATATAGCTTTGTATGAGAATTCCGGTTTTTTCCATATACGCAGGAAAGGCATTTGTCGAGGTTTGATATCCCTCATACTGCGTGACCAGCTGACTGTACAGATGCAGCAGCGGGGACGCCTGATTCAGCGAGCCCTTGAGCCGCTCGATTGGTATCATAGCCTCCTGCATGCCGTGGGTGGAGGATTTCAGCTGCACGGAGGTCAGGGATGGAAAGATATAATCCGGCAAATCAGCCACCTGTATTTTCAGCTTCGGCTCTCCCTGATGGACGAGGAAGGAATTTGCACAGGCTGCCTTGATGGCATTTTTCAATGCCCCGACATTACCGATAAACTCAAAATCCATCAGACTCTGATAGGCGAGATTGCTGATGAGGATTTCTTTTCCAAGGCGCTTGCTCTCCTTTGTGAAAATCGTGTAGATCAGCTCCCGCTTTTCAATCAGCGGACGATCCTTCAATGCCGGAACAGTAATCGTTATCGGAATTCTTCGCAGCAGGGTCTTTAACAGAACATTCTGCGGGTCCTCCGTTGTTGCGAAAACCAGTCGGCATTTGGAATAATACCAGTTTTCATTATCCCCGACCTTGTGATACATGCCCTTGTCCATAAAGAAAAACAGCTTTTCCTGACATTCCGCCTTCAAACAGTGCACCTCATCCAAAAACAGCAATCCGCCGTCTGCCAGTGAAATCAGCCCGGGGTTATCCTCATCCGCTCCGGTATAGGCTCCCTTTACATTTCCGAACAGATTGGTTGTCAGCAGCTCCGGATTATTTGCATACTCCGAGCAGTTTACCGCTACAAATTTCTTGTTCTTTCCGATAATATTCTGATTCACCGCATATTCATACATCATGGAGGCAATCATGCTTTTCCCCGTACCGGTCGGACCGTTGATCAGAATCGGCAGGCCTCCGGGATAGGATACTGCCGCCTTGCAATGCTCCACCACACTGGATAGAGAATTGTTACAGCCGATCAGCTGTTCAAAATCCTGTGCATCTCCCACCAGCTCCTGCGCAAGCTGTTCAAATGAATCAAAGGTGCATTTGGTCACAACACCGCTCCGTTTGTTTTCCACAGCCTCACGTACAAAAAAGTATACCGGGCGGGAATTGATTTTGATTACATCCCCTGTCTTTACCCTTTCATTCAAATACTGGGATACCGTATTGCGACTGATATGCAGTGTATCGGCAATACTGGCTGCTGTAAATCGCGTGTGCTCCTCTATGGCATATTCCTCACAGCGTTTTTTCAATTCTTCAAATACGATTTCCTTCATTGCGTTGCGCCTGCCTTTCCATTCTCAACATGCATGTATACAAAAGCGAAGACCATTTACCTTTTCCGCTTCATTGTCTCATAATCAAGCTCACTGAATTTCTCAACAGCCGATCCGGGAACATCCTGATAGAATACCTCTGTCCCCTGTGAAATCATATAATTTATGTCCTCAATATCCAGCTGTGTAAGATATACCTTTCGGTTAAATGCGACTCTCCCCTTTTCATAATGCATATTGCCGACATTGACACGCTTCAATTCAATTCCCGCTTCCACCAGCAGACGCGCCTCATGCGGTGACTGTACGACAACGAACAGCTTTTGATGACTTGTGTTGTCATTGTATGCGCGGATGAAGTCATGTACTGTATAAAAGCGGATCTGACGGCTTGCGGCAGAGGCAACACTCTGCATCAGCTTCTGTGCAAAGCTGCTGGCGGCAGTCAGGTTATCCACAACAACAATCGTGTCAATATTTAAGGTACTTCCCCATGTAAGACCAACCTGTCCATGGACAAGCCGGTTGTCAATTCTAGTCAATTCAATTCTTGCTTTCATATGAACCACCTCATTTCTTTCATTTTAACCCATTTTTCAAAGAAATGATATCCTAAAAAAAATTATAATACAACCGCAGGTACATGCTGTAAATCCATAACAGTTACAAAAGACTGCCTTTTCATCAGATTCGGAATATGCACCCTGCTTATAAAAAGCGAATATGCGCATAGTATAACCGTTCTACCATATCAGAAAGAGGAATTCACCTTCAGGAATGATAACTATCTATATCGGAATGCCCTGTGATTTGAATCATGAACTGTACAGTATGTAAATTTTTCTATCCTAATGTCGAAAAGCTGTACAGGTTCGCTACCACTCGCAAGCTAAAAAAAGACATACTGTTTTACACAATATGCCTTTCTGTTTCCTTATGGATGCAGCTGACCGTACAGCTGACAATAGGTTTCCGCACTCTTTGCCCAGCTGACATCTGTATTCATCGCATTACGGACAAGAATTTTCCAGTCCTCCTTACGGTTGTAATAGACATCAATGGCATTGTACATCACCTGAAGCATTTCATCAGAGTTGTAGTTTGCAAAGCTGAAGCCGTTACCGGTCTTTTCAAACTCGTTATACGGTGTTACGGTATCCTTCAACCCTCCGGTTTCACGTACCAGCGGCAGTGTGCCGTAACGCATGGAAATCAGCTGAGAAATTCCACACGGTTCAAACAGGGATGGCATCAGGAACAGATCACATGCGCCATAGATGCGGTGTGCCAGAGAATCGTTGTATCCCTTGTAGAATGCAATTTTCCCCTTGTTTCCTGCTTCCAGCTGTCCCATCTTTTCCTCAATGCTTGCCTCTCCGCTTCCCAACACAGCAAGCTGAATCGGCATAGCACAGATTTCAGAGAGCTTTTCCATCATCAGATAGAAGCCCTTCTGCCAGGTAAGACGGGAAACAACACCGATCAGCAGTACATTCTGATCCACATTCAGACCGAGCTCCTTCTGCAGTGCTTCCTTATTCAAGCCCTTGGCTTTCTTTACATTTACCTTGTTGTAGTGATATGGAATTTCCGGATCATTCTTCGGATCCCAGTATTCAATATCAATACCGTTTGTGATTCCCCACAGGTCATATTTACGGATATTCAGCACCATTTCCAGATGCTCGCCGTACTGCGGCGTCAGAATCTCCTGAGAATATGTAGGGGAAACTGTTGTCACCTTGTCCGCATACAGAATACCGGACTTCATGAAACTGATTCCACCGTCGTAGCGTACATTTCCGTTGTCATAAATTCGATAATCCAGTCCCAGACAGCTGTCCAGCATTTCCACACCGAAGTTCCCCTGATAAGCCAGATTGTGAATCGTATAAACAAAGCGGATATTGCGATAGCGTTCATCAAAGCTGTGACCTTCCTTGCACATAGCAGGAATCATCCCGGTATGCCAGTCATGACAGTGCATGATTTCCGGGAAGTAGTTCAGCTGATTGCACATTTCAATGACAGCCTTCTGGAAATAAGCAAAGCGTTCCCCGTCATCGATATGTCCATACATTTCTTCACGCTCAAAGTATCCCTTGTGCTCAACAAAATAGAATTTTACATCCTTGCGCATGGTTGACCAGATATTTACCGGCACCTCATGATACGCAATACTCACGGAAAACTGAGCCTCCAGCGTAAATTCATGGTGAAATTTCTGAGCAATTTTCAGGTACAGCGGCATGATAACACGCACCTCATGACCCTTTTTAGCCAGCTCATTCGGCAGGGAGCCGATTACATCTGCCAGTCCTCCGCTTTTAATAAAGGGAAGACCCTCGGCAGCAACCATCAATATTCTTGCCATTAAATTTTATCATTCCTTTTCACGTACAGCGGAGTGTCGGCAAGGCCCAGCAGTTCTTTTTTACGGACGATTCTTGCTTTCTTATCCACTACTACATTTTCAATATGCACATCTTCACCGATCATGGCACCCGGAAGGATCACACAGTTTTTCACAACTGCCCCCTTCTTGATAATCGCACCACGTCCGATAACACTGTTTTCAATATCACCCTCTACCAGACACCCGTTGGAAACCATACTGTTTTTCACAGTGACACCTGCGTAATACTGTGTAGGACAGGAATCGTTGGTTCTTGTATAAACCGGCCAGTCTGTATGGAACAGATCCATCGCCTTATCATAGTCCAGCAGATCCATATTGGCATTGTAGTAGCTCTTGAAGTCATTGATACATGCCACAAAGCCACGGTGTGCAACACCACGGATATCCAGCTTCGCACACTCATCGTTTACGATATCACGGAACCAGTACAGGGAAGATATATTCGCTGCCTTCTTAACCAGATCCATGAACAGCTCCTTGCTCAGGATATAGGTTTCCAGAGAAATCGTTCTGGATTTGGAGTTTCCGCGATTCTTCTCCAGAGACAGAACACCCTTCTGCTTGTTCAGATTCACAACATCACAGTTCACAAAGGATTCCTTTGCATTATCCACATTCTGATACAGCATGGTGATATCCGCACCGCTTTCGATATGCGTATCCAGCAGCGCACTGAAGTCCTGACGGAAAACAAAGTGACTCGGTGTCAGAACAACGTAAGGATAATTGGCATCCTCGATTGCCTGCATGTTGTACATATAAGAATTGATATCATTGCTGTAGAAATCATTTTCATCCATGCTTTTTGCCGGCAGGATGTGCAGCTTTCCACGCTTGGAGTTAATGTTGTAATGACGTCCGGTTCCCAGATGCTCCAGCAGAGATCTCGGATTTGTTTTTACAAACACCTTGATATGATTTACACCGGAATTACTCAGATTAGAAATTGGAAAGTCGACCAGACGATATCTTCCCAGGAATGAGAAGGCGGATACCGGGCGATAATCCTGCATACCTTTGACCTGTACATTAGGTCCTTCATAATTAACAATACCGATTGCATTGCACATATTACTCACCCCTCACTCTCTTGCTGATCAGTTCGATTTCTTCACTGTTCGGATCACCTACGACAGCACCGGCATCAATCTTGACACCCTGCATAACGATGGCACGGTGAATGACGGCACCCTCGCCGACCTCCACATCCGGTAACAGAACCGAATCATTGACCTTTGCATTTTTTGAAACCTTCACGTTTGTGAACAGGACTGAGTTGTTGATTTCACCATTGATGACACATCCCTGGTTGATATATGCGTTATCCACCTTGCCGCTCGGTCCGATATAATGCGGCACGGTTGATACATCCTCTGTATAGATTTTCCAGTTTGGATCATTCAGATCCAGCTCGTTGTTTTTGCTCAGCAGGTCCATGTTTGCTTCCCAAAGGGAATCCACGGTTCCTACATCCTTCCAGTAACCCTTGAATTTCCATGCATACAGACGCTTGTTCTCCGCTAGCATGGCAGGAATGATATCCTTTCCGAAGTCATGGTTGCTGTTAGGATCATCCATATCTGCGACCAGCATTTTTCGCAGCTGCTTCCAGTTAAAGATATAGATACCCATGGAAGCCAGATTGCTCTTTGGATGCTCCGGCTTTTCCTCGAATTCAACGATACGGTCTGTTTCATCCGTGTTCATAATACCGAAGCGGCTTGCTTCCTTCATCGGAACCGGTAATACGGCGATCGTTGCATCCGCATCACATGCCTTGTGATGGGAAAGCATCTTGGAATAATCCATCTTGTAGATATGATCTCCCGACAGAATCAGAACATACTCCGGATTGTTGCTGTCGATGAAATCGATATTTTGTGAGATTGCATCTGCAGTTCCGCGATATACGTCAAATGCTGCTCCGTCTTTCTCACGAGGCGGCAGTACGTATACACCACTGTCTTTTGCATCCAGTCCCCAGCGCTGTCCAGCTGCTGCATAGGAATTCAGCAATACACTCTCATACTGTGTCAGTACCCCGACAACGTTGATGTTGGAGTTGGCACAGTTGCTCAGCGGGAAGTCGATAATTCGATATTTCCCTCCGTAATACACTGCAGGTTTTGCAATCTTCTTGGTCAAGGCATACAGTCGTGTTCCTCGGCCTCCGGCTAGTATCATAGCCAGCATGTTGTTTTGTCTCATGTAAATCCCCCCTTAGGAATTTTTTCTATATATTAAGTATAATGATTTTCAACATAAATTTCCACCCTTTTTGTAAGAAAAATGAACTTTATGTATGCGTTTTCAGCTTTTCGGGCATAAATGACGCCAAAAGCAAAAACACGCGGAAAAGTCAAGTCAAAATTTCATTGATTTTTTTCTGGTTTTCATGAAATTTATGCTCAATCTTATACTCGCATGTTCATTATATTATCGTATGCGGCAGATTATTCCAAGAAAAACAATCTGCCAAATACTTCCTTTTTCAGACAAAGTCGTACATGTTGAGAAGGTCATCGACCGTTGTGTTCTTTCTTTCTTCCCCTTCCAGCACCTTGACGATTTTCCCTTCATTCAGAATAATCGTCTTGTTGCCGTATTCAAGTGCCTGCTTCATGTTGTGCGTAATCATGAGCGTAGTGATATGGTTCTCCTTTACAATTCTCTCTGTGATATCCATGACAGAGGCGGCCGTTTTCGGATCGAGCGCCGCCGTATGTTCATCCAGCAGAAGAAGCTTCGGTGTGACGATCGTGGACATTAGCAGTGTCAGTGCCTGCCGCTGCCCGCCACTCAGCAATCCCACGGTTGTGGAAATGCGATCCTCCAGACCAAGTCCCAGCTCCTTCAGCTTTTCGATAAAAAAGCTTCGATCCCCTTTTTTTATTGCCCGGCTCAGCGTCGTTCTCTTGCCGCGGCTGTATGCCAGTCCCAGATTCTCCTCAATGGTCATGTGCGGGGCCGTCCCTTTCAGGGGATCCTGAAACAGGCGGCCGATTTCTCTTGCCCGTTTGTACTCAGGATAAGCTGTGATATCCTTTCCATCCAGCAAAATTGTCCCGGAGTCACACGGTATCGTTCCACTGATTACGTTCAGCAGCGTGCTTTTTCCGGCACCGTTGGTCCCCAGCACACTGATAAAGTCACCATCCTCCACATGGAAGGACAGATGATCCAGAGCCTTTCGTTCATTGACGGTATTGGCATGAAAGGTTACACTGATATCCTTTAAATCAAGCATGCGTCCCCCTCCTTCTCTTTTTCAGATGCGGCAGTGATATCGCCAGTGCCACAAGAGCTGCGGAGAACAGGTTCAAATCGCTTGCACCGATTCCCAGCTGCAGGGCAACGGTCAGGATAAACCGGTAGACGATTGCGCCCACAACGACAGCCGCAAATTGAAAGCCCAGTGTTTTTCTGCGGATAAATGCCTCACCGACAATGATGCTCGCCAGACCGACAACCATCATACCGATTCCTCCGCTCACATCCGCAAAGCCCTGATTCTGTGCGAAGACTGCACCACCCAGCGCCACTAGGGCATTTGCAAGTGCGATACCCATGATTTTCATCAAATCCGAGTTGATGCTGCTGGCACGCACCATCGCTTCATTGTCACCGGTTGCCCGAAGACTCATTCCCAGCTGTGTTTTCAAAAACAGATACAGCAGAAGGATCAGAAGGATGAGAAGCCCGGCAATCATTACACCATAGGCATGATCACCAAGCACTGCCTCCAGCGGTGTAAAGATGGTTTTCTTTCCGAACAGGGATACATTCGGCATGCCGTTCAGTATTTTCAGATTGACGGAATACAGGGCTGTCATTGTCAGTATACCGGCAAGCAGGGACTGCACCTTGCATTTGGTCTGCAGCAGACCGGTTACCAGCCCCGCAAGACCTCCGGCAAGGAACGCCATGAGTGTACCAATAAACGGGTGAGCATTCATTGCGAATACGGCAGATACCGCACATCCGGTTGTAAAGCTCCCGTCAATCGTCAGATCGGGAATATTCAAAACGCGGAAGGAAATAAACACCCCCAGCGACATGATGGAAAATATCATGCCGAGTATCACCGCATCCTGTATGGTTGATAATGCCATAACCCTCATCCTCTCTTCTACTATACTGTTACCTGTACCGCTTACTTCTTACATTGCCTATCCAGCCCTATGCTCCTTACAGATTTTTTCATACGGCTGTATGGCTGTATGATACAGATTCCATTACGAAACGTGTATTACTTTCTTAATCTGTTTAGATTCCGTCCTGTTTATCAATAGAAATCTGTACCTAGCACGATTATCTTCCGTTTATATATCTTTTATATCTTTATATATGACAGGCCTGTTCCTATTGTGCACAGGCTTACATCATGACCAGATTTTTGCTGTCTTCTACATCCTTTGGAAGCTGAATGCCCAGTGTCTCCATCGTTTTCTCATTTACATAGATATTCAGATTATCCTTGAAGACCTTAACCGGCAGATTCTCCACATCCTCGCCCTTCAAAATTTTATCCGTCATTCTTGCCGTTTCCTTGCCAAGCTCTGTGTAATCAATACCAACCGTCGCAAAGCCGCCGTCACTTACCATGGAATCAGCACCGGTATATACCGGAACCTTTTTCTTGTTTGCAGTTTCCACAAGAGCACTCATAGAGCTTGCCACCGTGTTATCGTTTGGTGCAAAGATTGCATCACATTTATCGGTAAGCACACTGACTGCGCTCTGAATCTCCGTGATGTTTGCGCCGCTTCCCTCCACCAGCTTGATATCGTGTTTTTTACAGAATTCCTTTGCCTTTGCCAGATTGCTTACGGAATTCGCTTCAGAGCTGTTGTAAATAAAGCCCAGTGTCTTCAGATTAGGGTCTACCTTCAATGCGAGATCGAGTATCTGATCCACCTGAATTTCATCGCTTGTCCCGGTAATGTTGTTGTTCGGTTTTTTCAGATCATCCATCAGACCTGCACCTACCGGATCGCTGACTGCGGAGAATACGATCGGAATATCCTTGCTGTACTTCGCTGCCGCCATGGCTGTCGGTGTTGCAATTGCCACGATGACATCACTCTTGTTTCCGGCAAATGTCGACATGATGGAATTCAGCGTGTTCTGCTGCCCGCCGGCATCCTTGAAGTCCAGCTTGATATTTTCTCCATCCTTATAGCCCAGTGCCTCCATCTCTGCCTTGAAGCTGTCACGAATCGTATTCAGTGACTTATGCTCTACAATCTGCGCTACCGATACCACCGGTATTTTTTTCTCAGTTTTCGTATCCTCCTTGCTTCCACATCCTGTTAATACGCCTGCACATAATAGAAATGCAGCTGCTGCCTTACATAATTTTTTCATGACCTGTTGTCCTCTCTTTCACTGTGTTGTTTTGTTTCCTTCGTTTATATGACGTCTGTTTTCCCTTATGCCATCGCCATTCCTCTGTGCTCTGTAACACAATGACCACCTCCCTTATATAAAAAAAGCACCCGTCCAAAAGTCTGTTGACTTCAGGACAGATGCTGTTAGGTTCATCTGCGGTACCACCTGATTTGATCGTTCCATCTATTGGAAACCATCCTCTCATCAAAATGCCGACACATTTCTAGCCCTGTAACGTAGGCATACGTCTTGGATACTGAGCTGCGCCGTTCACCTTGCCCTCCAGAGTCCATTTACAAAACTGCATTTCTGCCGCGATTCCACCATCCGCGTGCTCTCTATAAGCGCATCTTTCTGCTTGATCTCTCTGTCTATGGTTTCCTATAGGATACACCTCTTCTTTTTGCTTGTCAACACTTTTTCTGAAATTTTACATTTTTTATTCTGAAAACATTTTCACCATTTAAAGGAACAGCGTCTGTCTGCTTGCAGCTGCATCGTCTCTGTGTAATCAGGTGAATGTGCTACCCTATATAATGTCTGCATTCACAGAAGCCTACTGCCTGGCGGGCGGGCAAATGGTGATGCGTTGGAGATAATAGAGCCATATCTGTTTTGCCTAGCCGTGTTCTCCCTGCGAGTTTCCATACAGATGAAATCCGTTCCATAGCTGCAGGATGGCAGTTACAGCAGTGATACAAAAGACAGCACCAGATTGCTGCATATATGCTTCCTTGCAGGAAATCGCTGTCAGAATACCACAGATAAAAGCAAGCACAGCGGTCAGTCCGAGCTGTTTCCAACCGATTTCCATATACTGCAGACCGTGAATTCTCGTATCGTAATACATATTTTGTATAAGCTGCAAAATGAAAGCAAGCAGTAGAGCAATCAGCCACAGATTGGTTGTACCCGGTAGCCAGGGAAACAGAAGAAAGCCGGTGGCGCCCAGCATGCACTGGATTACCCCCAGCAATAGGGAGGGCTTTCGGATATATACATATGGACACATTTCGTTTGTATATTCCATTTCTGCCTCCTCATGGTGCATACGTTTTCGTAGTACCATGCGCTGACTTTGCAGGCGCACCATCTGCATATCAAGCTCATGAATCAGCTGTTCATAGACCTGAGGTGCATATTCTTCCTCTATAAGGATTGCACGTATTTCCTTTATATGCAGTCCCATCTGCCGCATGGCATGAATATCTCGCAATGTTTTCAGGCAGTCTTCATCATAATCGCGGTAGCCGTTTTCGAGCTTTACCGGCTTTACAAAGCCCTGATCCTCATAATACTGTACAGCCTTCCTGCTAAGACCGCTTTTCTCCATAACTTCTTTCAACAGCATTTCTCTCTCCTTTCTGGCTTTCCAAGCTGCCTTCCCTTTTGAATCACAGGCAGCCCTTTTTTTTACCTGCAAGTCATACTATGAAAGCATAACCGTACAATACATCCCTTCCTGTTTTTACGAAACTCTTTCTCTGATATTCTATAACAGCGTTGTTTGCAGGACAAGCCCTTTTGCAGTATTCATGTAAGCTTCAGGAGAGTTCCTATATTTTCTATGAGACTGCGATCGTTCTTTTACTGTATGATGAAGCAAAGCAGCTTTTTCTCCCTATTCGCTTTATAAAGCATGAAAAAGGATGCACTCTTCACGTATTCCAAGCAAAGCATTGCATCCACGGTATCCGCATTTGCAGGCAGCTGCACCATTTGGTATTCAATAAGGGAACACGAGTAGAAAGGCCATACCATCCGCTTCCTTTTCGGCGAAAATTTCCCCATTCATACGCCGCATGATTTCCCGGCATATATAAAGTCCAAGACCGTTGCCCTGCTTCCCCTCGCTGTTGCTGGCACGAAAGAAGCTTTCAAATATATGATGAAATTCGGTGTCACTCACTGTATTTCCAGTGTTAAAAATACGAATCAGCTGACAATAGTCCTCTTCATAGCACGATATTTCTATCCTTCTTCCATCTCCGTATTTCAAGGCATTTTCCATAATGTTTTCCACGACCTCAAAGCTGCGCTCCAGGTCTCCCTTCAGCAGCAGGTTTTCATAGGGCTTTACCACCAGCTCCATACGCCGCAGTCGCAATGGCTCTTTATACGCGTGAACAGCCTTGTCGATCAGCTCCTTCAAATAGAATTCACTGTTTTGGACCTGTATATCCAGTATGTCGTGACGGGACTGCTTCATGATTTCCTCGACATAATGTTCAATTTCCTTCCCCTTTTCCTGTATCTGATGAGCTGCGTGTACATTTTGTGCCTCATCCGTATACAGATGCTCCTCCAAAGCCCGCGCGTACAGCTGGATGGTGTTCAGCGGTGTCTTAATATCATGTGACAGAGAAAGCAGCAGCTTCTTCTTTTCCTTTTCCAGCTCCAGCTGCCGCCTTCTGGAAGTATCCAGCGAATCCTTCAGCTGTCCGATTCCAAGCAGGAAATCATGTGCATATCTGCTTTTTTCCTCCTTCACGATCCCCTTCCAATGTCCCTTCGCAAGCTCACCGGGAAGCTTACGCACTCGATCAAAGGGCTTTAACAGGTGCTTTCTCAGATAGAGAAGAACACCCAGCAGCATTGCGAACAAAGCGGTGAGAGAAAGCTGTGTGCGCAGCATCAGTCCGTTGGTATCCACAAGCGAGCGATGATAATCAAAGCGCAGATATCCTGTCAGCTTTTGCTTTCTGTAGACGGGTACCACATGCATATCCATATTATTTCCCTCCTGGAAAAAGGCAGAGGCTGTTTCTCTGCTTCCTTCCTCTGCGGACAGCCATTGCAGCTTTTCGATATGCGGATAGCTGTTCCTTGCGATATCCTCAGCCTTCGTACCCTTTTCCACCTGCTGCAGGATACGATTGATTTCCACACGATATGCATGGTCCATGGTTTCCTCCATCTGCAGAATACTCCACCCGAGAAAGGCTGCAATGCCCAGATACAGCAGGAAACAGGAAAGGATCAGGATATTATACTTCTTCAAAGCGATACCCCACGCCCCAGACTGTTTTAATCCGCTGCGGCTGTTTTGGATTCTTCTCTATTTTGTCACGCAGCATTTTGATATGAACGGTCAGTGTCTGCTGTTCACTGAAGCTGTCCATGCCCCATATGCTTGCGAAAATATATTCCTTGCGTAAGGTCTTCCCTGCGTTGGATACCAGCAGTGTCAACAGCTCGAATTCCTTCGCGTTCAGCTCCATAAGATTTCCATCCACAAAGGCTCTGTGCTGTGCACGCTCAATGACCACACCGCAGCAGGATATGGTTTCCTTGCGATGCAAATCGGATGTACGCTGTAAAACAGCACGTATTTTGGCGGCAAGTATTTGCGGATCCACAGGCTTTTCGATATAATCATCCGCCCCCAGCTCATAGCCGTTCAGCTGATCATTTCGATCCTTTCGCGCACTCATTATCAGTATCGGAACCGCTTTATGCTCCCGCACTTTTTTGCATACCGTAAAGCCATCCATATGGGGCAGCATGATATCAAGCAGCAGCAAACGTACCTCTGTCTGTGCAAGATAGGAAAGCGCAGCCTCCCCGCTCTCCACATGATGCACCTGAAATCCATCCCGCTTTAAAAAGCTTACGATCAGCTGGGCAAGCTCACGGTGATCCTCTACAAGTAATATATCTATCATAGGCAATTACCATCCTAACGTTATCAGCCATTCATTTAATCTGCGCTCACGCTTGCGGATATCCGTACAGTCTTCCCATGCGCCAAGCTGCATTTCATCCCGGATATTTCCGTCCTCGATATACAGCACACGGTCAC
Source organism: Clostridium sp. HGF2 (assembly GCF_964240115.1). Taxonomy (NCBI): domain Bacteria; kingdom Bacillati; phylum Bacillota; class Clostridia; order Eubacteriales; family Clostridiaceae; genus Clostridium; species Clostridium sp. HGF2. The sequence continues at coordinate 42,984 of NZ_CAXSSO010000011.1, forward strand.
AGCGTGAGGCTACCTTCATGTCGTGGGTTACCAGCAGTATGCTTGTCCCTTCCTTATGAATACGGTTCAGCTCCTCCATCACCTCATGAGAGCTCTGCTTATTCAGGGCACCTGTCGGCTCATCCGCAAACAGAATACGCGGATGATTGATCAGGCTGCGGCAGATACAGGCACGCTGCAGTTGTCCTCCGGATACCTCATTCACATCGTTATCCGCAATTTCACTGATGCCAAGCTTCTGCATGAGCTTTGCGGCATAGGCATTGATTTCTTTTCTTCCCTGCTTCGTTCTTCCCTTTACAGACTGATAGGCTGGTAAAATAATATTATCATAAACGGACAGGTTTTTCAGCATATACATCTGCTGGAAGACAAATCCCATTTCCTCCAGGCGCAGATCGCTGATCTCATTGCGGCTCATATCCGTTAGCTCACGCTCAAAGAATTTCACACTTCCGGCTGTCGCACTGTCCATCCCGCTGATGGTATACAGCAGGGTTGTCTTACCGGAGCCGGATGGTCCCATGACGGCGATCATTTCCTTTTCTTCCAATGTCAGATTGACATTTCTCAATACGTTGTTCTGTCGTTTATTTACGATATATGTCTTACACAGATTGCTTACTGTTATTCCACTCATAATAGCTTCCTCCTTATTCCATATTGTTCATTTCACGTATATGGATACGCTTGATTTGACCGGTAGCAAATATCGTTGCACAGATGATTCCCAGCAGCAGTACACCCGGATATATCAGATAAACCTGCACTGGAATTATCTGGATATGCACATCCGCACCCATGATGGCGAAGATCGGCTCCAGCATGAAGCGGTTACTGAGCATGGACAATGGAACTGCCGCAAGCATGGATACCAGGGCAACCAGAATCATCCGAATCACCTGCCAGCTGCGAATACTGCTGTTACGGAATCCAATACTCTTCATCATAGCGATTTCTCCCTTTTCACGTACGATGAACAGCTTTTCCATCAAGAGTGTAATCAGCATAATAACAGCACAGAGCATAGCAGTCATCGGAATCAGAAGCTCACTCAGAGATTCCTGAATACCGCCGATATTGCGATCGACAATTTCCTGAGCCGTATACCATTCATAATCAGGAAACTGCTTTTGCAGGGTATCCTTCAGCTCCGTTTGACTCTTGTCTGTCTTCATATCAACATTGACATTCCAATACTCAAACATGTCCACCTTACTTAGATCAAGCTTTGCATTCAGACGGGCACTGCTTCCCAGCTGCATATAATCGGCGTAGCTTCCTGTAATGATAAACTTGTAGGTTTCACCGTTCAGATCGGCCTCTATACGATCTCCGATATGCCAGTTGTTATCCTCCAGAATGAGGCGGGAGAAGGCAATTTCGTTTTCCAGCACAGGAGCACTGCCTTCCAGATAATCCAGATATTCCGTATTGCGCCCCTGTATTTGCAGGGACATGATTTTCGTATTGCCCTTTTTTCCGGGAGCATGAAACGGCAGGAAGTAAATGGAGGAGGCCGTCAGCTCAGCATCATAGCCCTTTTCCTTCATTTCCCGCTCCACACGCTGCATTCCCTTTTTCAGCTGTGCGGAGTTTCTGTATGCGGAATCCTGTTTTCCTTCAATTTTCTTTATATATACAGCACTGTCTGTATTCACGGTGAATTTGGATGCCATTTCACTGCTCTGCATGGTATTGATGGTATTCAGTGGAATTGTGATCAGAACAAAGCTGATACAGAAGGTAACCAGCAGCAGGGCATAGCGTTTCAGATGCGTCAGCATGTCATTGATACCCAGATATGCGGGAACACGCAGATATTTCTGTTTGAACAAATACAAGGCCGACGCTTTCGCAAAGCTCTCTCCGCTGTGTCCGCCCCGAATGGCGGATATCGCAGTAATGCGGCTCAGCTTTCGTGTACAGTTCATACAGAACAGCATGACTAGAAAGATGATAAGCAGGGTACAGAGAATATTTACAAAAAAATTAACACCGCTGTCCTCCATAATCATATTCACACTGACTCCCGCCACCATGACACGACTGATCGGCACACTGATCAACAGACCGAGAAACGCCCCGCTGCTGACAAGAAATGCATATTTCACAAGATACAGCCGTCGTATTGCCTTATCCCTCAGGCCGATTGCCTTCATAATACCGATTTCACGGTACTCCTCTTCCATGGTGAACAGCAGGGTAAAGCGAAGAACCAGTAAAGCAATCAAAATCATGCAGATGCCCACCAGAATCAACAGAGCAGCAAGAATCAGATCAAAGGAATAGATCATGGAATACATACTGCGTGAAACCGTATTTAAAACGGAGGGAAAGCTTTGCAGGTTCTGTGCTTCCGTGAATTCAGAAATAGAGTCCACATTGATGAAGTATAAAGAATACGTCCGGTCACTGCCCGCTTTTTTAAATTTTTCATACATATCTGAATTCAGAAAGATTCTTGACATACCAACCATATCATTTCCAAACGCCGCATCCTTTACTACGGTTGTCAGAGTAAAGGTTTTATCCTCACTGCCGATCATGATACGCACCTTATCGCCGAGCTTCAAATCGTTTTTGTCCATCAGAAATGCAGGCATTCCGATTTCATCATCCGCTAAATGAAGATCTCTCCCATCCGGATCAAAGCCCTTGCAATAGTCACTTCTTTCCTCGGACAGGAAAAGGCTGAGTCCTTCCGCGTTAAACTTCTTTCCATTCTCCCTGTGCAAATTTTTCTGTTCCACAGAGAGCATTTCCTGATAACCGTAATCCTTCACACCCGGAGCCTCGGTTTCTATCCATTTCATGATCTTCTCTTTTTCCCCGGAATTTACTGCCACCAGATTCACATCCGGTATATTTGCATAATCCATGTAGTAATCCACAGAGGAGCTTACAACAAGAATATTATTTACACTGCTTGCAAGAAATACCGTCGCAATGGTAATAAACAGAAACAGAATCAGATTGACACTCTTTCTATGCATTAAATCTTTTTTCAACATTCGTTTCAGCATTGCCGTCACACCCTTTCTACAAGCTAAGAATACCGCAGTCTTTCTTAAAAAATCCTTAAATACCGAAGAAAGCTTTCATCCCTACCATTTATTCATATATATTCTTTTTCAATCAGATTCAACCATATTTATTTCAATATCAGCCATATATTTTCATAAAGAAAGCAGAAGCTGTTCTAAACCTCTGCGGATGCTCCTGCTTTGTATTCATCTTTGAAAAGGATGGCGCAGGTATGACCTTTGTACACTATTTATGATATGGATTGTTGTTCTGTATCATAAAGGCACGATAAATCTGTTCCAGTACGAGCACTCTTGTCATCTGATGGGTAAAGGTCAGATCACTCAGCTTCCATTTCCAGTTACAGCGATCATAGACATTTTTGCCCGGTCCCAGAGAGCCTGCGATAACGAATGTAAGGTTACTGGTCTGATAGGTCTGTAGCTGATCAAGCTTTATGGAAAACCGCTCACTATCCACCATTTCTCCCCATAAATCGAGAAGGATTACATATTCCTGCTCCTTTATTTTGGCGAGAATGCGTTCTCCTTCCTTTTCCTTAACCTGATTGTTCTGTGAATCGCTGTTGCTCTGCGGTGCCACTTCATCATTTACTTCGATGATTTCCAGCTTTGTAAACGGCCGCAGCCTTTTTTCGTACTCTTCAATCTGTGTACGCAGTGCCTTTTCCTTTATTTTTCCTACTGCAACAATTTTTATCATAAGTTCTCCTTTACCTGCTTCAATAGCTCCAGCTTACTTTCCAGCCATCTGCGGCGCAGTCTTTTAAACATCCGATATTCTGCGAGCACCTCAACAATGCCGGATGCTGTATCCACTGCGTTTACCACCCATGCTTCCCTGCACATAGGTGGTATGACGGTTAACGGCCACATATGCTTGCGGATGATTTCCTGCTCCCGTTCACTGATTTGAAAATCGCGCAATGCATTGTGATTCGCAAAAAAAGGGTGGCGAAAGCCATGCAGTCTGTGCCAATCCTCTGCCTCATGCCAGTCATATAGAAAATAGTCATGCAGCAGCGCGCCCCGCACCAAAGAGCGTTCATCACAGGACATCCGCAGCTTTCTGACCAGTGTAAAGCTGTAATAGGATACGACGAAGCTGTGCTCCAGACAGCTGATGGATCCGTGCTGTATATACTTCTGCATATCCCATACCCTGGCATCCCCCAGCAGCTCCTTCGCTATATTTAAAAATTCCGGTACTTCCTCTACGTGCATATTCCACCTCACTACGAGAATTATTGTACGCTGTTTTTTATCAGAGTGCAAATATCAGAAGCCGTACTTTATCGTATCCAATACCCGTTGCAAAAAAATGTTCAATGCTCAAAGCGTAGCCTTTGACCTGCAGCTGAGGATATATCACCTGATGATTATTTTATAAGAGCGTCAATGTTTCGTAATCTCCTTCGAATAAGCAGTGAGGATACTCAGGAAACAGGTCTACATGAACATTTATGCATAGGCGTTTATTTCAACGCATATAGAATATAAAAATCATATCATTTTTTCGTAAAATGTCTACAAACCACGAATTTTATAGTACAATGAAAGAAAAGGGTGATGGTATGAAAAAGAATAAAAAAGGATTTACACTTGTCGAGATCATTGTTGTTCTGGTAATCATCGGTATCCTGATGGCACTTGCTGTACCGGCTGTCATGAGCTACGTGCGCAAGGCGGCAGATACCAAGCTGATTTCCGAAGCAAGAAGTGTCATGGTAGCCTCCAAGGAGAAGGGAATCGAACTGGTAAAGAAACAGCAGCTGGACTTACTGGCGACGGATGAAAATATGAAGGATATCATGAAACGCTCGGAAGTGGAAGGGACCCTGATGGAAATATATAAAAACAAGGCAAATAACGGTGCCGGAGATTTTATCGTTTTGATAGGGGAAACCTATATCCGATACGATGATCAACAGCAGAAGTATGAAATATTGACCTCCTATGATAATCTATTTGTAAAAGCAAACGAAATTCACCTTGCTTTAATAAAGGGAGAGCCTCTCAGCATCATTCAGGCTTTCATCGATCAAAAAGATAAGGCATTCATCAATTCGGAAGGTGCAAATGCCGGTAACAGTCTGCGCAAGGCGCTTAACGACGCTGGTATAGCCAGCGGATATGATTACAGCTTCAGAATCTATGCAAGTAAAAGTGATAACAATTATACGATAACGATAAGTGAGCGCAAGGTAACCTTGGAGGATATAAAAAAGGGAAATAAAGTCAAGGTTATCCAGTATGATTATTCCGGAAATAATGGATTTAGCGGAACACCACGTGTTAAGACAGCAAATGCTTCCGTTAAGCTTGGAGAAGACTCCGGAGGTACACAGGACGATTACGCTGCATTAAAGCTGGATGATATCAAGGACTGGGAGGTTATCTCACAATAGCCATGTGAATGTAATAAAAAACTGCAATGCATCTGTGGTACGCTTGACCGGTATCACTGATGATATAAGCAGTTTTTTTACTGATACTCCTTCTTATATGCCATCTTCTTAAACATGACCTTCCATTCTTCAAAATCCTTCATGATGTTCTCCAGCTTGAGCGTTTCCTGACAGCTGAGCTTTTCATGCATATACCCCTCTGTCATCCATACCAGCATCTGATACACCTGCTTCGGATCAACATCATTGTTAAATTTTGAGAAATCCACATGCGCAAAAAAACGGTCAAAGGTCGTGTCCATCAGAGAATGCAGCTCCATTGCCACATCACTGCTGACAGCCTCGCGGCGGGAAGAAAATGCCCGGCAGATAAAATCCAGAATAAACGGATGCTCCACCATTATCTGCATTTTTTTCTGCGCCCCGAATTCCATCAATGCGAAGAAATCTGTGATTTTTGTGAAGTCCTCATCATCCAGCGTCTTTGTGACGATAGTTACACAATACTGAAACAGATACATATAAAAGCTTTTTTTATCCTTGAAATAATAGAATAATAACCCCTTGGATATGCCTGCCTTGGCCGCAATATCCTCCGTGTTTGCCTTTTTGTATTCATATCTGCCAAACACTTCCATACCGGCATCGATGATACGCCGCTGCTTCTCCTGTGAAAGCTCCTCGAATTTTTCCATACTATATACTCCTAACCCCCTGATATGTTATTCAAAAAAAGCTATGATTTCCTGTATGCTGACCGGGACCATCGCGTTTGCATCGACGCCCACATCATATCGTAACAGACCGTTATCACGGTTTCTGTAATTTACATCCGCATGATTGTGCTGATGTCCGTGCAGATGAATTGCTCCGTGATAAAAGCCGTCCCATTCCGCTATCGGATAATGAAATAAGACAAAGGTATTTCCCGCATACTTCAGCTCATGCATCTGCTTTACCCATGTAAATATAGACTGATCAAATTCCTTTTGATGAACAAAACGGTCGTGATTACCTTCGATCAGATACTTTCTGCCCTTTCGCTTCTTCAGCATTTCCCGGGCATACACATGATTTTTCATGGTTACATCTCCCAGAATATACACCTCGTCATCCCCGCATATCCTTCGGTTCCAGTTTTCCACAAGCGCCTCATTCATTTCTTTAATATAATGATAGGGTCTGTTGGCAAGATGGATGATATGATCATGATAAAAGTGCAAATCTGCCATGAAGTATATCCTGCTGTCACCTGCTTTCCCTATACATACAGCTATTTTAGAAAACGGTATCCGTGCAGGATCATGCATCAGATACCGTTCCTTTATTTATTCCAGTATTACCGTCTTTTCGATTTCTTTACCATTGCGGTTTACGACAATGCTCACCTTGTCCTTTACCTTATGACTGTAGAGATACTGACGGAACTGCTTATAATCCTTGATCTCCTTACCATCAAATTTCACAAGGATGTCACCTTCTTTTATTCCAGCAGAGGCTGCCGGTGTCCGTGAGGCAACCTTGACAATCAGCAGGCCGCTTTCCACCTTGGAATCAATTCCCAGATATGCCTTGTCCAGCATACTCAGCTGCTCGATCGGCTGTACGGAAATTCCGAGAATCGGACGTACCACCTTGCCGTTGTTTTCCAGCTCCGTAATGATGGGAAGAACCTCATTGATCGGCAATGCAAAGCCAAAGCCCTCTACAGAGGTATCCGTTATCTTCATGGAATTGATACCAATCAGCTCTCCTGCCATATTGATTAACGGTCCGCCGCTGTTTCCCGGATTGATGGCGGCATCCGTCTGCAGAACATTCACATCCCAGTCCGCAACACCGTTGTTGTCGATATCCATTTCCATTCTTCTGTCCACACCGGATATCAGACCACCGGATACACTGCCCTGATACTCAATGCCCAGCGGACTTCCCATGGCAATGACATATTCCCCCTTTTTGACAAGTGAGGAATTCCCCATCACAAAGGCCTCCGCTTTGAAATCAACATCTGTTTTCAACAGTGCAAGATCGGTTAGCTCGTCCTTTCCGACGATATCCACCTTCTTTTCCTTGCCGTTCGCAAAGGTGACAACCGCTTCATCCCCATCCGCAACAACATGATTGTTGGTGATGATATAAACCGTCTTTCCGTCAACCTTATAAACTGCACCGCTTCCAGTGTCGAGTGCCTGACCGCGTGCTCTGGCAGTAACTGTCACAACCTTATTTTCGCTCTTCGCCACAAGCTCTGTCACATCACTTGTGATATTTACACTTGCGGTTTCCACCTTCTGCTTCGTCTGCTGTGCAGCAGTTGCTGCTGTTGTGTCCTCTTTTGATTGCAAATATAAAATCGTCAGGACAATATTCCATCCGATCAGTGCCACTAGGAGAAAGGCTGTCAGTCGTTTCATGATGATTTCCCTCCGGTATAAATGGAAAACTGATCCGCAGGATACAGGCGGAGATCCTCGCGATCCTTCTGTTTCCGCTTCAGTGTTTCCTTCAGTGTGGTAAGTGCCATGTCCCGTGTGTTTCCTTCCTGGGAGATATGCGCAAGTACGATTTCCTTTGTATGATCCCCCATGACATCACACAGGATGTTCGAGCAGTCCTCATTGCACAGGTGTCCGCAGTCACCGATGATACGCTGCTTCAGATAGACAGGCCTTGTCGTCTGCATCAGCATCTCGATATCGTGATTGCTTTCAAAGACATAATAGTCCGCATTGCGTATGTATTCCTTAACCTCATCTTTAATATATCCCGTATCTGTCACATATACCATTTTCTCATCCTCGGTCTCGATGACATAGCCTACGGTGCCTTCACAATCATGACTCATCGGCAGTACGGTTATTCGAAAATCCTGCAGTTCAAAGCGATCGTAGGGGCGTATGCCGTGCAGATGGCTGGTCGCGATATCCTGTGTCGCATATGTTGGTATGGGGTCAAACAGCTTCATCTGTGCGACATGGTCGCTGTGTGTATGCGTAATCAGAAGTGCATTGCTCTGCATGGGATCATAGCTGATCTGTTCGAAGCAGCTTTTCAGATATTTTCGCGTTGTTCCACAGTCAATGACCAGTTTGGTATCCTTATGTTTTATCAGACAGCAGTTACCTTTGGAACCGCTGGCCAGTAGTGCAAATTTCATATGCGGCCCCCTTTTCTTATACGATATGTCCACTTCCTTGAGCCCTTGGAGGAAACAGGCTGTCGCATCACAGCCGGTATGCTATCTACATGCAATATGCAAAAAGTTATATAACAAATATTTGACACTATGAGAATCCGTCGTGTGCGATGTTGAAGAAGGCAGATATGGATTTCTGAAATGCAAGCTCCACCTTGCCTGTCGCACCGTTACGGTGCTTGGCAATATCAAGATCGGTCTGATCGGTCGGATTGTTTTGTTCCGCCTCATCATCCTTCGCATAATAGGCATCACGATACAGAAACATGACGATATCGGCATCCTGCTCGATGGCTCCGGATTCACGAAGGTCGGACAGCATCGGATGCTTGTCGGGACGGGTTTCCACGGAACGCGACAGCTGTGAAAGTGCGATCACCGGACATTCCATTTCTCTGGCCAGTCCCTTCAGGGAACGGGAAATTTCCGATATTTCCTGCTGGCGGTTATCTCCGCTTTTTCCGCTTCCGCTGATCAGCTGAAGGTAGTCAATGACGACCAGATCAAGACCATGCTCACTTTTCAGCTTACGGCATTTGGAGAACACCTCGGATATTTTGATATTGGAGCTGTCATCCACAAACAGCTTGCTGGCCATCAGTTCATTCGCCGCTTCGTTCAGCTTGCTGAATTCATCATCCAGAATAGCACCGCTTCTCAGCTTATTGGATTCCACTGCGGACTTGGCACTCAGAATACGCTTCATCAATGCCTCCGCCGGCATCTCCAGTGAGAAGATGGCAATTGCCCCGGGATTGTAAAAGGATGCATTCAACGCCAGATTCAGCGCGAAGGCAGTCTTTCCCATCGCCGGACGGGCCGCAAGAATAATCAAATCGCCACGCTGAAAGCCGTTGGTCATACGGTCAAGGTCGGTATAGCCGGTCTTGATTCCGGTTACACGGTTATCACTGGAGCGCAGACGAATCAGCTCCTGCATGACATTGGAAACAACCTCCCGGCTGCTTTTGAAATCAGTGGCACGACGGCTGCGCGTAACACCGAGGATATCCCGTTCCGCCTTATCCATGATTTCATCCAGATCATTTGCTGTATCAAAGCCGTCCTCGGCAATCTGTTCGGCTGCTTCGATTAAGCGTCGCAGATGTGCTCTGCTTTTGATCATTTCAATATAATACACACTGTTGGCGCTGGATATCGCCGTATCACTCAGCTTGATGATATAGTCAGCACCGCCGACCAGATTCAGCTGCTCGATATCCTGTAAACGGGCAATCAGCGTGGTGACATCCACCGGCTTACCGCTGTCCGTGATATCCATCATGGCAGAGAATATACGCTGATGGATATCCAGATAGAAATCTCGCACATCCAGCCCCTGATCATATACAACGCTGGTTACGCTGGGATAAATCATCATTGCACCGAGAATGGACTGTTCCGCCTCGGTGCTATGTGGCAATTCTCTACTCATAAAGCCTCCTATCCGTTCACATGAACACGAATGGTTCCGATTACCTTATTTCTGTAAAGATCCACCTTTACATCCGTATAGCCCAGAGAGGTGATGGCATCGTTATCGATGACCTTTCTCTTGTCCACATGAATTCCGTATGTTTCATGCAGCTGTGCAACAATCTGCTTTGTGGAAACACTGCCGAACACACGTCCGCCTTCTCCTGTTTTCACATGGAATTCCAGCGTGATCTTCGCAAGCTGCTTTTTCAGGTCCTCTGCATCCGCTTCCTTCTGCTTTTCCTCCAGATCATGCTGCAGATTCTGCTCATCCAGAATCTCCATGCTTTTCTTTGTTGCCATTACCGCCAGGTTTTTATTCAGTAGAAAGTTTCTTCCGTAGCCGTCACTGACCTCTACGATATCCCCTTTCTTTCCCAGCTTCTTTACATCACTTAGCAGTATCACTTTCATCTTCGTCGTCCTCCTTGTTTTCTTCCAGATAGGTATCTATCATCTGTTTCAATTCTTCCTGTACGGCCTTCACCGTTGTTTGTTCTCTCTGCAGGGCAGCCATCGTGAAATGTCCGCCGCCATGCATATTCTCCATGATAATCTGTACGTTGATCTTCCCTTTACTGCGGGCAGATACCGCCACTTTGCCGTTTTCGATATTACCGATGACAAAGCTTGCCTCCATATCCTTGATATTCAGCAGACTGTCCGCCACCTGAGACATCAGTGTACGGTTGATTACACGGTTGTTATCAACTGCGGCGATCAGAATACCATCCGCATATTGTCCTGCATATTTCATGATTTCGGTTTTTGCCTCGAAATCATCAAAATCCTCCTTCAGAAGATTCTCTGCCGTAATCGGGTCAACTCCCAGATTTTTCAGATAGGCAGCAGCTTCAAACGTACGGCTTCCGGTTCTTGTTTTAAAGCGGTTGGTATCCACCAGAATACCGACATACATCAGTGTTGCCTCTTCCTCGCTCAGGTTTACCTTATTGTTCTGATAAGGCAGGAATTCGGTTGCCAGCTCACATACGGAGCTTGCACTCGATTCCACATACACCAGCAACGGATTACCGATGAAGTCCTCACTTCTGCGGTGATGATCGATCACAACGATACGGTTAGCTGCCTCCAGTGTCTGCGGAGCTCCCGTCTGTTTTGGATTGTGATGATCGACGGCAATCAGTAAATCGTCGTTTTCTATCATTTTCGCGGCATCACCGTCACTGATAAAGCGGTGCCGTCCCTCCAGCTTCTCCCGGTACAGCATCAAAGCCTCCTGCAGCTGCGGTTCGATTCCACCGCCATCCGATACCACATATACTTCCTTGCCATAGGCAGCAGCCAGCCGTGACATACACAGCGCACTTCCCATGCAGTCAAAATCCATATTCTGATGACCGATGACAAACACCCGGTCTGCTTCCATGATGGCTTCCTTGATCGCCTGCGACATCACACGGACACGCACCTTGCTTCGTTTTTCACGTGCCTCACTGTTCCCACCGAAATATTTCACACTTTCGCCATACTTTTTGACAGCAGCCTGATCACCGCCCCGGCTCTGTGCCAGCTCCAGAAGATCATTCACCATCGTATCCAGCAGACGGAAATCATCCGTACCACGGGCAAACGACATACTCAGCGTTATGGATACATCGATATCCTCAGCGTTTTTACGTATCGTGTTCAGAATGTCAAATTTATCCTGTACGACCTGTTCGAAAATCGCCTCATTCAAAATGACGAGAAAGCGATCGGAGCGCAGGCGACGGATAAACATCCCGTAGCGTCCTGCCCATTCCACCAGTGGCTGCCGAAGCTGTGTATTGATGGTAGCCATGGTTCCTTCATCCTCATACTGCTGAATTTCCATATAATTATCCAGCTGCAGTAACCCGGCAACGATACTGTCCTTCTTAAACCGTTCTGTTATGGTTTCCAGCTTTGTGATATCCCGTACAAACAGCACCTGTCCGTTTTCCTTACGGGCAATCTCATATACATATTCCCCATTCGGATCACTTGCCGTCAGCTCATCCACAGAGCCGTTGAAAAGATCTGTGATTTCAGGTATCCAGCTTGTCAGCTTTTTCCCGACAACATTAACAGAGCGCTCCTCCAGAAACTCATTGATCCATGTCGCATTGTACTGCTCATCGTATGTGATGATACCGACCTCACCAAAGGACAGGGCATCCTTAGCGTCATGCCCCAGAATATGGGAGATATCAATATCCCGCTGTTCCTTATCACGCTCATATTTTAATACGATCCAGACAATGACAAGAATATTCAGAATAAGCAAAACCGTCATGGGCAGAATCTGAAGACCGGGAATCCCAGCCATATACAGCACAAATAATGCAGCAGCTTCCGCAATCAGAATAATTGCGATTTGAACCTTAAAATTTTCCAAACGATCCATTTATGACACCTCGTTTCATTTTATCTCTTAGCAGAAACAGGATATCCGCAATGCCGATTACGGCAATGACATCCTGTACATAGGGCACAAAGACTGCAATCATCAACAGAAACACAAATGCGCGCTTTCGTAACAGCACCAGCAGTCCCATGATACACATCGCTCCGCAGGCGATTGCATAGACCTTGCAGACAAGGTAGGCCCCCAGCAGTATCGTCGAAGCTTCCTGGTTTAATTTTAGCACATTTCCACTGTAAAATAGAACCCAAATGACAAGAATCAGCCATCCGTTCCATTTCGGAGCACGAATACTGAGAATATTGTTCATCGGACGTACCCTGATATGCAGCCGGGAAAGCAGGATGTTGCCAATCATGTGGATACACATCGTCTGCAGCACGCTCATGAGAACAGCCACCAGAACAACGATGACCGTTACAGTTTTCATGAGATCGATTCCGGTATGGATGTTCATAAGCTCCAGTATGGTTTTCACCAGCTCGATATCCTCTGCCGGATCGTAACCAAATACAGCCGCGAGCAAAACAGTTGTGACCAGATAGGAAAAAAATGTGAAGATACCGCTGAAAACAAGCAGCGTACCGTTCTTCCAGCCTTTTCTCACCCCGCCACCATATACCAGTCCCACAACAATGCAGCTAAAGAGATAAAAGATAGTTGTAGGTGAGCTGATCATGAAGGAAAGCAGCAGCATGCTGACAGAGGGAACCAGTGCATTGCGCACTCCGTATTTTGCCGTATAGACCAGAATGGGAAAGGTCAGTACCCAGTACATGAAATATTCCAGCATGTTTCCCAGCTGTCGGTTGATAAACAGAATCAGTCCGACAATGGCGCACATCATCGCCCCTTCTGTTATCTTACGTGTCTGATTGTTCATACCCTCTGCTTCCTTTCTCTGCCGTGCCTCAGCAATGCTCCTGCAGCTCTGTGCAGGGATACAGCTATGAAAAAACTCCATCCTGCGACAGATGGAGTGAACTTGCGATATTATTCGCTTACGTAAGGCAGTAAAGCCATCTGGCGTGCACGTTTGATTGCAGTAGCCAGCATACGCTGATATTTTGCACGTGTACCCGTTACACGTCTTGGAATGATTTTTCCGTTTGCAGAAATGAATCTTTTTAATAATTCAATATCCTTGTAGTCGATGCTTTCAATTTTATTTTTCGTAAAGTAACATACTTTTTTACGTCCCATACGCTGTTTTTTGAATGCCATAGAAAATCTCCTTTCTACCATTAAAATGGTAAATCATCACTTGCGATATCGAGTGTATCGCTGCTTGTAAAGTCATTGGAGTAGGACTGTGAGCTGCTGTTGTCACTCTGGTAGCCCTGATTGCTTCCCTGATCGTAGTCAGGTACATAGGCATTGCTGTTCGCATTGCTTGCGGCAGCGCTTTTGCTTTCCAGAAACTGTACGCTGTCTGCGACAACCTCTGTCACATAAACGCGTTTACCACTCTGATCATCATAGCTGCGTGTCTGGATTCTTCCTTCCACGCCGACCAGTGAGCCCTTATGTGTATACTGTGCTACGATATCCGCAGTTTTATTCCAAGCAACCGTGTTGATAAAATCAGCGTCCGGCTGGCCCTCCTGCTTGAAACGGCGGGTACATGCTACAGTAAAGGAAACAACAGATGCACCATTTGCAGTCTTACGCAAGACAGGATCTTTCGTTAAACGACCGACTAATACGACTCTATTGATCATATGTCCATCCTCCTAAGTCTTACTCTTCGTCCTGAGTTTTGATAATCATATAACGTACGATGCTGTGGTTGATACGTGCCAGACGCTCGAATTCGTGAATTCCTTCGTTGTTGGCAGTTGCATTTACGACAACATAGTAACCTTTTTTCATGTGATTGATTTCATACGCGAACTCTTTCACGCCCCATTCGTCTACCTTATCGATAGTACCCTCGTGGTCAGTAATAATCTTGTGGAAACTGTCCATCAGTTTAGTGCGTGCTGCATCATCCAAAGATGCGTTCACGATGTACATGATTTCGTATTTTTTCATTCTGTACACCTCCTCGTGGTCTTAAGGCCCTATATCCGTTATGTATAGAGCGGGGAGTAGAGATTTCTACCCGTTTATTGATTATAGCACGGGGAAGGGATGAAGTAAAGTGATAATTTGACTTTTTCCAGATGGCAGAGAGCTGCTGTTGTTTTATTTGAGCAAACAGTTGGCAGATCGATAACACGCTGTGGTTATCCTTATATATAGGAATGTATTCATGGCGATATTTCTGATAGAATCACGTTTTGATTAGCGGGATAAGAAGGAAGTGAACACATCAATTCAACACATCAATGTAAAATGTATTGACTTCATACCATATAATGTTTATACTTTAAGTACTGAGACAAAAGGTCTGTAAGGACTGGAAAAGAGAGTGGACAGTTGGAGCCGTACACTCTCTTTTTTTTTGGAGGTCTGAGACAAAAGGGGTGTGTGATTTCTACATGCAGGATAAGGACTGCCGCAAAAATGAGATCAGTTACATAGCGTTGTTACCTGTGGCTCTGCCGTTCGATGAGATAGATCAGCGTCAGAAACATCAGGTACGCTATAATCTGATCCGTATGTACGCCCCCTTTCTTCAGCACACAGAACCTCATACCCATACTGACACCTTCACTATTACATACGGATTTTTATGATCGAATTCCTAAATTTTACATCATTTCCTTAAAAATAACCTATATAAAAATTAGATAATCGTATAATGTAAAGTTTTTTCATTGATTTCAATTATAAGAATTCCTCACACAAGAAATACTTTTGTTATGTAACAGCTGATATTTTCAATACGATACAGTTACACTATTTACCTGTTTTATTCTGTATCTACTTTGAGCTTTTATTTGCATCCCAATATGAAAATAACGTCCCGTTACATACCGGTTCTGAGTGTTATACTAAAGAAAAGAAAGAAGGGATTCGATGAAACTGCTGATTGGATCAGTTACGAAGTGTGAAGAAATTAAACAGGCAGTCCTGTCCATGGATTTACCACTTACCTATCAGGGTAAGAAGGGACTGCAGATGGTTTTCGACTGTGCATCTGATGAGGATGAGAAAATTATTCTGAGAAAGGTAAAAGACGAATTGAAGCAGCTGCCGGAGCTTGGCGGCATCTTCTACAATGTGACATGTGGATAAGCAGATAGCCTGTAGCCTCACTTTACAGCACAAGAAAGGAAAGCACTTCTGATGAATTACAGAATCATGCTTTCCTTTTTCATACAGCTTAGTTCCTGTTTCTAATACTGTTCGCCCTGGCTTATGTTACACGTTGTCACATGTTCCTTATTTATCAAATAGAAGAATGCTCATTCTTCTGTTTTTCAACACAAGTCACTCTGGTTTTCGCAAGATAATCATGCAGTGCGCGATGCGAGTCTGTTTTCATTACAAGAATAAGGGATAACGCTGTAAGAATCATCCCTGCTATCTGCCAGTAATAATCTACATAATAGCTCAGTGACAGGGTCACCAGCTGCCGGATATAGTTTGATGCGACAAATGCTGCACCCTCCAGCAGGAAGCCGCCGATAACCTGCCGTTTTAACAGGGTAATCAAATCCACTGCTGTACCATTCGTTTTTTCCATGCGGTAACCGGCAACACGTTTTCCAAGTGTCTGCCCCGGCCAGATACGCCATGGAACATATACATAATAAAACAGCGCAAACAAAATGCAGAGTGCCCCGGCAAGAAAGGCCCAGCTGCGCGCATAACCAAGTGATTCAAAAACATACAAGCCGCCAAACATATCCTGCTTTTTCGTTAATCCGCTATATAAAAGAACGGCAGGCAGTCCGGTAAAAATACCGCCGACCACCCAGTCAAGGATATATGCACCAAAGCGTTTCGG
Organism: Clostridium sp. HGF2; assembly: GCF_964240115.1. Lineage (NCBI taxonomy): Bacteria > Bacillati > Bacillota > Clostridia > Eubacteriales > Clostridiaceae > Clostridium > Clostridium sp. HGF2. The sequence continues at coordinate 59,419 of NZ_CAXSSO010000011.1, forward strand.
TGTATCAACATCACACGGCGTATGATCGGTAATCGCATATAGCTTTGTATATAAACCTGTCATATTCAGCTGCATTTTCCTACCTCTTTTCTTCATACAGGGCATCCACTGCCTTCTTCATACGCTGCAGTCCCTCCAGAAGCTTGGCTCTTGGACAACCGCAATTCATACGCAGATAGCCCTTTCCATTACTGCCGTAGGTTTCTCCCTTCATGATAGCGACCTTACCGATATGCACCAGGGCTTCCTGCAGCTCCTCACTTGAAAACGGTACAGCTCTGACATCAATCCATGCAAGATATGTCGCCTGCGGCATAGCAAAGCGCATATCCGGGAAATGCTCCTTCACAAACTGTTCCACCAGCTCCATATTTCCGCGGATATAATCGCACAGCTGATCGACGTAATCGTCACATTCCGTATAGCCGACCATGGTCGCATGCATCCCGAAAATACTTGCGGAATTCAGAAAGTCGCGCTTTCTTGTCTGATACAGAAATTCATCCCGTACCATTGCATCCGGAATCACCGCATAGGAGCCGATCAAGCCGGGAACATTCAAGGTCTTACTGCACGAGCTGACCAGAAACAATCTGTCATATTCCTCAATATACTCCAGAATCGGCGTATGCCTTCCTCTCAGCTGCATATCCATATGAATTTCATCCGATATGATGGCCGTTCCATGCGACTTACAGATCGATACCATTGTTTGCAGCTCCGCTGGACTCCACAGACGTCCGGTTGGATTGTGCGGAGAACATAACAGGAATATAGAACAACCTTTTATATCCTCTTCAAATTTGTCAAAGTCAATTTCAAAATCATGCTTTCCATGTACCAGATCATGACTGATGAGAATGCGATCCTGATCCTCAATAACTGTGAAGAAGGAATCATACATGGGATTTAAGCTCAGAATACGATCCTTTGGTTTGGATAACAGCCGGATCAGAAGAGAGACGGAATACATGACACTGGGACTGTATAAAATCCAGTCTTCTTCCATGCGGCATTGAAAGCGCCGTTGAAAGTATCCGGTAATACTCCCCTTAAAATCGTGATGATTCCATCTGGTATAGCCGTATATTTCGTGCTGTGCCACCTTTTGAATCGTGTCGCTGATCGGCTTGGGAATCCGGAAGTCCGTATCGGAAATAGAAAACGGAAGCAGGTCTTTTTCTCCAAAGCGGTCTTCGATATAATCCCACTGTGTACAATAGGTGCCCCTGCGCTCGATTACTTCATTAAAATCATACTTCATGTGCTGCATCCTCCTTCAGAATCAAAAGCTCCTTGCTTGTCTTATTCATCACTGTACCGATACCGTTTCTGATTACCACATCATCCTCTATACGGATTCCACCAATGCCGGGCAGATAGATTCCGGGTTCGCAGGACATCATCATGCCTTCCTGCAGAATGACAGAGCCTGTTTCATTCAAAATTGGATATTCACAGCCGTCGCCGATTCCAAGACCATGCCCCAGACCGTGTGTAAAATAATCTCCGTATCCCTCACGGGTAATGACAGACCTTGCGGCGTTGTCTACCTGCTTTGCCACTGCCCCCTGCTTCATTGCACGGATACCTGCGAGCTGTGCCTCCAGTACAATATGGTAGATGCTTGCAATTTTCGGCTGCGGCTTCCCGATAAAGCAGACTCTGGTCATATCAGACTGATAGTTTTTATACTGAATACCGAAGTCCATAAGAATCGGCTCATGCGCACGGATTTTCCTTCCTGTCGGACGTCCGTGCGGCAGGGCACTGCGCTCTCCTGTTCCTACGATTGTTTCAAAGGACATCTGTGCAGCTCCGGCAGATATTGCATAATACTGCAGCAGTGCAGATATTTCATATTCACTCATACCGATATGCAGATGATGGATGACTCTTTGATAAATATCATCCGTAATATCCACTGCCTCCTGCATAAGACGCTGTTCCTCTTCATCCTTGCAGATGCGAAGCATATGAATTTCCTCATCCAGCAAACGGATATCGACACCGAGAGCCTCCATGCGCCAGTATTCCTTCACCAGTTGCTGCGAGCTCTCCACCCCCATGCTTGTACAGGCATGCTTGTGCAGCAGCTCTTCAACAACGCCAAGATATCCGTTTCCACCGGTATGCGGCATATGCTGGACAATCTGTAAGTCATGCTCCCGCTCGTTTGCCTCTACCAGATAACGTCCATCGACAATCAGGTATCCCTGATCCCTCATAAGCAGAATCTGACAGCCGCTTCCAGTCAGTGTGTCCATATACTTTTTCATTGTTTTACTTTTGATCAGCAATGCATCCAGCTTCTGCTCCCGCAGAAATGCTTGCAGCTTTCCTAAGCGCTTCGCCATTGCACAGCACCCCTTTCCTCTATTTGATAAATAAGGCAGACCTGCGCCTGCCTTACCATACTGCTGTCTTTAGAAATCCAGATCCAGATCGTTCAGCAATGCTTCATCCTCTGCGGAGATGGCACTTTTCTGTGCTTCCACAGCCTTTTCATTCTCCAGCTCACGCTTCTCGTACAGCTTGAAGAACGGATACCACAGAGCGATGGATCCCAGCATCTGTATGGCATTAACGACGATGGTTCTCCAGTCCAGATTGACCAGATAGCCCTCCAGGAAGACACCGACATACGGCGGATTGAAGACCGGCATATCCAGCAGTCCCATATCCATCAGCCAGTGCGGGAAGGTTCCAAGAATTGCCCCTCCGATGACATAAGGAATAAAGAACAGCGGGTTCAATACGATTGGCGCTCCAAACAGTATCGGTTCATTGATTCCGAACAATGCAGGTATCAGGGCAACACGGCCGATTTTCTTCTGTGCCGCCGCCTTTGAGAAGATGCACCAGAATACCAGACCGAAGGTGACACCGGTTCCTGTGAAGTTTGCGAAAGCAGAGATCGCACCACCGGTATAGAAATGCTCCAGCGGCAGATGTGCCTTGTAGTTGGCGATATTGTCAGCCAGAAACTGTGTGGAGATCGGGCTGGTGATCGGACTGAGTACAGACGGGTGAATACCGAAGAAGAACAGCAGACAGCTCATCATCTGCAGGAAGGTGAATGCCAGCGGGTTATCCATGGAGCCTACCAGCGGTGCCAGAAGATTGGTGAAGATCATCGGCGGTATGGTTTCAAATACGTTCACACATACGACGCGGATAATCAGGAAGAATCCGATAACGATAACAGAAATCGGAATCATTTCAAAGGAACGTGATACAAAATCAGGTACGGACTCCGGCATTTTGATGGTAAAATGCTTTTTAATACACCAGCGATACAGCTCTACCGCAATAATGGTCGCAAACATAGCGGCAAACAGCCCCTTGGTACCCAGATAGGTTCCGGATATCCCACCGTCCTCCGTATATTCAACTGCCATCATTAGGAAGGCGATAATTCCCATACTCATACAGCCGGGAACATCCAGCTTATAGGAATTTGCCAAATGGTAGGCGATAATAGCCGTCACATACAAGGACATCAGACTCATTCCGACATTGAACGGAATATAAATGATGTCCAGATTTGCAGTGATCCACTGCGATATTGGATTCTCAGTTCCGATCATATTCGGAATTGCTTCCGGAATCAGACAGAAGCTTCCGATAATCAGTAGCGGTGTCATCGCTACCATTGCTTTCTTGATTGCGCTCAGATGCACCTGTTTATCCATCTTATTGGCGATCGGAGTCAGATATTTATTCATAAATGCCTCAAATTTATCAAACATGTTTCCACTCTCGCTTTCTTTTTTATAATTCCCCTCAGAATTATTTCTGCATATCTGCTTTTTTTCTTGCGATCAATGCCATTTTCATAACCGTGGCTCCATCCATTTTTCCATACGTATCCTTGTCTACGATAACATAAGGAATATGGTACGGATCGATGATCGGCTTGATGTAGTCGATTTTGTGTGCAATCTGCGGTCCGATGACAAGCACATCCATGCCTTCCACTTCACTCTGCAGTAAATCTACCGGTATAGCAGTGAATTGGAAATCATCGATATTCAGCTTGGCACTGTCCTTCACAGTTTTCTTCATGCTGTCCATCAGCATGGTTGTGGAGAAGCCTCCTGCACAGCACAATACGATTTTCATGTTAGTTACCCTCCTTTGCCTCAAATACATTTATCATTTCCTCAATCAGATCTCTCGCTAATTGAGAAGTCATATAATGGTCCTGCGCATGAACCATCAACAACCCGATTTCCGGTTTCTCATCACTGTCACTCATTTCTGCAGTGATGAGCTTTGTCTGGATTTTGTGTGCCTCCAGATCTATCTTTCTCGCCTGGGCAAGCAGCTCGCGTGCCTCATCGTAACGGCTTTCCTTTACCATTTTCAAAGCCTCAAATGCTTTCGCCTTACTATCTCCGGCAGCAGAAATCATGCCTACGATTTCCTGTTCCAACTGATTCATTTCGTCTCCTCCTCGTTAATATGCGGTAAATGCTTCCATTCTCTCTTTCGTTAATGCTTTCGCCAGCTGTACAACCAGCTCTATCGTATGCTCCAGATCCCGTGTATCCACCAGACTCCAGGAGCCGTGGCAGTAGCGAAGCGGTATTCCGATGACCATAGCAAGTGTGCCACTGCGGCTGATTCCGGCATTGCCGGCGTCGGTGCCTCCACCGCTGAACATATCACACTGATAAGGGATATCATGTATCTGTGCAATCTCTTTGACAAACGCCAGCAGCTTTTCATTCGGTGCCAGTGTTTTATCGTAATGCACCAGCATGCAGCCCTTTCCCAGCCTGCGGTGGTTGGTATAGTTTCTCGACAGCTCCGGATGATTCGCCACATCGAGTGCGAATACAAGATCGGGTTCTTCCTTATATACTGCTGTTTTCCCTCCGCGCACACCAACCTCTTCACTGCTGGTTGCACACAGGATGATTTCATTTTCCAATGACAGCTCATGAAGTCGTTTCATCGCCTGTGCCAGCACATAGCAGCCGCTTCGATCATCCATCGCCTTGCCGGCATATACATGATCCTGATTGAACGGATGCGCATTGCTGTCAAAGCAGACCATATTGCCGATTTCCACACCAAGTGCCGCGACCTCCTCCCGAGCGTCACAGCCAAGATCCACATACAGCTCCCTGACATAGTGATTCTCATCCGTTGTGATGTTCAGAATACCGGATACCTTTGTTCCGCTAGCCGTCGTAATTCTGACCTTCTGCATTTCCATGCTTTTCTGCTGGACGCCGCCCAGCGCAATCAGATACACAAAGCCGATATCCGATATATGCCGCACAAGAAAGCCGACCTCATCCATATGGGCGCAAAACATGATTTTCAGCGGTTTTTCAGCTGTCCCCTTTTTGTGAAAGGAAATGCTGCCCAGCGTATCGTACGTGATTTCATCACTGTATGCGGACAATTCCTCCTTTAATATGGCACGTACCTCCCCCTCTTTGGAAGCAACCGCATCCGCATTGGACAGGCGTACCAGTAGCTCTTCTTTCATATACTTCCTCCATCCAGTTCCTTCATAACAATCAACAGCTCCTCCAGTGTCCGACTGCTTAACACCCGCTCTAGACGCTTTTCGTCCTTCATGAGCTGATACAGCTTCCGGGTGATATCCTTGTGCATCTCATAGCTGCTTCTTGTCAGCGATATCATAAAGATAATACGCACCTCTTTGCCCTCATGCAGCAGCGGCTTATGCAAAATGCAGACCGATATCATATTCTTTTCCGCGAGGATCTGAATCGGATGCGGAATAGCAACACCATGTGCGTAGACGGTGCTCATATAGGACTCGCGTTCCATGACATAATCCGCATAATGCGCACCTCCATAGCCGCAGGTTTCCAGCTGGTCCGCCATCTGCTTCAGCAGATGCAGATAGTCCGTTTCCTCACTGATCTGAAAGAAATCACGGCTGAACAGAGAATACATATAGGAATCCACATCGGCTATGCTCAGGGAATCACAGTTATCAAACTGCAGCACCTGCCGGATACGTATCAGATCCTGATCATCCAGCAGCTCCTTGATATAGATGATCGGAGCACTGAACTCCCGGTTTAAAGGGACGATGGTAAAAATCAGATCCGGCTGAAACGCTGCCAGCTCCTCCAGCTGAAGAAAGCTGAAGGTTTCCACCTCTGCCTTGACAAACAGCGATTCTATCTGCAGCTTGATCAGGTATGCACTGCCCCCGCCGGTGGAGCAGACAACACCGATGCGGTTAAACCGCCGGATACGCAGCTCCCGTTCCTTTTCCATGTGCGCCGCAAAATGTGTCGCAACAAAGCCGACCTCATCGTGTGTCGCTTCCACATCGTATTTCTCTTTCAGCATATCCGCAAAGCGAATGGCAATGTTGAAGATCATCGGATAGCGAATACAAATTTCACTGATCAGATTATTCTTATACGATATTTTCTGATGCAGCCGGTCGATCAATAGGGATACATGGGTAAGCAGTGAAGTTTTAAACACCTCATCCTCACTGAATTCTGTGCCATATACCTCATCGCATTCCTGCAGGAACTGATCGATATCGGCACGCAGACTTACACTGAAGGAGCTGGCGGGCACCATCTGCCGGATATTGATCCGCAGCACCTCAAGAAACTGCTGACAGGTCTTTTTCGATATGCCATAGGTGAATAAGCCTTCGACGGTCTGTATGACCTGTGCCCCGACCCGTTCACATGCATCCTTACCCTCGTCTGGATGATATCGTTTCTCTTTTTGAATCTGTGCCAGATACAGCGTGACCTTCAGCCATACCATAACATTTTTCAATTCGTTATAATTGATATTGAGATGCTCCCGCTCAATGCTGTGTACCAGTACCTCATGAATCCGGCTAAAGGAAGCCTCCTCCTTTTCCAGCTCCTGTGTGATAAAGCTATTCCCATCAAAATACAGCTCGCACATCAGCTTTCTGATATGCTGTGTATCTCCACGGATGCGGATGCCGTAATGACTTTTCTTTTCCAGCTGCAACTGATGGACCTGCAGCTGCTTTTCCACTTCCTGCAAATCCTTTTTTACTGAGGTGCGGCTGATTTGAAACTGCTCTGCCATACGATCCATGGAAACATAGCTTTCCTGCAATGTCAGATACGCCATCATGTTCTTGACACGGTCCTTCATATCAAACATTGTTTCATGCTCGAGTGATTTCATGAATTCATCCAGCAGACGGCCATTGATTACTTCAAGCAGATATCCGTTCCCCCTGCGCATGTGCAGCTGATACCCGTTTCTTGAAGAAATCTGTATCAGATATGACAGGTCATTCTGTATCGTTCTTCTGGATACATCATATCGCTTCATGAAATATTCCATGGGCAGGTATTCCTTCATTGTCAGAAAGTCTTTCATTATGGAATATAATCTCATACAGGATTCTCCTTTCTTGTTTTCGGTATCGCTTACATCCACATTATAAGATTGCTTTCACATTAAGAACAGATTAACAATTACGCCTGAATGTGCAAATAAAATCGTAAAGTGCTGCTATGATAACGGATGTAAAAGATACAAGAACAATAGTACCACAGGTAAACAGGATATCTATGCAGATTAGGAAAACTGTTACCTTTGAAGTATGAAGCGTTATACCGCGAAAAGGTTTTTATGTGCAGCAACGCACTTCCGTAATAGCGAAAAACAGGTCACAGTAAAGAGGCACCTATAAAGAGGACAGTATGTTGACGTATTGGCACCAATTACAGATGCATTCTTTATAAGTCTATAGCAGAGGGTGAGGAACAGGCAAAAGGATTCACAGAGCAGGAACAGGGCAGCTGAACCTTTCTTTTTATTGACTATATGTGATCACATTTTATGAACAAGATGCAAATCATCACCACTAGTTGACAATGTTAAGTGGGACTGGTGGTTTACTTTTTCGCCAAAAAAAGATGTACTGTTTTTCAGTACATCATCGTCGTAAATTGCAGGCTATGCAGCCTGTAATACCTTCTTCGTGACGGCATACAGCCTCGCTACATCTTCAATCCTGGTTTCTTTGCTTACAGTATCAATGATGGAAGAATAGATATGCGGTATCACATGCTTTACCCCGCAGTTTAAGATCAGTGTCAGTATTTCCTCATAATTCTGCAGGTCGATACCTCCTGTCGGCTCCATGACAAAATCATGGGCTGCGCATGCTTCAGCAGCTGCCTGGAGTTCATCCCTGCAGGAAAGGCCATTCATCGGGAAGAATTTTAATGCATTCCCTCCCATTTCCTTAATCATCAGAATTGCTGTATCGACCGGAATGACGGCATCTGTTCCATATTGGCTGAGTGGTCCTGTCGAAACCTTCACATAGCCGGGAGTTCCACTCGGCGATACCAGCGCATTGATATGTGCTTCATCATTTCCCACACAGAACCGCTGACATCCTGTCATGGGAAAAATCTGATTGTAATGGGCTGTTTTTAAATCCCTTGCAATATCACAAACAGCCTTCCATTGCATAGGATTCCCGCCGCCAAGACCGACAGAAAGACAGCCGTTCAAAGCCTGATGATACTGCCGCATATCCGTCAGCGCTGTTTGTACATCCGGATAGGAAGAGGACAGCACTCCTGCCAGTACGTGTCCTTCTGCAGCCTCATAAATGCTGCGTGCGTTTTCAAGACTGAATGCAAGAACATTCAGGCAGACGGTATCATGAACATAAGGGATACTCATAGTACATGCCCCTTTCCTGTATGGAGTACTTGCCATATTGTCTGCAGCTCCATCGAATTGTTCAATGGGCGCGGATCAATATCCAGGAAGCCTTCCAGAACACGATAATCCCTTGTATAAACAGGTGTTTCGCATGTTTTCATATAGGAAGCAAGCTCTGCTGCACTACAACCGTATTCATCCAGTACCTGTATACGACAGCGGATGATATCCCGGCCTGCCTCATCGTGAATCAAAGCTGCTTTGAGACCTGGAATTTCAGCGACATGATCACAGAAAGATTGAAGCTCCTCTCTGTTGATAACAGGACGATATCCCCCGTTCTCTGTATATAGCTCCACAGCTTTCACAAGACCTGCGATATGTTCTTTTCCAACCTTCATAACGCGCCCTATTCCTCGATACTGAAGACGCATAGCGCTCGCATCCGCTTTTTTACGGCAAGCTACGAAGCCGGATGTCGGCCCGGAAATCGCCTTCGCTCCGGAATAGCAAACAAAATCAGCTCCCAGCCGGATATATCGTGAAAGCTCCTCCTCCGCCGCTGCATCAATAATACATGGAAGTTGAAGCTGTTTCGCAAGTGCAATGACCTGTGCCGCATCCACCATGTTTTTCTGTACACAGTGGTGACTTTTTACATAAAGGATTGCGAGTGTCTGTGCATTGACAGCATGCCGGATATCCTCCAGACAGGATGCGTTCGCATAGCCTGTTTCCACTGCGATTCCACCACCTGTATGTATCATAAGATCAATCGGCGCTCCAAAATCCACGTTATGCCCTTTCAGAAGGACTACTTCTCTTTTATCAGTCCGCAGAACGGTTTTATGAAACTGCTGTACGCTTTGCAGATCATTTCCACAAATCAGCGATGCGATTGCAAGTGCGATACCACTGGAAGCGGAAGAAGTAACACATACATCCTCACAGCCGATATAATGCGCAAGCTTCCTTCCTGCCGCCTCCATCAATTCGTCCATGACCACATAATGGGAAGCGGCTGCATCCATTGCCTGTTTCACCTCATCGCTTATACACGACACCCCTAATTTTGTCATTCTGCCAGATGCATTAATGACACTGGTAATTCCCAGTTCCTTATATATATCCACAATCTATCTCCCTATTATAAAGAACGGATATATCCGCTCAGCCCTTTCCAGTCACCTGCTTTTATATAACTGGACGGGGTTATGAAGCTGCCGCCTACCGCACAAACATACTCCAGCTTCAAATAATCCATGTAATTGTGCTGGTCAATACCTCCCGTAGGAACAAATGTGCAATCCGCAAAGGGACCGTGCAGGGCTTTTAATGTTCCAGTGCCGCCATAGTTTTCAGCGGGAAAGAATTTAAGATTGAACACTCCCCATGATCTGGCCTTCATGACCTCAGAAGGAGATACGACACCCGGACAAACAAGAATATCCTGCTCCTGTGCATAACGTACCACCTCTTCGCAGAGTCCTGGCGTAACCAGGAACTGCGCACCGCATGCGACAGCCTCCTCTGCCTGTTTTCTCGTTGTAACGGTCCCGGCACCTGCTATCATACCCGGAAGCTTTGACATTTCCTCAATCGCTTTTGACGCAAGTGACGAACGGTAAGCCACCTCCACAATGGGGAGATTGCCTTCCATCAGTGCTTTCGCAATCGGCAGGATATCCTGTTCTCTTGTAATCGTAACCAGTGGCAGCAATCTTCGCTTCTTCAGCACCTGCAATACTTCTTCTTTTTTCATAGAGTCCTCCCTCCTGCTCCTTAAAGGAAAGACAAAAGGTACAGACCTCTTGTCTTTTTTTTCATCAGGTTACCTTTCCACACTGACGAATAATCCGTTTCTTATATTCCTCATCAAGCCTTGCACAGATAGAACCCCGTGTTCCCTGTCCGATAAGGGTATCGTTAACCTGTATAACAGGACACAGCTCTGTTTTTGAATCGGTTACGATGACTTCATCCGCCTGCAGTAGATCCGCAACAGTGAATGCCTTTTCTTCAAATGGAAGATGCAGTTCCCGACAAATATCCAAGGCGATCAGCTTTGTGATCCCCGGAAGAATTTCCGGTCCGTCCGGACGGGTAAAGATTTCCCCGTTTTTTACGATCATGACATTCCCTGCCCGCTCCTCAGTGATATAGCCGTCCCGGTATAAAATGGCTTTATCTGCACCATGGCGCTTTGCTTCTGCAATCGCCATGCAGTTGGGAAGCAGATTCAGCGATTTGGCATGACACAGCATCCATCTTTTATCCGGATACAGAATGGCTTTTACACCGTTTTCGATTTTATCAGCATCACGCGAATAGCTCGCCGTACACCCGGAAACAACCGATATCTGCTGATCATAAGGCAGATAGTTATGATTTCTAGGCGCGTTATCTCCCCGTGTAAACTGAATATAGACATTCCCGCTGTCAAGCTTGTTTGCCTCAACCAGATCATAGAAGAACTGACGTATCTCATCACGCGAATAGTTCAGGTTCATTTCCAGTAGTCTTGCAGAATTTTCAAAACGATCGAGATGTTCCTCCAAAGCGAAGAGCTTTCCATTGTATACGCGTACAAATTCATAGATTCCATCCCCAAACTGATATCCCCTGTCATTGAATCGGATATTCACATCCTGTTCATCAACGATGCTGCCTTTCCATAAATAGTTCATTGCAATCCTCCTTCTTACAGTATGCCGGTGATGGAACCAATCACCGATATGATGACAACTACCAGCAGTATACAATTGAAATTCGGCCCCTTCTTTGTCATATACCAATAAATCAGGAATACAGCCGTCAGCGGAAGGATTCCGGGCAGTACCATATCCAGAAATTCCTGGAATACAAATTCCGATCCGCTTGCTGTTAATTTAAACGGTGTAGAGATGGTGACATAGCTGGCACTCAGTGCTCCCATCATCATTAGACCAATGACATTGGCACAGAATATGACTGCACTCATTGAGCCATTGCGAAGTATTTTTAAAACGGATTCACGTCCTACCTGATATCCCTTCGTCGCCAAATAGCGCATCAGAAGATAGGTTGTCAGCGGATAAATGATAAGCGGAAGGATTCCGCCAATCGGATTGCCCTGATTAGCAAAGGGCAGAAACAAAGCAATCAAAATCGGCATATAGGCTGCCCAGATGATGGTATCACCGATTGCCGCAACAGGCCCCATCAGACCGGTTTTCAAGCTGGTAATCGCATCGGCGGTCAGCTCCTCACCATTTGCTTTTTGTTCCTCCATTCCCAATATGATTCCGAGAATGACGCCGCCAGGAATAGAATCTGTGTTGTAAAATACAAGATGACGTTTCAATGCCTGAATGTACTCCTCCTTGTCAGGGTAAAGCTTCTTCAGTGCCGGAGCCATGGAAGCACAGAAAACAAGGGCTTGCAGTCGCTCATAGGAATTGGACATTTCTGCACCGATATACAAACGATTTGTACATCTGACGATATCCTTTTTACTCAAATGACGTTCGTTGCTAACTTCTCCACTCATGATATTTCCTCCTTTCTGAATAGGAACAGATTCAGCAGCAGAGCCGCCGCAATCGCAAACACAGCAACCGCCATAACATCCAGTTCAAAATACTTCACCATGAAGAACCCTACGATGAAAAACGGAATCAGCTGTTTCTTTCCAATGACCGTAAGTGTAATGGCAAATCCCAGAGCCGGAAGTATACCTCCCATAATTTCAAAGGCATGCAGCAGCCAGTTCGGTATGATTTCAAGCAGCTGCTGAGCGAAATCAACACCGAAATAAACAATGATGAAAACGATTGGGAAACGGATGATGAATCCCATCGCAGAAGGCAGGATATATGCACATGTAAAGATTCCCTTTTCATTTCCCTGCTCTGCATATTTATCAGCCTTATGTACCCAGAAGGTATTTGTCGTTCTCCTCAGCTGATCGACAAATGCACCAATCACACCGAATGGTACTGCCAGTGAAATTGCGACCTCAGGACTCATACCTGACAAGACTCCTATCGGTATAGAAATACATGCGGCAAGCGCAGGATCGTTTGGTACATTTCCTCCCGGCGTGGATGTAACTCCCAAATATACAAGCTGCAGAGCACCGCCGATCACCATAGCCCGTTCCATTTGTCCGCTCAATACACCAACAAAGACCCCCACAACAACCGGCTGCAGCAGCATACTGGAAAACGTATACCCAAAGCGCAGTCTGCAGAACCAGTAATAGCACCCCATGCATAATGCAAGAATTAAATTTTCCATTTCATTTACTTTGAACTCCCTTGTTCAAAACTCCTTTCTTTTTCTGTTTATAAACCTATTATCAGATATCGTATCCGTATATTCCCTCCTTTCTCCTTATTTTTGGAAACGATTATATGCCTCTTGAAAGGACATCGAACTATCCTCAGGAATTGTCTGAAAGATAATCTCCACGCCTTTTTCATGCAGCTCATGCAGAATTTCCGCATCCTCTTTATCAAGTGTGATATTCTGATACACTACCTTGCGATCCGGTCCGCCGCCAAGTCCGCCTACCTGTATTTTGTTCACGCAGATACCATTGTCGTATGATCGATGCAGTGTCTTTAAGTCCGGCAGCAGAAGCAGGATGCTCCCCTTCATAGCTTCTTCCTTCCACAGCTTTGCAGCCTGTTCTTCACTGTAGCAGTCAATATTGATTCCCGGAGGAGCTGACATCTTATAAATATCCAGCAGAAATGAATCTTTGGAAACGGAATCACTGACGATAACGATATGATCTGCCTGTGACTGCTGAATCCATTTGGTCATCACCTGCCCGTGAATCAGACGGCTGTCTACTCTGCATAAAACTACTTTTGTCATATTAGTCACCCTTTCTGTATATTTTCTCCATCACATTGAAAATGGAGTTCTGACTATTTTCAATCAATACCGCAACATCCACAGTTGCCTGATTCAAAATCTGTGTGCAGGCTTCCAGCAGCAGTGCACTGTTTAATCCGGTGACCACATGGATATTTTCTGTTGAAGTATTCGCGATAACAGCAGCCGCATTAGTTGGTGTACCACCGAATAAATCCGTCATAATCAACAGATGCAGCTGTTCTTCCCTCTGTTGTGCAGCCTGATGCTGCTGCGTGATAAAGCTTTGAATCCGCTCCTGAAATTCGTTCAGCAGATCTTTGGGATACAGAGCTATCTCTTCTACAAAATCGACAGGTCCGATAATCATTTCAATACTTTTCTTCAATGACGCACCCCAGCCGCCGTGTGTCAGCAATAATATTTTTTCCATTCAACTATTCCTTTCTTCCTTCATCACCAGCCGTCTGCATCTTTTTTAGCAGCTGGTAAAATGTTTCGACGCTGATGTTTCCCAAAGCGATCATTCCGGAAATGGCGATGGTATTCCCCAGATGATGTGCAGATAAAGCGGTTTGATCCATCAGCAGATAATAGATGCATTTATAAATATCTCCGCCTGGTACAAAAGGGATAAAGCTTGGTATCAGAATTACCAGAACCGGTGTTTTCCGAATGCGGGCAAGCATATGTGCACCAGCCGCCATACTAATTCCTGCAGCATAAACAGAAAACAGGAGTGAGCAGTGTGGGAAAAGTGTCCTGTACAGCAACCATGCAGCGGCACCGTTGATGGCTGCTGCTACAATTTTATCACGCGGAACTTGCAGCACGAATGCATATGCTACGCTTGTAAGGAATGCTCCGATTACGCTTTCCATCATCCTGATAAGCCCTTCAGCAGTATGCCGAACCCGATTCCCGACGCAATGCTCAAGGCCTGCATAAGAGCTTCCATAAGCTTGGCAAGTCCGCTCATATAGTCCTGATTGAGAATATCCATAAATGCTGTTGTGATACCGATACCCGGCACCATAGGCATAATGGATGAAATCATGATAATGTCTCCATGAACTGGAAGATATTCGGAAATTAAGGAAACGAAGATACTGATCAGTGCTGAGGATATCAGAAAATGAAACAGCTCGTTTTCCTGTAATCTTCTGTGCAATTCCCAGAACAGCGTATATCCGGTACTGATGCCCAGTGTGAGCATAATGTCGGACATGCTCCCTTCAAATACCATAGCGAACGCCGGTCCCAGCAGCAGGATTCCCAAGCGCTGCCGGTATGCATCAGGCGGTATTCTGCTTCTGTGCAGCATAAGCTCATACGCAAGTGTTGCCGGGATTCTGTTTTCAACAACAGCTCTTGAAATACGATTGACTTCATCAATGCAGCCTAAATCATAGCGATGGTGATATACTCGTTCCATCTCCATATGCCTGTTTCCGTCTGCATCCTTCCACGTTGCGAGGATATCTGCGGCATGAGCCAGCACCTGTACCTCATATAGATTTTCCCCCATCATATACCGTATTGTCTCTTCCACCCGCCTGGCTTCCGCATTCGCTTCGCTCAGCATCACGCCTGCAAGCAGGGCGGTCTTTGCCGTAATATCAAAGTCGTTTTCCCTGCTGCAGCCGATTGTCCTATGCATTCTGTCACCTCGTTTTCACACTCTCATTATACGAAACAATGGAAAAAACGTGGTCCTCTGTTCTTGCGTGAAGATTGACGCAAAACCAAGTCGTTTCCAGAATTTTCATGTTGTTTTATGCAAACTAGAAGAAGCAGTTTTTCTATCTCCTGTGTTACTATAATACATATAAAAGAAGGAGGAGTACGTATATGCTGACCAGCAGACAAACAGAAATTCTAATGGATTACTACTCTTCAAAAGAAGAAATTATTAAGCTGAAAGTCATATCTGAGAAGTATGGTGTCAGTATGAGAACCATACAAAATGACATCCAGATCATACGAGATACCATTCGTTCGAAAGGAATGGAGCTGTGTGCAATCAGCTCCAAGGGCTGCTATCTTCACATTCTGGATGCAACGGCCAGCGCCGCTTATATTGATGAATTGGCGAGAACCTATCATCAGAGTTATTTCTTCGATGAGCCGTCCTCGCGTGTTCATTATGTTCTCTCCACGCTTTTAAACGGCAATGGATTTAAAAAAAGCACCGATTTTGCGGATGAAATGTTTATCAGCCGTTCGCGGATTTCGGCAGATTTAGCTGTGGTAAAAGAAACGTTGAAGCAGTATAATCTGCGTCTTGTCAGCAAACCCTATCACGGTCTGCGTATCGAGGGCTCAGAAATAGATAAGCGGCGCTGTCTTATCAAGGAGAATCTGACTTTCAAGGGTGACCAGATTTTTGTATCGCAGAATGGCAAGGATCAGAACTATACACTGATGAATGAGATTAAGGAAATACTGATGCAGATCATGATGGATTCTCATTATCGGGTATCTGATATCGCATTGCAGAATCTCATCATCCATATAGCTACCGCAGTGGAAAGGATTCGCAATTCCGCATTTGTGGATACAAAAGAACTGAAGCTTGACGATACCTACCGGCATGTATATGAAATGGCAAAGGCAATCATGGATGTGTGCGTCCGACATTTCCATATTCCTTATAATGAGCAGGAGGTCATACTGCTTGCTCTGAATCTGCATGGGAAAAGGGAATATGATGGAAATGAATACATATCGGATGAAATAAATGATATGATTTACACCGGCCTCATGCGAATCAAAAAGAATTATCATATTGATTTGAGCAATGATCTGAATCTGCGTATATCGCTCGGTCTGCATATCATTCCTCTTTTATCCAGATTAAAAACCGGAATGCTGCAGAAGAATATCATGACCTATAATATCAAACAGAATTTCGCCTTTGCCTTTGATCTGGCATGCACATTTTCCAATACGATTCTGCCGGAATACAGAGAAAAGCTTTCTGATGATGAAATATCCTATATAGCGCTGCATTTCTCACGCAGTCTGGATGACACGGTGGATACTATAGATGCGAAAAGTATTCTCCTGATCAGCTCGCAGAAAAAAAGTGAAACCATATTGATTCAGCAGAAAATTCTGCAATGGTTTCATAACATAAAAGAAATAGCAGTGGTCTCCAAGGCATTTATGAAACAGATTGATCCGGACGCCTATAATGCGGTCATCACAACAGAACAGGATATCGCTGCCGAGCATCCGCAAATGATTCTCATTGACTATTTTTTGACAGAACTGGATTATAAAAAAATTGAACTCGCTTTGCGTGGATTTAGCAGTATCAAGGACATTCTTGATAAATTTGATGAAGCCTTGTTTTACCGCGGACATCCTTCCAGCAAACAGGAGGTCATTGATGCTTTATTTGAAAAAGCCCGAAAAAAGGGAATTGCGGATGAATATCTATATACCTCCATCATGCTGCATGAAACAATTGCATCCTCCTATTTCGGCAATCATTTGGCTATACCGCATCCGGAAACGCTGATCAGCAGTGTAACATTTATAGCGGTGGCTATTCTTGAAGAAAGCATTCAGTGGGAAAGCGATCAGGTAAATCTTGTGTTTCTTGTTTCTATTGAAAAAGACAATCCGACAGCGTATAAGCTTTGGTACTATCTTTCTTTCCTGATTTCCAATAAAGAAGCACTGCAGAAGATAGTGCAGATGCCAACATACGATAACCTGATATCTGTGATTTATCAGGTATACAAAGATTTATTTTGATGTACAAAGACATAGAGCACTGAATGTGCTTTATAAAAAGCTTTATGATATCGTATGAATTTTTATAAAGAAAGCTTTATAATAGTACATAAATTAAGCAGAGGAGGCTTTATAATTGTGTATAAGTTTAGCAAAAAGCTTTATGATAATAAATTGAGTTATGCAGTTAAAGATTTACTCAGTTTGCCCTTCCCTGCCTTATCTATATTATTTTGTTTCTGCTATACTGAACAGAAATACCGTTTCTGAAGCCTTATGCTGTCTAGGCGCTAAAATGTACGTGCCTTACACCGCCATATAAAATCATAAATGAGTTTTTTTATACTCAAAATCAAATATCCCGTTTAATTTTCTACGCCAAAACAAAAGACACACTATTTGTGTATCCATGTTGTCTTGATGAGGTCCTTTAAGTGCAGTTTAACACTGCCCTTTCCCTCCACCAGTGATTTATCCAGGCGGAAGCCGTATTCATCCTTATTCTTTGTTTTATTGACGCTCAGATACATCCATGGAAGCTCCTGCATACCGCTGTCAAGGATAACATTTACACTACCCTCGAGCTCATAAGCCTTATGCTTTTTCTCTATGTCATGGGAAACAACAGAGACAATACTTCCGCCCTGTGTGCTGAATTCCCCACTTGCCTCAAAATAGATAAGATAGGCATCGGTTTCTTCCTCCACATCAGAAAGATAGATCGTATTTCCTTCACTCTCATAAACCTTCTGTCCCTCGTTGGAGGACACATCCTTCAGCTGAAAGGTATACACAACCTCTTCTTTTATTTCCTGCTGTATCGTACGATAATTGCTGGATTCCTGCAGATAGCCCATTGCCTTACGCTGATCGTCGATTGCCACACTGCGACTGATTGCATAAAAGCTGATCATAATGATTACAGCCACCAGTATACTAATCACCGCACGGTTTCCGGCCTTGCTTTTTTTGTTTTTCAACAACAGCGGCTCCGGTACATTGCGCACAATCCCATTGATAAAGGCTGTTTCATCCCCATTGTAAATATCCTGCGGCTGCAGGCTTCGCAGCTGGGCAGTATACAGCTGATTCGCAATGTCATGCAGCTCCACATTCAGATAGCTGCTCTCTCTTATTTTTTTAAGAAGTCGATTTTGTATTTTCCTGTATTCCTGCAGGTATTCCTGTTCCAGCAGGTCCAGTATTTCATTATTTTCCATGATTATGACCTCTTTCCTGTCCTATTATAGTATATCATATGAATCCGATTGCGTGAGCATTTATACGATAACAAATACACCGTAAAATTACAATGTTTTTTCTATGAAAAATTATGGAAAAGTATACTTTCATGGGTTATGTATCCATTTCCCGGGGAATATCTTTTTGTACAATCCTGTTTGTCCCAGCTTTGAACATCCAATCCTTTTCATTTTTTTAACATTTACCTCTGAACCAAACAGGCGTATAATAAGATACAAATATCAAAGGGGTAGTAGAATGAATAAAGAGAAGTCAATAAAAAGAGGTTTGATGACTGAGGGAGTCATCTGGAAGGAAATTCTGCTGTTTTCCATACCACTGCTGCTGGGAAATCTGTTTCAGCAGCTGTATAATGCAGTGGATTCCGTTGTTGTGGGGAATTATATCGGGGCACAGGCACTTGCGGCTGTAGGCTCCAGTGCGCCTGTCATCAATTTACTTGTCAGCTTTTTCATGGGACTTGCGGTTGGGGCCGGCGTCATCATCTCCCGCTATTTCGGGGCAAGAAAAAAAGAAGAGCTGCACATCGCCGTGCATACCTCGCTGGCACTGACCTTTGCGGCAGGTCTTGTCATGACGCTGATTGGCGTACTTATTTCTCCTTATGTACTGCAATGGGTAGGAACACCAAGTGATGTCATGGAAAGCTCCGTGCTGTATCTGCGTATTTATTTTCTGGGCATTTTATCTGTGATGGTTTACAACATGGGAAGCGGTATCCTGCGGGCAGTGGGTGATTCCAGAAATCCGCTGTACTTTCTGATCGTGTCTTCCGTCACCAACATTATTCTGGATATGCTGTTCGTCATCGTCTTTCACATGGGAATTGCTGGAGTCGGATGGGCCACGCTGATTGCACAGACCATCAGTGCTGTATTAACCATGCTTCTGCTTATGCGTACCAAAGAAGAATACCAGGTAAAGCTGAAGCATATCCGCTTTCACAAGCATATGCTTTATGAAATTGTCCGACTGGGACTTCCCAGCGGTTTGCAGAATGCCATCGTTTCCTTTTCCAATGTTATCGTGCAAAGCAACATCAACGCCTTCGGTTCTCTGGCAATGGCAGGCTGCGGCTCCTACACCAAGATCGACGGCTTTGCCATACTTCCGGTTATGAGCTATTCCATGGCACTGACCACGTTTACCGGACAGAATATGGGGGCTAAAAAATATGACCGGGTAAAGCAGGGTGCAAAGACCGGCATTCTCATGAGTGTCCTAACGATTGTCTGCATTTCTGCCCTGCTGCTGATGTTAGGTCCTAACGTTCTTGCGATTTTCTCCAGTGATCCGACAGTGATTAATTATGGACTGTATATGATGCATGTACTCGCACCGGGCTATATCTTCCTGGCAATATCCCATGCCTTTAACGGTATCATTCGTGGCGCAGGCATCACGACAGTGCCTATGATCGTTATGGTCACATGCTGGTGCGGGCTGCGTATGGCATGGATTCTAACCAGTGTACCGTTGTTTCATGATATCGGTGTCGTCTTTATGGGATGGCCGCTGACCTGGATTGCCAGTGCCCTATGGCTGTTCCTGTATTATCGTAAGGGAAAATGGATGACACGCTATGATTCTTAAAGACAGATAAAAACCATCGATGAACCAGAATATTCGATGGCTTTTTACTATATTTATGCTGTATGTGCCGGCTGCTTTTGTGACTGCGGTCTGCGTCTGCGGTTGTTCCGCTTTGGTGCAGCTGCCGATGTTTGGTGCTTCACTGCAGCACTGCAGTTCTCGCTTCGATTGGATACGGAAGGCTTCGCTGCGGGTTTCTGCCTTCTTCTATTCTGCGACTGTGCAGATGCCGCAGGCTCCAGATTACGCATTGGAAACTCGCGATCCTCCACAACCGGTATGTGCATACGAATCAGCTTTTCGATGTTCTTTACATACTCTGCTTCATTGCAGTCAGAGAATGCAATGGCACAGCCCTGTCTGCCGGCTCTGCCGGTACGTCCGATGCGATGTACATATACTTCAGCCTCATTGGGGATATCAAAGTTAAATACATGACTCAGCTCCTGAACATCGATTCCTCTTGCGGCGATGTCTGTAGCAACAAGTACCCGGCTTTTTCCTTCCTTGAAATGCAACAATGCCTGCTGACGCGCATTCTGAGATTTATTTCCATGAATCACACCGGTTGTTACACCGTTTTCATTCAGATACTTTGCCAGACGGTTTGCATTGCTTTTCGTCCTTGTGAATACAAGTGCATTTTGTACGCGGTTCTTCTGTAAAAGCTTTAACAGCAGGCGTTTTTTGTTTGCTTTGTCCACATAATACAGGCTCTGATCGATCTTTTCCACTGTAGTTGATGCCGGCGTCACCTCAATGCTGACAGGCTCATGCAGTAAGGACTGGGCAAGTTTACGGATTTCTGAAGGCATGGTGGCACTGAAAAACAATGTCTGCTTCCTTTTGGGCAGCTTTGCGATAATCCGCTTTACATCCGGAAGAAATCCCATATCCAGCATACGGTCTGCTTCATCCAGTATGAAGATTTCAATATGGCTGATGTCAATTATGCCCTGTTGAATCAGATCATTCAATCGACCGGGTGTTGCGACCAGAATATCCACTCCGGCCTTCAAAATACGTTCCTGCGGCTTCTGCGGTACACCACCAAAGATGACGGCACTGCGTATTGTTGTATAATGGGCATACGCTGTGATGTTTTCCTGAATCTGTATGGCAAGCTCTCTGGTCGGTGTTACGATTAGGGAGCGGATGCTTTGTTTATAATGCTTCTTTAACAATTGAATTGTCGGAATGGAAAATGCTGCTGTTTTTCCGGTACCGGTCTGTGCACAGCCGAGAATGTCACGACCCTGCAAAGCGTAGGGTATTGCCTGTTCCTGAATTGGTGTGGGATCAACATATCCCTGTTCTTTAACAGCCTTTAAAATAGGCTCTGTTATATGTAATGTTTGAAATTTCATGTTCTCTTCTTTCTATCAGGCATGAAAAAGCGATACTTATTGTTCATCCCTAAGTATCGCGTTAGCCTTGAATTTAAGCAACCTCATCATAACACACTTTGTTGCAGAACAGAAGATTTTTTTGAAATTTCACAAAGATTCACATAGAAACATGTCTGCACGGTAAACAATTTTGAAAAACAATCTATCCCAAAATTAAGACTATAAGGAAAGACATACAAATTAAAATCAAAATATCAAGTTATGATGATATCTATTTTGTTGTCGACCATGCACGTAGAATTATCGTTACAGGGCTATACTCATATCGCCAAAATCAGTTTTTTCAACTACTAACCAGATCCTTCACAAGTATATAAGACACAAAAAGATTCACACGTTGACTTTATAACCTGTGAACCTTTTTAAACATATCAGATTTAATACTGCCCTACCTTAACACATATTCCTTCAAAAACCGGCTGACTCCCTGCTCCGATTCGCCTTTGCGATATAATCCGCCATTTCCTTTACCTCTGACTGACCATTTTCCATACAAACACTGATTCCGGCTGTGGAAAACATAGTCGCATCATTGAAGTTATCACCAAACACCATCGTCTGCTTCGGCTGTACATGCAGCAGCTCCATCAGTCGTTCCAGCGTCTTTCCCTTTGTCGCATCCACATGTGTGATCGTGTATACATCATCCTCACTGCGTACAGCATGCAGGCTTTCACAATGTGCATTGATCGTATGCAGAACAGGCTCCATCACATTCGCATTCTTTGCGACCATAACCACCTTGAAGATGGCATGCTCCAGCATATCCCAATCATTGCCTGCCTGTTTCACCATTGTTTTTCCACGCAGCCGGTTCAGAAAAAATTGCAGCCGCGCATCCTGTAGTGAGGTTGTAAAAACAACATCGTTTGTGTAAGCAATACATGGAATATCCTGTTGCTGCAGATGCTGGAAAGCAAATGCCAGCTCTACGGATTCCATGCTTTTCTCATATATACAGGCATCCCCCTGAAACATATTCGCTCCGTTATTTGCGATAAAGGGAAGCTGCAGAGACAGCTCCTTCAGATATGGCTTCATAATATGAATATTGCGCCCGCTTGCCAGTGTGAACATGATTTCGCGTTTCGCTAATTCCTTTATCACGTCAACGATTCCGGCATCCAGCTGCTTTTCATCATCCAGCAGCGTACCGTCGAGATCGGCAACAACAAGCCGGATATCCGCAAAGCTGCTCATACAAAAACCTGATCCAGCTTATCACGCAGGAAGGCAGAGGCATGTGTGCATACCTTTTGCCAGTCGGAATTTCCTGTGTACCAGAATTCCCCTACAAACATCCGTACACCCTGCTGCTTCAGCTCTCTTATGTTTTCCACAAACTCCGTATGACCACTGCCAAACGGTATTTCACGATAATGACCGGGAATAGTTTCCTTTAAATGTGCCGCCACAATATGACCCTTTCCCGTCCGGATATCTTCGTTTACATTCTTCCCGTAAAGCAGACTCGCATTTTTCAGATTTCCCATATCCGGATATACGCCCAGATAGGGAGAAGCAGCCTCTTGAACATAGTGCATGCTTTTTTCCACCGTATCCATAAACGGTGTTTCCATCGTCTCAAAGCCCAGCAGGATTCCCTTTTTCGCTGCCAGTTCCACACAATGTCGCAGATTGCGGATGAAATTCTGCTTTGTCTGTTCGCTGCCCACTTCATAATATACATCATAGCCTGCCAGCTGTATGATACGGATTCCCAGATCATCTGCCAGCTGTAATGCAGCCTCCATGATTTGAAGAGCCTTTTTTTGTATATGCTCATCCGGGTGCCCCAGAGGATACTTACGGTGTCCACTCAGACACATGGAATGGATCCGCACACCGGTTTCCTCCATGGCCCGCACAATAGCCCCGCGTTCTTCCCTGGTATATTGCAGCCGTGCAAGCTTTTCGTCGCTCTCATCGACACTCATTTCAAGATAATCAAAGCCGAATTCTCTGCACAGCTGCAGCTTTTCCTTCCATGACAGGGTGTTTGGCATGGATTTCTCATATTGTCCCAGCTCATATGCTCTCATGAGGAGCTCCCCTGTCCATAGTAGGCATTGGGACCATGCTTGCGCTTGAAGTGCTTATCCAGCAATACCTGCTGCATCGGCTGTGCACTCCCATTTTGCAGCATCACACTCACAAATGCCATAGCGGCGCACTCCTCCATCACAACGGCATTGTGCACTGCCTCAAACGGATCCCTTCCCCAGCTGAACGGTCCATGACTGTGTACCAGCACCCCCGGCATACTGTTGGGATCAATCCCTTTCTGCTTGAAGGTTTCCACGATTACATGTCCGGTTTCCAGCTCATATTCCCCATGGATTTCCGCCTCACTCATTTGCCTTGTACAGGGGATATCTCCATAGAAATAATCCGCCTGAGTCGTTCCCAGCGCAGGGATTGCTTTTCCTGCCTGTGCAAATGCCGTAGCCCAGCGGGAATGTGTATGCACGGCTCCTCCGATATTCGGGAAGTTCTTATAAAACTCCAGATGTGTCATCAGATCACTGCTTGGCTTCAGCTTTCCCTCCACCACATTTCCTTCCAAATCACATAAAACGATATCCTCAGCACTCATGTCGTCATACTCCACACCGCTCGGCTT
The DNA here is from genome assembly GCF_964240115.1 of Clostridium sp. HGF2. NCBI lineage: Bacteria > Bacillati > Bacillota > Clostridia > Eubacteriales > Clostridiaceae > Clostridium > Clostridium sp. HGF2. The sequence goes on from NZ_CAXSSO010000011.1 coordinate 83,602, forward strand.
GATGGCGACGATTCCGTGTTCCCTGTCGATCCCAGATACATTTCCCCATGTAAAGGTAATCAGTCCATACTTAGGAAGCAGTAGATTTGCCTCCAGCACCTTCTTTTTCAGTTCTTCCAGCATCGTATACCTCCTAGTCCTCTACGATATAGACCGCTGCCTCATTCGCCGTATGATTGGCGGCAACGATCAGATCGCGGTCCTCTTCATTAACCAGACACAGATTTGCCGGACCCACGCCACGATCGATTTCCTTCGTCACAAAGGCGCCGTCCTTATACTGCACATAGAACAGCTCCGCATCCCTTCGACGCACACCTGCTAGAAAAGTCGGTACGCCACGCAGGGTGCCTCCCACCAGCGTATGGGCAAAGTCAATCTCATTCTCATACGTATATACCCGCTGATAGCTTCCCTCCAGCTTCTTATAAATATGGATCTCTGTTCCATGGAACGGCTCAATCGTCATAATCTCCTGCTCCCCGTCTCCATCAATATCCAGCACAGCAATCTCACCAATGGTACCGCTCAGCACGTATTCCACCTGCCACTGTCCGCCTCTGTGCGCAGGCGGTGCGACCTTAACGATTCCCTGGTCACTTCCGAAATACCCGCAGGTATGCTGTGCATCCCGATAATAGCCGTGATTGCGATACAGCCCATCCATCAGGACCTCAATCTGTATACCCTCGTTCAAATCCTCAGGAAGCTCACCGACATAGATGCGTCCGGGAACACTCCAGTCCTCTTTGTTCTGCTTTGCAGTCGCTATGGTGGCACCGATAAAATAATTCACTCCGTTTTTATGATAGATATCAAAGCGGTGAATATACGGCAGCTGTAATACATCCTTTATAACAAAGCCGCCCTCTGTATATTTCCCCCACACGATTTTGGAGAGAGATGGGGATACCTTGAGGTAAAATTCCTGCACTGCCAGAAACTCTCCCTCATGATTGGGAATCGGAATAATGGACATGCAGCCCCCGGCCTTTTTCCAGATCGTCTCCTTATGCTCAAAGCTCTTTCCCGAAAACATTTCACACATCACATCCGGATCCTCACTGGCATAGATAATGTGATTCTCATGGTTCATATGGATGCTGGCGGCACAGTAACAGCGCCGGATTTCATCCAGTTTTTTCTTTGTAATTTTCATAGTCAAAGCCCTCATTTCTGTATGTTCATATAGTACGTTTTATCGTTAATTTTATAGATTTTTCGTTAAATTCACGAATTTTGCGTATAAGAAAAGCTGCACTGGGCAGCTTATTCTTTTTTACTTATTTATAGCGGCTGCCAGCCCTTCTTCAATCTCTTTTGCGGACATTACATTTTTCAGTCCGACAATTTTTGTGCCACGTTTTTCCGCATCCGCAAACATGCTTACAAAGTTTTTGGAGCACAGAACGATATCATACTGGCCTGCGGCAGATTTTCCTTCGGATACCGCACAGTGACGGATTTCCTGGATACCCAGCCCCATCTTCTTCGTTACCTTTTCAACGTTTAATTTGATCATCATACTTGTGCCTGCACCATTTCCACAGCAGACCAGCAGTTTCAGTTTTCCAGCCATTGTCATCTCTCCTTTATTGATTATGTCACTTCTATTTTACGCCTTTTGCGCTTCTTTTTCTTTCATTTTTTCCAGATATTCATCATAATCCTCTGTAATCAGGAAGTACGTATCCGGATGCTTGCGATATTGAAGCTGTGGAATTGCAAGCAGAATCAATACAACGATCGCGACACCGAAGTATCCGAGGAATTTCATGATGACGGTGAATAACGGCCATACGGTTGCCCAGTCAAACATTCCAAGATAACCACCATATGCCGCAAGACCGACACCTCCGGCAATCAGAGCTGAGCCAAATACCTGAATCAGACCGGAGATAAACGGGAACAGCATAGCTGCTTTGATACCGCCTCGGTTATCCGCATAGATTGCGATTACCGCATTGTCGAAGAAGACCGGTACAAACCCTGCGATAACCAGTGTCGGACTCTTCATCAGCAGCAGAATCATGATGGCAAGGAACTGACCAAGCGCTCCCATCAAGAAGCCGACCGTAACTGCATTGGCGCTTCCAAAGCCGAATACCGCTGCACAGTCGATGCCCGGAACTGCACCAGGCAGGAAGGTGTTGGAAATACCCTGGAAGGAATTTGTCAGCTCGGTAACAAAGGTACGTACACCAAGCTGCAGGATTGCCAGATAGACAGCGAAGTTCAATGCCGTAGTCATAATGTAGAAGAAGAAATTATCAGCGGCCTTCATGAACTCCATGCTGACCAGATAATCCTTGCCAAGCACGAGCAGGATCGCTCCGAAGAACAGGAACATCAAAATGGAGGTTGCCACCATATTTTCATTGAAGATGGACAGGAAGCCCGGGAATTTCAGATCATCCAGACGCTTGGTGGATTTCCCCTTCAGCTTATCTGCCAGCTTCGCAAAGATTGCAATACCGAACATCTGCTGGTGAGCGATGGCAAAGCCTCCGCCCTCGGTAAGCTCCTGCGTGATTTCAACGGTAAGATTGGAGCCGACTGCCCAGTACAGGCCCAGAATCAGACCCATGAGGATCAGAATCGGTGTATCTCCCAGTGTAGGAAAGCAGAACAGAATCAGCCAGAAAGCGGTGGAAGCCTGCTGCATCTGTACATGTCCTGTCGTGAATACGGCACGCATTTTTGTCCATTTCTTTAAACGAACAAGCAGTAAATTCATGATAAACGCAATCAACAGCAACAGCATGACCTGTGAAAAGGTTCTGCCAAAGCGTTCCCCAAGCCCTGCTGTAACTGCATTTTGTCCGAAATACGGGTCAATGACCATCGCATCCAGATTGAAGCGGTCCTTCAATCCGACCAGAATCGGGCGGAAGTTATTGACCAGTCCACCGGATCCGACAGCCAGAATCATATACCCGACGGTTGCCTTGATAAAGCCTGCGAATGCTTCATATAACGGTTTCTTAAGCAGCAGATATCCGACCAGAACCATGAGCCCGATGAAATACGCCGGCTGTGTCAGAATATTTGTTGCGAAGAAACTCCAGATACTCATTAAAAAGTCCATAAAGTTTTCCCTCTCTTTATATTGGTTTATGCTTCGTATGTTTGTGCTGCCTGCTGCAGTTCCTCAACTGTATGCGCTTCCAGTAATGCATTGACGAGCTCCTCGTTCATCAAGGCATCCATGAGCTCCTGAATATTATGCAGGTGCTGCTCATGATCGACAGCGGCCAGGGAGAAAAACAGTCTTGCTTTTTTGTCAGGGTCCTGTTTATCAAAATCCACAGGCTCTTCCACCTTCATAAAGGAGATGGCAGTGCCATGGCACCCCTTTGCCCCTTCTGTGGAATGCGGCATGGCGATATCCGGTACAATAACGATATAGGGACCGTATTTATTTACACAGTCAATAACTGCCTGCACATAGATATCTTCTACAACTCCCGCTTCCAGCAGCGTACGATAACCGGCACGGATTGCCTCCTGCCAGTCATCAAAGTGCTGTTCAAAGGAAAAGTAGCCTTTCTCAATGATTTCCTTCAGCATGCGCTTTACCTCCTATAATATGGAACGGAACGGAACATTCGGTTCATCCGTAAAGCAGTCCTCAAAGCCTCTGCGGTAATGGAACTGGCGCTTGTTCTGATCTGTCGGCCACACATATTTTCCACCGACATCCCAGATAAACGGATGGAATTTATAATCCAGAACATCCTTTTTGTATTCATACAGCATATTGATTTCCTGCGGGTCTGCCTTGAAGTTTGTCCATACATCGTAATGGAATGGAATAACGACCTTGCAGTTCAGTGCTTCCGCCATACGCAGGATATCCACGCTTGTCATTTTATCCTGATTCCCTGCCGGATTTTCCCCATAGGAGCCTAATGCAACATCAATATCGTAGTCCTTGCCGTGCTTTGCATAATAGGTGGAGTAATGAGAATCTCCGCTGTGATAAACACTTCCGGCTGGTGTCTTTATAATATAGTTGACAGCTTTTTCATCCATATCGGTTGGACACTTACCGCGTACATCCTCATCATTGGTAACAAGACATGTACGATCAAAGCTGTCCACAACAATGATCTGTGTGTCCTTGATTTTCACCACATCCCCCGGCTTTACAACCTGACAGCGCTCTTTCGGTACGCCATAGCTCAGCCATTTTTCCACACTCTTTTGCGGACCGATAAACGGTACGGCAGCATCACAGTTCTTCAAGACAGCTGCTGCATAGAACGGATCGATATGATCGTTATGATAATGAGTGGATAATACAGCATCCACCTGTGTTACAGCGAAGGGATCATATACGATTGGCGCAGCACGCAGATTCGGCTGTGTCATTCTCCCTCCGGTCATATTGCGCATCTGATGGAATTTCGCCATCTCTTTGTTTTTCTTTGTACGCTTTCCATTACCAAACCATAAATCAATGGAAATGTTGGTATTGTTCTCTGTCTTGATCCATAAGCCGGTACAGCCGATCCACCACATGGCGAAGGTACCTTTTTCTACGACCTCCTGATCAATTTCCTCATTCAGCCAGGTTCCCCATTCCGGAAAAGCTCCCAGAATCCAGGATTCTCTGGTAATTTCATCTACTTGACTCATTGCATATTCCTCCAGTTTCTTAATTGCGCGCGCCGCTTGTTTTTGTACACCCATATGATAAACATTTCATGAACAATTGGCAATAGTTTTAAATGAACAGTTCATAAAATATATGAATAATTTGAAAGATGTGTGCGATTACAATTCATATAACCATGAATAAATGAATTGTTTTATGAATTATATGATTGACAACCATTCATAAAGAACATATAATGTATTTGTAAAAGAGGTGCAGACATATGAAAAAAGGATTATCAAGACTCACGTTCAGTGAAACAACACGCCGTATCATCACCATTGCCATCTATGCATTCTTCACAATATATACCTTGTATAAGCTGCTTCAGGAACCAAGCCCGGAAGGCAAGCTATGCTATGGTCTGCTTCTGATCATCTTTATGGGGGTAGCACTCTGGGCGGAATATCTGCGGATTCTATATCAGAAAATGATTACGGCACTGAATATGGATTGTGACGCAGGTCTTGCTAAACACTATTATAACATATTGAAAAAGCGGGATTTCATGAAAAGCTACCGGACAACGCAGCTGATCTTTGATACTCTGTATTATCAGGATATTGGAAAACCACAGACCTGCATCGAGCTGTTGGAAAGCAATGAGAAAACCTTTCGCTCCTCCCTTGATTATCTGCTGATTCGCAATTATACCTATTTTTATTCCTATTATAAGCTGGGAAACCGAACAAAGGTAAAGCACTGGTATCCGGAGGTTATGAAGCTGAAGGATACCAAAATCAAGGGCAGCAAGGTCTCTCCTCTGTATAACTGGGAGTTTATCGAGGCCGTGTATCTCTCCTGTATGAAGGATTATAAGAAAAGTCTGGCAAAGTTCAAGCAGATTGATACCAGATATATGAACAATCGGGAAATGGCGCAGTATTATACGGAATTTGGAAAAGTTTACAAAGAATTGAATGATAAGGAAAATGCAGTTATAATGTTTACAAAGGCTATGGAAACAGGGAAACAGCTGTCCAGCAGCAGGGAGGCAGGTGCCTGCTTCCATCGTTTATGAAATGAAACAGGGGATACAATATGAAAATGAATAAGGCAGTCGTGGATGCACGACGCAATAAAATCATGCAGAAGATTCAGAGTCAGGGAAAGGCTGCGGTCGAGGATCTGGCAGAGGAGCTGCAGGTATCACCGCTGACCATACGGCGTGATCTGCAGTTCTGGGAGGAAATGGGGGCAGTGGAGCGCTATTACGGCGGTGCCAAGCTGATTCAGCATTTTGTGGAAAACGATGACCCACAGCTATCTAACGAACAGTACAAGCATGCCATCGCAAAATATGCCGCACAGTATGTACAGGACGGTGATACGATATTTATCAATACAAGCTCAACTGCACTGCTTGTGCTGAAGTATATTAAAAACAAGCGTGTCACCGTTATTACCAACAACGGCAAAGCAATTTTCATGGACCATGATCCCATGGTCAGCATCTGTCTGAGCGGTGGTGAGCTGCGCATTCCGAAAGAAAGCATGGTCGGTGATTTTGCATTGAATAATCTGAACAAGGTATCGGCAACAAAAGCCTTTCTCGGCTGCAGCGGATTCAGTGTGGCAAGCGGCATGACTACCGCTATTTTGCAGGAGGTTGCTATCAATGAGGTGATGATCACCCGCTGTATCGGTGAGACCTTTATTCTGGCTGACCATACAAAAATCGGAACCAACCACAGTTTCATCAGCGGAATGATTCAGTCATTCGATTATCTGATCACTGATCATCTTGCGCCTGAGGAAGAACTTCTGGCAATTCAGGAGGCAGGCGTAAAAACGGTCACACTGGATCCGTTAACCCATATTGCGGACAGTTTCACAAAGCGATAACATATTTCTTTGCTTACTTACACTTATATACTCACATAAGTCCCGTAAATGGGGCTTATTGTTGTTTGTATGAGTATGTATGCGTGATGTGGAGGTTCTATGCAGCACTTAGGTAACAAACCTGTTCGTAGGATGTTACTTCAAAGTATCCTCTGAAGTAAAACAGCAGCAATACCGGAAGTAAATGTTTAATAATATAAGAAGTAAAATATTCGAAAGTGAGTGATGTATTGGCGTTTATGTTGTTCTTTTCAGGTGGCTAAAGAATCATGGCTATTATTTTTACGTAGGATTTTGATGCAACTTCCGATATATATTTAACATTACATACACGCTACTTTGATAAGGAATTATCTATTCTTAATTTAAATATTATTCATGAAAAGATGTATCATGAAATTAAAGGAAGTAAAAGAAAATAGCTAAGTGTCAGAGGTTTGTATCATCATGAATTGAGTAAGTTGTTTCCTACAAAAGCTTTATGAAAGTATACAAAATATTGATTTTTATATTAAATATTATTAAATAAATTCATATTTCGTTGACCAAACACCTCGGAATTGCCTATAATATAGATGAAAGATAGAGGAGGTTTTCATATGGCAGATACGAATATGATGATTGCAAAAAATATTAGAGAAGCACTAAAAAAAGCAGAAAAGAAACAATATGAGCTAGCAGATGCTCTTGGTTACTCAAAGCAGACTGTCAGCAACATACTTGCAGGATCTCGTACAGTCAATGCAATGGACCTTAAAATGATTGCTGGTTTTTGCAATATTTCAATGGATAGGCTTGTAGCATTGCCAGAGAAACCTGTTGAAACAAATGTTGTTCGTGCATTTATGGGACAAGTCAAGACGAAAGAAGCAAAAAAAGGAATTGAAATGGCTGACAAACTTATTGATATGTATCTGTTCCATTCTCGTATATATGAAAGTGGAATGGTTGGTATGAAAGAGAAGAGCAGCCTATAATGAATCAAATTCTAGCAAACAGCCTTTACAAACAAAATGTAAAGCGATTTCAAAAATTGAAAGAAGAAGCAAAGACATTAAATATACTCTACAACGGCAGTAATATCATTCAAGATGATATCTATATTGTGTTGAAAAATTATGTTTCAAAAAATGACAAACATTTAGAACTTTTTCGTTTGCCAATACAAGATGATGATTTTTGTGCATTTACCTGCATTCGAGAAGGGAAACTTTTCACAGTATTAAATTCATGGTTGCCAATTTCGAAACAGATTTTTGCTACTGCTCATGAGCTATATCATGTTTGGCGCTATATTTCTGATCAAGATGATTCACTATCCAATAATGGTTCATTATTAAGATCAGAAAATATGGATGATGATACAGCAACAAGAGAAGATAAGGAAGCTAATGCTTTTGCAGGGTTGCTTCTTGTACCTGATTTACAATTACTAGAACAGATAGAGATTTATGGAATTGATAAAAGTAAATTAGATCTTGATTCTGTTGTGAAACTAATGGATATTTTTGCTGTTTCATATAAAGCAATTGTATTGCGGCTTTTTGAAGAAAATATTATTAGTGAAAAAAATGCAAATCAACTTTTAAAAGAAGGGACCATTGAAAGAATAGAATTTTCCATGCAATCTCAAAATGTTGGAGAGCGATGGAAAAAAAGAACATTCGATGAAATTGATCTGGGAGTTGTTGAAAATCGTTTAAAACAAAATAAGGAAGCAGATCGATTGTCAGATTCTCGTATCGTAGAAGACGAACGTACACTCAAAGATATAAGAGAGTGGTTTTCAAGAAAGTGAGTCAGGCAATGAGTAAGAATCGATGCGTGTTACTGGACACTGATTTTATTTCAAAACTTTACGCCACAAAGATAGATGATTCAGACCGTTTTATTCAAAGGATTATCTGTATTGATTCCTTTCATTATGCATGTCATGTTCAAACCATTAAAGAGATAAATAACCATGACCCATCAATTGCAAATTGGATAGATGCAAATGATAGTATTCGTGTTTATACAGATCGTGATTTGCTCAGTATTTTAATTGATAATTTCGGGCAAATGGCATTTATATACTTTTTGAATATACTCAAAAAAGCTGTACTACATTTTCATCAAAGTACTATGATAAACATTATGGCACTCTTAAAGAATATCAAATAGATTTTTGGTCAAAATGGACTATAGATGATTTATTATCAATTTTAGAAAAATGTGATGAAGAAGTTGATCGAGATAATAATTTAGGCGAAATTAAACTTTATTCTACTGCACAAATATTAGAAGTATTAAGTATAGAAGAGTTGTATATTTTCTGTTCTGACGACCGCAAAGCACGTTCCGTAATGTCAAACCAAAGCATTGACTGTGTTAGTGCATTAGCTTCATTTTATCTGGCAAAAAACTATTTGCATATGAGTAAGGAATATGCACAAGTATTTTTTGATTCGTGGTTGGCTTTGCATAGAAATCAAAAATGTTTTCAAATATATAGCGAAAGTGGATATCAGTTAGAACGTGTTCCTGGTCAAGATATTTTCGATATGTTGTATGAGGACGAGCTTGATTTACAAAAAGATGGTTTTTTCAAAAGAAAATAGCGTAACGTAATACCATTTTGGTCATTTAGCCAAGATGGTGTTTTATATTTGTTATACAAGGAAAAAAATACGATACATCGATTTATCTATATTAGATCATATCGCTGGATGTAGGAAGCTAAAGAGAATTTACCAAATGGGTATGTTCTGTAACAGTATTCAAAAAAATAAGAAACCCTTATTGGATAGAGAACAGTCTAACATTCGTACACATAAGTACCCTGCGCTTTCTCTGCTGGTCTGTTTTCTCTGTTTTCTCCATTGACTTATATTTACTTTTTCTCCATATATGATATGATGTTGCCATGAACTATAGTGTAATTATTGTTGCGGCCGGAAAAGGTACGAGGACCGGCCTGACCTATAACAAGGTATTTTACAAAATCGGAAATGCTCCCATCATCACACAGACTCTGAAACCGTTTCTGGAAGATGCGGACTGTGCGAAAATCATCATGTCGATCTCTCCACATGAACAGGAGGAATTTGAAAAGATTATTCAAAGTGAGAAGATCGTTTATGTACCTGGCGGGGCAACCAGACAGGAAAGCGGATATCTCGGTCTGCAGGAAGTAGAAACAGAGTTTGTCATGATTCACGACGGCGTACGTCCGTTCCTAACTGCGAAGCATCTGGAAGCTTTAAAGGCTGCACTGAAAACAGAGGATGCCGCATTACTGATGGTACCGCTGATCGATACCATTAAGGAAGTGAGAGACGGTTATGTCGTTCACACTCCGGAGCGTTCCAATTATATGAGTGCGCAGACACCGCAAGCATTTCGCACGGAGCTGATCAAAAACTGTCATGAAGAGGCAAAAAAGCATCCGGAGATTGTCGCAAGTGATGATGCTATGCTTGCAGAATTGTTCTCAGATACAAAAATAAAGGTTGTAGAAGGAAGCTATGACAATATCAAGGTGACCACACAGCGTGATTTGAAACAGATTCATCTGCTTCATGAGGAACAAAATACATAAAGAAACATGAGAAGTCTTATTCTATAAACCATAGAATGGCTTCTTTTTTCAAACAGCTAGTATTCTGCCTGCTTACTGATCGCAGCACTGTGAAATGATCACATACCAGTTTAAATACAAGAAAACAATGCCACATGAAAAAAAGATGGTACGAAAGAAACAGGAGGCACCGTATATGAGAAAACATATGATACATCCATCACTGTATGCCTATGAATTTATGGAACTAAACCCCTATAAAACCTATGTATATGCTCTTCAAAGAGATGATAGGGTCTATATCATCGATACCTTCTGCGGTGCCACATATATGGAAATCATAAAGGCAGATTACCCGAGAAAGAATTTTGTTGTGATCAACACCCATTATCATTTTGATCATATATGGGGAAATTACAGCTTTTCTCATTGTCCGATCTATGCTCATCAGCTCTGTAAAACCATGATACAGCGCCATGGTATAAGAGAACTGCAGGAACAGAAGAAATGTTTTCAAGGAACACAAACGCTGATTTTACCAAATTACTGCTTTGATGGAAAACAGTTACAGATAGCAGACGGTCTTCAGCTGCTTTATACACCCGGACACACCCTGGATGGAATCAGTGTCTATGATCAAACGCTGAATGCTTTGTTTGTTGGAGATACACTGGAAAAGCCGTTGATTCAAATAGAAGGATCTTATCTTTCAGAGTATAGGCAGTCACTGGAATATTTCTTAACCTTACCTGTAACACACTTTTATGCAGGACATACCTTACAGCTGACAAAAGCCGATGTGCGGGATACGCTGGCATATATTCATGCGCTTTTAGGCAATGAAGCCATGCAGTTTGATTCAGAAGAAACACAGGGGATTCACTCGATGAATCTGAATGCTCTAAAACAGTAAATTTAACATCCTGCCCATCATGGTTTCCTACTTAACAGAAAGAAGCAGCCTTTCATTCGTATTCTTTATATGCTGTTCAGTGAAAGTCTCACATATCATACAGTTAATAGCATAATTGAATCCGTATATACGAAGTATTCTTTACTATGAGGAGTTTTCTCAAATGCTGTCAGACTATTTGATATCCTTGTCCGAACCCATATGGAAAAAGAGCCTGAATATATGCCGGTTGTTCACGCTCTCTTTGAAATTCAATATGATCTTTTACAGGATTTGAAGCCGTCCGCCTTTGTAGAGGTGATTCTCTGTGAATACAGGTCCTTTCAGCTCTATATTCCCCGGACGCAGTGCCTGTGTACTTCCGGAAAAGGATAAACAGCAATGTCCAAGCTCTTTTAATGTATGCAGTGCTTCAAAGCCAATTGCCGTAATCGTATAGGATACATCACAAATCTGCACGGTATCTCCGACACAGGGTTCTTCCTGCAGCATGGCAACGGTATGCAATACAGAGATATCCGCCAGCTCCTGTGGTGCCGTTTCATTAAAAATGATCAGAAAATTGCAATCCTCATTTAAAAATTCAAGCGCACATTCTCCCCATCCGCTAATTCTGGTATCATATTTCATCATCACTCGCTCCTTTTCCTAATACATCCCGATACTGAAGAAATAAGCTATAAAAACAGCAAGAGGTCCGCTGATCATACGGCTGTATAATACGGCGGGTACACCTGCCTCAACCGTTTCCGCTTTCGCCTGACATAACGATAATCCAACCGGTATGAAGTCACAGCCAACCTGTGCATTAATAGCAAACAATGCAGGTAATGCATATTGCGCCGGTATATTTCCAAGGGCAATCTGCGTTCCCAGCAGCGCTCCCACAACCTGAGCAATGACAGCACCGGGTCCCAGGATGGGAGATACCACCGGCAGGGAGCAGATCAGAGAAATCAGAAGCATTCCCGGAAGGGTTGCACAAAGGGGTGCAATGGAATTTGCGATAAAATTGCCAAGACCACTCACCTGAATCATACCCAGCAGGGTTGCTGTAAATGCCATAAACGGAAGGATATTGCGCAGCACCATTTCAATGGTTTCTTTCCCTGCCGCATAGCACGTACTGATAACACGGCTCATTCCCATGCCAACACGAAGAAGCGCATTTTTATGAGAAGCCGGCTGTGCAGAAATCTTCGACTCCGGTTCCTGCATCGGATCGGTAGTGGGGGCTGTATCTTTGTTGAGGATTTCTATGTTCGCCTCACCTACATCAGAAACATAATTGTCTTCCTTCATAAAACGTGCCAGCGGACCGCTTTGTCCCGTAGGAAGCACATTGACGGTAGGGATTCCCTTTTTGGGATATATACCACAGCGTGCCGTTCCACCGCAATCAATCACAGCCGCCAGAATCTCCTCATCCGGACAGCTTGCGGCAAATCCGTCAATTACATCACACTGACATGCCTCTGCCAGCCTTTGCGCAATCGGATGGATGCCTCCTCCACTTACACATAAAATGACATGCTTCCTTTTATCTGCCTGTAAAAGAAGCGGTCCACCCCATCCTGCGCTTCCTTTTGTAACACGCACTGCCGGCTGCTGTTTCAAGGCATCCTTTTTTTCCTCCGCAACCGCTTCCTCCGTTGGCTTCTGCCCTTCCTTTTTCTGATTCAAATAAACGGATATCTGCTCCGTTATGATACCACGCAGTACCATGATGACAAGTCCTGCCATAAAATAGCGGGTTGCCAATGCGGACAGCGACAATTTCTGTTGCGTTATTCCCGAAGCGATTCCCATATAAACAAACAGCTCTGCAGCATTCGCATGAGGAAACAATCCCGTAACCGGATGCAGAAAGCTTACACAGGCATCATAGTATGCTGTCTTATACTTCTCATCCAGAAATTTTCCAAATGTGAAGCAGAGCGGATTTCCAAGAAATAAGATTGCCATCAGCGGTAAAAGCGTATAACGTGCAATGCGCCAGCGGGTCAAAAATTTGGTAATCCTTTCTACACGGCTTTCTCCAATCAGCTTCACAACCGCACTCACCGCCGCCATTAAACAGACAACCATTGGAAGAATCATTGTCATCCAGCCCAAAAGAATTTCTCCCCCGGTTTCAAACATGGACAAAAACCCCTGTGTCAAATCGGTAAACGCATCCATTCCCATACCCCTTTCAACACAATTGCAATCATATATCTTCGCCCAGCAGGGACATCATGCTTCGTATACAACTGATATCCGTAAGCAGAATGTTCACCTTTTTGGCGCGTATAACGCCTAACACTGCCTCCCCCTTATCTGCACCAACCGCTATCCCGACGCGGTTTTTCACGTTCAACAGCTTTTCATCCGACATCCCCATCACACGTTCATTAAAAGAGCGAAACGCATCGCTGTTTCCGTTTGCATCCACATACTTTAAAAGAATATCACCAACAGCCCCCTGCTGTTTGAATTCCTCATAATCCTCTTTTGTCAGATATCCGCATTTCACAAGTGTCGGTTCCTTTGCCGTTGTAGTCCCGATTCCCATGATTACAGTCTTCAGTTTTTTGAATACCGATACCACTTCTCTAACCGGTTTCTCCTTCAAAAATCCCTGCATAACCTTAGGATCATCAAACATTGCCGGGGCAAAAAACTGCATTGCCTTACCATGAAACTTCATGGCGAAGCCCTTCGCGATATCATTGGAATGGTACCCCTCCTCTATCTGATAAGGGGAACCGACTCCTCCTACAACCGGGACAAAGGTACAATCCACCTCATCTACGCTTTTCTTTACATTTACGATACTGCTCAGCGTTTTTCCCATGGATACACCAATGGTATCCCCTTTATTGATAATACGGGACAAATACATCAGTGCCTCTTCATATACATGCTGCAGATGATCCGCCTTGCTTTCCAGCTCCAACTCATCTACGATAAGCACTTCCTTCAATCCCAGCAGCTGCTCCACTTTACGCTCCAGCTCTCCGTATAAAACACTATCCGGATTTTCCAATTCGATTTTCACAACACCTGTTTCCTTCCCGGCACGCAACAGGCGGGAAACAGTCGCACGGGAAATTCCTACTGCATCACAAATCTCCCTTTGCCCCATGCCATCTACATAATACAGATAACAGCACTTATAAATCAGACGGGCATCATCAACGATTTTCTTCACATAGGCTCCTCTTTTCTGTAAACGTTTTCTTTCGTAATAAAAGAGTATCACAATCATGTATTGACGTCAATGTTCTTATCTGAACAAGTGCGATAATAAGTGCTGTTCCTAGCAGCTTCCAAGAAAAAACAGATGTCCATGACCGGTATGATAGGACCTGATCTTACCTGCTTCCACAACTGTCTGAGAGCTTTTTCCTTCTTGAAAATAACTACCGGTTTCTTTCCCCTTGTTATGCAGGAAGCCTACCAGTAAACAAAAAAAGATTGTAGAAACAGCAGAACTACCGCTTAGCTACAATCTTATATTTATTTCTCACGGACATTCCGTACATGAGGATGTGTTGTTATAAATCGCCTGCAAAATCAGATATTTGTATGCCAGGCAGAAATCAGCAGTGAGATACTACAATTATCCGAAGATTTTATCCTGTTCCTGACGCAGCTTATAGATCAGTGTTGTTGTGTCAAGCTCGATATCGTCATATGTGATCAGTTCACCCTTCTTTACATCACGCTTCATGACTGCCTTATGATTGACCAGACCATAGGGCACATAGCCTTTTTCCTTTGCCTCTTCATGCTTGCAGATGGAACCATAGGTGGTATACCCGCCGATACCATCAATTGTCTGTCCCGCCTTCAAATCAATTTTCGCAACAGTAATACATTCGGAAACCAGACCGTTTTTCGGAACGATGGTAGGCTCCCCGTCAATAACAACCTTGGCAGCTGTTAACGGAGTTTCCAGATTGCACAGGTGGTATGGACGATACAGTGTCCATAATGGTCCAGGTCCCATGGAATGATACTGCATCTGGTATGCGATTTCTTCATTATCCGTCGCAACTGTTACAAAAACACCAGGTGCAATTCCGTTCACATATTCCACAACACCATGCTGCTTCAGAATACCGCCATCCTCTTTCAGCTTATAGGTTTCATTCAGGCTCTTTACATCACTTGCAATACCATGCCCGCCAATTACATCCGGAACCAGACCGGTCGCATTTGACATCGCTGTCATTTCCACCATTGTTTTTGTACCATCCTTAAAGGCGCACAGCATCTTTGGTGACATCTTTCTTCTTGTAGCCTCTTCCAGAACCGTATCCGGATTGCAGTTTTTATCAATGCGGTTATTCTTTCCTTTTCCCATAACCTTAACTTCCAGGCCCATTGCCGTCGCAAAATCATACAGTTCCATTACAGCACCAGGTTCATCTCCTGCACTTCCGGTATAAATAACGCCGTTGTCCTTTGCCATTTTATCAAGCAGAGGTCCGATGACTACATCCGTTTCCACGTTCAGCATGACGACATGCTTTTTATTGTTAATTGCATTGGTTGCGACCTTAGCCCCTACATCAGGAACTCCTGTCGCATCAATTGCGACCTCTACCGGGCGGCACTGGGAAATCAGATTGGAATTTGTAGTTGCGACATATTTCCCTTCATCCATTGCCTTATCAGCTTCCGCAACCTCATTGGTGCGAACAATATCCTCATCCTTTACCCCTGCATATTTGAATGCGTGAACAGCAAGCTTTAAGTCGATATCAGATACTACAGCCGGTGTGATTCCCTTCATCAGCACCATCTGTGTAACCATACCGCGGCCCATCTGACCGGCACCAACGATACCGCATTTGATAATTTTCCCTTCTTTTTCTCTTTGTTCCAGTTTTTTGTTCATGTTTAACATAACAGTTTTCCTCCTTTTTTCTCATCTATCTATTAGATCCTGTTATTTTCTTACTTCTATCCTTAAATAATTGATTGCGTAATTCCTGTTCTTCTGCTTTATTCAATCCATCGAATCCTTTACAATTTCATCATTCAATCTCTATTGTTCCACCGACAAGCAGCTGTTCTGCCTTGATCGGCTCTCCAATCAGTTCAATAATACCCGGGCGTTCCACTGTATCCAGACCCTTGAAGGACAGCGTACAGTGACCAAGCTCCTTTAAGGTATTTAAAGCCTCCCAGCCAACATCGGCGATTGTATATTCCACACCGCAGATCCGAACGGTATCCCCTTTTTTCGGATCCTCCTTAACTTCACTTTTCGTATGCAAAACTGAGATATCTGCCAGCTCCGGCGGTGCATCCTCATTAAAGATGATAATGAAATTACAGCATTCATCCAGAAAATCCAGTGCACATTCCCCTAGTCCGGTAATCGTTGCCTTATATTTCATAACGCCTCCTTTTAATACATGCCAATGCTGAATACGAATGCGATAATAACAGCCAGAGGTCCGGTGATAACACGGGAATATAAGACTGCCGGCACACCGAATTCAATCGTTTCCGGTTCCGCTTCACCAAGGGACAAGCCTACCGGTACAAAATCGCCGCCAACCTGTGCATTGATAGCAAATAATGCCGGCAATGCATACTGCGCAGGTATATTTCCCAAACCGATTTCCGCACCAAGCAGGGTTCCGACCACCTGAGCGATAACCGCTCCCGGTCCTAAAATCGGTGACAGGAATGGCAGACCGCAGATCAGGGAGATCACAATCATTCCCGGCATGGTGGAGCATAATGGAGAAATCGTATTTGCGATGATATTCCCCAGGCCGCTTACCTGAATGATACCAAGTATCGTGGATGTAAATGCCATAAACGGCAATACGTTTTTGATAACCATTTCGATGGATTCACGTCCGGCGGCAAAGAATTTGTTTACCACCTGTCCCACACCGATACCGATGCGGGTAATGATCCCCGGCTTTTTCCCCTGATTTGCTTCAGCCAGCTCTTTTCTCGCCTGTGCCTTCGTTTTCGGTGCTCCCGGTTCCTTCGTTTCTTCCACTGCTTTTTCAACCTTTACTTCTTCATCCGTAAATGCAATAGTATCTTCCTTTACGTCCGAGACATAAATATCCTCTGTAATATACTGTGCCAGAGGTCCCACTGCCCCAACCGGTACAAGGTTGACAGTGTTGATCCGTTTTTTCGGATATACGCCACAGCGTGCTGTTCCCCCGCAATCCACTACAGCAACCAGTACCTGCTCATCCGGAACGGTTGTCTTAAAGCCGTCGACTGTTTCGGCTCCTGTCATTTCCGCTATCTTGGCTGCCACAGGATGAATACCGCCACCGGTCACACATAAGACCTTATTACAGGTTTCATTTGGTTCCAGCACCAGTGGTCCGCCCCAGCCGCTGCTTCCTTTTGTGATTTTTACCTTTCTGTACATAGCCTATTCCTCCGCATTCTCTTTCTCTTTTGTAAATTTAGAAGTAAGTCTGAAATAGATTTTTTCTGTCAGTACCCCTCTGATCAGAATGACAATCACACCGACGATAAAGTAGCGAACTGCCAAATCCCCTAATGGCAGATTCAGTTTGGTAATACCTGCTGCGATTCCCATATATACAAACAGTTCACCCGGGTTCGCATGCGGGAACAAGCCGGTTACAGGATGTAGAAAGCTTACACAGGAATCATAATACGCAGGCTTGTACTTTTCTTCCACGAAACGTCCGAAGGTATAACACATCGGATTTCCCAGAAACAGTACTGCCAGCACCGGTACCAGTGTGTAACGCGCAATTGTGAATCTCGTCAGTTTTTTTGTGAAATTTTCAACTCGTTTTTCTCCTATCAGCTTAATGATGGAGTTTATGGCTGTCATCAGACAGATTACCATGGGAATAATTCCGGTAACCCAACCTACGAAGGTTTCTCCTCCTGCCTGAAACAGCGCCATGAATCCTTGTGCAAAATCAGATATAAAGTCCATACGTCACTTCCTCCTTGTATCAATCCATGACAGCACATGACAGATGTTCGGCCGTGTCCATCTCCTGTGCGCCTGCTGCATTTTGAAAGCGTAGCTCCAGCGCTTCCAATGCCTGTATATATCCTCGATACTGTTTCTGTTTTTTCGGATCCATGGAGCGAAACTGTTCCAGAAACTTATCGATTGATACCCCGTTGATTGTTTTTCCAAGCAAGGTATTCACCGGGTGAAACTTTGCCAGAAAGGTTTTGCCATCCATGACCTCACATGCTGTGATGATATGATTATTATCACAGGCGATCATCACGATGTTGCCGTTGAAGAACCGTCCTTTTTTCTGTCCGATTCCCACATTTCCTTTTTTATGAACCCGCCGTATGGCAGCTTTGTAGTTTTTGATCTGAAATACGCCGCCCACTGCCTGCATAACAAACAGGGATATGGCAATCAGAAAGATCAGCATCAGATCGTTTGACATGACGATTCCTCCTCTTCCATAAGGGAAAGCAGCTCTTTTACACAGCTGATATCGGTAATTAGAATATTGATTTTCTTCGCGCGGATCACGCCGAGAATCGCTTTACTTTTTTCTTCTCCAACCGCAATTCCGATACGGTTTTCAATATTCATAAGTCCCTCATCGGATAACCCCATGACCCGGTCATTGAATTCATGGAAGGGTTCACTGTTTCCGTTTTTATCCAGAAATTTCAGGAGAACATCTCCGACAGCTCCGTGCTGTTTAAATTGCTCATAGTCAGCTTTACTGATATACCCGCATTTGACCAGAGTGGAATCTTTTAAGCTGCAGGAGCCGATACCCATGATAACGGTTTTCAGTTTTTTAAACAAAGCCGTTACCTCCTGCACAGGACGTTCCTTCAAAAACCCCTCCATGATCTGTGTATCATTGAACATTGCCGGAGCGAAGAACTGAACAGCACTGCCATGAAATTTCTTTGCGAACGCATTTGCTATTTCGTTGGAATGATATCCCTCATCCGATTGCAGCTGCGTACCGACACCACCGACAACGGGAACAAAGGTACAATCAACCTCCTCCACATTGATTTTTCCATTGGCTAGATGATACAGCGTCTTTCCCATCGAAACCCCGATGTAATCCTTGTTGTGGAAAATGCGTGCCAGATAGGCAAGTGCTTCCTCATATACCCGCTGCATATGATCCGCTTTACTCTCCAGCTCCATTTCATCCACAATGAGGACTTCCTTCAAGCCCAGCTGCTGTTCAATTTTCCGTTCCAGTTCTCCATATAGAATACTGTCGGGATTATCCAATTCGATTCTTACCACACCGTTTTCCTTACCCGCCTTGAGCAGTCTGGATACTGTTGCCCGTGAAATCCCAAGCTGATCACAAATCTCCTTTTGTCCGAGTCCATCCATGTAATAGAGATAACAGCATTTATATATCAGCCTGTTATCATCAACTATTTTTTTCATTCCTGCGCCTCCTTTCTGTAAGCGGTTCCTTTGTCTGTCTTAAGATTACCACAGCGTTTTATTGAGGTCAATGCATAAATACTGAACATATGTATAAGTTCAATTTTGTAACAATTTATCTTAAGCAATTGTTCTGTATTGAAATATTGATGTAATGACAGAAATTTCACAATGTTAAAAAACAATGATAAATACTGGGTTTTCACAAAACTGAGACTCCTTAGCATGACTTTTTACTGTTCATTTGTGTACATAAATTCATTATTATTTTTCATTAAACCTATAAAACGCTGATAAATAAGCTTTTTTTTCACATCTTTTTATTCGCTGTAAAGGATAGCACTCAGCTCGTCTGTACAAATGTATAAGCTTTCTGCTGCCATAAACAGCATGTAACCATACGTTTTACTGGAACTGTATTTTCGTGGTACAATACATAGTAGAAAAGAGGATTGATAACATGTATAAGCAACGACGGCATGCACTGGCTACTCTGTTACCGGAAAACTCCATTGCATTGTTCTTCAGCGGCAAAGCCCCATATAAGGTAGGCGATGAAAAGTATCCGTTCAGTGTGGACAGAAGCTTCTATTACCTGAGCGGTCTGGATAAGGAGAACATGATTCTGGCAATTATCCGCACACAGGGCAAAATAAAGGAACAGCTGTTTCTGGAGCATTATGACGAGGAACAGGCAAAATGGGTCGGTGGAAAGCTTTTGCCGGAGGAAGCCGCCGATATCAGTGAGATTGAAGAAATCTTCTGGCTTGAGGAAGCAATGGATATGCTCGGTCTACAGATATCACGGTTCTTCGACCATGAATCCCGTGTTGATATCTATGCGGATTTCACACGGCAGGAAGCCTATCAGGCGGACAGTGAAGCGCATCGTTTCACAAGAGAGCTGCTGCGGCAATATCCCTATGTAACCCTGCATAATGCAGCCTCCAGAATAAGCAGTCTGCGTTTAATTAAGGAAGATACAGAAATTGATGAATTGAAGCAGGCGATTGAAGTAACACGGCAGGGAATTCTAGCCATGATGGATCATGTATGCAGCGGTATGATGGAAAACCAGGTGGAGGCATGGTTTGATTTTGTATTGAAAACAAACGGCTGCTCACATTCCTTTCCATCCATTATTGCCAGTGGAAGAAATGCCACTGTGCTGCATTATGATGAAAACAATCAGAAAATAAAAAAGAACAGCCTGCTGCTGTGTGATCTGGGTGCGAGCTGTCATTATATGAATGCCGATATCACAAGAACCTTTCCGGCAAGCGGTTCCTTTACAAAGCGACAGAAAGAAATCTACAATATTGTTCTTGAAGCCAATCAGACCATTATGTCACTCGTACATCCGGGCATTACACTGAAGGAGCTGAATCAGGAGCTGATTCACTTTTATGAAGAAAGACTGAAGCCGCTTGGCTTGTTGAAACGCGGTAAGCGGGTGGAGGATTATTACTGGCACGGAGTATCTCATATGCTGGGGCTGGAAACACATGATGTGTCTTTGAGCGGCTATAAGCTGCGTCCCGGCAATGTGTTTACGATTGAACCAGGCTTATATCTGGAGGATGAAGGAATCGGCATCCGCATCGAGGACAATGTACTGGTTACTGAGGATGGCTGTATAAATCTTTCTTCCTCCATTATCAAGGATCCGGATGAAATCGAAGCATATATGCAGGAAAACAACATCCATTTAACAAATAACAGGCAGAAGTCCCCCATCTTGCGACGATAAGCAGATGGTGTGATGAATGCAGCCATTTTCCTTTATCCCTCACACAGGATAAACACGATTAAAATTCTTAGATTCAAAAAAAGCAAAAACATTTGAGAAAGGATTTTGCTCATACTTTTTATGACTGTTGAGTGAAAAGTAATGCTCATTCAGTATTTGCTCTCCGTTATCATTTGATCATGACAACCAAATATCGGCGTCGTGTGTTCGATGATGTCATCAGTGATCGTGCAAAAGATATCTTTCTTCATATTGCCAGATCCTATAACATCTCTCTTCAAGAATGGAATCATGATGTCGATCATATTCATATCCTGTTCTCTGCTCACCTTAACTCTTGTCTTACGAAATTCATCAATGCGTATAAGAGTGCCAGTTCACGTTTATTGAAGAAGGAGTTTCCTGAAATTCGTGAAAAGCTTTGGAAAGAAGCATTTTGGAGTCAGAGCTTCTGTTTGATCAGTACAGGAGGTGTCACCACCGACATCATCAAAGCTTATATCGAAAGTCAAGGTGAGAAGAATGGTGTCAAGAAAAGGGTATCAGTTTAGAATCTATCCAAACAAGAAGCAAGAGATTTTCTTTACCAAAACATTTGGTTGTGTCCGTTTTCTGTATAATCATATGTTAGATGACAAAATCAAATATTATGAAGAAACTAAGAAAATGAAGCAAACGACACCTGCATCCTATAAGAAGGATCATCCATTTCTCAAGGAAGTAGATTCTTTGGCCTTAGCAAACGCTCAACTACATTTAGAAGCTGCTTTCAAAAAGTTCTTCAAAGAAACAGATATCGGTTTTCCCAAATGGAAATCAAAGCATCAGGCGAAACAAAGTTACACGACAAATATGGTCAACGGAAATATCCGATTGTTTAGTACGATACAAAACCAAACGACCTATCTACGTTTACCAAAGGCAGGTGATGTAAGGATCCATATGCATCGCATACCACAGGGGATATTAAAAGCAGTGACGATAAGCAAACAGCAGGACCGTTATATTGCGACATGTCTGTTTGAATATGAAAATAAAGTAGAAAGTAAAGAAGTAGTACATGTGTTATGAAGGTATACGATTACATAGAGGTTAGAAAATAAGGATTACAAAGAACCGCTGGACGAGCGGGGATAGCTTGCTTATGCTTAGGACATTGGTTCTATCGAACAAGAAGCTCCCACTTCTATGCTAGTCATAGCATATGTGGTGAGAGTACGTCACAAGCTTAGAAAATAGAAAAAGACAGTTGCTATGGAAACTGTGCAGGAGTGTATATGAAACATATTATCAATGAGTTTAAAGAATTTATTATGCGGGGAAATGTGCTTGATCTGGCAGTCGGTGTTATTATCGGCGGTGCATTTCAAAAAATCATAGCATCTCTGGTCAATGATGTTATTATGCCGGTTATTACATTATGTACCGGCGGTATCGATTTTACCAACTGGTTTATTGCACTGGACGGGAATCATTATAATACATTGCAGGATGCAGTAGCTGCCAAGGCTGCGACACTGAATTACGGAACCTTTCTCACCGAGGTGATCAACTTCATCATCATGGCGTTTATTATCTTCATGATGGTGAAGATGATGAATTCACTCTCAAGAAAGGTCAAGAAGCCGCAGGATATGGAAGATGCTGCAGCAGCTACAAAGGTGTGTCCGTATTGCAAAAGCGAGATTTCTGCTGAGGCAGTTCGCTGTCCGCATTGTACATCTTCGCTGGATACAAACAAGGATAATAAAACAACATCCATTAAAAAGCGATAACCCTTACTAAAAACAGGAATCCTCAATGATTCCTGTTTTTCTAAATTATAAGATTTACTTGGAAATGCAAGCATTCGTCTACCTGTTTTTCCGATGCTGTATATGATAGGATGCCTCCATCTGCACAGACAGCGGAAGACATTTGCACAGCAGATAGCTTCCCTTCATCAGAATTCCCGGTATCATGACTGCCTTCTCCTTAAACATGCCGCGGATTGCATAGCTGGCGACATCCATGCTTGTCTTTCCCTTCATCATAAACCTGACATTTGCGACACGGTCAAACTCAGTCTGTACAGGTCCCGGACAGAGAACACCGACAGAAGCATGGCTGTTTCTTTTCTGAAGCTCCTTATGCATAGCCAGTGTCAGACGCTCAACATATGCTTTTGTCGCATAATAGGTAGCCATCAAAGGTCCCGGCAGAAACGCCGCGCTGGATGCGACATTCAGGATATAACCACGGTCCTTTTTAACAAAATCCCGCAGAAACAGTTTACTAAGTATATGCACTGCCTGAATATTGGTAGAGATCATATTCAGCTCCTTATCCAAATCCGTCTGTGTAAATTCACCAAAATCACCGAAGCCTGCATTATTGATCAGTATATCGACAGAATCATTACGGAAGCGCTGATACAGTGCAAGACAGTTTTCTTTCACAGAAACATCCAGTATGACGATATCAACGGAAACGGCAAGCTCCCTCTTTAATTCACGAAGCCGATCCCCTCTCCTTGCGACCAGAATCAAATCAATATCCATAGCAGCCAGAACCCTTGCCATATCACGCCCGATTCCGCTGCTGGCACCTGTAATCAACGCCTTCATTCTAAAACTCCTTTCCAATTATCTACTCATATTGTGCATCATTCGCTATATTATATACGGAAGCACTAATGTGGCCAGTCCCAGAAACATGAAAAACCCCATGACATCCGTAACTGTAGTAACAAACACACCACTGGCAAGAGCCGGATCCACATGCAGCTTTTCCAGTATGACCGGTATAAAGTATCCTGCCAGATTTGCCAGAATCATATTCAGAAACATAGCTGCCCCGGTGACAAGTCCGAAGATTGGATTGCTTTCCATCAGCATTGCCCCGAATGCCACGACAATACCTATGACGATACCGCTTAATATACCGACACCGATCTCCTTCAGCAGAATCACGACGGCATTTTCCTTTGTCAGCTCACCGAGGGAAAGACCGCGTACAACAATGGTTAATGTCTGTGTTCCCGCATTGCCACCCATTCCAGTTACAATCGGCATGACCGTCGCAAGTGCAACCGCCTGTGCAATCGTCGCCTCAAACATATTGACAACGGCTGCCGCAAGAACTGCAGTAAAAAGATTTACAATCAGCCATGGAATGCGGCTGGAAAAGGATTCCCTTACACTGGAGTCCACCCGTTCCTCCTTATTGACACCACCCAGATGATGGATATCCTCGGTATTTTCTTCCTGAATAACATCAATGATATCGTCAAACTCAATGACTCCCAGCATATGCTGCTGCTCATCTACAACCGGCATCAGAATAAAGCCGTATTTTTCAAATCGATGGGCAACCTCCTCCTGGTCATCACTGTACAACACCGTCTTTACATTGGGATTCACGATATCCATGATTGGTGTATCAAACGATGATGTTACAATATCGCGCAGTGACACAACTCCTTTTAACACATCCTCCCTATCGACGACATATAAATAATAGGTCGTTTCTTCATCGGTATTCTTCTGTAAAAACTGCAGGGTATCCTTTACAGTATTCTTTGCGAATATACGAATAAATTCGGTTGTCATGATACCACCGGCACTTTCAGCATCAAAGCTCATCAGCTTACGGACATCCTCCTGATCCTCAGAATCCATCTTCTTCAGAATGTCAGCCTGCTCGTCTTCCTCCAGCTCTCCCATCAAATCGGTGATTTCATCACTGCTCATTTCATCCAGTATATGACGCTGCTTGCTGTCAGAGAAGCGCTTTAACAGCTCATACTTGTCTTCATCGTCCTCTTCCTCGACGATATCCGCAAGAATATCATCCGGCAGACGGTTTAATATACTTTGTGCATGCTCCTTATGCTTGTGCAGCAGATCGAGAATATCCGCCGGGTGTATGGTATCAATCGTATCCTGCAGATCCTGTGCTGTTCCATGCAGCAGCAGATCCAGCAGGTTTTCTTCTGTTATCGTTCGTTTCATTCTGTTCTCCTTTTCTAAAATGGGAGAATTATCATCTGCACGATGGCGGCAAGTGATCATCCCCTGTATCTAGTATCTGTATACCCTCGGGCTTGGGACTCATTCATAACCACCACGCTTTCTTTTTCTTTGCAGCTTCATTATACCAGAAAACAAGGGTCTCTGTATATGCTGCAGAAGGCAGCGAATAGATTTTAAACTATCCTTTGTTCAGTGTTTCCATCATAGGAGGGAAAGTAAATACAAGATATAAATTATGATGCCTACTCCACATTATGCATCGTATTGCGCTTCCATATCCTTGGGGCACTGGCATTATTTTATGTTTGAATTATACGCTTCCAC
This sequence comes from Clostridium sp. HGF2, assembly GCF_964240115.1. NCBI lineage: Bacteria > Bacillati > Bacillota > Clostridia > Eubacteriales > Clostridiaceae > Clostridium > Clostridium sp. HGF2. The sequence goes on from NZ_CAXSSO010000011.1 coordinate 109,079, forward strand.
TGGGTTTCATTATACAAAGAATATCGGGTATAGAAAACCTGCACTTCCTTTCCTGTAAGGGGACCAAAGCCATGCAGCTCCTTGTAAATCCCGCCTGTTTCTAATCTATAAATATGAAAAAAAGAAGATCTGCTTCTATTGTTCGCTGCAATAGACTCTGATCTTCTCATTTATAACGGTTCAAGCTATTCCAATACGGGTAACCGCCGACCGTCTTTCCACATCCGCTGAAACAGCTATATGTCTGTTTTGTATCCTATACTTTGCTTTATTTATTGCTCCACCGATTTTGTCGCAACAATGTTTACACCGAGACCTGCGACATCCTTTAAGACAACATCTCCCGCAGATACCGGTGCCTTGACATCGATGCGTTCCAGTGCCTTCATGACATCCATAATCCTGCCCTTCGGGATGCTCTTCTCGGTTTTCACCGGAACTCGTCTTGCCGTTTTTGCAGTAATGCGCACTGTTGATGTGATAATGCGTCTTGGATCAATCAGTTCTGTTTTCCCATACTCCGCCCCTCTTGGACAGCTGTTGCCGGTAACGGTATATCCGTTTTCATCATCAACACACAGATGACATCCCTTCGGACATACGATACATATTAAATTTTTCATATCCTATGCACCTGCCTTTTCCACACGGATGATCACTTCATCGCCTGCCTTCTCCAGCAGCATTTTCGGTATAACGATTTTTTCCATTTCACCCGGAGCCATATGCTCGCGTTTGAATCCTGCCAGCTTCTGATCCCCGCTCATGACACAGATTTCCATATCCTTATATACATTATTCACTCGGAACATCACTTCCACAAACTTATCCACGTTATTCATACGGATTTTCTGCGGCACTGTGTAATTCACCGCGTTCCCGTTCTTCACTTCAATACATCTTCCGGCTTTCGGATTTCCCTGCATCGCATAGATTGCGGCACTTCTTCCGGCACGCTCACTCTCCGCTGTCACAAAGTCCACAAGATCATGCACATGCACAACATTTCCGCTTGCGAAAATACCCTTTGCACTGGTTTCCATATTCTCATAGACCACAGGACCGTTTGTTCTCGGATCCATCTGCAGTCCGGCAGCTCTGGATAGCTCATTTTCCGGAATCAGACCGACTGATAACAGGACAGTATCCACATCGAAGGTGATCTCTGTTCCGGGAATTGGCTGCCGCTTTTCATCAACCTCCTGAACAATGACACGCTCCACGCGTTTATCTCCCTGAATATCTGTAATGGTATGAGAGAGATACAGCGGGATATCATAATCGTTCAGACACTGCACAATATTTCTGTTCAAACCGTTGGAATACGGACACAGCTCCACACAGCCGACCACCTTCGCACCCTCCAGACTCATACGGCGCGCCATGATCAAACCGATATCACCGGAACCGAGAATCAATACCCGTTTTCCAACCATATACCCTTCAATATTTACATAACGCTGTGCTGCTCCTGCAGTAAAGACACCGGCTGGGCGATCTCCGGGAATCGCAATGGCTCCCCTGGTACGCTCGCGGCATCCCATATTCAGCACGATTGCCTTTCCCTCCAGCTGCATATAGCCCTGCTTTTTATTCATTGCATGAATGCAGCGGTTTTCCTCATCAATATCCAGCACCATGGTATCCAGCAGCACCTCGACATTGGTATCCTTCAGCATTTCGATAAATTTTCCTGCATATTCCGGCCCGGTCAGCTCTTCTTTGAAGTGATGCAGACCGAACCCGTTGTGAATACACTGATTCAATATACCGCCCAGCTCCTGATCACGCTCCAGTATCAGAATATGCTTTGCCCCCTGCTTCCAGGCTTCCAGCGCAGATGCCAGACCTGCCGGCCCTCCGCCGACAACGATAACATCATATTTCATTCCTGTTCACCTCCAGTTGCTTTTGTTTCCCCTGTAATCAGAATCATACCTTCCCGATCCAGCGGTACATCCTTCAAATTCTTTTTCAGCTCTCTTGCGATAATTTCCTGAACACGAGGGCCGCAGAAGCCACCCTGACAGCGTCCCATCCCCGCATTGCAGCGGCGTTTTACAGCATCAATGGATACAGCCGGAATCGGACGATGCACGGAATCAATGATTTCTCCCTCTGTCACTGTTTCACAGCGGCAGATGATTTTTCCATACTCCGGATGCTCCTTGATCAGCGCCGTGCGCTCCTCATGATTCATTTCACGGAACCGCACAACACTTCTCGTATCCATGCATGCTTCCTTTTTTGTCAGAGGCAGACCGGATTCCTTCATCATTTCAATAACGTCCAGCGCAATGGCAGGGGCAGATGATAAGCCCGGAGATGCCATCCCTGCGATATTGTAGAACAGACGGTTTTCGGGATCTTCATATACAAAGAAATCGTCCTCCTTCGTTCTTGCACGAACACCTGCAAAGTTACGAATGGATTCACGGAAATTGATATCCGGAATGGACTTCAATGCGGTATTACGCACATAGCTTAAGCCCTCCGCGGTTGTGGATACATCCTCCCTGGAGGTTGGCTGTGAATCCGGTCCGACAATCAGATTACCATGCACTGTCGGGGCAACCAGAACACCCTTTCCGTTTTCATTTGGACACTGGAAGATGACATGGCTGACAAGATTTCCCTGACTCTTGTCCAGCAGATAGTATTCTCCCTTATTCGGCTCTATCTTAAAGGTGGCGTCATTCACCATTTCATTAACCTCATCCGCAAACACACCTGCCGCATTGCATACGCAAACCGCATCAATAACACCCTGATTGGTTTCAATGGAATACCCTGTATCCGTTTTCTCTATATTTTTTACTTCCGTGTTCAGCTTTACCTCAACACCGTTTTCTACCGCAACTTCTGCCAGTGCCAGTGCCAGCTCCCATGGACTGACGATACCGACATTCGGTGAAAACAGTGCAGCTCTCGCCTCCTGAGATACATGAGGTTCTTCCCTATGCAAACGCTCCTTATCCCAGATTTCCATGTCCTTTACACCGTTCCGGATGCCACGGTTCTTCAGCTCTTCGAGCGTGCTTTCATCCGCTTCGGAAAATGCCATAATCAGTGCACCAATCTGTTTGTATGGAATATCAAGCTTTCCGCACAGCTCCTTGATATATGCATTTCCTGCGACATTGTATTTCGCCATCTTCGAACCCGGCAGCGGATCATAGCCGCCGTGAATGATGGCGCTGTTCGCCTTTGTCGTCCCTACCGATACATCATTCTCCTTTTCGATCAGTACCGCCTTGATCTGATATTTCCCAAGCTCATATGCAAGAGAACAGCCGGCAATTCCTGCTCCGATAATTGCTACATCATACATTCTACCAACCTCCTGTAAGCCTTTTCAGACTTCCTTAACCACCTTAAATTTACTCCATAAAACACAGACTGTCAAACCCCTGTATCCCTTTAAACAAAGGCTTTCTACAGCTTTTTTATCAATCACAGCGCTTTGATTAACACCCTCCTCTTTCTTCTCCCTCTGTAACTGGTCCCCCCTGGTTGAATTCCTGTGCATGACTGCTTGCTTTTCCTGTTAATCAAATATATAATATTAGTAATCATTTGATAATCTGATTACTAATCTGCTGTTAATCAAAATAAATCATAATTTTTAAAGGAGATGTCCCATGGGAAAAAGAAATAAGGTAACAACACGCGATATTGCAGAATATACAGGTGTTTCGCAATCCAGTGTTTCCATGATACTCAGCAACAAACAGAATGTATCCTTTTCTGATGAAACCAGAGAGCTGGTGCTTTCTGCCGCAAAAAAGCTGGGATATCAAAAGCCGGTAAAAAAACAGCTGAGTGCCTCCAGTAAGATGGATAAAACCATCGTTGTTCTGACTCCGCTGTTATCAAACGGCTATTACGCCACACTGGTGCATTCCATTACGGAGCAGGCAGGTGAGTATGGCTATTCGGTTTTCACGGTAACGACCATGCGGGATGCTGCACAGGAAGAGTTTTATTTTGATATGCTCGCAGGACTGCAGCTGGCGGGAGCCATCTGTCTGTATCCTCCAACGCGAATTACCAAAGCCAATGCACTGGCAAAGCAGATCCCCGTTGTATCCATCGGTGACAAACCGGAAGGCTGTACCTTTGATTCCGTTGAGCTGGATGGCAGAAAAACCGGATATCTTATGGGAGAATATCTGGTGGGACTCGGGCATACGCACATCACCTTTGTATCCACCCCCATCAAAGCAAAGGAAATATCCAGGCTGCATCGTCTAGAAGGATTAAAAGCAGCATTTGAGGAGCATGGACAGAGCCAGGATAATATTCTTGTAAAAACCCCTTCCATTGCCACCTACAGGCAATATCCATCGGAATCCTCCGAGTATATGACCGGCTTTGATCTGGCTCTGGAAGCACTAAAGGAGCATACACCGTCAACTGCCTTTGTAGGAAACAATGATATGACTGCCTTTGGTGTCATGGCCGCTCTCACGCAGCAGGGATATCGGATACCGCAGGATTACTCTGTCGCAGGCTTTGATAACATCCATCTTTCCTCTATGCCAAATATTTCTCTAACAAGCGTTGAACATGCCTCCATCCTCAAAGGGAAGGAAGCCGTTGACATGATCTATAAGAAAAATAACAAGGACACCCGCAGCAGGGGACATAAATATATCCTGCGGCTGGAATATGAACCGGAGCTGATAATTCGTAAATCGACAGGCAAATGCCGTAACCGAAGCAGGTGAACCTGTGAAAAAAGTGATATGAAATACTGGATATGATCATGAATAGGGAGACAATATAAGATGAGATACAGCAAAAGACGACTGTACAGCTGCCTTAATAACAGCAGATGTCTGTCGCCTTTTTATTTAGTCATGATGCTTGTTGATTTTAATTGAACAAAGAAATGAAAAAGAGCATAACAATTTCTATTATGCCCTGTTACTTTCAAAAATCTGCACGGCATCTATGAAAGACATAAAAATCCTCTGTTCCTCTTCCAGCTTCCGAAAAGAAGCAGAAGCTATATAGGAAAGGCTGCTGTATCAAAGGGTGCCTCTATAGGACTACAGAGGCTTTTCCGTTTAGAAACCTTGCACGGCATCAGGCCTTTACGATTTTTTTCTTTAGCTTTTTTGCGGCCTCATCCAGCGTACTGCTGGATTCGATTGCCTCCAGAATCGCAGTTTCCTCCATCGTCTTTTCCCATTTTTTCAGTATATTTTTCATGACAGTAACCTTATCCTTCTGTTCCAGATCATGGAATACAAATACCTCGTCAAACAGTGCCGTAAAGGAAGCGCCAAGACTGCGCTTCACCTGCAGCAGCGGATCACTAGTTTCCTGAAACTTCAGCGCACTCACACTGGAACAAGGAAAATCACCGCTCATAATCATTATACTGTGGCGCAGATCAATTTTCTGTATGTCACGCTCCAGATAACCGCGTTCAATGCCCTGCTTTAAAAACTGCAGCATTGCTTCATTTGCCATATGCAGGTTGGTTACATTCACTATGGTATAGGGATTTCTGCGCAGCTTGGACAGGTTATGATCCAGATTGTGCTCCAATGCCGCCATATCCAGCTCCACCATATCCTCCTGATTGAAATACAGGCGGTTAAACTGATGAATCAGCGTCTTTTTTCCAACGCCCTGATTCCCCAGAAAGAGCCATACACCAAGGGGACGTTCACTGATGATTCCCTGTTCGATCCACTCCAGCTGCCCCATCAGCTTGCGGATAACCTCCTTTTGCGCAACCATGGTCGTTTCCAGATGCTTTTTCAGCTCCTGCAGACGGTTACGGGAAGCCAGCGGAATATCCGTCAGCTTTTCTATGACATCCCGTACCATGTCCTCACTGACACTGCGCTCACTCTGCCGTTTAGCACCGACACAGGCCAGATCCAGCACATCAATCGCCTTATCCGGAAACTTCCTCTGCGGCATGTAATATGCACAGTATTTCACGATTTGTTCCAGAACCTTCTCCTGAATCTTTACATTATGAAAATCCTCGTATTCCTTCTTCTTTGCCTTTAGCATCTTAATGGTGTCCTCAACATCCGGCTCCCGTATGGTAATGATCTGAAAGCGGCGCTCCAGCGCACGATCCTTTTCAATATACATTTCATATTCCTCGATGGTGGTTGCCCCGATACATTTGATAACACCTCTTGCCAGATACGGCTTCAGCACACTGGAAACATCAATTGAACCCTCGGATTTTCCGGCACCGATCATCAGATGGATTTCATCAATAAATAAAATAACATTGGGATACTTCTCTAGCAGACGGATGATATTCTGCAGCTTTTCCTCAAAATCACCGCGGTACTTGGTGCCAGCCACAAGTGAATTCAAATGCAGCTCATAAATACAGGCATCCTTCAGCGAAGGAACCAGATTCTGCTGAATCATACCGGCCAGCTTTTCCACCAGAGCGGTCTTTCCGACACCGGGTTCACCAATCAGCAGCGGATTTGCCTTATCCTTGCGCGACAGTACGGAAATCATAAAATTCAGCTCCGCATCCCTTCCCACGATGTCCTGATTCGCTCCGCACATATTCAGATTGCGAAGCTCACTGATTTTATCCAGCTCGCTCATACTGCCATGCTCCATCTGCAGCAACACCACCTCTTCATCCACATCATAGCGATGCAGTATCTCCGTTGCCACACAGCTGTTTGTCTGCAGCAGTGCCAGTGTCAGGGAATCCACATCCATCATTGTATTTTGTTTTCTGGAAGACAGTGACATTCCGCGCTCTAGGATATCATCCACGACCTGTGTAATCTGCAGCTCCTCCACATCCTGATCCTTCAGTCCAAAAAGAACCATTAAATCCTCCTTGAGCTGAAAATAATATACACCCTGTGCACATAACAGCCGTGACAGCGGTGTTGCGGTATCCTTTAATATCGCAAGCAATAGATGCTCGCTTCCGACATAATTGTTGCCCATCTCTCTGGCTTCCTCTCTTGCTGTATCCAGAATTGCGGAAACCTGTGTATTTAAACGATACTTCATATCTTCACCATCCTCGTCATTCTATAGCATATGAACTTCATACGCTGCTTTTGTTAGTATAACCAGTTTATTTCACAATATTTCACGTTCCGAAGCAGAAGCTCTACAAAACGTTCGACGAATACAGACAGGAAAACAAAGGAAATCATATAGTAAAGAGGAAGGAGGTGTCAAAGCATGGCAAAACGTGTCCGTTCCAGTCCGCGAACATCCTCGGTAATTCTTTCTGTCAGCATCATCAGTGTTTCAATTATCGGCGGCATCGTACTGTTTCCGATTTTGGGAATCGGCAGTATTCTGCTGGTGGCAGTCGTTATATTCCTGCTGAGCCGCAATCAGAATCCACGGTGCTGATTAACTTTGCTTATGAACGCGCGCATGAGTTGTAAGGAAGCTGTTTTGTATAGCGCATGATCTGTGTTGTTTAAAAAGGGCAGGCCCTCGCCTGTCCCTTATGCTTCTCTTAGCAGATACACCTGGTGATCCTGGTCATAAAAGCTGAACATCCTTCCGTAGGGGTACTTCTGAATGTCATCCACAATGACACCGTTGCTTAGTAAACGGCGATGCTCCTCTTCAATGTCCGCACAGGTAAACATAACAGACGGATGTGCTGTAGATACCTGCGGATTGGCTTTTTCCATACGGGAGCGTTCAAACAGGACAATCGTTGTCTGTGCATGATAATCCGGTGCTGTTTCCAGCCATGTCATGCCGGGTCCCATCAGCTGTTCCTCACGGATGACAAAGCCCATATTCTCTGTCCAAAACTTTTTTGCTTCTGCACTGTTTTTTACATACACGGTTATTTTTGCTATATTGGAAATCATGGTTATCCCTCCGCTGTTAGTATGCACACACTTCTTTTTCTCCATACGGTCTATGGCTTTGTACTCTCCAGAAACCAGCGGGTGCGTTCAAAATACAAATCCCGCTTCTGTCCCTGAATCACACATTCATAGCAAAGACCGCAGCCACCTACTGAGGAGGCTTTATTGCGAATTTGCAGCACCCTGTCAATTTCATACTTTATTCCGTTGTCCCAAAGCACTGCAACCGGCTTCAATACTTCATTCTTTCCCATAACAGTCAGCACATCCACATATTTCTTATACAGGCGCTGTCTTGGCTCATGCAGCTTCTGCATAGGCTACCTCAAAAGAAACCGACCGGATGCACGACATGATCCTCTTTGGGATTGAAATCCGTGAGATGTCTGTCCTTCAGCAGAGAGCAGCGCTGTATTTTAGAAAACCCGAAGCGATCCCGTATGGCATCCATTGTTTCCTCCAGCATCCGCTGCCGGTGCCGCTCCTCCTCACTGACAAACAGATTCAGCTGTGTCATCCCGCTATCCTTTTCAATTCCGCCAAGCGTTACCCCTATCGTGCGAAGCGGTATGGAAAAATCATAGTTTTCTTCCAGTAAAGACAGTACCACCGGCATGATTTCAGAAGCGATATTGGTTGCCTGTGCCAGCTTTCTCTGCCTGCTAAACCACGTGAGCTCTGTGCTTCGCAGCGTAACCGAAATCACATTGCCCCGAAGTCCCTGCTCCCGAAGACGGGAGGCAACGGATTCCGCAAGTACATAATACACGATTTTCGCATCCTCAAAGCTCTTGATATCCTTAGGTGCAGTAATAGCATTTCCCACTGATTTCACCGGTTCCTGATGCGAGGATAGAGCAACCTCGGATACATCCTCTCCGTTCGCAAACCACCAGATCAGCTCTCCCACCTTTCCAAAGCGATCCTTCATCCATCCCTGAGGAAGCTGTGCCAGCTGTCCGATTGTTTCAATGGAATAGTGTGCCAGCTTATGCTTCGTCGCTCTTCCCACGTAAAACAAATCCTGTACCGGCAGGGGCCAGATTCTCTCACGATAATTTTCTCTTGTAATCTCCACCAGACCTTTGTGTTTGTCCATATCAGATCCGATCTTCGCAAAAATCTTATTATAGCTGACGCCCATGGATACCGTCATTCCCAGCTCATGCTCAACACGGTTCTGAATTTTTCGCGCAATGCTCATCCCGCTGCCAAACAATGCGGTTGATTCACTCAAATCTATCCAGGCCTCATCCAATCCGAAGGACTCCACCTTATCCGTATATTCGCGATAAATATCCTTAACCCTTTCTGTATAATACATATACTCCTCATAATCCGGCTTCAAAATACGCAGCTGCGGACACTTTGCCAGTGCTTCCCGCAGAGATTCCCCGGTTTTAATGTGAAACGCCTTGGCCTTATCATTCTTTGCCAAGATAATTCCATGGCGTTCTTCTTCGTTTCCGCCGACTGCCATCGGGACATCCCGCAGCCCGGGATATTTCATTTCCTCAATCTGCGCATAGCAGTGATTGATGTCACTGTGTACAATAATACGGTCTTTCTTCTGCATAGGACTCACCTCACAAAACTATTATATGCATTTTGTTCCGTTTTTCAATAAATAATGGAACGTTACCAGAAATTGGCAGCTGATAAATACCGTTTTCATATAAATTTTGGATTTTTATGTTATACTATATACGGGAGGACATCTTCATGAAATTAAGTGAGCTATTAACCTACTATCGGCATCGGGACAGCCTCAGTCTGGAAAGTGTCGGGGATTTTGTCGGTGTATCAAAATCAACTGTGAAGCGCTGGGAGTCCGGAGAATCCAGCAATGTTCCACAAGCCCGGTTAGACAGACTTTCCGAGCTGTTTGGAATTGATGTACCGGCATGTCTGCAGGGACATGTTAAACCGATTCTTGGCTATGTGAAGGCCGGCTACGATCTGTTTGCGAATGAGAATCTGCTGGGATATGAAGAGGTGAGCGCAAGAGAAGCCGCACAGGGCGATTATTATCTTCGTGTACAGGGAGATTCCATGACTGGCTCCCGTATTTATGACGGTGACCTGGTGTATGTAAAAAGCTGCAGTGATGTGGAAAACGGAGACATAGCAGTTGTTTTGTTGAATCACAGCGAAGTAACTATCAAGAAAATATTAAAAAAGGAGCATACTGTTATTTTAATGGCAACAAATCCGGTAGTAGAACCAAGGGTTTTCACACAGGAGGAAATCGAAGAAGGACAACTTAAGATCATAGGTAAAGTCCTGCATTCGAAGATACGGTTCTAAAAAATCATTGTAAAAATTTGGAAATTATGTCATACTAGTGGAGTAGGTTTGTATATAATATCATACTATATGAGATGGATGCTTTTGCCCTGAAAACATCCATTTTTTTTATTTTATCAGGTAAAAATTAACCAAATGTGCAAGAAATGTATATATACATAAAAGTATAGATTTTAACACAGAAGGAGGAATTGGATTGAAAACAGATGAAATGCTGGAATATATACAGCTACATTGTAATTTGAATTATATATCCGATATACGAAATCCAATCTATCTGAAAGAATGTCTTGCTTTTCTTAACGAAATTGACGATGATGCATTTACCATACAGCAATGGCGGTATCTTTGTGAATATATCACCGGACAGGAATGCAGTTCCTCTGCTATTGATGCTATTCGAAAAATAATCAATTCCTTCTCTCATCGTGTATAAACATACAGAAAATGGCAATCCTCTAGCTACAGGAGGTCATCGTCATGTACGCTATTCGCAGTAAAAAAACAAACCGATGGTTTCACGGTATCAATGCACAGGCAGGTGCAGGAAGCTCCCTGCGCATTCAGATGGATGATATGCTGCCGGCACTGTTCCGCACCAAGGAAATGGCCAGAGTGGAGCTGCTGCTCAATCATCTCTCAACCCAGTCCTATGAAATTCTGGAAGTGAATCTGCAGGTTCTGGAGCATGTATCCTGACAAGAAATTCGCAGCAAGCGGATTTCTTTTTTCTTTCGCTTATGGTAAGCTATAAGAAGAATACAGAAGAGGTGAACAATCATGTATCGTATTATGATTATTGAAGATAACGAAAAAATTAGAAACGAGCTTTGTGATTTTCTTGGTAAAAACGGCTATGAAGCTCTGGGGCCGGATGATTTTGAGCATACCCTGGATATCATTCATAAGGAGCAGCCGGATCTGCTTTTACTGGATTTGAATCTTCCAGTTGTGGATGGTCATTTTATCTGTCGGGAGGTGCGCAAAAGCAGTGATATGCCTATTATTATTGTGACAAGCAGAGATTCCGATATGGATGAGCTGATCAGTATGAACCTGGGAGCTGATGACTTTGTGACCAAGCCCTACAATCTGCAGATTCTGCTTGCCCGCATCGCCCGGGTGCTGCAGCGCACCTATGAGCATGCCAGCAGCAATATACTGACCATTCATGATATTGCACTGGATATATCGAAAAGTACATTAACCTGGAAGGGAAACAGCATTGATCTGACCAAGAACGAATTACGGATCATGCATTGTCTGTTTCAAAATAAAAACAAGATCGTTTCCCGCAACGAGCTGATGCAGCATATGTGGGACTGTGATCTGTTTGTCGATGACAATACCCTGACCGTCAATATCAACCGGCTGCGTAAAAAGCTGGAGTATCTGCGGCTGGATGATCTGATTCAGACAAAGCGCGGTATGGGATACATCATATATGAGGACTAATGAATTTATTCGGGAAAAGCTGTATCTGATTATGATTTCCTTTCTGACAAGTATTATCACGATTCTGTTTCTATATGCCATTCAGGTTAACGGACAGGTCATTCTCATCATCTCTCTGCTGCAATGGGGGATGGTGCTTGCCTGTCTGATCATTGAATATCTGCGGCGTTCCACCTATTATCACCGCCTGGAACAGACATTGGACGGCCTGGATCAGAAATACCTGTTGACAGAAATCATTGATGAGCCGCTGTTTATGGACGGCAAAATTCTATATGAAACCCTGCGCATTGTGGATAAATCCATGGCAGATAATGTGAACCGCTATCGGATATCACAGAATGAGTACAAGGATTATATTGAAATGTGGGTTCATGAAATCAAAACACCGCTCGCTGCCAGCAAGCTGATTATCTCCAACAATCCCAGTGAAGTGACACTGAGTCTGCAGGAGGAAATTGAAAAGGTTGAGGGCTTTGTGGAACAGGCACTCTTTTATGCGCGCAGTACGAATCCTGAAAAGGATTATATTATCAAGGAGCTTTCCCTGCAGGAATGCGTATCAAAGGTCATTCGCAAGCATTCCAAGAGCTTTATTTATCAGAAAATAAAAATTCAGCTGGATGATCTGGAGTTGTCCGTTTACAGTGACAGCAAATGGCTGGAATTCATCCTCGACCAGATTATTTCCAATGCCCTGAAATATACGCCGAAGGAAGTTGGAACCATTCATATATGGACCACATCCACTGATAATATGATTTCTCTTCATATTCAGGACAACGGAAGCGGTATATCCTCCAGCGAGCTGGGCAGAATCTTTGAAAAGGGCTTCACGGGAACCAATGGCAGATTGAATGAAAAAGCGACTGGCATGGGCCTGTATTTATGCAAAACACTTTGTAATAAGCTGTATCTGGGAATTCGTGCGGAAAGTGTACAGGGACAGGGAACGACAATTATCCTTGATTTCCCGATTTCCAAGCTTATGCTTCTGAAATAAAAAGACTGTATGCATTGCTCTTATTGTTGTTGATGCTGTTGAGCAGGGAATCCTCCCTGCTTTTCTTACGAAGAAGCTTACAAGTTTGTAAGCATAATGTAATCGTTATCCATGGCGCATATACCACAGCTCCTGTACAATACAGGTATACAGGAGGTGATCCCATGAAACGGATATGGGCCTATGCATTTGAAATCGGAATTGTGATGATGGGGATTCTGCTTGTCATCAATCTACTCTTTCCAACCTTTCTCAGTGAAGGAATATACAGCTGTATGCTGATTCTGTTTCTGGTAAGCGTCCTGCTGCTGAAGCTGTCCAATATCAGTGAACGTATGAAAGATAAAACAAACAGAGGAGGAATTTTATGAAAACCATATTAACTGTAGAAAATATTGAAAAGTATTACGGAAACCGAAGCAATATCACAAAGGCTGTTGACAATATCAGCTTTTCTGTAGATGAAGGTGAATTCATCGGTGTTATGGGACCCAGCGGTTCCGGTAAGACAACCCTGCTGAATTGCATTTCCACCATTGACAATGTCACCAGCGGTCACATTTATATCAATGGCAAGGATATTACAAAGCTGAAGAAAAATGATTTGAGCAGCTTCCGCCGGAAAGAGCTGGGCTTCATATTCCAGGATTTCAACCTGCTGGATACTTTGACTGCCTATGAAAATATTGCACTAGCTCTTACGATTCAGAAGGTAAAGCCGTCACAGATTGGAAAACGTATTGAAAGTGTCGCAAAAAAACTGGACATAACGGATGTACTGCAGAAGTATCCGTATCAGATGTCCGGTGGTCAGAAACAGCGTGTGGCGTCAGCGAGAGCATTGATTACAAATCCGAGTCTGATTCTGGCGGATGAGCCAACCGGCGCACTGGATTCCAAGTCAAGCCGCATGCTGCTGGATTCCATGGAGCGCTTGAATATCGAATACAATGCAACGATTATGATGGTAACACACGATGCCTTCACCGCGTCCTATGCGCACCGTATTCTGTTTATAAAGGATGGAAAAATATTCAATGAGATTGTACGTGGTGAAAGCTCCCGTAAGGATTTCTTCAACCAGATCATGGAGGTTGTGACCCTGCTGGGAGGTGACACGAGCAATGTACTTTAAACTGGCCCTGCGCAATGTCAAGAAGAGTTTTAAGGACTTCCTTGTCTACTTCCTGACCCTGACCTTCTCCGTATGTCTATTCTATACATTCAATTCCTTTCAATCCCAACAAGCGGTTATGAAGCTGAATGATTCACAGCTTATGATTGTGGATCAGCTGACACTGCTCATGCGATTGGTTTCAATCTTTGTGGCAGTTGTTCTCGCATTTTTAATTTTGTATGCAAATAACTTTCTGATTCGAAGACGAAAAAAAGAGCTCGGTCTATATACGATGCTGGGTATGCCGAGAGGGAAAATTTCCAGAGTACTGGTATACGAAACATTGACCATCGGCATCATCTCTCTTATATCCGGAATGATCTTGGGACTGATCGTCTCACAGGTTCTGACTGCCGTAACGGCAAATTTGTTTGCTGTGTCTCTTGATTATCACTTCGTGTTCTCCCCTTCGGCAACGATCATGACCGTATTCTCCTTCTCTATGATCTTCTTTATCACGATGATATTCAATACCATGGTATTGAACCGCTATAAGCTGATTGACCTGCTGAATGCCGATCGAAGAAATGATGATTTAAAAATAAAGAAGGTCTGGATGTCTCTGCTTCTATTTGCAATCTCCATCGGATGTCTGAGCTGGGCTTACTATCAGGCTCTTGATAACGGCATCATGGCGTTCAATTCCCTTGGCACCATCATACTGGTTGGAAGTATCGGTACTGTACTTTTCTTCCTTTCGCTTGCCGGCTTCCTGCTTACAGTCGTAAAATCAAGCAAGGGAATTTACTTCAAAAATCTGAATTGCTTTATACTGCGTCAGATCAATTCCAACATCAATACGAACTTCATCTCTATGAGCATTGTGTGTATTATGCTGCTTTTAAGTATTGGTGCCTTATCCACCGGGTTAAGCTTGAATAACACTATGAATAAATCCATTAAAAATAATACTCCATATGATTATACAATCATCGCGGAATATGGGTATTATCCAAATGGTACAAAAAAGAACGATGGAGACCTTCTTCTACCGGATGTAATACCGCGCTTACAGATTGATCCTTCCTATATAAAATCACAAAGCATCCTGACTACCTACACTTCTGAGTTAAAGGTTAGTGATAAAAACCTGATGGCTCATATATCAGATAAGACAGGCCGCCAGTTGATAGAGGATAATGGAAAGGAGTCTGTTATTGCTATACCGTTGTCCTCATATAACACAGTTAGAAAACGACTTGGATACGAACCAGTCAAGCTCAAGAATAATGAAATATATCTCTATACTTCTGTTGAAACACTTTCTCCCGCGGTAAATGATATTCTGGATGCCAAGCCTGAGGTTACTGTATTTCATAATAAAGTTCGTGTTGCCAACGATTCCTATGAGACGATTTCTCTAGGAACAAACAGCAGCATGAATGGTTATATGCTTGCCATGGTTGTACCAGATGCCGCCATACCTAGCAATGCGGAAATCAATGAGATCTACTGGAATATTGATCTTTCAAGTAAAACAAGCTGTGAAAAGTTTGATAAATATTTTGATCAGCAGCGTGACAAGCTATATGAAGAGTCACCTAATGAAGATGTATTCCCTTCCTTTATGCGTGCCACCAAGCAGGATGTTTATGATATGAATAAGGGAATGGCTGTAACCTTTACGTACATTGGAATTTATCTGGGAACCGTCTTTATGATTGCCAGTGCAGTAATTCTTGCATTGCAGCAGCTGTCTCAGGCCAATGATAATAAAAAGCGCTATCTGATTTTGAATAAAATCGGAACGGAGCAGCGTATGATCAATCGCTCTATATTATTACAGATCGCCATTTACTTTATGATGCCGCTGGCACTTGCCGTTGTGCATAGTGTTGTAGGAATCAAGATGGTAAACACACTGGTGACAATGTTCGGCCGGGGAGATATTATGATGTCATCCTTCTTCACAGCTGCTATCATCCTGGTCATTTATGGCTCATATTTCCTGGTAACGTATGCCGGGTATAAAAACATATTGAAATCCTAAAATGAAAGCTCTGCATAAAAAACAGAGCTTTTTATTTACAACCTCAATCTCCATTAAACAGCAGAAAATCTGCAAACTGTAATATCCGAACGCTTCTTCATACACTCTGCCACATTTCACAGCACGCAGCTTGCAATCAGCAGGACTTGCGATTTAGCACAGAAACAGTCCATTCTGAGTATATATGCGGTATAGATATACATGGTATCTCATTATATTTCACATATACAAGAGTCATGCTTGTCATTGCCTTTGTATTGGAGCCATTAGAGCTGTTATCCCTTCGGTAACATTTAAGTGAGTACCAAGTTAATTGAAGAATCAAAAGCATAAACCATTAAAGCTTCTACTGAAAATAATTAAAAAATAAGATGAGAAGAACGACTACTGTATACTGAATTTGTAAATTATTAAATATGCGAACTACAATATTTTGTCAGTTGTGTATATGCGATTTACAGAAATCGTATAACATGATAAAGACAGATACCATATGATGAAGGACTTCCTACACGCATTGGATCGTCCTTGTAAAAGACTAAGAAAGAAGAAGTAAATTCTGTGAGTTCAGGCTTTATTTCCTCTTCGCTTCACAGCGGTATCCATCAACCATTATAGGAAGGAATCCGATTAAGATAACTGCTTCCATTTCTTTTATCTGCGCTGAGTTCAAACCGCTTACCAATATTAGAGCAGCATTGCGTTGATTTCCTTAAGGAACTGCTTATCCGGAACCGGAGTGCCCTTGTTACGAACACCGTTGGTATCAAGAAGAAGAATGCTTCCTTTCATCTTCCTGTATGGTTTGACTTCTACGATTTCTCCAACTCCTGCAGGCTTATCCTGTTTATAATGAGACTGGAGCTCTGTCACTGTTACGTTATGCTTACTGCAGAATTCATTTACAGATATCCTTGGCTGGCAATACTAAACCGTTTTATGACAACCTCCCAGTTTTGTTCTTTTTCATCACCTTTTATCATGCATAATTTTGCACTTCCTTTTTGCTTCAGGTAGCGTGTGTTTTTTTCTTATCAGTCATCTGATTTTACATCATGAATTATCATTACTGGTATGCTATGCATTCCTGATACCTGACGCTTATAGCAACAAAGAAATTCCAAACAAAAAAAGACCCATCGTAAGATGAGTCAGATTACCTGGCAGCGTGCTATCTTCACTGGAGCCAGTCCAGATATTGTCGCCGCTGATATGCTTAACT
>NZ_CAXSSO010000012.1:0-112636 GCF_964240115.1 Clostridium sp. HGF2
GAATATTGTTTTCTCAAATAATTGACGTTTCCTGTTCAGTTTTCAAAGACCGAAATTTCTATTTCGTGCGCCGCTGTTTCGTTCGGTGCCTGTATATAATACCTCTTTTAAAGATGATTGTCAACGATTTTCTACTCTTTTTTTATATTTTTTTGTCCTTTTTATTTTAAACCGCTATGAATGTAACATTTTTTCAATTTATCGCCTATTTCTTTATAGAATCCTTACCTATAACAGACCTTTTCTTCTTTTACACCTGTTTATGTGCTTTCCAGCTCCTGCATGCTATTGTACTTCATTTCCTTCCTACATTCATAGGTCAGCAGCTAACACAGCGTTTCTTCTGTAATCAAAATGAGTAAGGAGCATTCTCCGCAATCATAGCACATATACAGACATCACAATCATGCAATTATGACAAGGAAGCACCTTACCAGCACACTCGCATGTGACAAATACTGTCACTGTGATTCACATACCAAGTGCAGCTTCTATTCGCTACCATTCTTTAATATATATGAATGATAACATCTTCTTTGTATCGGTATCTATCTGCAATACATTAACCTTGGCTTGCAGGTTTTCTCCTCCACCCCTTTTCTTTCTCTTCTGTATCCCCAGCTGCGTTATCACCGAAAAAGAAGTATCAAATCATTTCGATATGAAAAAAGGAAATCCAAAAGATTGCGCGGGTCAATGTATTTTAAATTTCCTTTTTATAGGCAGCAATGCACATTCAGCAAGCCTGCTTTTTTTCATTTCATATATGTATTTAACGATACAGCATATAATCCAGCATATCTTTATAAAACCCAGCCCTTTCCAACAACGCTGCAGCTGCTTTTGGATACTCTTTCACAAGCAGACGTTTTTTATCAGGATAAATCCGTTGCTCACGATACGTCTGAACAAAGGCATGCAGTGCTTCTTCAGCCAAGCTTATATCAAAAATTTTTAAAACAGTCCCCTGACGTTCAAAAACCATGATAGCAGTTCCTCCTGCCAGAGCCACCGCAGTTCCTGCTATATTCATAAAGGCCGCAGAATCCTTATGCTCCAATAGCTTCCCCCATGGCTGCATAGGATCCTGAGCATTCAACCAGCAGATTTGTTGCTTTGGATGAGCCAGAATATGCATACTGCCTTCATATTCCTGCTTTCTAATAAATTGCGCACCGGACATCCCTTTTACAAAATATCCTCTGCGTACACGGCCGGTGAATTCCCAGATACTAAGCAGATGCAAAGCATCCCGCCAGCTGAAATTCTGTTCCTGTTCCAGCTGTTGTAGGAATATGCGAAAGGTTTCTCTGCATACAATACCGTATTCTTGAAAGCATGCCTGAATCAGCGCCTCTTCCGGGATCGACTTTAACGGACGCAGTATATCCCACCTTCCGGATGACATTGCATAGGCTCTGGCATGGAGCTGCTGCTTAGTGGTTGCCTTTTTCATTTTCTTTCGATTCAGCCATTGTCGCACCGGCGTAAAGCTGTCCGCACAGACAAGGCCCTGCTCTGCAAGCCGCAGTAGATTAGCATGCACATCTCCGGCCTGCGGTATACGATTGAGTGCATGCAGAAAGCTTGCTCCCTGAATTTTGAGTCGTTGATAAATCCGCTGCTCCTGCGTGTCCTCTGTCTGCATTTCCCTGCTGCCGTCGTTTACAGCAGCTGTGGATTGTTCCCAGTCGATATCCTCGTAACGATGAAAGCTCAGCATGCCATCGGGATGCAGCTTCCAGAAATATTCTCCCTGTGCCAGCTCCTGATCCAGCAGCTCCGGCTGATAGCCGCTTATACGGGATGGCAATAAAACCGTTTCCCATAATGAGGCTGCATGTTTCTGATTACAGAATAGAGACAGTGTATCCTTCAGCTGATCTTTGACAGGGGCATTGTGAAAAACACGGCTCACAAGGAGAGCGGCATAGTGATGAGATGGCTGTGTTACAGCCTGAATGCGTAAATTGCGAATTGTTTGTTTTCTTGCACGTTCATACTGTTTGGAATGATAATAGCAGCCACCATCCTCGATGACTTCTTTTTCCCAACAAAGCTGCTGCAACCAGAATTGTACAGCTTCCTCCTGCGCAAGATATCGCTCCTGCAGCTGCTTTAGCGTCTGTGCCTGCCGATAGTACAGCATGCGGCGTATGATATGCATTCCGGCTTCAGACTTATGCTCCAGCAGTGCCTGCTCATACTCCTCGCGCTGTTCTGCGGCGATCCAGAGACCGGGTTCTATGTAGGTGATCAATTCCTGAGAGGTCAGTTCATGCAGCCAGTCCGCTATCCGACCTTCCGCATGTTTAACATCCATTTTGTCCGTACATGCAGCCTTAATTTCCTGTGCTGTCATATCCCCTTCCATCATAAGCAGCGTATGCAACTCATTGGCAGATTGAATCGTCTTTTTCCGCTTCCCCATATGCTTTAGTGCCTCCAGGGAAGGCTTTATTTGTTCCATTTGCTGTAATTCTTCATATACTGCCTGCTGGATCCCCGGTGTTGTTGGTGTATATTCATACATTTCAGCAGCTTCCACACGCCACTGCAGTGGCAGTGATAACGGGGAAGGCGTGTCCAGCTGCAGTTCATGCACATGGATATCCCCACTGCGAATTGCATATAGAATTTCCAGTAATCCCTTTAAATCCCACTGATCCTCCATACATTCGCGTTTGGTTTCCATAATCAGAGGATGATGTTCCTCCTGCAGCAGTGCTTCCAGCATTTCCGTACTGCGAAGCCGCTGCATCCACAATGGCTGTCTTTTGTTTCTACGCATTCCCATCATGAGAGCACGTGCAGCATTATAGCGGAAATTCATACTGAAAACAGGTGTCAGTGGAAGCATGATTTCCAGAATTTTCGAAGCTGCTTCCGGATTGATATTGTACAGCAGCCCTTCTTCGATTTTCCCTTCACCATAGGAATATAAAAGAATACCGTCTTCTTCATCCACACTTCCGATATGCGTCCCGGTCACTCTCTGAGCAGCTTCCTGCAGAAGCAGGGCAAGAGGAGCATTGATTCTTCGACCGAACATGGTATGCAGCATAGCCTGCGGACTTCCGGAGGAATCTCTAAAATGCTCAATCAGAATTGTCTGATCATCCGGCAGGATTTTGGTTGCCTTGATCTGCCGTTTTAGAAACTCGCTCGTATTTTCGACTGCTGCAGCATCCAGCCCCAGCGTCTGTAATTCCTGTTGCAGTGTATTTTGACGATATGCCTCTGACAGCTTCCTCATAATAGTGCCAAAGGCCAGACTTGTTTTCAGACTCCGCCCCTTGATTTCCCCTTTCCAAAAGGGCAGACGAGCCCCCTGCGGATAGGTTGGCGTCACGACCACACTGTCTCTATCCATTCCGACAACCTGCCAGGCATTCGCCCCCAGCATAAAGCGATCACCCAGACGGGTTTCATAGACAAATTCCTCATCAAGCTCTCCGACTTTAACACCATCCTCAGTTTTTGCCGCGTACAGTCCTTTATCCGGGATAGTTCCCCCGGCAGCGACAGCGAGCATTCTGCTGTAGGCTTCCGCAAGAACACATCCGTGTAATCGGTCATAAAGTATGCGCGGGCGAACCGGAACCTCTCTTTTATGCTCAAAATCACCAGCCAGCATGCATAGAATACCGGTTACCTCCTGTTTGCTGACATCCTGGAAGGTGTAGGTGCTTTGCAAAAGCTCCATGACATCGTCAATCGTATAGGCGATCCCGGTAAGATGCCATTTTCTTTCAAGCTCCGTATGGGAACTGCTTGCGATTGCGGCCATGGAGACGAGATGCTGTGCCAGAACATCCAGACATTTCTTCGGCGGGGATGCCTGCTCAATACCGTCGGCTTTCGCAACAGCTGCACTCATACCGCAAAACAGTGTTTCCTGTGAGGTTCTTGGGTACATAAACATATAGCTGGTTTGACCGGGATTGTGACCGGCACGTCCAAGACGCTGCATCGTACTGGAGATCGAGCGTGGGCAGCCAATCTGTAAAACCTGATCGATATTTCCCACATCAATCCCCAGTTCCATGGAGGAGGTGGCACAGAGCAGACGAAGTGTACCGTTTCTCAGGGATGCCTCTACCTCTAAACGCTGTTCCTTTGACATACTGCCGTGATGTACACGCGCAAAGTCCTCACCGCCAAGCTGGTTTACATAATAGGCCAGCTTTTCAGCATATCTGCGTCCCTCTGAAAATGCGATGACACTTCTGCTTTCCAGGCATTTTGCATAAACACTTTCTGCGAGCTCCTCCCAGACCGGATCCTTTCTTCTGCCCAGCGCAGGAGTCAAGCCGTTCACCTCGATATGTATTTGCTTCTGCATACTGGGAGCGATCATGCTTACGGTATCCAGAGACAGGTAGTCAGCGGCTGTCTGCAGCGGCTCAATTGTTGCCGACAGGCCAATGCGCTGCAGCTTTCGTTTACATAGCTTTTCCAGCCTGGCTATGGAAAGCATGAGATGCGCACCTCGTTTGGTGTCAATGAGGGCATGCAGCTCATCGATGATCAATGCCTCTGCCGTATGCAATATCGTTTGACCTCCAGTGCCAGTCAGCATTAAAAACAGAGATTCCGGTGTAATAATCAAAATATGAGGAGGATGCTTGATCATTCTCTGCCGATCTCTTTGCGGTGTATCACCGGTACGTATGCCTATTGTGATATTCGCTGCGCCTTGCCCGTTTTGTTCCTGTGCAATACCAGATAAGGGCTTATTCAGATTTTCACGAATATCCTGTGCGAGTGATTTCAAGGGAGATACGTAAATCAGGTACAGCTGATTCTTCAGTTTTCCCTGATGAGCCAATGCCTGCAGCTTATCGATAAAAACCAGAAAGGCAGAGAGTGTTTTTCCTGTTCCGGTTGGAGCGCTGATCAAAACAGAGCCGCCTTCCGCAATTACAGGCCATGCTTCCTGCTGTACAGCGGTTGGTGCAGCGAAGGTATGGCTGATCCAGTCTTTAGTGGGCTGTGTAAACACATGCATATAGCTGTCTTTCTTTTTTCCCATTCGATATCCTCCTGCTTTCTACTTATATGTTTTGCGAATTTCGTATACTTATAACGATTTTATCATACTTCCGGAGTTGTGCCAAATCAGCTTTTCTGATTGAGCCACTCATAAGGATATCTGCTTCGCCGGAAACGAAAAAGACCCGTGCAGGTCTTTATGAATGCTCATTTAAATAACGTTTTTCCACATAGCTCCAATCAATCAGCGCGAACCAGTTTTTGATATAGGCAGCGCGTTCACTGTAATATTGCAGAAAGTAGGAATGCTCCCAGACATCCAGCGGTAGCAGTGGTACAAGTCCCTGTGGCAGCGGCGTATCCTGATTCTTTGTTGTAACGATACGCAGTTTAGTACCGCGATCTTGTACCAGCCATGCCCAGCCGGAACCAAACACACGCAGTCCTGCATTCAGCATTTGTTCCTTGAAATTTTCAAAAGAGCCAAAAGATTCCTCCAGAACATTACGCATATAGTTACTCGGCCGGCGATACTTGGGCGTCATGGCTGCAAAGTAGGCATCATGGTTATATACACCGCCTGCATTATTATATACCGTAGTTCGTATTTCCACAGGCAGACGATCATTGTCTACGATCAGCCGTTCCAGATTCCAGCGTTGAAAGCGTGGATATTTCTGGAGAGCTGCATTTAATCTGTCAACATATCCCTGAAAAAGTGTATCGTGATGAATGCGGATGGTCTGTTCCTCCAGATACGGCTCCAGTGCATAATACCGATACGGAAGCGGTGGCAATACAAAAGGATAGTGTTCATTCATAGATTTTCACCTCACCTTCTCCTTATGCTATGTGAAAGATGTATTTTATTCACCACTACCGCCTATTGAATTTCCTTGATTCTATTTTCAAAATAATCTGAAAAGAGAACAAAAAGCTATACATGGCATTCCCCCCCTTTCGTAAACGGAGCATTCTGTATGCCAGCAGCTGCCGCATACCTTTGTTCTCGTTTTGAATAAAACACTGGAAAAGGTATTTTCCTATTCATTTATAAGGCTTCCTTTTGCAGCTATTCAACGATCAATCCTTGAGAGAATTACAGAATTTCCATACATCAGGAAAATCCGCACTATGATAGATCCCCCCTGTTATCGCTTATGTTTTCTGCAGGATTCGCAGTAGTTGCGTCGTGAATGTAATTATATTTATGTCTACTTATGTGAATATCCGGGTCGTTATCTATACATTTTTTTCCATCAGTGCTATAATATTACATAATTTGTTTTATATAATCGGTATTTATCACTGCAAGCTTTAGAAACAGAAGAAATCATTATACAAATCATTGAATAAGACAAATTATAAATGCTTGATCGAAAGGGAGGGAGACATCTTTTACATGGCAATCGCTTTCCTGATATCATATGCCGTATCAGATTTTTTGCAGGACCTGCAATACCCTTTATGTTTTTATTTCAGGAATTGGCATGAACGTGATCTTGTGTGATTCTCTGCATACTGATATTTGTATTTGTGGTTTATTCTTCGAATCCTGTAATGAAATATTGCTGTGTAAACAAAATAGCTTATGAAAAAACGATATTTGCAACAAAATGTATATCAGGCCTTATTGGAGCGTCTCCACTTTATATTTCATGAATTTGATGTCGTATATGTGTCTTTTTCAGGAGGAAAGGACAGCGGGCTGCTGCTGAATATTCTTTTGGACTTTCGAGATAAATTTTATCCCTCGACATCCATCGGTGTATTTCACCAGGATTTCGAAGCTCAGTACCGTGCTACTACGGAGTATGTAGAAGAAACGTTCAGGATGCTGGAAAAACGCCCCGGGGTGGAATTGTATTGGCTTTGCCTACCGATGGCAACAAGAACAGCGTTAAGCAGCTTTGAAATGTACTGGTATCCATGGGATGATAAAAAAGAGACATTATGGGTACGGCCAATGCCTGAATATGATTATGTCATTAACCTGAAAAATAATCCTGTAACGACATATCACTATAAAATGCATCAGGAGGATCTGGCCAAGCAATTCGGCAGATGGTATCGCAGTGTGCATGATAACAAAAAAACGATTTGTCTGCTGGGTCTACGTGCTGATGAGTCTATGCAGCGTTACAGCGGTTTTGTTAATAAAAAGCACAGCTATAAAGGCAAATGCTGGATTACACAGCAATTCAAGGAGGTTTGGACAGGTTCGCCTCTGTATGACTGGTCAGTCGAGGATATATGGCATGCCTATTATAAGTTCGGATATAGCTATAACAGTCTGTATGATTTGTATTACAAGGCGGGATTGACAATTTCACAAATGCGGGTGGCTTCTCCATTTCAGGATTATGCTAAGGACTCATTGAATCTATATCGCGTGATTGATCCACAGATGTGGGTGAAGCTGCTGGGCCGTGTTCAGGGAGCGAATTTTGCGGCAATCTATGCCAAAACAAAGGCAGTCGGATATCGAACCATAAAACTGCCGGAGGGACATACCTGGAAATCGTATACAATGTTCCTGTTGGCAACACTTCCCAAACGGCTGCGGCAAAACTATATTGAAAAATTCAATAAATCGATAACCTTCTGGCATACGGTAGGAGGAGGGCTTGAGGAAGAAACAATCGAAGAGCTAAAGGAGCATGGCTATCACATAAAGCGAAACGGGGTATCCAATTATACAATTTTTAAAAATTCCAGAATCATATTTCTGGATCGTATACCGGATGATACCGACGATATAAAATCCACAAAGGATATCCCCAGTTGGAAGCGTATGTGCTTCTGCATTTTAAAGAATGACCATATCTGCCGTTCCATGGGGTTTGGATTAACACGGGAACAGCAGAGACGACTGGATCATTTAAAAGAAAAATACAAGGGTACGGAGGTTTAGATGATGAGTAAGAGTCCGGTTTATCATATACGTGCAGTTCCAATAAAAAAAATCATACCGAATGATTATAACCCGAATGCCGTTGCGCCACCTGAAATGAAATTATTGTATGACAGTATAAAGGCCGACGGCTACACCATGCCAATCGTATGCTATTACGATGAGGCTAGCGATCATTATATCATTGTTGACGGCTTTCACAGATATCGCATCATGAAGGAATACCCGGATATCTATGAGCGTGAGAAGGGGGTTTTACCGGTTTCAGTAATCAATAAGCCGCTTGACCAGCGTATGGCCAGTACTATACGGCACAATCGAGCAAGAGGTAGTCACGATGTGGATTTGATGAGTAACATTGTTAAGGAATTACATGAGCTTGGACGTTCAGATGCATGGATTGCAAAGCATTTGGGTATGGATCGTGATGAAATACTGAGATTAAAGCAGATTACAGGACTTGCCGCATTGTTTAAAGAGGTAGATTTCAGTCAATCATGGGAACCGGTTGAGGATGAGGAGCAACTGCAGAGTATTGAGGATCAATTTGTCGATGCTTAAAACAGTTAGATTGAATTTATAGGAATCAATAAACGTAAAAAAACGTTCGGCTGTATTCAACATGCCATTTAGTTAAAAAAGTTGACAAAAAAAAGGAAGATCATAGAAATGACAACAGAGAATGTCGGATTCTGGTCTTTTAATATAAGAATGATTCAGAAAAAGGAATTTTGGAAAAAGTATGATGCATTCTACAATACAATGGAGCATGAGTTAACAAAGCTGCAGAATGATCCAAAGAACACGGATTATGAAACCCTATTTGCATATGCGCCAACGAATTGCTTGATTCTACGTTTCTTATCACAAAAGATAATCAAAGCTGTTAATCTCGGCACAATAAAAGACGATCAAACAAGGTTTAACCCTTTCATTCGATCGCCTTTTTTCAATAACTTGTGTCAATGAGACATCAGCCTTCATAATTTATACCAAACCAGACCACTCTACTCTCACTTAATTAAGTACATTTATGAAAGAAAATTAAAACCATCTTCACATATTTGTATAATTACTTTTCATTCATAGTTTGCAAAGCTTTAAAGAGTTCACAGACTATAATACTTATGGCGATAAGTAAAGCCAACGATATAATGGAAATATACCATATCAGAAAATCAAATGCATTCAACAGAGTTAGTGACAGGAAAAACCATGTAGCAAAAATAAAGATAATATACCAGATAATAACATTCCTTATGTTTTTTGACATATTTTTCATTTTAATCAATCGGCTTCCATACTGAACCATAATCGTTTGATACGTTCACAGCATAATTCTTTTGATATGGTAGATCAGCTTGTTGAGAAAATGTTAGAATCCTACAAAACCTACTTAAGAATTTTATCATAGCTTCCCCTTCTCTGCATTTTTGCATAATAAAGTTATTTATAATCCTAATAATTGCCTCTTTAAACTAGCATATAAAAAGGTATAAAAGCATCGCAAAGTCTACGTTTGCCTCTGGGATGTAAATATACCTGTATCTTTTTCTGGCGCAGCAGAAAGGATTTGAACCTCCGGTGTCAATGACACGCCGGTTTTCGAAACCGGTGCATTAAACCAAACTCTGCCACTGCTGCATATCCATTGAAGATTATATAACAGAATACAGGCCTTTTTCAAGACTATTTGTAAAATCGTTCTGCTTTATGTGATATTTCATTCTATATTCTTTTTAAAATGATAAGAAAAAACATGCAGTATGGCAGAGCACCGCTACTACATGTTTTTTATGTTATTCCTGTACTTCTACAGCAGGCTGTTCCAGGGTGGTATCCTCACCGTCCATGATCTGCTGAACCATCTCAGTGGTCAGACGTTCCGGACCGGCAGGCACGTATGCCATAAAGTTGTCATCGTCTTCCTTATGGTTGCGCTCCTCACGGATTTCCTTCAGTTCTTTTGCCTTTTCTCCGATAATCAGATTCATTGGACGCTCATCGCCTACACCGGTTCCGGCAGGAATCAGCTTACCGATGATAACGTTCTCCTTCAGACCAATCAGGTAATCCTTTTTACCCTTGATTGCGGCATCGGTCAGAACCTTTGTGGTTTCCTGGAAGGATGCGGCAGACAGGAAGGAATCTGTTTCAACAGACGCCTTGGATATACCCAGCAATACCGGTTTGAAGGTAGCCGGCACCTGACCGCTCAGCAGTGCCTTACGGTTGATCTTCGTAATTTCCGTCAGGGAAATCTGAACACCAGGGTTCAGGTGTGTATCGTTACCTTCCAGTACGACAACCTTGCGAAGCATCTGACGAATCATAACCTCAACGTGCTTGTCACTGATTTCAATACCCTGACTCTGATAAACCTTCTTGACTTCCTTCAGAATGTAGTTCTGTACCTGACGTACACCGGCAACCTTTAAAAGCTCCTTCGGATCAACCTGACCCTCGGTAATCTTGTCACCGGCTTCCACATGTGCTCCCACCTTCATCCAAGGACGAATTGCCTGGATCAGGGTAACCTTGTGGACAATGCTTTCTTTATCATTGGATACGGTAACCTCATATCCTGTATCAATCTGATGAACATCGGTGATTTCACCTGTGATCTGTGCCAGTACGGCAACACCCTTCGGACAACGAGCCTCAAACAGCTCCTCGACACGAGGAAGACCCTGTGTGATATCTCCACCGTCGGCACTTGCCACACCACCGGTATGGAAGGTACGCATGGTCAGCTGCGTACCTGGCTCACCGATAGACTGGGCAGCCATGATTCCGACAGCTTCTCCGACTTCAACATCCTTGCCGGTCGCCATGTTGCGTCCGTAACATTTCTTACATACACCATAGATGGATTTACAAGTAAACGCACTACGGATATACATTCCCTCAACACCGGCATCCACAACCTTCTGTGCAAGTGCATCGGTAATAAATTCATCACTTTCCAGAATGACCTCTCCGGTCTTCGGATCTGTGATTTCCTGCTTGCTGTAACGTCCTACCAGACGGTCAAACAGACTCTCGATGATCGTATTTGTCTTACGATCAACGATTGCTTCCACCCAGTAGCCCTTATCCGTTCCACAGTCCTCCTGCTTAACGATAACATCCTGTGCTACGTCAACCAGACGACGTGTCAGATATCCAGATTCGGCTGTTTTCAGGGCGGTATCGGTCAGACCTTTACGCACACCGTGTGTGGAGATAAAGAATTCGGACACATTCAGACCCTCACGGAAACAGGAGTAGATCGGAACCTCTATGATGGTAGGAACATATTCACCCTTGGCAGATTTGGACTGGTTTGGCTTTGCCATCAGACCACGCATACCAGCCAGCTGTGTAAAGTTGGAGGTATTACCACGGGCACCGGAACGCGCCATCATACTGATTGGATTTTTACGAGGAAGGTTTCCCAGCAGCTCCTCGGCGATATCATCCTTGACATCCGCCCACAGCTTATTCAGGTGACGCTCCCACTCCATCATGGTAAGCTTACCCTTTTTACGCAGTGTTTTCAGCTCTTCGGCCTTCTGTTTACCATATTCCACATGCTCTTCCTTGTGAGGTGCGACCTCGATATCGGACAGGGATACGGTAACACCGGCAACGGTGGAATACTGGAATCCCATATCCTTGATCTGGTCAAGGATCTCACTTGTTTTCTCTGTGGAATAGCGTTTAAAGATTTCACCGATGATTTTACCGAGGTCCTTCTTTTTGAAAGCCGCGGTTACCGGCATGGACTTGATTGCCTCCTTCACGTCTTTTCCCATCTCCAGGAAGAAACGCTCCGGTGTTGCGACAAAGTTTTCCGCACTGACTTCGTTCAGGAACGGGAAGTCGGTTGGGAACATATTGTTGAAGATTACCTTACCAACGGTCGTCAGCAGGTATTTCTTATTTTGTTCTTCTGTAAAGCTTTCTTTCTTTAATGCACGTGCAGGAATCGCAATACGGGAGTGCAGATGAATCTGCTGTGTCTGATATGCCATCAGGATTTCATTGATGCTTCCAAACACATGTCCCTCATTATCACCATAGCGGGTCCAGATCGCAGCGGATTTCGGGCAGTCTACCGCATTGTAGCGGTCAGCCTCCTGATAGAATTCCTCTGCGGTTTCTTCCATCGTCAGATAGAAGTTTCCCATGACCATATCCTGACCAGGTGTAACGATTGGCTTTCCATCCTTAGGACCAAGGATGTTGTTGCTACCAAGCATCATGACGAGTGCTTCGGCTCTTGCTTCTTCACTCAACGGTACGTGAACAGCCATCTGGTCACCGTCAAAGTCGGCGTTGAAGGCAGTACATACCAGTGGATGCAGACGCATAGCACGTCCTTCCACCAGCTTCGGTTTGAAGGCCTGGATACCCAGACGGTGCAGTGTAGGCGCACGGTTCATCAGAACCGGATAGCCGTCAATGACACTTTCCACAATATCCCAGATACGTGGATCCTGACGATCGATCAGCTTCTCCGCAGTCTTTGGATTGCTTGCGATTTCTTTATTTACGATTTCATTGATGACAAACGGCTTGAACAGCTGAATTGCCATTTCACGAGGCAGACCGCACTGATACATTTTCAAATCCGGTCCGACCGCGATAACAGAACGACCGGAGAAGTCAACACGCTTACCGAGCAGGTTCTGACGGAAACGTCCCTGTTTTCCCTTTAAGGAATGTGACAGAGATTTTAATGCACGTCCACCGGCTCCGGTGATCGGTTTGGAACGACGTCCGTTATCAATCAGCGCATCCACCGCTTCCTGCAGCATTCGCTTCTCATTCTGTACGATGATAGCCGGGGTTCCCAGCTCCAGCAGCTTTTTCAGACGGTTGTTACGTGTGATGACACGGCGATACAGATCATTCAGATCACTTGTCGCAAAACGTCCGCCGTCCAGCTGCAGCATCGGACGCAGATCAGGCGGGATTACCGGAATTACCGTCATTACCATCCATTCCGGCTTATTGTCGGAGTTACGGAAGGCTTCTACGGTATCCAAACGCTTGATCAGCTTTTTACGCTTTTCACCCTGTGCAGACTCCAGTGCATCCTGAATATGCTTGAATTCAGCCTCCAGGTCAACCTCTGTCAGCAGCGTCAGCGCAGCCTCGGCACCAGTCTGGGCAGTAAAGCTGCCCGGACCGTAAATTGCCATATTTTCGCGGTACTCACGTTCAGAGAGCACCTGCTTGTATTCCAGCTTTGTATCCTTAGGATCTGTTACAATCCAGGACACGAAGTATACAACCTCTTCCAGCTGCTTCGGTGTTACATCCAGCAGCAGTGCCATACGGCTTGGAATACCGCGCAAATACCAGATGTGCGCAACCGGAGCCGCAAGCTCAATGTGTCCCATACGTTCACGACGAACGCTGGATTTTGTAATTTCTACACCACAGCGGTCACAGACAACCCCCTTATAGCGTACCTTCTTATATTTTCCACAGTAACATTCCCAGTCCTTGCTCGGTCCGAAAATTCTTTCACAGAACAATCCATCTCTTTCAGGCTTCTGAGAACGGTAGTTGATCGTCTCTGGTTTCTTTACTTCACCATGACTCCATTCGTGGATTCTATCAGGTGAAGCCAGGCTTACCTGAATTGAGGCAAAATTATTAACACTCATTTACTTACGCCTCCTCTTCGTTTTCATCATCGCTCAGCTCAATGTCTTCATCTTCTATGAAGTCATCAGCCTCTGCATCGTCATCCAGAAGAATTTCATCTTCGGATTCGTCATCTGCGACAGCATCTTCCTCTTCTACTTCCAGATCATTGATGTCTTCCTCACCGACAGGCTCAGCGGCAGGAATCGGAGGCAGAGTTGCAGCTGCTTCGCTGTTATCCTCCTTGCTGATATCTACTTCGTTACCGTCTTCATCCAGCATCTTCACGTCAATGGCAAGAGCCTGCAGCTCGTGCTTCAATACGCGGAAGGATTCCGGGATACCCGGTTCCGGAATATCTTTTCCCTTGATGATTGCTTCATAGGTCTTTGTACGACCAACGATATCATCGGATTTCACTGTCAGGATTTCCTGCAGTGTATGAGCGGCACCATAAGCCTCCAGTGCCCAGACCTCCATCTCACCGAATCTCTGACCACCGTTTTGTGCCTTACCACCCAACGGCTGCTGAGTTACCAGAGAGTATGGTCCGGTTGCACGGGCATGCAGCTTATCGTCAACCATGTGGGCCAGCTTGATCATGTACATGACGCCGACGGAAATACGTTCATCAAACGGTTCCCCGGTACGTCCGTCATACAGTACCTGTTTTCCATCCACGGTCATTTCCGCTTCCTTCATGATATCGCTCAGCTCGGTGTTGTTGATACCATCGAATACCGGTGTGGAGAATTTCACACCCAGCTTCTTGGCAGCATATCCCAGATGGATTTCCAGTACCTGACCGATGTTCATACGGGAAGGCACACCAAACGGGTTCAGCATGATATCAACCGGTGTTCCATCCGGCATGTAAGGCATATCCTCTACAGGAAGAATCTTGGAGATGACACCCTTGTTACCGTGACGTCCGGCCATTTTGTCACCCTCAGAAATCTTACGTTTCTGAACGATGTATACTTTTACTGTTTCATTGACTCCAGGCGGCAGATCGTGTCCTTCGCTTCTTTTGAAGACGCGGATGGAGTGAACGATTCCGGCACCACCATGCGGTACCTTCAAAGAGTTGTCACGTACCTCACGTGATTTCTCACCGAATATAGCCAGCAGCAGTTTTTCCTCAGGAGAGATTTCGCTCTGCCCCTTCGGCGTTACCTTACCGACCAGAATATCGCCTTCCATAACCTCTGCACCGACCATGATGATACCACGGCTGTCCAGATTACGGCATGCGTTTTCACTCACGTTAGGAATATCGCGGGTGATTTCTTCTGGCCCCAGCTTTGTTTCACGGCAGTCAATGTCGTATTCCTCAATATGAATGGATGTATACACATCATCGCGAACCAGACGTTCACTCATGATAATGGCATCCTCGTAGTTATAACCGTACCATGTCATATAGGCAATGGTAACATTTTGTCCTAATGCCAGCTCTCCGCGCTCCATGGATGGTCCATCGGCAAGGATATCCCCCTTTTCGATGCGCTCTCCCTTGGAAATGATCGGACTCTGGTTGATATTGGTTCCGTTGTTGGAACGCTGGAATTTACGCAGACGGTATTCTCTGCGGTTTCCGTCATTCTCACTGACGATGATTCTCTGAGAGTCAACATATTCCACGACACCGTTTTCTCTTGCGACGATACCGACACCGGAGTCTTTTGCGATTTTAAATTCCACACCGGTTCCGACATACGGAGAATGCGGCTGCAGAAGAGGAACGGCCTGACGCTGCATGTTCGCACCCATGAGGGCACGGGAAGCATCATCGTTTTCCAGGAACGGTACACAGGCAGTCGCAACGGATACGATCTGTTTCGGAGAAACGTCGGCCAGCTCTACCTCTTCACGTCTTGCGATGATGGTATCTCCGGCTTTACGTGCAACGACATGCTCGTTGATCAGACGGCCTTCAACAACCTCGTTGGCCTGTGCGATTACATAATCGGCTTCTTCATCCGCAGACAGGTAAAGTGCCTCTTCCTGTACGGTTCCATCCGCATTTACAATACGGTAAGGTGTTTGAATAAAGCCGTATTCATTGATTTTTCCATACGTCGTCAGATTGGAAATCAGACCGATGTTTGGACCTTCCGGTGTCTCGATCGGACAGATACGCCCATAGTGAGAGCTGTGAACGTCACGAACCTCGTAGCTCGCACGGTCACGGGTGATACCGCCAGGTCCCAATGCGGAAATACGACGCTTGTTTGTCAGCTCAGCAAGCGGATTCTGCTGATCCATGAACTGAGACAGCTGCGAAGAGGAGAAGAATTCCTTGATTGCCGCTGTCAGCGGACGGATATTGGTCAGCTTCTTCGGTGTCAGGGTCGCGATATCCGCGATGGACATACGTTCCTTAACAACACGCTCCATACGGCTTAAACCGATACGGAACTGATTCTGAATCAGCTCTCCGACGGAACGGATACGACGGTTCCCCAGCATATCGATATCATCGGTATCTCCAACACCCTCCATATTGTTCAGATTGTAGGCATAGAATGCGTACATATCGGAAATAGTAATGGTGTGCTTGTCAGCATACGGGTCATTTCCCATAACCTTCACAACTGCACCGTCGTGGTCACGGATCAGGATTTCCTGAATCGCAGCCCCGACCAGCCATGCATATAATACAGCACCGTTGTTAACTTTTGCTTTGATTTCATCTACGGCAGTCACACTGAGTGCTTCCGGCTTGTGGCGAGGAGTATAGCCATCCACGAAGAAATCGCCTTCCTCGTTGACTACATCTTCTCCATTTGCGTCCGTCAAACGGGCAAACGCGTACATTCTCTGTCCGTAGTTCAATACGGCATTCACGTTAGCGCTTGTTAAAGCAACCTTCTTGGCGATGATACCGCCATGTACAGCTACCTTTTCCACACCCTTGACGATTGCTTCCACATCCTGCTCACTCAGAATGCTTCCTTCATACAGCGTACCGTCTTCCAGCTCCACATCGCCCGCCAGAACACGTCCGACAAGACCGAGGTGATTGCTGCTTGGTACATATACCTTATCCGGATGGTTGAACAGCGGATTGAACGGGAATGCATTGACATGCATACCTTTTTCCAGCTCCTTGCGAAGTGCATTTCGCTCATCACGGTTGACCATCGTACCACTGGCCATAAACACATTGCCATCCGCATCCAGAATATCCTGCGCAAGATGGTGCTTATCAACACGGTTGATCGCGTTCAGCTTCTTGCGCAGCTTATAACGTCCGGCCTTTGTCAGGTCATAACGGCGCGGATCGAAGAACTTCGCATTCATTAACGTGATGGAACCATCCAGTGTCGGGATTTCATCAGAACGCTGGTTTTCGTAAATGGACAGTAATGCCTCCTGTGTTGTCTTGACCTTATCTGCCAACAGTGTGTTTTCAATTTCCTCGTATTTGCCGAAGAAGGATGCATATAATGTAAGGTACAGATTCATGAACTCACGATCCTCATCATCAATCGCTACATTTTCCACGATATCTCTTCCCATAGCCTTCAGGAAGGTTTTGATCTGCATCGTGTCATGTGCATCCTCACTTCTGTCAAGATCCACAGACATACCGATCGCCTTGAACAGAATGGAAGACAGCATTTTACGTTTCCGGTCAATGCTCATGTTTAAAACACGTCCTGTAGACGCCTTTTTCACTTCTGTCAGAAACTCCAGCCATGTTCCACGGCTTGGAATCAATTCGCAGGCAAAGGATTCCTTCCCTGTTTTTTCCTCATAACCAGTGGAAAAGTACGCACCCGGGGAACGCACAATCTGCGAAACGATGACACGCTCCGCACCATTGATAATAAAGGTACCGGTTTCCGTCATCAGCGGGAAGTCCCCAAGGAAGACATCCTCCCACTTGTTGATAACCTCACCAGTGGTGTTATCTGTAATTTCAAGCTCCATACGGGCTTTCAAAGGTGCCGCGAAATTACATTCGCGATACATTGATTCCTCCGCATTGAATTTCGGCTCTCCGAATTCATAGCCGGCGAATTTCAGCTTGATATTTCCTCCATAGTTTTGAATCGGGTAAATCTCATTGAAAACTTCCCCAATTCCTTCGTTCTTGAACCACTCGAAGGAGTCTGTCTGGATTTCTACCAGATTTGGCAGTTCCAGATGCCCGCTTACTTTTGAGTAGTCTCGACGCTCTGCCTTTTTACCGGAAGCGACAATACGATAAGGCTGTTTTTTGTCCATGTACGCCATCCTTTCTACAAGTTTCACCTATCAAAATAAGGCATAAAAACCCATTTTAATATTTTAGTATTATGCAATTTATTATAATATCAACTGTTTGTCAAATTGTCAATGCTTTTTTTGCTTTTAGTATGAAATATCCTTTTTCCTTGTGAATGATATCGCAATTTCCAAACACTTCTTTTATTTTCGTCACGGCGCTGCGTGCTCCCTGCTGTTTGCGAATCACAACCCAAAGTGTCCCCTGGTCCGCAAGGTGATTCCATGCCTCCTCAAAGATGTTATAGATGACGTTTTTACCGGCACGAATCGGAGGATTTGTTATGATATCAGTAAAAGTATTCCCACTTACCTGCTCATATACATCGGATACATGAATGTTTGCCTCGATATTATTTTTTTCAGCATTATCCCTGGCAAGCTCCACCGCCCTGGGATTGACATCCACCATTTCAACCTGTTTATCCGGCCATGCCTTTTTGGTAACGATTCCCACAACGCCATAGCCGCAGCCCATGTCAAGAAGTTGATTTCCCAGCTCTTCCTCATGCTCATGCAGCGTGTTGAGCAGTACCCGTGTACCAAAATCGACACTGTCTTTGGAGAACACACCGTTATCAGTAATAAAAGAAACGTTAAAACACCAAAACCGGAAAGATATTTCCTTCCGGTTTTCTGCTAAATGACGATTATCTGTATAGTAATGATCCATCGTTATCCCGCCTTTTTAGGTGACAAAAAGCCTCTCGGCTTTTTGTTGTTTGTAAAATGTGTAAGTATGAATTACTTGATTTCTACAGAAGCACCAGCGTCCATCAGTTTCTTCTTGATTTCTTCTGCTTCTTCCGGTTTGATGTTTTCCTTAATTACACTTGGTGCCTTGTCAACCAGACCCTTAGCGTCAACCAGACCTAAACCAGTGATTTCACGTACTGCCTTGATGACAGCAACCTTTGTTCCACCGATGTCAGTCAGAGTTACTGTTACTTCGCTAGGTCCTGCAGCAGCAGCGTCGTCTGCTACAGCAGCTACAGCAACTGGTGCAGCAGCTGTTACACCGAATTTTTCTTCGATTGCTTTTACTAATTCGTTAAGTTCTAAGATGGTAGCTTCTTCTAAGTAAGCTAAGATATCTTCCTGTGCTAATTTTGCCATTTTCATTTTCCTCCTGTAAGTTTATTCCTGTGGAGCTGCTTCTTCAGCAGAACCTCCGTCTTTTGCGTCAGCCACTGCCTTAACAGCACATGCAAATCCACGTACTGGAGACTGCAGACAGCTTAACAGCATTGATAACATACCTTCACGGTTCGGCAGACTGGACAGTTCCTTAATGGTATCTACACCAACAACTTTTCCTTCTACGATTCCGCTTTTCAATACCAAGTGTTCATGTTTCTTAGCGAATTTTGCCAGAACACGCGCAGGAGCAACTGCGTCACCACCGAATGCGATGGCGTTTGGTCCGATCAGATCCTTTGTAAGATCATCCGCACCTGCTTCAACAGCAGCACGCTGAGCCAGTGAGTTTTTGTAAACCTTGAACTCAACACCTTCTTCGCGCAGATTTCTACGTAACTCGGTTACTTCGGCAACGCTAAGTCCACGGTACTCAACAACAACAGTTGACTGAGATTCTTTCATTTTCTGAGCAATTTCAGAAACGACCGCTTTCTTGCTATCGATAATCGCCTGGTTCATAACTTCACACCTCCTAAATTTATATGTAACAATATACCCTTTAAGAGTGATATAAAAACACCCGCAGGCATAGACAGACTACGGGTGAAAGTTTAGTATCCAACTTTTACCTCGGTAACATGATTAAGCCGTAGGGCCGTTACTGTCTATGGTATATTGATAACATCTGATATTCTAACCTGCTAACGAGATTTTGTCAATCGTTATTTTTCAACAGTTACTTTGACACCAGGTCCCATGGTAGTGGAAATCACCAGGTTTTTGATGTAAGTACCCTTTACAGCCGCAGGACGTGCTTTTGAGATTACCTTCAGCAGTGCATTGAAGTTGTCAACCAGCTTCTCATCGTCAAAGCTTACTTTTCCAATCATCAGGTTGATATTTCCTTCTTTGTCAACACGGTATTCAACCTTACCCTTTTTGATATCTTCAACAGCTTTTGCTACATCCATGGTAACTGTACCAGTCTTAGGGTTTGGCATTAAGCCCTTTGGTCCCAACAGACGTCCCAGCTTACCAAGCTCACCCATCATGTTCGGAGTCGCAACGATAACATCGAAGTCGAACCATCCCTTCTGGATGTCTTCCAGCAGTTCTTTTCCACCGACGAAATCTGCACCGGCATCTTTCGCTTCCTGCTCTTTCGGTCCCTGTGTAATAACACAGACCTTCTGTGTTTTACCAGTTCCGTGTGGAAGTACCATCGCACCACGAATCTGCTGATCTGCGTGACGAGGATCCACATTTAATTTGAAGCTAACTTCAACAGATGCGTCGAATTTAGCGATGTTTGTTTCTTTTGCTAATTTTACTGCCTCGGCTACTGAATAAGTTTTTGTGCGATCAACTTTTTTAGCAGCTTCTACATATTTTTTACCGAATTTTGCCATTTTGTTTTCCGCCTTTCTTATTCAAAACCTTCAACTTCAACACCCATGTTTTTAGCAGTACCTGCGACAATACGCATAGCAGCTTCCACATCGTTGGCATTCAAGTCTGGCATTTTGTATTCTGCGATTTCACGCAGCTGATCTACTGTGATTTTTCCAGAGATCTCTTTCTGGTTTCCTGAAGCTTTTTTGATTCCAGCAGCTTTTTTGATCATCATAGCAGCCGGAGTTGTTTTGATTACGAAGTCAAAGCTCTTGTCTTCGTATGCAGTAATGATAACTGGAACGACATCACCGGCACGTTCTTTCGTAGCATCATTAAATGCTGTACAGAACTGCGGCATGTTGATACCGGCAGAAGCCAGTGCAGGTCCCGGTCTAGCTCCCCCTGCAGGGAACTGAAGTTTACAAACTTTTGCAACTTTCTTACTCACAAGACATTCCTCCTATATTTAAAAAGTCTTATGCAGTGGTCAGAATGAAGGGTTGCCTCCTTCTCCCACGCATGAAAATACCACGAAACCGCGGTACTTAGTATTGTAATATGATTCTATTGGAATTGCAACTGTTTTTTTCATAAATTACGCAAGTAATATCCCTTTCTCTTTTATCGCTTCTTTTGTATTCAGAAAAAGAGATCTTTTTCAGTTATCCATACCTGCTACAGCTGAAGGAATCAAAGATTATCCGCAAGCGGCTTTCTATATCAATAGCATCCACGACAGCAGAACAACGCTAACTATGAAACTCTTACAGCAGGTTACGGCATACAGCAAAGCATAAGGTTTCTGCAAATGCATAGATTCATTGCATTGAATCTATGTATATCCCATACAGAGTACAGCAGATTCACCTGCATATCCATATCATTATTTCTGCAATATCACTGCCTTGCTTACGTTTATTATGAATATCCCTGATGTTTACTACTATTTGTTTTTTAGCACGATAGATTAACAGTCTTAATTTCCCTTATCACAATAAAAAGACATTCTTACCATTAGACAACCATGGTGTACCTCATCCCCTTCTACCTTACAGACCTGCCTTTTATGACAGATACCGCCCTGGCTTTCCATCTTAAAATTCCCCTTGCAGAATGCTCAGCCTGCAACGTGCTAAAAACAACTTTTTTGTACCTTTCATACGATATGTAAACGTTTCCGCTCGTAATTTCACAGATTTCATTATATAATATAGATAATGAAACAAATTAGATGGGAGCTGACAACATGAGCAAAAAATCAAAAATCATTACCGGGCTGGGGGCAGCGTCCACACTTGCGGCCGCAACCGATTTCTTTCTGTGCCGGACACTGTTTGACCAGACGCTAAACCGGAAAAAACTGAAAAAGGGGAAGCAGCTGAGTCTGGTAGACGCGGATCTGAATGATGAACAAAAAACACGGCGCCACAAGGAGCTGCTGCTCTGTAAGAAATGGATACAGAATGTTGCGGTTGACAAGGTATCTGTAGAAAGTGAAGACGGTCTGCAGCTGGTTGGTATGATTTATCCTTCCCAGGACCATACATCACACCGCTGGGCTATCGTTATGCATGACTACGCCTGCACCAAGGAGGATATGCGGACAGTCGCAAGAGCCTTTCATGAACAGGGCTATCATGTGCTTACCCCGGATGCACGTGCACACGGAGAGAGCGAAGGCTCTTTGATATCTCTGGGCTGGAATGAGCGTAAGGATTTACTTCGCTGGATCGATGCGGTTCTGGAAATGGATTCACAGGCGGAAATCGTTTTGTACGGTATTTCCATGGGAGCGGACACAATTCTGTTCTGTCCGCAGGAAAAACTGCCTGCCGCAGTACGCTGTATCATTGAAGACGGCGGATACACCTCGGTGTATGATATATTATCATGGCAGATGACGCACTATTATAAAATGCCTCCATTCCCGATTCTGGATTCCATGGGTGTCCTTGTAAAACAGAAAATGAAATTCGGCATCCGCAAGGCAAGCGCATTGCCGAAGATGGAAAAGGCGATTCTTCCAACTCTGTTTCTCCATGGTGAAAAGGATGTGCATGTGCCCTGTGATATGGCATTTCGCCTATATGATGCCTGTCAGTCCGCGAAGGATCTCTACATTGTGGAAAACAGCGGACACAGAGCCAATATGTATGAACAGCCAAAGGCGTATTATCAGAAGATTTTCCACTTCCTCGATGAGCATATGAAATAATGCATATGGAAGGTATCCTTACAGATACCTTCAGAAACAACAAAAAACA
Source organism: Clostridium sp. HGF2 (assembly GCF_964240115.1). Taxonomy (NCBI): domain Bacteria; kingdom Bacillati; phylum Bacillota; class Clostridia; order Eubacteriales; family Clostridiaceae; genus Clostridium; species Clostridium sp. HGF2. The sequence goes on from NZ_CAXSSO010000012.1 coordinate 22,624, forward strand.
ATCCTGCGTACCTTAAACAGGATTGTTTTCTTCTACCTTCTTTTCTTATTTACGAATTGGAAAACAGATTTCTGTCATAAATTCCTTTGGATTGTCACACTGCCCCCAGCCCTTGTGATAGATGCAGAAATTCGCTCCATCCAGCTCATAGCCGTTTTCCTTGATCCACATCGTAATCGCCATGCAGACCTCCGTAATCTGGCTGTAATCACCGGTAAAGGTAACACTGGCAACCGTTTCATCCTTCAGCTGACGAAAGCAGATATCCTCAACATCCTCATAGCTGCCGACTACCTCCGTGGCGATTTCTATATTCACATTCTTTTCTGCAAATCCCTCATCAAAAAAATATGCCCGTGCATTTTGCGGTTGTGCAAAGGTGATATCCAGATGCTTTTCCGCAAGGATGCTGTACATCCTCTTCCATACCAGATCCTCACGCTCATATGTGGGAATCATGCTGCGCAGGGTTGCGGCATACATTCCCTTGATTTGTTTTACTTCTACCGTATACTTCATAAACGTATCCTCCGTATCGAGCAGCTTCTGCGCCCGTTCCAGTCGGATCAGTGTATTCGAGATCCTTTGCCGTTCCTCTTCCAGCTCCTTCATGCGTATCTGAAAATACCGCTGAATCTCCTGCGGACTGTCATACTGCGTCATGATTTCCTCCATCATGGCGACACTGAAGCCGGCTTCTCTTAGAAACCGTATTTTGGCAGCCTCGAAAATCTGTTCATGTGCATAAAAGCGATATCCGCTTTCCTCATCCACATAACGGGGCTTCAACAGATTATGCTTTTCATAATACCGCAGCATCCGGATACTGATCCTGGACAGCTTCGAAAAATCACCAATCCTTAACATGCAAGGCACCTCGCTTTCTGAGCTCACAGGAAGTATACACCATGACACAATGTCAGAGTCAACCCGCTTTTAGAAATACTGTACGGTTCTTGTATCCAGACAGACAACCCCCAGTCTGCTGTGAATATCATTTGCCGCACACCCGCAGTCGATATCCATCACACGGGCAGTCTTTACATCACCGGTATCTGTCCAAATAGTATAGGGATGTGTCTCCTGAAAAAACAGGGTAGGTGTATGACCGACAATCACACTGCGGTCATCAAACAGACGCTCATGTACATCCATACGGTCCCATACAAAGCGTTCCATTGTAACATCACTGTCTTTCACATCCTGCTGTGTTACGATACCATGCGTAAACTGTGGCTGCGCACTGCCATGTGTTAAGTAAAACAGTTCCTCATGCACTTTAAGGTCACAGATTGCAATCGGCAGTTCATCCAGATAATCCAGAAGCTCACGCTGCTTCCTTTCATTCAGACATTCAAAGGCATCGATCGTCGGGCTGCAGTGATTGCGTTGCCAGCGATCGGTTACCACCCATGCCTCCTGCATATCGGTTATCACATGGTGCACCGCCTCATAATACTGCTTCATCATATATTCATGATTTCCCAGCAGCATATGTGCATTATCTCTATTCATAATATCAAGAAGGATGGCAATTCCATCCCTTCCGCGGTCAATCACATCCCCCAGTATAAACAGCGTATCCTCATTCTGTAACGCAAGTGCCTCCAGCATGGCATCGTAGCGGTCCTTAAGGCCATGGACATCACTCATCACATAGGTACTCAAAAACATCCCTCCTTTATGCCTTAACCAGCAGTTGATTTATACCACAGTATGTTAACTCTTCTTCCATTGCAGGAAGCCCTGTCCTGCTTTATACTATAGTTACAGGTACCTGTAGAAAGTAAGGGGTATGCATATATATGGATATAGGTAAAAACATCGTTCGTCTGCGCAATGAAAAGGGTTATACACAGGAAATGCTGGCATCACTTCTTCATGTCAGCTCTGCGGCAGTGAGTAAATGGGAGCACGGCAGCAGCTGTCCCGATATATCTACACTTCCCATTTTAGCACGAATTTTTGATATCAGTATTGATGAGCTGTTGAATTTTGAAAAAAATCTGAGCGAGGAGCAGGTGAACAGGCTATGTGAAGAAATGCTGGGACAGTTTCAAAGTGCACCTTTCCCTGAAGCCATGGCATATGTGAAAAAAGTTTTACGGCAGTATCCCAACAGTGAGAGCCTGAAATTATCGTTTGCCCGCTTATCTATGCAGGTACTTCTTCTGCTTCAGGAGGAAGATCAGGCAAATGAGTTTCTGGCACTGGCAAAGCAGCTGGCACAGGAGGTTTCACAGTCAGCGGATTTAGAGAAAAAGCAGCTTGCCGGTATTCTTCTGGTGAATTTTCTGGCAATGGAACAGCGCTATGAGGAAGGTCTGCAGCTGCTGCAGAAACTGCCCAGACTTGCGGATACCTCTTCTCTGGAAGGTACGCTTGCCATGCAGATCAAGGATGAAGACGAAGCTATGCATATGCTGCAGGCTCAGCTGTTTTCCCACTATCATCAGATAGGCATGATCCTATTAAATATGTGTAATCTGGCAAAGCGCAACAACCGTATGGATATGTTAAGAAGCTATCTGCAGCTGATGGAAGGCTTAAGCCACCTGTTTCAGCTCCCTCTCTCGGTAATGTCCCAGCTGTATATCTACAGTGCGGCACTGCATGATGAAGCAGCCACTCTTCGCTATGTAAAGGAATATATCGAGCAGTTGAAATCAATGGACAATCTTCAGAAACAGCGGCAGATGCAGCTACATGACATTCCCTGGTTTGATCATGTAGAGCTGAACGCTCAGGGGCTCGCCAAGGGAATCATGCAGACGCACATAAAAGATATGTTAGAGGATATGGCACAGTCTTCCATCTTATCATTTGCCAGTGTACAGCAGCTGTTGAAAGAGGAAATCGCCTTATCAAGGAAAGAATGATGCATAAAAAACCAGAAGATTCCAGATAAAAAGAACAGAGCGCTCACATATGGTTCTGTTCTTTTTGCCTTTCTCCCGTATACGTATATAGATGTTTTCGTACTGTACCTTACAGCAATTCGGTATGCAGGCAGAGCTGCTCTTTCTTTTCCTCATCCTTGAGCTGTGCAAATATCTCATCCTCCACACTGCGAATCCAGTATACATGTACGCCTTCCTTTTTTAAATGCAGAGGTAACGGATCCCCGCTTTTATCATCATCGATCAGCACACAGCCATACTTATCTTTGATTGGGATATCCAGTGTATGCCCGTGTCCGACACAGTCAATCGCATGCCATGGAAGTGAACACAAACCGGCAATCGAGGAGAACAGCTCCATTTCCTCTTCCCTGCTCAACGAACTGCTCGGATATTGAACTGCGTATTCACATCGGGCGTAGTCTTCATACTCCGCATAATAACGGTCTGCATTCGGCATGGAAAACATACCGGCACCAATGGTAAAGGCATACGACATCCCATCCTTTTCAAAGGTTAACAGCAGTCTGCTTGGAAAACGGTCCTTGTTTAAGTCATAGCAGTTGGTAGCAGCCCCGAACAAATCACTGAGCTGTGAGAAATAAGGGGTGTTATAGGTTTTCCACACCTCATTAAATTCCTGTTTCCAGAAAGCCTTCCCTTCCAGTATCCGTTCCACCATGGGACTGGCATCCTTCAGCTTCCACGCAACCATATTGTTTTCCTTCGCATACAGAGCATAGCCGGGAAAGTTGTGACCGTCTGCCCAGGATGGTATGACACAGACAATTTCATTGTTATGCAGTAAACCGGCGATATGTCCTTCCTTACTCCAGACAATTTCCAGCTCATCCTCATTCCATGGTTTTATATCCATATCCTCATCTACAAACATAGCAGGCAGTACCGGCTGATGATCCTCATCAATTTTATCTTTCTGAAAGGAAAGAGGTGCCTCCACCAGATTTTTCACCCAGCAGGCAGAGCGGGCAATCAATCGTTCATTTTCAAAATCCAGATCATACATATAAAAATAAATACTCTCTCCATCACTGATGACGTCAGCCGCAATCGGACAGAGCGGTGATTCTGAAAACTTCAGGCTTGTTTCTTTTATTTGTTCCATGCATTTCTCCTTTTATTCGTATGGCAATATTATACAGGAAAAGCGAGTAAATAGCACTCACCGAAACCCGATACAGGACTTCTTTTTTATAAAAAATCCCTGTATGACTGCAAACAGCGTTCCTCTTCATAAGAACAAAGGAGCTTTTTTACAAGTACACAGGGATGCGTGACAGATTTTGATTCCTATATACTCACTGGTTATCGAAGTTATGTAGCATAAGTGTCCTCCTCTTCCAAAACCAGATGCATGCAGTTTTGAGTTCTGCTTTACACCGTAAGTGCCTGTTTCCATTTGCCGCGGCGGTAATAGATGATTGCGGCAATCACAGATACAAGCGTTGCGGCAGGAATTGCAAGACCAATTCCGGTAAGATCATGATTCCCGTATTGCGACAGAATAAATACGAGAGGGATACGAATACATAGAGATGCTGCTATTCCATTGACCATGGCGAACAGTGTTCGTCCGCAGCCATTGAAAAAGCCGTTCATTGTAAATCCGAAGGCAACCAGCAGAAAATCATAGCGGAAATAATGCAGATATTGTTCTCCTGCAATGATAACTGCACCCTCTGCTTTGAAAATCCGCAGGATGCTTTCAGACGATATACCGGCCCAGATAAAGAATACCATGGAAGCGGTAAAGGCAAACAGAACGCTGATCCACAAGGCTTTACCAGCACGCTTCCAGTTACCGGCTCCGATATTCTGTGCGGCTACTGTACTGATGGCGGATGCGATTGCCGTTGACGGAAGCATGGCAAAGCCTTCGAATTTATTACAGATACCGGCAGCAGCACTGGCAGCGACACCGAAGCCGTTGATAATTGCGGCAATGCAAAGAAAAGAGATTGCTGATATGACCTCCTGCAAAGAAATAGGCAGTCCGATTTTCAACAACAGCAATGCCTTATCCTTATGCAGATGAAAGCTGGATACATGAAAATCAAAGCTGAAATTCTGTTTGCGCAAAAACATGATTGCCAGAATCAGCGATACACCCTGAGAAAATGTCGTCGCTATTGCAGCACCTGCGGCTCCCATATGGAAGCCGGCAACCAGCAGAAAGTCCAGCACGACGTTGACAATACAGGCTGTTATGATAAAGTACAGCGGACTTTTAGCATCACCCAGACCTCGAAGAACTGCGCTGACTGCATTATAACCAAAGCTGAAAATGATACCTATACTGCATATATATACATAACTGCAGGCATCTCCATAGGCTTCCGGCGGTGTCTGTATGAGTTGTAGCAGCTGCGGCGTCAGCACCAACATCACGACAGTCAGCATAACTCCCAGAAAAAGAAAAAGTGTAAAGGTTGTAGCTATGGAGGATTCAATATCTTTTTCTTTACCGTTTCCTGCATACTGTGCAATCAGTACGGTACTGCCCATGGTCAGACCGGTAATCAAAGACAGTAGCAGCTGGGTGATCTGCGACCCCAGTGATACGGCAGAAATCTGTGCCTCGCCATTGTACCATCCGACCACCAGTAGATCGACGGTGCCATACAGTACCTGTATCAGATTTGCTGCCAGAAAGGGCAGGGCGAACCACAGCAGAACTGAATATAAATTACCGTGTAGTAAATCTATTTTCTTTTGCATGGATACCCTCCTGATCAGCTTTCACAAGCTCACAATAAAAATAAAAGCTCTTCCGGTTTTTCTGCGGCATACATACAGGGGAATACTTCTGTGCCTATACTTCCCCATTTCGCCCACACAAAATCCACACCGGCAGCCTTTGCACACCGGGCATCATTCATAGAATCACCGACAAACAGCAGCTGTTCCTTTGGTAAGCCGGTTTGTTCCATGATATAAAGAAGCACATCCGGTGCAGGCTTCATATGGTGAACAACATCCTGAACACCGATGCAGGAAAAACAATCAAACGCTTCCTTTGATAACTGTTCTCGTATACCATAAAAGGCTTCATAGCTTCTGGAGGTCGCAATACCAACCTCATACCCGAGCTTTCGTATTTCAATCAGCACTTCATTGATTCCGGAAAATGGCTTTACGCTGCTCATTCCGAATTCCAGCTGGTGAAAACAAATATCCTCAAAGCGTTCCTTATCCTCTTTGGGAATCTGCAGATATGCACAATTCTCCTGATCTGATTGAAAATAACAGGGGATGAAATGCTCATACGGCAAGAAAGAACGATTCGGATACATTTTCCGATACCCCTCATAAAGCATAGCAATCATGATGGCGGAATCCACCAGAGTACCATCGCAGTCAAACACAACCATCTTATAATTTCGCAACTCTCACAACCTTCTTTCACAATAGCAGAGCAGTTCTTCTGCCGCCTGCTGCTCATCACTGCCCTGGATTTCAAATAACAAAATTTCATTTCTTCCCACATTAAGCTCCATCAGTTCAACGATCCTTCGCACATTGGCTCTTCGCCTCCTGCTGTACACCGTAATCGAACTGCTGAATTTCCTCGCAAGTGAGGAAAGATCACTTGCCGGACGTGCATGAAGCCCCATGTGGCTCTTGATTGTATATTGGAATGTTATCATCCTGTCACCTCACTGTTTTATTTCCAGATTTTACATCCATTGATTCCTTTTTCTCCTGATTGGGTCATGCCTGTTATCTGTCAACGTAGCGAAGCAGTGTAAAGACAAGTGAAGCTGATACCATAAGAATAAAACCGCACAACGGCAAGCGGATGCCGAGAAAGGAGCGGGTCCTATATCAAACGCTGTACGGAAAGCACCTATTTCTACTCGCATGCTCTTCAATGCAGCAAAGCAGAGCATGACAGCTTATAAAGTTCAGCCCGATAAATATTGGCTTATTCGCAAGAGAAGATGCTGATACAGCCATTTCTTAAGTAAAATCCATCAGCACGGAATAAGCCGCTATGCAGCTTCCCTTGTTGAGATTCTGCTCTTCAACGAGAATGGAACTAACCAGCATCTTTTGGAAATCGATTTATCGCTTATTCATCATGCGTATTGAAATAGTTTGTTTCTGGCATGGATTCTGCATTAGCTCCGATAGGATTGACAGTAATACCATAGTCAAAAGCCAGTCGTGCCGCAAGTATTTCTACTACCGGAGTATACTCCAGATAGGCGAATGGACCGCCCACCGGCTCAAATGCAAGATCTCGCTCATCCTTCGTATTCTTTCCGATAACAAAAGCATCTCCTACCATATCCTTGATATAATCTGCCAGTCCGTTCGCAAGACGTTCATTCTTTCCGTCATTCAGTATGATAACAGCGACACGGTTTGTAAATCCCATCGTAGGTCCATGCATCCCCTCATCCATTTCATAACCGACACACAGATAGCGTTGTGCGATTTCAAGCACTTTCAAGGCGCCTTCTACAGCAGCACCATACAGGGCGCCTGCACCATACAGAGCATATCCGTCCTTATTCATCAGCTTCCATTTATTTCTATCAAACCACTGCATGGTAGCATCACAAATTTCACCATGATGATTGGCTGCTGCCTCTGCGTCCTTCAAATAGGATGCATATTCGGTTTCTGATAACGTTCCCCTTGCCAGTCCGATTTCCATCGCCATGATCATATGAGTAAATGCAGACATACAATAGCCGATCGTACGACAGCCGTATTCTTCATGATCCACTTCCAGCAGGATACAGCAGCCGCTGGCTTTTGCCAAAGGAGAATCCGGTTCTTCTGAAACCGCTACATTCAGATATCCCAGATCGTTCACTCTTTTCTGTGATGCCTGCGTCAGTGATGAAGTCCCGCTCTGTGATGTAAAAACATAGAGTGCATTCGGATTCAAAACACTTTTCTCAAGAAAGAGATTCGGCAGTATTACCGTTGTGGAGATACCGCTTGCCTGTTCTACAAATACATGTGACGTCATGCAGCAGGTATGACTTGTTCCAGAGCCGATCAAAACGATTTCATTAACTGTTGCAAGTCTATCCCCCAGATAGGTGAATAAGCCTGCAGTTATTTCTTTTCGATTGTTTATCACAGCTCTTACCGGTGTTGGTACTCGTCTTATTGTATCAATTAAACTCATTTTAATTTCCTCCTATATGCCTCCTTTGAGGCTCTGCGTTTCTTTCAATTTTAGTTCTTTCAATTTTAAATTCTTCAGCTTTAGATTCTTCAGCTTTAGAAAATACCTATGTATTTTCCGGCAATACCAAGGACCATAATTAAAACAATCAGGGTGGTTGGCTTCACATTCTTATTCAATAATTTAAAACAGCCAAGCGTCAACAGTAACGGAAGCATGCATGGAAAAATAGAATCCAGCATTTCCTGTAAAGACTGTTCCGCCCCGTTCATAGTAAAGACATAACCGATATTCAAAGATACCATGGTAGCTGTCATAGCACCAACCGTCATCAAACCGATGATACCCGCTGCTTTCGTGACATAACTCATAATGCCGCTTTCTTCAGCCTGTGTCATAAACTTTGTACCCATTTTGAATCCTATATAAGGAAATAGAATACGTACAGGCTCTGCCAGCAGATTGAACAGTATCAGGAAGACGATAGGACCCAGAATATTTCCATCTTTCGCCATACTCAAGCCGATTCCCATAGTGATAACACGCCATGTACTCTGGAAAATGGAATCACCAATACCGGCAAACGGACCCATCAGGGATGTTTTCACAGCGCCGATGGAAGCCTTATCGAAATTCCTATCGCGTGCGCATTGTATCTCCATTGCAGCGCTAAGACCGGTGATAAATCCTCCGACAACCGGATTTGTGTTGAACAATTCATAATGACGTTTATATCCCTCAATACGATCTTCCTTTTTGTCATACATCGCATTGATAACCGGAATCATAACCCACATATACCCCATTGCCTGAAATTTCTCCCATGTATATACAGATCCAACCTGGTGAGAACGACGGGCTACTTTGGCCATCAATTTCCCTTCTTCATCAGTTAAGCCAAATTTTTCCTTAATCATCGAACAAGTCCTCCTCCCCTGTATCACCACTTGCGACAAGCTTATTTGCCTGCCGGCGCTTTGAGAATTCACCTTCAAAATACAGAATAACGACTAGGATCACACCAGTAATTGCAATCGCCATCAGCGGCATACCACAATAGGAAGCCATGATGAATCCAAGGAAGAAATAGACAGCCATTTTCTTCTGCCACATCATCTTCAGCAGCAAGCCGAATCCGACAGCTCCCAGCATTCCTGCCGCAACTCCCATGCCATCCAGCAGCGTCTGTGGTAAAATATTGATGAATTCTTTCATAACATCTGCCCCCAGTCCAACACCCAATGCACAGATTAGACCACTGACTATGCATGTAGTGATAGAAACTAAGGGGAATAGTCTTTGGATACCCTTGTAGTTTCCTTTTTCTACCATACGATCAATAAACGGTGTAAAAAGCGAACGTGTTGCGATTTTCGGCACGAATAACATCTGGCAAAAAATAGAAGTAGGGACAGCCAGTGCAAACGCTGTTTCAACACCTGCCCCCAGAATAATTGCATATGCTGTACCAACAGCTGTTCCGGACACGGAATCCGGCGGCACTGTTCCGCCGATTGCCATAACCCCCATGAATACCAGTTCCAATGCAGCGCCTACCTCAACGCCTGTTTTCACATCACCCAAGACAATACCAATCGCTGTACCGACAATTAGCGGACGATCCAGCATCGGATTGCATAACCAGAAATCGGCAAAGCCCAGAATTGTTACTGTTAATCCAACTAATAGCGCCTGAATCATAATAATTCCTCCTTTTCTTTAAAGATACCTATCAATATTCGTTTTACTTTCTGATGGCACCATGCGAAGTTCCAAATCATCTACCAGCGATTTAAGCTCCTTCAGTGCCTGAATATCTTCATCGTTCAAACACACGGTTGCCGCAATCATCTTACCTCCTTCCTTGTTCTTAACACCGCCGATATTCACACGATGAATACAGTCTGTTATTTTCACAAGCCTCAATGTATCCTGAATGGTTCTTGTAATAAGGAAAATCTTAATCTTTTTTGCGTTCGGATTATTGAGCAGAGCAGCTGCATCATCGATTGTTTTAACTGCCAGCTTAATACCGGCCGGCTTCGCCATTTTCAGTGCGAGCTTACTCATTTCATTGGTCGCTGCTTCATTGTTCGCAATCAGAATGGCTTCCGGCGCTACTGCACTAACCCATGTTACCGCCACCTGTCCATGCAGCAGACGATCATCAATTCTACAAAGTTCTACCATAATTTATCATCCTCGATTCCTTTGTCAATTTCACTTTTAACACTTTGATAATTAAATAACAGAATGTTTTTCCTGGCATTCTCCATCGTTTTCCTTAAAAGCTCCTCTGTATTTCCATGATCCTGTGTCAGCAGCAGCTCCAATACAACAGACAGCGTCATTCCGGTCATCAGATAAACCTTGGGAAAGATGCATAAATGCATGAGCTGATTGTGAACACTTCCGCCATTGATATCACAGAGCAGGATGTACTCCTGATCCTGATTTTGTTCAATCTGCTCCTTCAGCAGCTGGTAGATATCCTGCGGTGTCTTATAAGTGTCCAATCCATATGCGGCGATTCCCTGCGTGCTTCCCACAATCATTCGCACAGCACTCAGCATGCCCTCGGCCAATGAACCATGAGAAGCCAGTATGATGTTTCTCAAATTCCTCCCCTCCTTTCCTGATATTTCACGTCTCACTAATCTATAAGCAAACTGCGTGCCAATTTTCGTAAAATCGACACGCAGTTCCTGTTTCCCCATTAAACAGGGGCTTATTTAATTTTATTGAAGATATTGCAGCTACTATCAAAAAACCATCATTCAATCGTTTCCCATAATTCGTTGACACTGTCATCCACCGCCTTGACACTGTCCCGCTTAAAGATATAATCGTAAATATAGCCAATTTCACTAACCGGTATTTCCACATTGTAATGCACCTCTACATCATGAAATGCCCGTTTTACAATAGCGATGAAATCTCCATGCTCCTGTATAAAGGTATCCAGATTATGAAACTTTGTCACATTCTTATTGATAATCAGTCGCTCAATCAGACAGCTGATATGGATATACAGGCCCAGTGCGATGTTGCTGCTGAGAACCATCTGCAGTTCCCGCTGGATCGTCTTAATGATTTTTTCCACACTGTTGATAATCTTATCGCTGTCCAGAATGGTTAAATAGTCCAGTAAATTATCCATAGAGAAATTTTTAATCATATTTTCATTAAAGACTTCGATCTGATCCGGACGCATACGTTGGGCAAACGCTGCATTCGTTTTCTCCACACTCTTCTGTTCAATCATTTCCTCCAATGAAATAAAAGGAATATCAGCTATTTTTGGATTCTTTGTGCCAACAATGAACAGAATATTATATTTTTCAAAAATAGAAGAGCTTCTTCCCGATTTTATCAGGGAATCAAAATCATAGGGAATCACACTGATGGATACATGTTCAGGTAATGATTCCTCCATCAGATTACTGATTTTCTCCGCCGTACCGATTCCTGTCTCACATACCGATAAGACGGCATCCTGCTTCACACGGTTTTTGATGATTTTATAATGATAAGGAAGATGACTGCTGGCTTCCCTGAGGATATCCTGTATCGTCATTTTTTCCAAAATCATACTGCCGATATCGAGCGCCAGCTTTGTCGTAACATTATTGATGATACCGATATCCATAAGCTTAACACTGCCCAATCGCTGATAGATATCCTCCAAGGAGCCCATATCGACAAGGACGATTACTTCCTTACTGCTTTCTTTCCCCTTTAAATAGTCGCTCAGCTTCGTTACGATAACTTCAAAGTCACTTTCAATCGGCATATCGATAGCATCAAAAACATGCTGCTTCAACAGCTGATTGGCAACCTCGGCAATTCCGCTGGCAATTGCATAGCCATGGGCGATAATCACTGCCGGAATATCCGCAGCCTGCATGTCCCGGTCAAAATACCGGATAAATAGGAACAGGTCCAGAAAAGCAAACGGTCCGGGCACAAAGTTTAACGCATCACTGACCAGCTGCCAGATATCACAGACAATATCATATTCCAGTCCGTATTCACGATGCAGCAGATTCTGCAGCTGCTCCACATCCTTGCGGTTACAGATTCTCAGCTGGTTGATGGAAGCATAGTTCTGCATATAATCATTCATAAAATGAACAAGCACGGATATTTCATTGTTGGAGAATGTTTCCAGATGATACTTATGAATCACTATATTCATGATATTCTTCACCAGATGATTCATCATATCGAGCTTCGGCGATTCATAGGTATTTCCCGCAAACAGATAATCCACATACTGTTCCAGCTTTCGGCAGCAGCTTTCCACATAGGAGGAAAGCTTCAGCTCGGCATGATTCAAGGTACGGTATTTGTGAACAAGGTAGGAATTCAGTTTATACAGATGCCCGTCCTTTTGTATATTTACCAGCATATCACCGCTGCGAATCATTGTTTTATCGTCATAGCTGTACAGTGTCAGGTCCTGACCTGTGCTTTCCAGCAGGTCGCTGGGCAGATCATACAGATGCAGCTCCACATGCTTCTGTTTTTCCTGACTGCGTAGAAATGCCTTGGCAACGCTTGCCCGGATACAGTTTTTCAACCCTCCGACATTGCCGGCAAAAACATGACGCTCCAGCGTGCGATAGACCAGATCCGACAGGCAGATTTCCCGTTGAATATGCTGTTCCTCCTCCTGTATCAGAAATTGCAGAAGTCTTCGCTTCTCCTGCAGAGGGCGCTCTGCAAGGGAAGGCACCTTGACAATCAGCGGTATCCTTCGCAGCAGTGTTTTCAGCAGCACCTCACTTGGCTGCATGGTTGTCGCGAAAATCACTCTCGCATTGGATTCATACCATACATCATTATCCCCGACCATATGATAAATGCCCTTATCCATGAAGAGAAATATCTTTTCCTGACATTCCGGCTTCAGTCCGTGTACCTCATCCATAAACAGAATACCGCCATCAGCCAGTGCCAGCAATCCGGGGGTATCCTTTTCCGCACCGGTATAGGCACCTTTTTTATAGCCGAATAAATTGGTCATCAGCATCTCCGGATTGTTTGCATATTCCGAGCAGTTTACCGTCACAAACCGGCTGTCTGCGGATAGAATATGCGTATCCTTCCCATATTGAAACATCAGCTGTGCGATCAGACTTTTCCCGGTTCCGGTAGGTCCCTGTAAAAGAATCGGAAGTCCGTGATCAGGATAGGAGACAGCTGCTTTGCATTGCTCTACCACATAGCTCAGACTGTCCTGTGCACCAATCAGATTCATAAATGCATGCTTCTTATCCGCTGCCTTTAATTCATTGCGCATTTCTTCCAGTGTCTCATAAATATCGCTCTGCAGCTGTACGGAAAAGCGTTCCTCCAGTGATTTTCGCAGAAAGAAGTATACCGGGCGTGTATTGATTTTGATAATCTGCCCCTTTTGCTGCAGCTCACTCATGTAATGGGAAATCAGATTTCGGCTGCATTGGAAATGATCGCTCAGCCACGTTGCCGTCAGTGCCTCCAGTTCCTCAGACGACCATAAATTGTCAAAATCCAGAATACTGCATTCCCTTTCCAGCAGTTCCAGAATGCCCTGCCTGATCGTATTATCGCTCATGCACTCTCTCCTTTTCTTCCATGAAATACATGTATTTCAGAAGTGAACCACCCATACATATTCTGTATAATTATTAGATAATGTATTTGATTATACAAAATGCTTCCTATTACTCTTTATTATACATGAATTTCCTTCTGTTTCACGAAAGAAAGAACCATTATCTGCGAAAAAGATGTTGTAGAGAAGCATAAGTGAAACCTATATGGTAAAAAATGTATACCTTTAATATCTTGCCCAGACAAAAAGCATCCCCGTTTCAGGGATGCTTACCTCATTTCAGTTCCTTAATCGTCTTAATGCCCTCGGCATCGATATAGGATATGTTCAGCTTATCGCCGGCCTTCAGGAATACGAGCTGACTCTCATATTTCGTTGTAAAGCTAATCTTATAGATATCGCCCTTTTCCGATTGAATATAGTAAATCGTATTACCGTCCATGTTGATTTTTTCCACTCCGGCAACCGTGATATCTTCTGTTTTTAAGGACTCCTTACTGATATTGTCCTCACTGCCGCTTCCTAAAAGATTCAGTGTCTTTTTAAACAGTGCATCCAGACCTTCATCCGTATATACAGTAGCCACCTTCTGATAATCCACAGCAGAAACCGTCGCATACATCTTAATCAGACCGTTATCCTTTAACGACATCAGATATACCGGATTCCCCTTAATATTGATCAGTAACGGGAAGGTGGACTGATAACCGTAGTTTTTCACCTCAGACTGCGCACTCTTCATCGCGCTCTTTTCATTGGCGCCCGCCGTAGCGATTTTCATGGCTTCATGTGTACGCAGATTTACCAGTACAAAGCCCAGATTGGATTCATCCGCATTTGCGGAGGTCAGTCCGCTGTACAGCCAGATATCCCCGTTCTTTTCCAGATAATTATAGCCCTCGGAGGTTACAATGACACCGGTCTGTCCAAACTGGGAGTTCCAGAACCCCTTCTTCAGACTGCCATTGTCATCCAGCTCCTCCACGACCAGAGATTCCGGATAAATGCGGTCTGCCCAGGATGGAATATGCTTGGTGTCATATTTCTCACTCTTACCGGTAATCGGATCCAGAAACACAGCTCCGGTGACACGTTTCTTATTTCCAACGCCGGAATACGTGTAGGTTGTACAAATGTACCATGGTCTTCCTTCCTCATCAATTTCAAAGGATGGCTCTCCGAAAATTTCAGTCGGATACTGGAAACGCAAATGACGGCTCAGGTTTTCATTGAAATACGCAGATGGAACATACTTCATACCATCCATTCCGAGATCCTTCAGCTTTGCCAGCTTTGTTTTCCCACTGGTGCTGTCCACCGTGATATAGGCAGGCACCCCGCCGCTCTTGTTTTTAAAGTATTTGATAAATCCGTTATAGGTTAACGGTGTCACACGATACACACTGTCCTTATAGGAAATCTGTGTATACTCATTGCTGACATCAAACTGGGAAACCCATTCGGTCATGTTTCCCATAACCTTATCTCCCAGACGGATGGAGCTGTCACGGTCAATAATCGGTGTCTTTTTGAAATCCACCTGCGGAACCTCGCTGAATTCCACATCCTTTGGTTCAATTCTCTGTGAGAATGCCTTTGCATGGAAAATGCGTGAAGTAACCAGAGTAGCTGCGGATGGAAAGACAACCACAAACATCAGTGCCAGAATGGAAGCCTTGCAGATTGTTCCCCAGCGCTTCTGTTCACTGGTCAGGTTAACGGCATTCTTGTTATGAAAGGATGAACGCCAGTTCTGAAAGGAATCGATCTGACGCTTGGTAAAGGAAAACACGATCAGCAGCACCAGAAGCGGTCCTGCACTCAGTGCCAGAAACTTCCAGAAAGCCGGTGCATGCCAGTTCAATGGTGGCAGCATCACATAAAACATTCCGAATATGTACAGTGCATATACAGGAATCAGAAAATATATATATTTCTTCATTGCTTATCCCTCGCTTTTGAATTTGTTATAAATATATCATATTCCGGCCTGTTCGTACACTGTTTTCCATATAAGTTTGTCTTTCAAACAACTACGTTAGCTCTATGCTGTGCAAACATATCTGTTACCAGTTAAGTCCATTGACCTTGTTTATGAATAAAGGTCACCCCTTCCTCATATCCACAGGGGTGCAATCAATCACGTATAGGATATATCCTCATTTCAGCTTATTTCAGCTACAGCTATGCCTTGCATCCTCTTTCATGGACAGCATGTTCCTTTTCATGCTTTATAGCTTCTAAATTCTGTGATAAGAGCGGGAGCGATAGATGCGTAGGGTTGCATAGCAAAGCAGAAAACTGCAGGGAATCCATACAAGAGGAAGCAGCTTCCAGAGGAAAAAGGCCTGATCAAACAGATTGCAGGTGAAGCCTCTGACTGCGACACATGTAAGTTCCATAAATTTAAAGGGAAACAGCTTCATCCACGATGCGTAGGAGGACAGAGCAGTACCTGCAAGCATACACAGCATGCAGAGTCCAAGAGATACATAGGAGGATTTCAGACAGGTGGAGGCAAGTGTTCCCAGAATTGCACAGACCACAGCTCCCAGTACAAGGACCTCCATGGATATGAGGAATCCCTCCTGATAGGTAAATACAGAAATCATATGCAGACCCTCGGTGATATTTACTGCCATATCACCAAGATTTCCGGACAGCCACGCATACAGTGTTACCGGCAGAATCATCAGCAGCAAGCCAATCAGTGCACAGGTTATCACAGCGGCCAGCTTGGACAAGAATAAAGCGCTGCCGCCTCTGCTGCAGGAGCTGAGCACCTCCAGCATATTCTGTTTACGCTCCCTGTTGACCACATTGCTGGATATCACCAGTACCCACACCATAAGCACGATGCCTACTGTGGAATAGGTTTCCAGTAAGGAAAACCATTCTCTGCTGTCTCCGTAATGAAAGGATTTCTTTTCATTCATGTAATCCTTCAGCAGCTGAAGCTCAGCCCTGCTCACATCAAGGGAATATACCGGGGCTGCGACCTTTTCATTATTAAATGAGCTGTACATCGTCCCAAAGGTGCCATCCTCACTGTTCCATGGTTTATCCGCTAGCATAGTCTTTCCATAATTCAAATACAGCATGCTGACCACCTCATCTGCGATATCCTCTTTATAATTTGGTAGAAACTCCTCGCGCAGATAGAGAATCCGCTTTCCTTTTTTTGCTTCCTTTGTATCATCCGCATAGGCGTAATCTCTTTTATTGCTTTGATAATCCTCATACCAGTCTTTCCCATACAGTGCATTCATTTTCTCCATGTTGAAAAAATGCGTATCTATGCGTTTATCTGCCGCTTTTTTTGCCACCTTTAAACGGTTCCACCACGCTGTATCCATGGTACCGGTCCATTTTAATTTTTCATGATGCACTTCCTCCTGAATTTCTTCCTTGCTCATCCTGCTTCCATCCGCATGCCGATAAGGATTCGTATTTTCTCCGGTATCCGTAATTCTATTTTGAAAAATGACCATCGGAAGCATCATAAACAGCAGTAAAAGAATCAGATGAAAGCGGGAGGTCATTATTTTTTTACATTCCAGCAAATACAGTCTCATGCCTCTTCCTCCTGAAAATGATATAAATACAAATCGTTCAGGGTCGGCTCCACACTGCAGGCATCCCTGCCTGTTTCATCCAGATAGCGGACAAGTGTTCCCTGTGTTGATGCACGCTGATAGCATATAACGGCATGCCCACGCAGCTGCTCCAGCTCTTTTTGTGATACCTGACGCTCCTTCACCCTGCCGTCCAGCATCGAAAGAAGCTTTTGCGGTGTATCATGGGCAATCAGACACCCCTTTTTCATGATCATAATCTGATCGGCTATGGCTTCCACATCACTGACAATATGTGTTGACAGTAAAATGATTTTATCCTTGGACATCTCGCTTAAAAGCTGGGAAAACTGGTTTCGTTCCTTTGGATCCAGCCCTGCGGTCGGTTCATCGAGAATCAGGACAGCAGGATCGTTCAGGAGTGCCTGTGCAATGCCAAGGCGCTGCCGCATGCCGCCGGAAAGCGTCCGAATCTTCTTTTTCCGCTGTGGCTCCAGGTGAACTGCAGGAAGAAGCTCCTGTATACGCTGCATCGTATAGGACTTCGTCAAGCCCTTGACAGCCCCCATATACTGAAGGAATTCCTCAACCCGAAAGGTTGGATACATACTCAGATGCTGCGGCATATAGCCGATATTGGCAAGATATTCCTCCCGTTTTTCCCGTATGTCAATATCACCGTATAGGATATGTCCCTCATCCGGAGGCAGTACGTTGACCATCATGCGCAGCAGTGTGGTTTTTCCGCTGCCATTCGCTCCCAAAAGACCGGTGATTCCCGGCTTTAATACGGCATTCATATGTTGAACCGCAATGACGCTTCCAAAGTGCTTGGACAGCTGTTCCAGTTTTACATTCATATAAATCTCCTATCTCTTGCTGAATACAAGTATATAATTTTCTGCATGTTTCATTTGCCGGATCACTTCATTTCTGTTCTTTCCCTCACTCCACCTTCATGGTGGAAGCTGTACAGACTTCTATGATTAGCCTATGAACGGATATTATGATCGGTATGGTTCGGTTTCCGTTTTGTACTCTTCCCCAATGTACTCATCATGCGCATGATCGACCATGAACGGATGCTGCTGTGTTTTGCAATCATAACCGGAATCAGCACGATACACAGAAAGCTCCATACAGCGTACAACAGGGGCAAACGATGATAGAGGTTTCCCAAAACAGCAAGCCATGGCGTTGTCATAAGCTGATCGATTGCCCGAAAGGAAAGGAAATTGGATGGAAAAAATGATGTCCACGAGGTTTGCAGACCATCCATCGCTATCAGCATCGGCAATAGAAAAAAGAGCATGCCAAGTCCCAGCGAAACTGCCGGTTTTTTTACTATGACGGAGGTGAAGACAGCAAACAGAGTACACGCTATTCCACTGAGCAGCAACAATCCAAGCGCCTGCAAATCAATCTGTGAAAATGTATAGATATGCAGTGTTCTCAGCATCATGAGTGTCGTATCCCCACCGGATAAGTCCAGGATCATAGAGGTTGATACAGACAGTATGATATACAGCGCGGCCGCCAGCATGAGTGCCAGTGAAAAAGAGACAATCAGTTTGGCACAGGCAAGCTTCCTCCTCCCCTTTCGGCAGCTTTTCAACAGCTCCAGCATATCGCAGGATTCCTCCTGATTAAACATACTTCCAAACAGAAACAGGCAGAAGAGTGCATACAGTTTGGCAGTGTTCTCAAATATCTTCATGCGGCTCATCCAGCCCTCGTATGGACCATAGCGCCATTGGTGTGTGTTCAAATCATGTCGTACGATAGCAGGTGTCTGCGGGTCCAATCGTATGGCATCCACCATTTCCATGGTACGATAGCCGTCCCAGTATGCCTGATCCAGTGTTTGATAGCGAATATCCTCTTTCTGGATTTCCTGCTCGACAAGCTTTTCCAGCTCCTGCTTTCGATCGGCAATCCAGCTCTTCTGCACTGTCCCGGACATGCTTCTGCGCAGATCGTCCGCTATGGCTTTTGCTTCTTTTGCGTTCAATACCTTATCATTGAGCAAGGCGTAGCGCTCCTGTGTCTGCGCATGCAGCGTAAAAGCAAGATGCAGAAGCGGAAACAGCAGCAGGACACACAGCAGGGCACAATGCAGCCGGGAGTGGAAAAATTTATGCAGCTCACGCAGACACAGTCTACACATGAAGATTCCTCCTGCAATGGTCCCACAGGACATAACCGCTGTATACCAGAACAGCAAGAAACAGCTGCCCGCCATATTGTTCCAGAAAACCGATCCAATATCCCACTCCAAACAGCTCCAGCAGGACAAGACCACCTGCCGCAAAGCCGTATACCGTCAGAAACACCTGCAAAACCTGATCATGGGCATATAGGTGTAAGGTAAAGGCATTCAGCAGCAAAAACGGAATACAGCCGCTATACAGCAGCGTAAGCAGATGAATATCCGTTTGCAGGGAGATGCTGACTGCGATAATCAGAATTCCCAGAAAGGAGATACCACCCAGCAGAAGCATTTTCCACATAAGCATACGCTGCGGCGAATAAGGCGACGCCATTTCCAGCTCCTTCATACCATAGATATCACATCGGAAAACCTCTACTGTAACAGCAACAGACAACAGAGAGCTTCCAAGTGAAAGAAAGGCTACAGAATTCATCTTATATCCATTTGGCAGACACAGCCATACAGCTAGTGCCACAAGCAGTGTCAGTCCCCCCTGTAATACAATACTTTTCCAACCATGTACATACAGCAGCTCACGCAGACTTTTCAGTATACTGCTTTCATATTTTTTCACAGCACGCTTTTGTAGCAGTTCCTTTACGTTTGTGATAACCTCCACAATATCGTCCTCCGGTATGTCCGGTATTTCCAGCGTTTCCAGGCGAATCCTTTCTTTTTTCACTTCCATCCCTCCTTCTGAGCACGTTTTTTCAATATATGGAGTGCCAGCCTTACCTGCGATTTCACAGTGGAAACATGAATTCCCGTAATCTGTGAGATATCCCGGTATTTCAATCCTTCATCATACCGCAGCAGAAGCACATCCTGCAAATGCGGAGGCAGCTCGCTTATCCATAAACGAAGAATTACAAATTCCTCCTTCTTCTGAAACAGCCGCTCACCATTATACGTATCATCGCGCATCTGCTCCTCCTGCAGCTCGTCCGTATACCGTCTGGAGCGGGTATGGTCATACACCAGATGCCTAGCAATACGGTATAGAAAATTCAGCAGCTTTCCCTGTTCCTCATATTGGTCCAGATGTCTGTAAAACCGGTAAAAGGTTTCCTGTGTCAGATCCTTGGACAGTGCCGCATCCAGTGTTCGATGATACAGGTAGGAATACACTTTCGGATAGGCATCCCGTATGGCTGTTTCCAGCTCTGCTTCCTTAGAAACAGCATGTTTATTTATTTTCATCTGCATGACGCCCCTCCTCATTCTGTATAACGCAGTGAATTGTGAAAAGATGAAAGAAAATCAATTTTCTTCAACTCATTATAAATGATACCAGATTCATTCATTTCTATATGATATAACATTATAGTTTAAGGCATTTGAAGCAAAAAATGATGTCCATGGTTATTTAAAGAAAGATGACAAGGCAGTAAGCGTTTGTCATCTTCGTAAATTCATTTATTTTTCAATTTTCTTGTCTATCAAACATTTTTTAATACAGCAACCATTTTATATGATTATGATAGTTTTCTTTTTCACCGAAAAGAGTATAAAACATGTTCCCATCAATCAGTTTTATCAAAAGAAAAGGCAGCAATTGAACCCGTTAAATTCAAAAGCCGCCAAGGTTGCATGTACCGCTAAACTAGCTAAAATCATTTACGGTATGTGCAAGAACAACACTATCTTTCAAAGATAGCCGATTTATATTATACATATTTCTCAAAAAAATGGATGATTCCATCTTTTTGTCGCAGACAAGTGATCTGCTGATAATGAAGTAATATTTTCTGAAATTTAGGCTTGATTTCTATTATCTAATTTCGTATATCAGAAGAATATAGCAGCTAGTCGCTTATATGTAAAATACCGCTTTTCTGAGTTACTGACTTATCATAATATTCTTTTCAGCTTCTGCATGAGGGCAGGATAATCCGCACGGCTGAAATCGGTAACATCAAGCTCTAGCACCGTACCCAATGCAAAGGTTCCATACCCACGGTTCTTACACCGGTTCATGAATTCCTCATAACCAACCATACAGGGCTGCTCATCCCTGCTCTGAAGTATATCTCCCTTGTGAAAGCTGCCGGCAATATGTCCCGGGTGGCGTGTATCATCCAAATCACGTGCTCTTTGGCGTTCATACAAGATGTCTAAATCTGCCACAAGCCGTATGGTCACAATCTGATAGGCGTGTGTGGCTGCCAATTGTTCCAGTCTGCTTTTTTGTTTATCACTGAAAGGATAATCGCTCAGAATGGGTATATCCATCTGCATCATATCCTTCATATCCTTGTAATATGCTAGCCAAGCCTTTTGTATATCGGCTTCTTTTTCCTCCATCGTATCAAAACCGTAACGATCCCACATTTCTTCTTTATATTCATCCGGGGAAAGGATTTGAAATGTTGGATATGCTTCCTGAATCTGACGCATCAGATAGGATTTTCCGGTGCCCGGATAGCCTGCCAGCAATACGAGTGTCTTTTTCACTTTACAGCTTCTCCTTTGTTTGTTTTCATCAGGTGTTATCTGATTCTGTTATACAAATGCCCACCGTTCCGCTGGCATTTGGCTATATCTTAAATAATGTGGATTTTTCTGTGATGATACGTTTGATATGATCGTTTGCCGGCGTAAACAGCTTTCGTAAAGATGTTAACGGTGTTGCATCCGGGAAGCTGGCATTCACTTCTTCAATATAAGATTTATTTAATTCCGTGCCGACATTGATTTTCTTCATACCCTTTGCACATCGCTTCATATCCTCATCACTGACACCGGTACCGCCATGCAGCACAAGTCCGACATCCGGCAGCTTATCCTGTAAGGTTTCCAGCAGCTCATAATTTATGTTTGCTTTGGATTTATACTGTCCATGAGTAGTTCCGATTGCGACTGCCAAAGCATCCACGTTCGTTTCCTTTACAAAACGGATTGCATCCGTAGGCTTAGTGTAGGCGGCATCGCTTTTTTCCACCACAATACCATCCTCTGCTCCTCCAATGCTTCCGATTTCCCCTTCCACAGATACATTGCGCTCATGGGCGTAGGCAACGACCTCCTGTGTGTTTTTGATATTCTCCTCCAGTGGCAGATCACTGCCGTCATACATAACACTGGAATACCCTAGATCTATTGCTTTTTTTAACGCTTCTATGGATTTGCAGTGATCCATATGCAGACATACATTGATATCCGCTTTCTGTGCCAATGCTTTGACAGCCGCAATCAGTGCCTCAAATCCGATATATTCCGCAGTCCCCAGAGACGTCTGAATAATGATGGGTGTTCCCAATTCCTGTGCAGCCGCAATCATTGCCGGCAGCATTTCAAAGCAGTGCAGATTGAAGGCTCCCACAGCTCCCTTTCCTTCATTTTCCCTAAATATTTCTATCAGATTCTTATACATTCCAAGCTCCTCCTTGTTTTTATTATATCGTTTCCGGTTTTAAAAGCTGGCTCTCGTGACTTCCTTGGAAATCGCCATCATTTCATCAATCTTACGAAGATAATACTGAATCTGTTCATCATCCTTTGCCTTTGCGGCCTCTCTTCGTTTGGTATTATACAGATTCAGCAGTGTACGATATCCCTTCCCCAGATCCTTCTTTTCCGAAAGACTCATTTCCAGATATGTGATAGCTTCATCAGTCTGTTTTGCTTCCGCATACAGGATTCCTATTTCGTTTAATGCCGCAATGCGTTCCTCTCCACTCTTATCCTTAAGCTCTGCAACAGCTCGTTGTGCGTTTGCCAGCAGCTCACCAGTATCCTGTACCTCTTCCTGTACAGGCTCCTCTTTCTTTTCTTTGCGTTTAAAGAACATATACAAGCTCCTAGAACAAGCCGAGAACCGGTTTTAACAGCCAGCCATACAGCAGCCCGCATACGATGGTATCCACATCTGTACAGGTTGCATTCAGGAATCCGATATCTGCCAGCATCGGTGACAGGATTGCAGGCAGGAGTGTGATAAACAAGCCGTGAATGATGCCGGAGATAATGCAACCTCTGGTACCTCCCATCGCATTTCCGAAGATTCCGGCACAGCCTCCGGCAAAGAAGTTGGTCATCATTCCCGGAAGGATCATCGGAAGACCGAACATCGGGAAGAGAAACATGCCGATAACAGAACCAATCGTCGTACTTACAAAGCCGATAATAACTGCGTTAGGTGCATATGGGAACAAGACCGGGCAGTCCAGTGCAGGCTTTGCATCCGGAACCAGCTTCATAGCAATACCACGGAACGCAGGAACGATTTCTGCCAGTAACAGACGGACACCGGCTAGCAATACATATACGCCTACAACAAATTGAACTGCCTGCAGGAAGGCGTGTACCAGATAATTTGTTGCCCCTGCATAATCCGCACAGAACTCAGGTCCCGCAAAGAAAGCCGTTACCAGAAACAGCGGAATCATGACGATACCGATAGACAAGTAGGTATCCTGTAAAAATTCCAGACCCTTTGGCAGCTGCAGCTCCTCTGTGGAAACTGATTTCTTACCACCGGTCAGCTTACCTACCCATGCAGTTAATACATAGCCTACAGTACAGAAATGCCCGAGTGCGATATCATCGTTGCCGGTAATTTTTCTAACATAAGGCTGTGCAATCGCAGGCATGGCAACAGCGAAGATTCCACCAATCAGTCCACCAACAAGAATTAGCGTTACCCCGCGCAGTCCGCACCAGTATCCAAAGACAGCGCAGATCGTTGACATCCAGAGCAGTGCCTGTCCTGTCAGAAAGATATATTTCCATTTTGTAAAGCGCGCAATGATAATATTGAAGATGAAGATTGCCCCCAGTGTTAGTGCGATTTCACTTCCCAGACCAAGCTCCCCCATTGCCTGTCCGTTAATCGCTTCGATGGAGGGTACCAGCCCCTGCATGCCAAAGCCTTCGGTAAAGATTGCCCCAAAATACGTAAGTGCCTGTACAATGACATTGGAACCAGCTGATAACACCATGAAGCCCAGCAGTGTTTTAAAGGTTCCCGAGATCACCTGTCCGGTTGGTTTTTTCTGCAGCAGCAATCCCAGCATCGCAATCAATGCGATGGTGATCGGTGCCTGTGTCAGAATGTTGTCAATGATAAAATTTACAATTTGCATAGTAGTTCCCTTCCTCTCTTGTTTTTAAAATTTAAAGTTTGCCCTGTTCCTTCAGGAATGGTACAAGCTTTTCCCTGATTTCATTTTTGTCCACCAGACGGTTCAAAAAGATGGTCGGTGTCGTCAGCTCCAGATTTGCGAACTGGCTCTCAAAATTTTTACCCGAAAGAATCAGATCCGCCTTCATTCCCTTCACACTGGATAGATCACAATGATCCAGCGAGGCACTGACACCAAGCTCCTGAAGCACGGTTTCCACTGTCATCTGACAGGCAAAGCTGCTTCCCAGACCGTTACCGCATACCATTAAAATTTTCATATTTTCCTCCAATCTTCACGGGGTTGCCGTTTCTACCTTATTCTTCATTCTGTAACAGGGCGTTGAGCTCATCGATCGTATCCAGCTTTGCGATTTTCTCCACATACCCCTTTTCCACAAAGGTCACAATCATTTTCAATATGTCCAGATGTGTCTGGGAATCAATTGCGGTAAAACAGATCATGACCTCAACCGGATCATCCTTGGGGTCGAAGTAAACCGGTTCCCTGAGTGTAATCAGAGAAAACCCGATGCCCAGAGAACCATCCTCTGCTCTTGTATGCGGAATGGCGAATCCCTTTGATATGACAACATACGGTCCGTATTCTTTGATTGAATTTACAATACCCTCCACATAGCTTTCCTTTGCGGTTCCGTTTTCCACCAGAATCCTGCCGCCGATGCGGACTGCTTCCTCCCAGTCCCTTGCACTTACATGCAGCCTTACATTTTTCTCACTTAATTCAATTCCCTTCATAACCTCATTCCTTTCCCTGCCTCTGATATTCCAAATCCCGTATAAACTCTTCATAGGTGCAGCCCTTGGCAAGCCTGCGAACACCAAAATCACGTATCAGATTTTTATACAGTGTTTTGAAGACATCTTCCCACATGCCGTATTTGCTCTTCGGTATATTTAACAGCAGGACAACCTGTACCTTTTCCTGATCCCAGACGATCGGTTTATCCAGAATCGTTACGGATACACTGGCCTCCAGCATATCATTTTCCAAGGAATGCGGCATGGCAACCATACTGCCCAGCTCAGTCGTCGCCATAGCCTCCCGTTTGAATACGGATTGTTTGTTTTCCTCCTTCATATACCCCTTTTCGATCATAGCATCGGTAATAAAATGCAGTACCTCATCTCTTGTTTTCAGCTTCAGATTTGTGAAATACAGATCCTCCCGAAAGATTTCCTTGAAATATCCGCTGTCCTCATGGTGATGCGTCATGAAGGTTTCAATATTGCGGACATCCCGGTCATCCAGCAATAATTGTGTCTGCAGGATTTTTTCACTATGGAATGTCTCCACCGGCACACTTGTCAGTACGAGGTCCACACTGTCAATCAGTGCCTGTGTTACCTCATACAGCGGGCAGGTTTTCACAATATGAATCCGGTTCTGGAAAAACTGTTTCACTCTTTCCTTCATCAGCATTGCGGTTGCCATTCCGGAGGCACATACGATGACAGCTTCAAAGATTTTCTGCTTTTCATTCAGGCCCTTCCGCTCCAGTGCTGCACCGAAATGAATCGCAAGAAGACCAATTTCATTTTCATTTGTCTTAATGGAGAAAACATGCTCCACGATTTCACTCGCCTTGACTGCCAGCTCGAATGCAAAGGGATAATTGTTTTTCATATAGTCCAGAAAGTCGTTGCGTATATTCATATGGAATCGAAGCCGCTGAACTGCAACACTGAGGTGAACTGCCAAACCATTGATCAATTGCGTATCATCCGAAAGATCAACATTGGTATCCTCCCTGATTCGATACAGAATTGCCTGAATTTCCTTCTTAAATTCATACTCCTCATTTTCATCCGTAAAGTTTGTGGTAAGAAACTTCTTACTGGATATCAAATGCTGCGTCAGATAGTACACCTCATCGGTGATATCAATGTGCAGTTTATGATAAATAACAGCCAGAACCTCCTTTGCCGCCGCAAACTCCATATGACTTTCCAGCTGACGGATTTCCGCTTCTTCATAATCCACACGCCGTTCATGAAAGGAGCGCTTTAAGATAATGACAATATGTACGATCAGGTTCTTGAATGCGATATCCGTAAGACGCATATCATACTTTTTCATGGTTTCCAGAAGGATTTCATGCAGCTGGGAAAAGAGCTCTTCACTAACGATATCATCAAAAAATCCCGTTTCTCTGGATGCACGCGCATCGTTGTGCTTGAAAATAAATTCCGATATGCAATAACGGATATTGGCTTCACTTCCGATGATATGCACACCTTTCTTTGTGCTGATACCGACCTTTAAGGAAAAGCGCTCCAGCATTTTATCAATCTGCCGGATATCCTTTTTCAGCGTGGACATACTGACAAACACCTCATCCGCCAAATCGTTGGGATCAATAATTTCTTCATTGCGCAACGTGTTTTTTAACAGATGCTGCATGATATAGGCTGCCCTGTCTCTGGGATCACTGGGGATAATCGTATCCGCATCCTTTTCTTCCTCGGCATGCAATTGATCCATGAGCTCTGTGAAAGCCTCTGGTTGTTCCGTATTCAGATAATATCCACTGCCTGCTTCGGAAAGAATGGTTGCACCATGAGCATGAAGGATGCCGTTCAATTCCTTTATATCGTTTCGAATCGTTCTTGATGACACGCCGATCGATAAAGCAATTTGGTCGCTGCTCAATACCTTTCGGTTTTGTGTCAGCAGTTCCAGAATCTGAATCATACGTTTGTTATATAGTTCCAATACTGTTCCCTCCTTGCTTATGGTCTTATTATAAAAGAGCATTGGGGGGATTGATAGGCTATCATTTTCCACTATCTGCGGCAAAAACAGGAAATCTTTTCCTAATCGCTTTCCTATAATAGACCAAGCAGATTCATAGTGACACAAAACGAAAAAAAATGATATCCGTTCCATCACAACTCCTGACAAAATGAATACCTTCTCTTCTTTTTCTTTTCATCAATCTTTCAGTTTCTCCTGTCAAGACCTGCAGAATGTTTCGCTATCCTACAAAGCCCTGCAACTCTTTTTTTATATGGAAAGAGTGAATGATGTAGCTTCTGTTTACTGGTTTCTTACTTTCCAAAATAACAGCAAATACTGAAATTCCATTATATGCGTATGCTATCACACATCACTCCCTGTACAGGAAGTGCTATAGCCTGCCATTTCAACGAACGCTGCGAGTATTCCTTTTCACCATCTATCGGCAGATAGGCTTCCTTTCGTAAGCGTCCTTATATAAGCTTGAAGTTCTATTTTGAAACTCATCATGTTATTGCTTAGAAACCTTTCATCAGAAACTGTATAGTCTTATCCAGCATATTGTTCACTCACTGATTCATATGAAAAAAACCCTGCTTATGCATGGTTCTTTCTAACGTTAGAGTGTTTGCAAAAGGGAGACTTTCATACTATTGTTAACTACAATCGTATGGAAGTCTCCCTATGTTAAGTTTACCCACAATCGAGAAAGAACCTTATGTATTACAGGCTTTCTCTATATTGCGTATGAAAGCAGCCTTGGCTTCCTTATAAAATACTTATAATGCGGCGCGGTAGATGTTTTTTACATCCTCTTTCGTAAGCTCTACATAAGCTCCCTTCAAATCCGCTGCAGCTTTTTCCGCCATGACATCAAAGTTTGTTTCATCTTTAATTCCCACTTCACGCATCGTTGTCGGAATTCCCATAGCAACAAAATAGTCTTTCGTCTTTTTGATGGCTTCATGCGCAATTTCAAACGGATCCTTTTCCCTGTCAATGCCCCATACATTAACACCATAGTCTTTAAATTTTTCCACAGTTTCCTCATTCAGCACGTATTCCATCCAGTGCGGCGTTAAAATAGCCAGCCCCACACCATGTGTGATGTCATAATATGCAGAAAGCTGATGCTCCATCGGATGCACCGTCCATTCCACCGTTTTTCCCAGCTTAATGAAATTGTTGATTGCCCAGCTACTGGTCCACATCAGGTTTGCCCGCGCTTCATAATCCTCAGGATTTTGTACTGCACGTACACCGAATTCAATGCATGTCTTTAACAGTCCTTCCGCCATGCGATCCTGCATATAGCCCTGTACATTGGAGAAATAGCATTCGAAGATATGACTCATAATATCCGCCGTACCTGCCGCAGTCTGGTATGCGGATACACTGCAGGTATAGCTTGGGTCCAGAATTGATGCCTTCGGCCGCATATCCTCATGCCCCGTTCCGATTTTATCATTGGTTTCCAGATTACTGATAACGGCAAAGGTATCCATTTCACTACCGGTTGCCGACAGGGTCAAAACTGTTACGATTGGAAGCACACTAACTACCTTTGCAGGATTTAAAACGATATCCCATGCATCGCCGTCATAGCTGACAGCACCAGCAATCACCTTGGCGCAGTCAATGGTACTACCGCCACCAATCGGTACTAAAACTTCAACACCTTCCTCACGGCACAGCTTCACACCCTCGCGCACCGTTGTAATTCTCGGATTCGGCTCCACGCCGGACAGCTCGCACCATGCGATGCCGTTCTCTTTGAAAATTTTTACAACATCATCATAAATACCGTTGCGCTTGATACTGCCGCCACCATAAACCAGCAATGCCTTCCTACCATATCTGGATACGATATCGCCGATATTGACAATCTGCCCCTTACCAAAATAAATTTCTGTGGGAATTGAATAAACAAAGTTTTCCATATACAAAAACCCTCCTTGCTTTTATTATACAACGTTCACAGCAGCTTGAACATAGCTGTTTTTTCAGTGTTTGTCCTATGGAAAACAGACAAATCTCAAAACGGTCTTTGTACATATATTTCCCGGGAAATTCATACCATGTGGAAGCTTCCATGTGATGTCACATTTATCCTTCAGGATACCGTATCTATAATTTCACTTAAGATCTGCTGTTTCTCTGCCGTTTTTAATATGTCAACAAAATCCTCATGCATCAGTCTGCGGGCAAGCTTTGACAATGCCTTGAGGTGAAAGTCATGTTTATCATCCGGGGCAAGCAGGCAGACAGCTGCTTCCACCGGCTTTTCATCTATGGATTTCCACTCTATTTTATGTTTCATTCTGACGAACAGAATTCCTGCTTCCTTTATACAGGCATGACGGGCATGCGGGATGGCAATTCCTTTTCCAAAGCCGGTTGTGCATTCCTGTTCCCGCTTGCACAGCTCCTGAATGAAGGTATCTGCATCACTCACCTTTCCCTCACGAAATGCAATTTCTGCAAGTGCATGCAGAATTTCCTTTTGGGTATTGCCTTCCATATCCAATATGATATGTTGCTCCGTAATCAGATTCATGTTCATTTCCTCCACCTGTGCAGCCATCGATACGAATTCCTGTCTGCATCTATTCAGCTATATTTTACAGGAAAGCAGACAGCATGGCTATATACATTGGTAAATGTTTCCTTTTTTCTCACGAATGAAGTACCGTGGAAATCTTCCGATTTATTCTTTCGTCTGCTGTATTACCTCCTCTTCCTCTAAGCGGCAAGTGCATAAAGCGCATGATACAAGGAGCTTTCCCGCTCATAAATCACCAGCACACGCTGTGAAATCATTTCCAGCAGTCGTATATCTTTGGTTTGCGACAGCTTCCACAGCAGCTCTGCAACAGCATCCCATAAAAAGGATACCGCAATAAACTGTTCTCCCAGCTCAAATAAACGCGTATCCTGCCATATACCAGCAGCTTCCTTCAGAAAATCACCATACATTCTGCGAAAGATTCCCCCTCCGGTTCCGCCTCTCTCATTGATTTGAAAATAGTTTGTTATTCCTGCCAGCTTCAGCTTTTCTGCATGAAATGCTTTCCACTTATTGATTTCTCTGGAGAATTTCAGTATACCGGAAACACCCAACAGCTGAGCCGGTGGATGCAGCATGCAGTCACAGGTATCCAGAATCGCTTCCCGCAAGATTTGTTTATCCACGGTGCGATATCCCTGAAAATCAAAGGTCAGATACTTATTCTTTGCAGGAAACGGACGAAAGCTGCTGCAGCGGGCCCGCTTGATATCCTCATAATCCACCATGTGATAGTCCTTAGCAAGCAGTCCGTTGGGCGTTTGTATGGGAGCATCCTGCTGATCCCTGTCACTGACGAGAAATTTCCGCTGCTCATCATCGTAGCCAAACAGCACAACGGCATGTCCGCCAAAATGGCTTTTCGCATCCAGGCCGAGATAGGGAAGAAATGGCATATCCACATAAACCAGAACAGGCTCGCCGGCATCAATCATTTGCTTTGTTGTCTGAAATATTCTCTCATAATTCTTACCGGCTCTGCAGTGAATGGTAATCTGTAATCTGTCTGCCAGCTTTTTTTCAAATTCGAATACCTTGGTACGTCCGTTGATCATGGGAGAGGCTGCCTGATTCAGATAGAGAAAAGATAATCCCGAGGCCAGCCCAAACATTAACTCCTCTGACATCGGATATCCGTAATACGTAAAGATTTGTTTCAGGGAATTGGTAATGCAGTGCTTCCCTCCCTGCGGGACGAAATTCTCCACTGTATTTTTCATCTACGGTGCTCCTCTCTTGCAAAGGGCAAATAGATTTCCGTTACATAGGCATCCGGGTTACCGCGAAACAGCATTCCTGGTCCCTTCACGTAATCCTCTCTGGATGGTGTCAGAATGCGAATGCCTTGGTCATTTGCATAGGCAAACAAAGCCTTATAGGCAATCCAGAGTGTATCATAGCCGCCATGATGTGTTGTATGCAAGGCATGCAGCTCCTCAAGATATCTGCAGGTTAGCGAGGGATGGTGTATCTCCTTTTTCACGGGAATACATAATTCAATATCGGCAGCTTCCTTACAATCCTCATCGTGATACAGATTGAAATGTTTACCGTTCGCATTTCCTTTTACAGCTTTGTAAAGCAACGGAATGTGCGTATCCAGATCCCGGTATCTGCCTGTAAAGCGAATGGATGCGATCAGTTGTCCTGCAATGGTAGCCGTATCAATAGCATACGTATTTTCCACATACTCCGCACCCTGTGGAAAGCTATGCTCCCGCATTCGCTGAATCAGCTCCCTTTCTTTCTGTATATTAGCCTCCATCCGGCTGATTTTTTCCTGCAGAATATAGGAGAGGTCTTCCCCTCTGCTATTATCCAGAATATCCTTTATTTCCATGATGGTAAATTCAAGAGAGCGTAGATACTGGATCATCTGTGCCGTTTTTAAATCCTCATCATTGTAATAACGGTACTGATTTTCCGCTTTTCGAAAGGATGGCTTCAGCAATCCCTCTGTGTCATAATACCGCAATGCTTTTACTGTTAAACCGCACAATTTGGAAAACTGGCTGATGGTGTACATAATGCTTCACCTCCCTCTGCTTTATTGTAAACGTTCCTGTGCACAGGAGTGTCAAGTAGATAATAGCATATTTCGCGAATTGATATTGAAAAACAGTATACGATTCCTTTTTGTTGAAAGTGTATACTGTTTATATGTCTTCAAAATGTGCAATTACCTCTGAGGCATCCCGCATATCCAGCAGCCTTCTGATTTCCCCATGCTCAATCAAAGCAATCAGCCTGCGGTAAAAATTCTTGATGGAGCGTTCAACCTCATTTTTATTGCTTACGGATATCACCGGCAGAAACACATGCTGAACTGACTCATCACGTCCCCATGGAATGGTTTTTTGCAGTCCGGCATACACGATCACTGTATCGTTAACATATTGCGCATTGCCGTGTGGAATGGCAACACCTGATCCGATCTCTGTTGATATTTCGCGTTCTCTTTGCATGACAGAAGAGAAAAACGGCTCCTTTACATAACCAGCCTTCAGCAATTTTTCACAAATCTGCTTCAAAAGCTCCTCCTTGCTTTCCACAGACTGTTCAAGAAAAATCAGATTCTCATCAAACATGCTATCTGCATGTGGCAGATTGTTTTCACCCTGCAGAATCTTCTTGTCCAATATATGATTTACAATGGAGCGAATGTACAGGCAATCCTCCTCCTTTAAAATTTCATTTACATGAATTTGAGGAAAATCATCATGAAGATCAATCGTGGCGATCACCAAATCCCATCTTCGATGCTGCTTCCTGCTCTGATATTCCTGTTCCGTCATAATATCATCAATCCTTATGGCATGATGCAGCTTCTGAATCTGCTCCCGCAAAATACGAATCACATTGTCATAGCGCTTTACAAGGAGGCAGACATGCAAATCATAATCTGTCTTTTCTCTAACGACACCAAGATATAAAGCTATGTATGCAATTTCATCCTCTGTAATCGTGACGCTATAATATTGGTCAAATAAAATACTGGTTGCCCATGTCGCCTGATATATGGATGAAAAGCTGTTGCGAACCTCATGAAGCAGCGGATTATGAATCCGAACACCGTTTTTCAAACGTATTATCGTTCCTGCGAGATGTGTGAGCAGTCCTTCCATCAATTCCTCCTCACGATCTATGCTGATACTCAAAATGCCATTTAATATATCCAGAAACTGGTCTACAAAGATATGAAAATGCTCGGTATGCTCCAAATCTTCACGTGCCACATCAAACATACTATCATCTACCAGACCGTAAATATCAAGATACAGCTGAATATAGCATTTTTCCTGCTCCGGCAAAGGAATATGATAGATTGCTTCCATTGTTTCAAAGACCTTTAAAAGTCGATTGCTGCGCTGCTTTTTATGCAGCATATCCATCTGCTCCTGCCGCATGTCCACATAAGCCTTCTGCTGGACACGCAGAATACAAATGCAAAGATGCAGGAAAACATTTAATCGACTGATATGATCCAGATATACATGACAGTCCTTTTCCAGCTCCAATACACAGGTTTCAAGCGGATGATACAAAAATCCCTGAAACAGCTCTTGAAACTGCTTGCTCTGCTGCTCATCCAGAATCTGCCCAACCTTCCCCTTTACAAACGGGTAGTCGCTTCGTTCCATGAACAGGGCAATGATACAATCACGGATATGAAATTCATCCCCCTTTACTAAAATGCCATATTTCTGTCGATTGCGGATCACTATACTATAATTGCAGCAGAACTCAGAAAGCTCACGCAGGTAGCCGTGAACAACATGGCGTCCCGCATGCAGTGCCTCACAAAAACGCTTTTCACTCCATACGTGGTCTGCATTATGAAAGAACAGACTCCTTACAATGAATGCCTCCTCCTGGTCCTGACGGGTATGCAGCAGCATTTCGTATTGCCTGCGTTTATCCTTTTGCAGCTGCAGAGACACTCCGCTACCTCGTTTGCGAATCAACACACCGATTTCCTGTTCCTGAAGGATGGCTTCGATTACTGTTAGTTCTGAAAGCATCGTCTTTTCAGACAGGGAACAGGTATCACACAGGGTGCGTATACTGATAAAATCATCCGCGCGCTCCAGCTGCTGCAGGATATCTTTCTGTCTTCTGCTCAGCATAGGTATACCTCCTTTTACAAAAGGGGACAGACTGTCCCCTTTCTATGCTTTCCCCTCCTGATGAAAAATATGCATATAATGCTTAACCATATCCTTAAACCCCTGCTGCATACGATGGTAGACCATATGAGGTTCACCTGCCTGCCCGCCCGCTTTGATAGCAGCTGTAAAATTATCGGTGCCGATATTGATTTTGGAAATACCGCACTGTATTGCTTTCTGCAGGTTTGCATCGCCGCTTCCACTGCCGCCATGCAGGACCAGCGGTATATCGACAGCCTGCCGAATTTCACGGATACGCTTAAAATCAAGCTGCGGCTTTCCCGCATAGACACCATGTGCAGTTCCTACAGAAATCGCCAGACAATCAACACTTGTCTGCTTTACAAATTCAACGGCCTGCAATGGATCCGTATACAGACAAGCCTCACGTCCATAGGAGAAGCCATCTCCCACATGCCCCAGTTCTGCCTCCACACTGACCTGTACAGCGTGTGCAGCTTTAACAATTTCAGCAGTATCACGTACATTCACCTCAAAGGATGCAGTACTGCGATCTATCATAACAGATGTAAATCCGGCACGCAATGCCCACATGGCCTGTTCATAGGTTGCGCCATGATCAAGATTAACAGCTATAGGCACCGATGATCGAACAGCCATTTCTTCCAGCATGCGACCCAGAAAAACCAGATCCGGATGGAACACATAGCCTACATCCAATATCAGCGGTGCATGCATCTCCTCTGCCGCCTCTATACAAACGCGGGTGGTGCATTCGTTGATAACATTTGGTGCCACTACACCATACCCCTCTATCGTCGCCTTATCCAGCAAATCCCTCATTGGTACAAGCATATTATATTCTCCTTCTTATTTTGTATTGAATTCAATGGTAAAATCATAGTCCTCCTCGGTATCCTCGGCAGCAACACTTTGATTCGGCTTTAACAGAAGCAGTACCCCTGCGGTAACAGCTACACCAACAAGGAAAGCAATCACAAACAGGAATGGCTCTGTGATAAACGGTATCGCGAAAACACCACCTGCCGGAATCGGACACAGACATCCGAAAATTACTGCCAAACCGCCGGAAATTGCACTCCCCGCAGTACATGCCGCTACAATACGCAGCGGATCACTTGCAAGGAATGGAAAGACACCTTCTGTAATAAAGCATAAGCCTAGCGGAAGTGCTGTTTTCGCTGCTTCATGCTCTGCCTTTGTAAACCGTTTTCTTGCTAAAAATACTGCGATGGCAACACCAACAGGTGGTGTCATTCCGCTGACCATGCTTGCTGCCTTCGGTGCATAGACCCCCTGTGTAAGCATCGCATCACAGAAAGCACCTGCTGCCTGCGCAAACGGACCACCCATATCAAAGCGCATACCGCCAATAATAGCCCCCATCAAAAAGCCTGATTCCCCCTGCAGAGAAAGCAGCTAGTCAGTCATACCCTGCTGTATCATTGCCAAAGGTGTACCGATCAGATACATAAATACCAGGCCAACAGCAAGGGTTGACAATACCGGGATAACAAGCACCGGCATCAGGCCTTCAATCAGCTTCGGCGGCTTAATATAGGTTTTTGCAAGCCATGCAAAATAACCGGCGATAAAGCCACCGGCAAGACCTCCAAGAAATCCTGCACCAACAACATTTGCAAGGGTACCCGCTGCCAGTCCTGGAGCAATACCCGGGCGATTTGCTATCGAATACGCGATTCCCGCTGCGATGACGGGAACCGTGAATCCAATCGCCGCATTTCCAATCTGCTCTAACGCTGCCGCAATCGTTCCTTCCTGAATATCCACCCCTCCAAAAATCCTGGAAATCCCCAGACAGATACCGCCTGCTACAACTACTGGTATCATATAGGCAATCCCCGTAAGAACATGTTTTTTCAGTTGCAATTTTTTAACTATCTCCACCTCAGCTTTCTTTCAATTTTTCTTCTATCTGCATCAATAATTTTTTTGGCGCCTTCATTACCATTTTCATTGGCATATCCAGAATTTTTTTTCCTTTAAAGCGTTCCCTTCCGGATATTTCAATATCTGCTGAAATAATGACCACATCTGCCTGTGCAATATCCTGCTCATCCAAAATATCCTCAACGCCAATGCTGCCCTGTGTTTCAATCTTTATTTCATGTCCCAGCTCCCTTGCTGCGTTTACAAGCTTTTCTCTTACCAGATACGTGTGTGCAATTCCTGCTGTACATGCTGTGATTCCTACAATTTTCATACGCTCACCTTTCTTTCACTGTCTTGATAAAATAGCCTCCATGACATCCTGTCTGCTTTCCGCCTCATACAGCCGCTGCTTCACATCATCATAAGCCAGTGATTTAGCAACTGCCGCCATCATCGATAAATGACTCTGATCTGCATCGTGCTTCCGAGCGCAGACCGCAAAGAGGATAACCACCTTTACCGGAAGCTCATCAATACTCTCCCAGTAAATAGGCTCCTGCAATATGCCAACCGCAATTCTGTTTTCTTTCACTCCCTTCGATTTTCCATGCGGTATTGCAATATAGTCTCCGATTCCTGTGATACCTTCCGCTTCCCGTAAAAAGACATCCTTTACAAACGCATCCAAATCAATTACAATTTCATGCTCTTTCAACAGCCTAGCAAGCTGCCGTATTGCTTCCTCTTTTGAATCTGCCTGCATGGGAATCAGAATATCATCTTCCTGCAATATCTTTCTCAGCTCCATATTCCTTCTCCTTTATCTACTTTTATTATAGTGAATTTTAAAAAATATAAATTTCGTCTTTTTCCTTTTTACAACAGGAATTTTTTACATTATGCAATATCTTTTTTACCTGAATCATTATCAAAATACTTAAAAGAAAAACTGCCGGTATTTTTTCCGACAGTTTTCATTCATTGTTCAGCAATTCTATTTGTGTCTATATGCTCCTGCCTCCCCAGGATATATCAACATCTTCTTAGTCTTTTCTAGTATCAAATTCATTGAAAATGTCTTCACGCTGTTTTTCATCATACAAATCGAACACGGTTAAACACAGACTGATGATCCCCTTTCTCAGCTTGTCATCCGCACAAGGCAGCTTCAGATATTCGAGAAATTTAACATCATGCGCATAAGCGGGTGTTGGTCCCTTTAATGCCAGCTCACTGTACATCATCGGACAGACATGCGATACATTTCCTACATCACTGGAGCCGCTGGCATCCGCATCGCTGTCCACAAAGTCACCGGAGCCGCAAAGCTTTGCATTTTCCACATACAGCTGCTGAAAGCTTTCCAAGTTGACCAGATCATAATAGGTATTTTCAAAATTACGATATTCCATCTGCGTTCCCGTCATGAAAGAAGCTCCCTTTGCGATATTGACGATTTTCGCACTAATTTCCTCCATATATGCCTTATCGGCTGCGCGGATGTAAAATTTGCACGCACACAAATCCGGAATGATATTGCATGCTTCTCCACCCTTGGTGATAATACCGTGCACCCGTGTGTCACAGCGCATCTGCTGGCGCAGATAGCTGATTCCCGTAAACATCAGATTGACCGCATCCAAGGCATTGACTCCCAGATGCGGATAGGCAGCTGCATGAGCTGCTTTTCCATGGAAAGTGAATTCCAGAGAGTCCATGGCAAGTGTAACGACATGTGCATTATTTTCTGCACCCAGATGCAGCTGAAAAGCAAAATCCACATCATCAAATGCGCCTTCCTCAACAAGAACACATTTTCCACCGGTTGTTTCCTCTGCCGGGGTTCCCATAATAACAATGGTACCCTCCAGTTCCTCCTGCATCTGTGCAAACATGAGCCCCACACCCGCACACACCGCTCCGATCCAGTTGTGTCCACAGGCATGTGCAAGCTCATCGTGCTGCTCACCATACCCCGGCAAGGCATCATATTCTGCCAAAAATGCATAGGTTGCTCCCGGCTTACTGCCCTTCAGCTCGCATCGAAATGCTGTCTTCAAAGAACCGTACGGGAGCTGTACAGAAAAGCCTGCCTCCTTCAGCTGTTCACAAATATAGGCACTTGACAAAAATTCCTGATCACCATCTTCGGGATGTTCGTATATCCATTTGCTGATTTCCTCAGCTTTGGCCTGCACCTTTGCCGCATACAGCTCTTCCAGCTGCTTTTTTCTTTCCTCTTTCATATCGTAGCCTCCACTATTCTCATTGATATTACCTTAAAAATACTAACATCAGTATTTGCATATCCGTTTACAGTTGCTTTTTATGCAGTTGTATTAAGACTTTCACATGGAATAAGAAACAGAGATGGGCTCTCTGTTTCTTTCTTGTGCTATTCGATTGTTACATGTTCAAAGTAGAACATTGCTGCCGGTGTACGTTCCAGCCCCTTCACACTCGGCTTTTTCAGCATCACCTGTGTATTTGTTACCAGTGGAATGAAGTAAGCCTGTTCAACGATCATTCGATTTTCTGCATCATGCAGCAGCTGCATACGCTTCGCAGCATCCGTTTCCAGTGCAGCCTTCGCCATTAGATCCTCGTATTCTGCATCATCGAAAATCAGGACCGCTTGAGATTCCTTCTGCCACATACCAAGATATGCTGCGGCAGGATCCAGTGTCGTGGCACTCAGACCATAACGGCTTGTTTCAAACTGACCGCCATCTACCTGCTGATAGAAGACACCCTGTTCCACCTGTTCAATTTTCAAATCAATATAAATTTTCTTGAACTGTTCCTGCAGTATTTGAGCGATATCCATATTTACCTGCTGACCGGTCGTCTTGTATTTGATTGTCAGCTTTTTGCTGTCGGAGTATCCAGCTTTCTTCATAAGTGCCTGTGCACCCTTCAGATCATATTTAATTAAATTACCTGCATCATCCGCTTCTTTACGGAAATCTTCCTTTTCTCCCTGAATTCCATGTGGAACCAGACCAAACAGCGGCGTTACATAATCTCCTGTATCCAGTACCTTTACGATACCGTCACGATCAACTGCCATTGCCATTGCTTTACGAACATTGACGTCCTGCAGTGCTTTATTTTCTGTAGATAAGGAGTTGATGTCAATAAAGTAATTGGATACATATGGATCCACCCGATACAGATCATCCTTGCCTTTATAATTGGTATATCCTTCATTTGCAACATAGGTAGCAAAATCAATCTCTCCTGCATCATAGCCCTGATACTGAGAAACGCTGTCTTCCATAATCTTGAAGTGCAGTTTTTCCAGCGTTGTTTTGTCTGCCTCGTAATATTCTGTATTCTTTACCAGATCAACCGCATCTGCAGGATTCACACTTTCTGCCTTGAATGGTCCGTTCACCGGTACATCTGCCGATAGAGACCATTCGGAATTCTTTTCCTTTGCAATATCAGAACGAAGCGGTGTATAAATCCCCTGTGTCATCAGCTTGTCAAAATATTGAACAGGCTGAATCAAGTCAATGGTAAAGGTTTTGTCATCCACCTTTTTTACGCCAACATCCTTCATATCCTTAATTTTCATATTCTTTTCATAAGCCTTTTGCGCTCCGACAATGTATTTTCTTCCATCCTGTGCATTATAAGAATTCTCAGGACCGTAAGAAAGTCCTCGCTTGATACCGTAAACAAAGTCGTCTGCCTTTACTGCTTCCCCATCACTCCATTTTGCGTCCTTAATGGTAAATGTGTAGGTTTTCCCATCCTCGCTGACTTTATAGTCCTCACAAAGATCCTTTACCAGCTTCCCTTCCTCGTCCAGCTTGAACAAGGTACGATACATGTTCTGAATTACGATCATGGAATACGTGTCATCCGCAAGCGCCGGATCCAGACTGGTAATCTGTCCGCCAAGTGCAACCTTGAGCTCACTGCTGCTTTCTTCCCCGCCCCCGCAGGCACTCAGGCTGAGAACACTGATTCCCATGAAGAGCGATAACATCAGTTTTTTTAGCTTTTTCATACAGTTTCTCTCCTTTTTACATTTATTATCATACCTTCTTTTCGATTATTTTTCAATAAATGTAAATACTTTCAACATAAAACTTATATAAAAGTAAAAGTGTTTACAGAAAATTAAGCATACCGGTCGTTTGTAAATGTTAAATTCGCCTGATTATAAGACCTGCATAAAAGGAGCCGACGATACCAATCCAAGAGGCAACCAGAGTAGCTGGCATTGATATTGGTGTTGATAATCTGATGGCGATTGCGTTTACGAGTGGACACCGTCCTGTGCTGATAAAAGGAAATGAAATAAAAGCAGTCAATCAATTCTACAACAAACAGATCGCACATTATCGCTCACTGCTAAGAACTGGAAAGAAGGATAGTAAAGGGATCCATCAAACAAAACGAATGAAACGTATCAGCGAAAAGCGAAATCGACGTGTAAAGGATATCCTACACAAAGCATCAAGAAAAATAATAGATCTATGTGTGGAGGAAGGAATTGAAGTTATCGTCGTAGGGAATCATGCGGGTTGGAAGAAGCGTATCCATATGGGGAAGAAGAACAATCAGACATTTGTTCAGATACCGTTTCATACGCTGATCGAAATGATCAAATACAAAGGAGAAGCTGCAGGGATCAGAGTCGTGATCTGTGAAGAAAGTTATACATCGAAGGCTAGTTCCATTGACGAGGATCAAATACCAGTCTATGGAAATGATGTAGCGCATACCTTCACAGGAAAAAATTAAACGAGGATTGTACAGAAGCAAAAACGGTATTCTAATGAATGCTGATATCAACGGAGCAAGTAATATCATACGAAAAGTATATCCATGTATGCCAGAGCGAGAGCGATGGAGTAGAGGTACCGTGAACGTACCAGTTACGTGTATCTGAACACGAACAAAACGTTTTGATGAATGTGCAAGCATTCATTAGAAGTCGCTTGCTTTATAGCTGGCGGTAGTTCACTTCGTATATTACCAGTCTGTTTTATAAACATTTCCCGCAGTCATGAGTTTAAATTGTGAAAATGAAAAAGCGATTCTATTGCTGAACCGCCTTTTGCTATGCTACTTCAAATGTGCGTCGAACCAGTCTGCCATTTCCTGCAGTCTGCGTAATCTATGCTTTGGTTTTCCACTCCTGCTCAGCTCATGATTCTCCTGTGGAAACAGACACATGCGGCTTTCCACATCATGATACTGTAAAGCCGTAAACATCTGCAGTCCTTCACTCAGCGGACAATTATAATCCTCCAGAGAATGGATAAACAGGGTTGGCGTCTTTACCCTGTTTGCATATGCCAGCGGAGAAGCCTTCCACATCGTCATGACATCCTTCCACGGTGTTGTCTGCATCTCATTGGGATCAAAGCTATAGCCGATGCAGCTGGTACCAAAATCCGAAATCCAGTTCGCAACACTTCGCTGGGAAGCCGCAGCCTTGAAGCGCTCTGTCTGCGTGATGATCCAGTTTGTCATAAAACCGCCATAGCT
The DNA here is from genome assembly GCF_964240115.1 of Clostridium sp. HGF2. Taxonomy (NCBI): domain Bacteria; kingdom Bacillati; phylum Bacillota; class Clostridia; order Eubacteriales; family Clostridiaceae; genus Clostridium; species Clostridium sp. HGF2. Next base: position 64,078 of record NZ_CAXSSO010000012.1, read on the forward strand.
TCCGCCAAGCACGCCTAAGCGTTCACTCTCCAGTGCAGGGGTTTCCTGAATTACTTCATCTGTAAACGCCATCAGATCCTCATAATCAATCGTACCGTATTTCCCCCGCAAATCCGCATATTCTTCACCAAAGGAATCGCTGCCTCTTGGGTTTGTATAAAACACCATATAGCCCATGGATGCGAACATCTGCATTTCATGATTGAACACATTTCCAAATGCACAGCGCGGTCCTCCGTGGATACTCAACAGACCCGGATAGCGCTTCCCTTCCTCATAATCGGCGGGATACAGAATCCATCCCTTCTGTGTGCCTTTGTCACGATTGGTATACAGGACTTCCTTTGGCTGTGCACATGTATGTGTCTGTAAGTACTCCGCATTCCATATTGTCAGTTTCTGACATTCATCAGATTTACGGAAATAGATTTCCTCCAATGCATTTTCTTCCATTTCCAATGTATAACAGCCCTGTTTCGCCAAGGCGATATCACGTATCACATTGGCTTTTGGTGTCAGACAGATGTCCTCACCATCCATGGACAGCGCATACAGCAGACAGCGTCCCTCTTCGTTTTTCAAATGGTATACAATCTGATCCTTCATCAGCATGGACGTGGAGGCTCCGACATGGCAGTCGGTCACAATATTGCAATATGCGTAATGCTCGCAATCCAGCAGCTTTTTAAGCCCCTGTTCTTTCGTCCAGACATAGAAATCCGCCGCCTCTTCATTGCCATACCTCTGCATATCCGTTCCTGTGAAAACAACCGTATCCTCCTCACAGACAACACACTCTATGCGCATTTCATTACAGGGAAGAATTTCCCTTCTTTCCATAGCTTCTGTGGAAAAGGTGAAAACTCCCTGCGTCAGCGGTTTCTTTGTGGAATACTCCTGTGCACTGCACACAATTTGCGAATTTGAAACCGTCAGGTTTTCCACATGCCAGTTTCCTTTAAACAACGCTGTGGATATCTGACTTTTCTCTTCAAAGACATACAGGTGGTTTCGCTTCCCGCTAATATATCCGGCACCGTTATCCCAGAATGGAATCTGTGTCAGTACGATGGTGTCATCGTCATTATTTTTTTGTACGGATTCTTCTGCCAGATAAGCATAACGCTGTTCACTTATCCTTTGCAGCTGTACAACATTCGCAGATATCGTAAAGGCCGGTGTGGTACATAAGGTATCCAGATGCAGACGAACAAATTCCGTTTTCTGTTCCCCGACAGGCTTTTGGATCAGCAGTGTATGCTCATCTTCCCACAGGAAGGTGGAAAACTGCTGCTTCTGATAGATACAGAAATTCTTACCTCCCTCCAGCAGCCACAGACTTTTTTCATACGTATCACTTGCTTTCGCCATCTGCGTATGCACATAAACCAGACGGTTCCCGGAAGGAGATGCTTTCAAACCGCTCAGCAGGTGCAGCTGATAGAGGTCGTTTTTCTCTATGCGTTTCTTCATGCCTTGTTTCCTCTTTCACGCATATGCTCATCCAGTAATCTGCGGATTTCCTCATATGCCGCATCGACATCCGTATTTTTAACCGTATGACGAAACAGTGATGATAATTCCAGTTCAACCAGCGCCTTGGAAATTCTGCGCTGTGCGCTGGCAGCATCGTCCCGATACCGTAACATGATCTGTTTCTCCAGTTCCTCCATGCTTTCCGGTTCCACGAATACGCACAGAGCATCCGGATATTGCAGCTTGATCTGCCCAACACCCTGTGCTTCCACCTCTACCATGACATTTTTCCCACTATTTAGCAGGAAATCCACCTGATGCTTTGGTGTTCCATAGTAATAGCCGTCAAACTCTGTATACTCCAGCAGCTCACGATTTCGCAAAGCCTGCGCAAAGGCTTCATGATTGACAAAATAATAATCCCTGCCATCCACTTCCTCCCCGCGTTTTGGACGGGTTGTCATGGAAATGGAATAATTCAGATGCAGTTGTTCATCACCAAGCAGCCGGTCACGGATATCCTTTTTTCCCACACTGCTGGCGCCGGTTAATACAAACAGCAAACCCTTGTTCATGATGTTTCCTCCCGGTATCTTATGCAGCAGGAATGAGTGCCGCATACCATACCTTTTCCTTTCTTTCAAAAAAACGAAAACACAGCCGGATGGACAGTGCTTCGTTTTCCTTTTAAATGATCACATTATTTTTCATACAGGAAGCAGGCAACCGTTCGTTTCCCTACGTTTACCATTCCCGGCTTTTCCCTGGCACAGCGCTCTGTGGCATTGGGACAGCGGGTACGGAATACGCAGCCGCTCGGGGTATCCAGCGGACTCGGCAGCTCGCCCTCCAGTACAATGCGCTTTTTTTCTCTGGCAACACGGGGATCGGGAATCGGTACCGCTGATAATAAAGCCTGTGTATACGGGTGAAGCGGGCGATGATACACATCGTCACTATCTCCGATTTCCACCAGATTTCCCAGATACATGACACCGATCCGGTCGGATATATGCTTTACCATGCTTAAATCATGCGCAATAAACAGATAGGAAATGCCCATTTCCTTCTGGATATGCTCCAGCAGATTGATAACCTGTGCCTGTATGGAAACATCTAGTGCACTGATGGGCTCATCACAGACGATGAACTGCGGATTCAGGGCAAGTGTTCTGGCAATTCCAATACGCTGACGCTGTCCGCCGGAAAATTCATACGGGTAACGGCGAATGTGATCCGGCTTCAGCCCGACGATATCCAGCAGCTCGCGAACCCGCTGTTCCCGTTCTTCCTTCGTGTTGAAAATATGATGAATATCCATTGGCTCACGGATGATTTCCCCAACCGTCATACGGGGATTCAGACTTGCATAGGGATCCTGAAAAATCATCTGTACATTCCTGCGGAATTCCGCAAGATGGCTGCCTTTGATTTTCGTAACATCCTCTCCATGGTAATACACCGTTCCGCTTGTGGGCTCATAAAGCTTGACGATTGCACGACCGGTGGTACTTTTTCCACAGCCGCTTTCTCCAACAAGTCCGAAGGTTTCTCTCGGATAGATTTCAAAGCTGACACCGTCCACGGCCTTTACCACTTGCTTTTTTGTGAACAGACCGCCCTTGACCGGGAAATGCACCTTCAGGTTTTCCACCTTCAATACTGCATCACTCATTGGACTTCACCACCTTTGTGTGCCTTGGGATGCTGCAGCCAGCAGGAACAGCGATGCGTAGCAGATATCTGTGTTTCCTGCGGCATATGCAGCTTGCATATTTTCATTGCAGCTGCACAGCGATCCGCAAACGGACAATTCTCCTGAATATTCAATAAATCGGGAGGACTTCCGGGAATCGGATGCAATTCCTTTTTTTCCAGCTCATTCGGATTGGAAATACAGGACAGCAGACCGATCGTATACGGATGCTGCGGATGCTCAAAGATTTCAAATACCGTCCCGGTTTCAACGATTTTTCCACCATACATAATCGCGATACGATCACAGATACTCGCCACAACACCAAGATCATGCGTAATCATGATAATACCGGAATCAATTTCCTCCTTCAGATGGGAAATCAATTCCAGAACCTGTGCCTGTATGGTCACATCCAGCGCCGTTGTCGGCTCGTCCGCGATAATGATTTTCGGATCGCAGGCCAGCGCGATTGCGATGATGATACGCTGCCGCATACCACCGGAAAACTGATGCGGATACTGTCGTATTCTGGCCTCCGGAGAAGGAATACCAACCTTACGCATCAATTCGATTGCGCGCTTTTTCGCTTCTTCCTTTGATATATCCATGTGATTCAGAATCGGCTCCATTAACTGCGTTTCAATACGCAGAACCGGATTCAGAAAGGTCATTGGGTCCTGAAAGATCATTGCCAGATCATTTCCGCGGATGTGATCCATTACCTGTTCATATTCCTTACGGTCGGAAAAAGCCTTTGGCGATATTTCCTTGCCGTCAATGGTGATACTGCCATCCTTCACGATTCCGTTGCCTGACAGCAGCCCCATAACGGAAAACATCGTCTGACTCTTTCCGGAACCGGATTCTCCTACGATTCCCAAAACCTCTCCCTTATCCACAGACAAAGACACATCACGCACGGCGTGTACCATACCGTTTTCTGTTTCAAAATCGGTAGAGAGGTGTTGTATTTCCAGCATACTCATATGATTCCCTCCCTACTTCTTCTTTTTTTTCGGATCCAGGGCATCCCCCAGACCGTCACCGATAAAGTTTAATGCAAGCATCGTCAGACAGATTGCCAGAATCGGCCACAGTGTCTGCAGCGGATACGAGGTCAGGGTACTTCTTGCCTCATTTGCCAGTGTTCCCCAGCTTGCCTGCGGTGCGCTCAGACCGATTCCCAGAAAGCCCAGAAAGGCCTCATAGAAAATCGCGCTCGGCACCAGCATCGTAACGGATACGATGATCGGCCCCATGCTGTTGATAATCAGATGCTTGAAAATGATACGTCCGGTTCCCGCTCCCAGCACCTTGGCTGCAAGGGAAAACTCCTGTTCCTTCAGCGTCATGACCTGTGCTCGTACCTGCCGGGCCATCCCCATCCAGGACGAAATACAGATACCGATCAGAATGGAGCTCATCGACGGTCCCATGACCACAACGATCATAATGACATACAGCATATCCGGGATGGAATACATCATATCCACAAACCGCATCATTGCCATATCAATTTTACCGCCGAAGTAGCCGGCAATTCCTCCGTAGAGAACACCGACACCAAGAGAAATCAGCGCTGCCGCAAAGCCGACGCTTAAGGAAACACGTCCGCCCCACATGATACGAACCAGAATGTCACGACCGAATTTATCGGTACCCATCAAATGCTGAAGGGACGGACCTATATTGCGCAGCTCCAGATTCTGTCCGTCATAGGTATAGGGGGATATCATTGGTATGATAATCGCACACAGCAGCATGAACATCAGAAAGCAGAAGCCTACAAATGCCAGCTTGTTCTGTCGGAACCGATGCCATGCATCCGCCAGATAGGTCCGGCTTTCATATGCTATTTTTTCCGCATTTTTTTCAGAATCATCCAGACGTTCAAACAGATCGTCGCTCAATTCTTCCTGCAATAATTTATCACTCATAGCCTTCACCTCCTAATCCAGCTTGATCCGCGGATCAATAATGGCGGACAGGATATCTGTAATCAGATTAAAGGTGATGACAAGAAAACCAAGGAATATCGTCAGCCCCATGATAATCGGATAATCTCGTGTTGTAATACAGGATACAAATGCACTGCCGATACCCGGTATCGAGAAAACACTTTCGATGACGAAGCTTCCCGTCAGCATGAAGGCGAACATCGGACCTGCATAGGTCACCACCGGCAGCATGGCATTCTTCAAAGCATGCTTGATGACAACCTTCTTATACGGCGTCCCCTTGGAGCGTGCCAGGATGATATAATCCTGATTCATAACCTCCAGCATACTGGAACGGGTCAATCTGGCAATCATAGCGATGGGATAAAACGCAAGTGAAAGCGCCGGCATGATATAGTTGAGCGGACTGTTCAAGCCGATAAACGGCAGAATATGCAACTGCACACCGAATACGATCAACATGATCATCGCAATCAGAAATGACGGTACGCTGACACCGATGGTCGCCACAAACATACACAGGTTGTTCACCCACTTATGCCGTGACAATGCTGCCCCGGTTCCCAGTGCGATTCCTCCCACCAGTGCCAGGACAAAGGCGATCAGCCCCAGACGTGCGGTTACCGGAAAGCCGGTTTTAATGTAATAGGAAACGCTGCGTCCGGTATTGATCATACTTTCTCCGAGATTCCCCTGTGCGACCCCCTTCAGGTAGATCACATACTGCTCCATCAGCGGCTTATCCAGATTATACTTTGCCTCTGCGGCAGCCAGTGCCTCCGGTGTCTTATACTTCGCCAGGGAAAATGGTGATCCCGGCGTTGCCTTCATCAGAAAAAACGTAACGCTGGCTAATACAAACAGTGTCACAAATCCGATCAGCACACGTTTGATGATATACTTTGGCATTCAAACAACCCCTTTTCTCATTCTATAATAGAAGGATACTCCCGATGACTATATCCCGCTGTGTTAATTCGGATTTTTGGTAATACTCAACACCTTGTATCCATTTGCTTCCAGATCACTTGCCAACGCGTCTGTCTGGAAGGTATCAATACGGATGATCATATCCGCAAAGCCGTTGTGCTGGGAGTATACCCCCAGATGGGTGATATTGCAGTTATTGCGGACAAAGATTTCCGAGATTTTACCGATCGTTCCCAGCTCGTCCTTGACTTCAATGCAGACACGGCTTCCGCTTGTACGATAGCCCAGAATATCCAGGAATGCAGAAAGAACATCGTTGCTGGTCAGAATACCGACAACCTCATTGGCATCATTGACAACCGGCAGACAGCCGATATCATGCTTATACATCAGCAGTGCCGCATCCTCCAGAAAACGGTCCTCGTGAATCGTGATAACATCGCGAATCATAATCGCGTCCACGCTTGTCTTTGAAAGCAGGTAATTCAGCTCATAAATACTCAGACTGGTTGCCTTGCTGGCACCCTTTTTGGAGATCATGCCCTCCGTAACCAGACCAACCAGCTTTTTGCCGCTGATGACCGGAATACGGTGCAGCTCCTTTTCACTCATGATATCGACTACATCACTGATTTTGCTGTTCACATCAATACAAATCGGATGCTTTGTCATTCTGTTTTTTACGTACATAGTGTTATCCTCCCAGGTATGCTTTCTGAATTTCAGGACTGTTGACCAGCTCTGCACCGGTTCCCGTCATGACGATATTGCCGGTTTCCATGACATAGGCACGATCCGCAATGGATAATGCCATCTTTGCATTCTGTTCGACAAGCAGAACGGTTGTCCCTTTTTCATTGATATCCTTGATAATGTTAAAGATTTCCTTCACCAGAATCGGTGCAAGCCCCATGCTCGGCTCATCCAGCAATAGGATCTTCGGTCTGGCCATCAGCGCTCGTCCCATCGCCAGCATCTGCTGTTCTCCTCCGGATAAGGTGGAAGCATCCTGTGAGCTGCGCTTCTCCAGAATCGGAAACCGCTGGTAGATATCCAGCAGGTCTTTTTTGATGCCTTCCTTGTCCTTGCGCAGATAGGCACCCATCAGGAGGTTTTCATACACACTCATACCGGGAAAGATATGACGTCCCTCCGGTACCTGTGTGATGCCTTCCTTTACAATATTCTTAGCACTGACCTTATTCATGGATTTGCCAAGGAACATAACCTCTCCGCTCGTTTTCTTCAGCAATCCGCTGATCGTCTGAAGCAGGGTCGTCTTTCCGGCGCCGTTGGCACCGATCAGTGAAACGATTTCCCCCTCCTTAACCTCCATGGATACATCCTTCAGTGCATGAATCACGCCATAGTGGACATTTAATTTTTCTACCTTCAGCATCTTAAATATCCTCCCCCAAGTACGCCTTGATGACGCGCTTGTCATTCTTGATCACTTCCGGAACACCGTTGGCGATGCATTTTCCATAATCCAGCACATAAATCCGCTCACAGATCGTCATAACCAGCGACATATCATGTTCAATCAGAATCACGGTCAGATGAAAGTCATCCTTTATACGGTGAATCAGTCTGGTCAGATCCGCCGTTTCCTGCGGGTTCATACCGGCTGCCGGCTCATCCAGAAACAGCACCTTCGGCTGTGTGGCAAGCGCTCTGGCGATTTCCAGACGGCGCTGTTCCCCATAGGGAAGATTGCTGGCAAGCTCATTTCGCTTGTCGTACAGATGAACCACCTTTAACAGCTCCTCTGCCTGCTGCTCCACACGTTCCTCCTCACGATAATAGTTTGGTGTACGCAGGATTGCCTGCAGGGTTCCGTATTTAATATTCTTATGCATTGCGATTTTCACATTATCCAGCGCTGTCAGATTTTTAAACAGGCGGATATTCTGAAAGGTTCTCGCCAGCCCCATACGCGTTACCGCATACGGCTTCATACCGCCGATTTCCTTCATCGCACCATCGACATTCAGTTCGATGTTCCCCTCACTCGGCTCATAAACACCGGTAAGCAGATTGAACAGCGTTGTCTTTCCGGCACCGTTTGGTCCGATCAGTCCGATCAGCTCCTGTTCATTGATTTCCATATGGATATTGGATACCGCACAAAGACCGCCGAAGTTCTTTGTCAGTCCGCTGACTTTTAATAACGTCATACTCAGCGCACCTCCTTCTTTTTCGAGAACCGCTTCAACAGAGCAGAGAAGGTAAATTCCTTGGTTCCAAACAGACCTTCCGGACGAAAGACCATAATCAGTACCAGGGCAGCACCGTAAATAATCATACGGACATCCGCAAAATTCTGAAGATACATATTGATAAAGCCGATGACAACTGCCGCAACGATGGAACCGGTAAAGCTTCCCATACCGCCGAATACAACCAGAATCAGAATGTCCACGGATTTATTGAAGGTGAACAGGTCCGGCTTTACAACATAGAAGTTGCAGGCATACAAGGCACCTGCCAGAGATGCCAGAACAGCACCGATCACAAAGGCGATTGTCTTATATTTTGTCGTATTGATTCCCATTGCCTCGGATGCTATTTCATCCTCACGGATGGAAATACAGGCACGCCCGGGTGCACTGCGTGAAAAGTTCAGTACAATTAACAGGGATACGATCAGGCAGAACAGCAGCAGCGGCCAGGTCGTCAGCTTCGGAATACCGAACAGTCCGGCAGCTCCGTTGGTAATCGTCATATTCAATACGATGATACGAACGATTTCAGAAAAACCAAGCGTCGCAATCGCCAGATAGTCCCCCTTCAAGCGCAGGGTTGGTATCGCAACAACCAGAGCGACAAGCGCGGAGATCACACCGCCGATCACAACGGCAAGCGCAAAGCCGCCCAGATTCGGTGTTGCCTTGGTAATGATGGCAGCCGCATAGGCACCGATACACATAAAGCCGGCATGTCCCAGAGAGAACTGACCGGTCACACCGATGATCAGATTCAGGGAGATTGCCAGAATCATATTGATTCCAATGGTATATAAGGTACTCTGATAATAGAAGTTGATCACACCGCCCTGCATGAGCAGCGTGATGATCGTTAACAATGCCGTTGTGAATAAAATCCAGCAAAGGTTCAGCTTACTAAAGATATGTTTCATACGCCTACACCTTCTCTTTCACATTTTTGCCCAGCAGTCCTGCCGGCTTGATGATGAGAATCAGAATCAAAATGGCATATACAACGGCATCCTTATATAAGGAGCTTCCGTATGCTGTGACAAGCGCCTCTACAATGCCGATGAAGAAGCCGCCGAACATCGCACCCGGAATGATACCGATTCCGCCGAATACCGCAGCGACAAACGCCTTGATACCGGGAACCATTCCCATCAGCGGGTTGATCGTATTGTAATACATACCAACCAGAACACCGCCGGCTCCGGCCAGTGCGGAACCGATGGCAAAGGTATAGGAAATCGTTGCGTCCACATTGATCCCCATCAGCTTTGCCGCATCCGCATCCACGGAAACAGCACGCATGGAGCGTCCGATTTTCGTCTTGCGTACGATAAACTGCAATGCGAGCATCAGAATGATGGTGATCGCCAGAATGTAAATCTGCTGCATCTGAATCTGGATGCCGAACACATGGAAGGTTTGATTGCTCAATACAGACGGATAGGTTTTAACCCCCGGCCCCATGATCTTCTGTGTGGAATATTCCAGAAAATAGCTGACACCGATTGCCGTAATCAATGCCGCAATTCGTGTAGCATTACGCAGTGGTTTATACGCTATGCGTTCAATAATAACACCCAGCACACCGCATACCACCATGGCCAGCAGCAGTGCCGGAAAAAAGCCCAAATGTAACTGTGCTATGGAGATGAATCCCACATAGGCACCAAGCATGTAAATATCACCATGCGCAAAATTGATCAGCTTGATAATGCCATACACCATCGTATATCCCAATGCAATCAGAGCATAGATACTGCCAATGGAAAGACCGTTTACCAGCTGTTGAAAAAATTCTGTCATAACTTCACCCCTCTATACTGGAAAATAGGAGAAAGAATATCTTTCCCCTATTCTATACTTCATCGTATTCTACTATTTGTTTGGATCAACTTCAACTGCATTTTTCTGTTCGCCGTCTACCAGCTCAACAACAAGTGCAGCCTTCTTCGGTGTATGTGTTTCATCAAATGTGAAATCTCCGGTTACTCCCTTGAAATCAAGCTCAGTCATAGCCTTCTGTGCTGCTTCCGTATCTGCACTTCCTGCTTTTTCAAAGGATTGAATCAAGACGTTCGTCGCATCATATGCCAGAGCGGAGAACATGCTTGGATCTTCATTATATTCTTTCTTGTAGTCCGCAATAAACTGTGTCAGTGCATCACTTGCATCCACGGTTGTATAGGCTGTTGTAAAGAATACATCGTTCAGGTTCTTGTTTCCTGCCAGCTTCACAAGGTCGGTAGAATCGAATCCGTCACCGCCGACGATTGGTACATCAATTCCCATTTCACGAGCCTGCTTGATAATCAGACCTACCTCATTATAATAGCCTGGGATATAGATCACATCAAAGTCCATTCCCTTGATTTTTGTCAGCTGTACGTTGAAATCGGTATCCTTTGCCTGATAGTTCAGCTCGGTTACGATGTTTCCGCCTTTTTCCTTGAATTTATCCTGGAATGCTTTTGATAAACCTTTTGCATAATCAGAGCTGGAGTCGGAAATGACAGCAGCCTTGGTTTTCTTTAAGGTATCCTTAGCATAGACTGCCATGGCAGCTCCCTGATAAGGGTCTTCGAAGCAGACACGGAATACATACGGATACACGCTTTCCTTCGTCTTACCGTCCTGCAGCGTCACATTGGTTGCAGTTGCGGATGGTGAAACAACCAGCACTTTATTATCGGTAGCAATCTGATAGGTTGCCGCAGAAGCGCCGGAGGTTGCCGGTCCTACAATCCCCTTTACACCATCGGATGTAATCAGCTTGGTAGCTACGTTTGTGGATTCATCCGCCTGTGATTTATTATCCCCTTTTATTGCCTTATAGCTAAACTTGTTGTCCTTGTTTGCATTTGCCTGTTTGATGGCCAGCATGGAGCCGTTATATTCCGGCGTACCATAGTTTGCTGTCTCCCCGGACAGCTCATAGTTTAAACCGATTTTGATTTCGTTTGTATCTCCATCACCGGAGCCTGCATCACCGCTGTTTCCACAGGCTGTCATCGTTGTCAAAGCCATACAGCTGACTGCTGCCATGGCCATAAATTTCTTAAAATTTCCCATGTTCCTCTCTCCTCTTTTCATTTTCCTTATATCAATTACCGTTAAAATTGATAGTTCTATTATATTCGCTCACGGATTCTTTTTCAAGTGTTTTCTGCAAATTTTTCACACATTTTCATGACATTATGTAATTTATTACAGTACTCCATCTGTTTTTCTTGCAATGCAGTTTGTAATAGTCAGGATTTTTCTTATTCAACGGGTAAAAGCCCTGCTTTAATAAACAGAGCTTCGTTCTCCATCCCAAGGTTCGATTTTCAGCTTTGTAAAGGTGACCTGCTTACCTGCGCCATAGGAGGATACACCTGTGATGATCTGATTAGCGCCCACCTGATCCGCAAACTGGGTATTCATTGCTCTGCCTGCCGGAATCAAAGCATCCTTATTTAGCAGAGTATCGTTAATCACAATATAAATGGAGCAGTTTTCATTATCTCTGTTATATTTCACAAACACCCGAAGCGTAACCGGACGGCCATTCAAAGCAGGCAGTTCGGCTTTTGGAATCCGATGATATACCTGATGATTGGAATACTCCACATACTGATCATGTTGATTGAGATTTTTCTGAAATCCCTGATTGATAATTACAAGATCCCCATTGTCCTCAAACTTCAAAATATTCCCCATTGCAGTATAGTTCGTTCTGCCTTCCTCTCCTTCACTGGTCACATTCGCAGAGCCGCCAAATTGAAAGGCGATGGATTGCAGGGTATCCGGCATAATTGATGTCAGTTCCACTGAGGCCATGTAATCCCCCTTTGCGGGTAGCTTGGTATGCTGTATAAAAGCTCCCGATTCATTTTGCAGGATAATGCTTTTCTGTTCCTTGTCATAAACGGCGGTGCTGTCTGCCACAGTATCCACCATTTCATAGTGAAAGAAATCATCGATCGTAATTTCTCGGTGAAAGGTAAGCTCACCGCTGTAGGATTGAGAATGCGTATAGACTGCGGCGCTATCCGAAACGGAAGATAGCACAATCGCGCACAGCAGAACAGCAGCAAGTATTGCATAATTTCTCATTCCTGCATTCCTCCTTACTCTGTAATAAACCCTTTCTTTTTCAGATAGGCGAGAATCGGTTTGTAGTAATACAGCATAAACGCCGGAATCAACAATAGAATCAGTCTACCTAAAACAGTATTGGCAAACAGGATGATCGCCCCCAGCCATCGGCTTCTTCCGCTGTAGCGTCCATAGACCGCATCGCGTGCTATAACTTTTTCATAGGCTCCTTTTTTCACATCGTCCGTATACTTCAAAATATCAACGGAAAGCTTTTCTCCCTTTACCGCCTTGATGCTTGCGACCTGCGGACCGTCATCCTCATGGTACAGAACACTCTGCCCGGCATGCAGTGGCTCCTGTTTGTCGATTGCATCAAAGAACGCCAGATCATTATACATAATCTGCGGCTCCATGGATTCCGTATGGAAGACAAACGGTATCACACCGAAGTAGTTGGTTTCCCGCTCCGGTGAGGATAAGGATACAAACAGCACGAACACATTGATCAGAACACCGGCCGTGATTAGTAAAACCATGGCCAGATTCACCAGTGTATCCATTCCCTTTCTGCGCTGTCTGCGTACATACTGCTCCTCGACCTCACGATATCCGTCCTCCTGAAGAACAACGATATTCACATCCTCACCCATATCCATATCCCGTTCATAAAACGGAAAATTAGTATACTGAGCAATTCGCTTCGCCCGAAAGACAACCACTAGAACACAGAGGATAATCATAATGATAAAGTACAACAGGTAGGAGCATTGCGACAGATCAAATAAATTCCCGGGTGTGCTCATCCATATACGATCACTGATCAGATGATAATAACCGCATTGCAGTCGCAGCATCCAGATGCATATCGCACCAATGATAATCACATACCGTGCATTCCTCTGACGGCTGATGAACAAAGAGGCGCTCATGGTGATCAGGGACAAAAAGATCAGATCAATCAGTCCGCATATATATAAGGGAAGCATATATGATACGACAAACGGATATTTCAGAAACATGGTCAGAAACAGCGTTGCCAAAAAACCGATGGTATAGTAGGCAATCACCTCGGACAACCGCATCAGCAGCTTGACGAGAATCATGCGATGAGGCGCATAACCGTTTTTTGCCAGAGTATACCATTTATTTTGTGAGATTTCCGCATAGGTCAGAAAATCATAATAACGGATCATGTAGGCCGTGTATAAGATAAAGGCCATAACAATATACAGGGAGAGTGTGGAAAAGTAGCTTGGCATCATCAGCTGCGGCAGCGCGGTGGATAATACGCTGCGCGTCAGGGTCTGCAGCATGAAATGCAGGGAAAAGGTTAAAAGAGCTACGATGATCCCGTAAAAGAAAATCTTGTTGCGGCTCTCTTTTCTTTCCACAAACGCCTGCTTCTGTTCCTTTGTAATTATATTATGGTTGTAAATCATGATGGTTTCTTATTTCCTTCCAGGCATTTTCCACACACAGTGGATGGCGGCGGATACTATCCGGATGCAGCTGATGCTCGGTAAGCAGTTTCCAGATGCTGTGATAGGTATCCGTTTTCTGTTCCTGATCCCAAACATATAACGTTTGATCCCGTTCCAGAACCGTATAGTCGCTGTGCGCCGTTTCTATCGCATTTCGTATAGCTGTAATATGTGCATCCTGTATAATCGTACTCAGGTGATCCCAGGTCTGCACAAAGGCTTCTACCGTTCCCGTATAGAGCAGCCTGCCATCATATAAAGGAGCGATATGCGTTGCGCAACGTTCGATCAGCTGATAGTCGAATGTGGAAAACAGCAGTGTTCGCTTCTGTTTCCGAATTTCTTCACAGATTGCGGCAATTGCCTGAAGACTGCGTTCATCGTATTCCAACCGTGCCAGATTCCAGATAATCAGTTTACTTTCCGTGAACAGTGATACAAGAAGCGTGACCACAGATCGCTCAGACGGTGTGAGATTTCCTATTACGGATAACGCGACATAGCCCATGTTCAGTTCCATGATTTTCTCCAGTATACGTTTCTGCCTGACTGCCGCATCCCCCTGCTCACGCGCTGTGATATACATCAGATACTCCAGTACATTCATATTGGTAAACAGCATATTTGTACTTCCTATATAATATACATGTGGAAGGATGGTTCTTTTTTTGCGCATCATGCCCTTTTGCGCAAGTACACAGCGTCCGTCCTTGTAGGGTCTTGCATTTGCTATAATTTCCAGCAGCAGTCGCACTTCAAACGCACTGGTGCCAAGGATGGCCCACACCTCGCCCTCCAGCGCCTCAAAGTTAATATCCGAAAACACCTGTTTTGGATCCTGCTGCGGACTCTGATAATATTCCATGGAGCCGACATGCTCCATCAGTACGCACTGAGCGCGTTTCTTCGCTTGTTCCATAGCAATCACCTAATCACTTTCCGATGTGAACCGGAAGGGTAGCTTCATCACATAAACGGCCTGTATGCGATCCGGCGTGAGGATATTGGGGTCTACAGAATTAGCGGGATTATCGCCCTTGGTACGATATCCAATCGCTCCCTTTTCCTGTACCACCTCAACAATACGGTGTGTTATAGTTACTCCGTTATCCTGAAAGGTGACAATATCTCCGACCGCAAGCTTTGCCGCGTCCTTTGGAATGCGGGAGAGGATGAGTGATTTTACAGGGATAGTCGGTACCATACTGCCGGTTTTCACTTCATATATCTGATAACCGCATACGGTCGGTACCTCTCCCCTGCTTCTTGCATCCTCCACCTGCAGCCATGTGATAAACAGAAAGGCAATGATAAGCACGCCTGCCAGATTACCAATCAGCTTGAACAGCTTTCTTCTGGCAATGCGCGTATGTGCCTTGCTGTCGAGATCATGTGCATGCTCCAGTTCGTCCAGCATTGCCTGCAGCTGTGCTTCGCTGGTATACACATCCTGCTTCATATTTCTGAATGTTCCTTACTTATTTATTGGCGGGCTTATATTCCGGCTGGTTCATACTCTGCAAGATTGCTGCATCCGTGGTCTGCGTACCGGTCACTGTTACAGAAATACCGGATAGCGTGTCTCCAGGATTCGCCTGTCCGTCATCTTTAATAGCGCCATCACTACCGATTGCCGTATCCAGCGCATCATTGCTTCCAGCCGTATCCTTCCAATAGAAACCAAGCTTATAGGTGCTGTCTTTTTCAACATTCGGAGCAAATTCACCGAGCTTCTCTAATTCAATCGTTGTACTGCCATCTGCTCTTGTTCCGCTTGCCAGTGCGACATTCTTTTCACCATCCACGCGATATAACGTGCATACAAGATCGGGCAGTGCCGCTGCATTTTTCAAATCCACCTTCAGCTTCAAATCCATCGGAACCTCGGTAACGATATGATCCTTATGATTCGTTACCTGGAAATCCCAGAATTCTTCGTTTCCCGGAGCCAGCTTTATGTTAATTTTATCCGTTGCAATAGAGTTTATATAAAACTTTTTCGCGCTTACCGTATCATTCGTTGTTCCGGCAAGTGTATCTGCATGTGTGTAAACGGCCATGGTTCCCGCAACCATGGATGTAGCGATTGTAAGTGCTAAAGCACCCATAAATAACGTTTTTTTCATTTGTCTCTTTCCTCTCTCTTCCTAATCTGCAGTAGTGCTGTGATGGTCATTGCCACATTCATCGCAAATGGTATATACCACTTGGTCTATACCATATAATACTAGGACACGAAAATAAATGCAAGCGTTTTCTTAACATTTTATGGAAATTTTCTGAAATAAAATGAAGGTTTTATTTTAATGCAGAAATTGTAAACAAGGATATTGTATTTAATTTATACATCTTGAACAAATGATAGGCGATGTATTCTGCAGAAGCTGTACTGTCATTAAATAACAAGGAGCATGAAAGCTTGGTGAATGCGTACATGGAACCGGAAAAGTTACACCCGTTTCTGATAATAAGCCGTGAAATCTATGCTAAGGTTTTTACTTGGAAAGGAGAATTGATAAAACAGTTTAAAAGAAAGAAAACATGAAGTTTCTAAATTCACAGGATAATTACTTCCTCATTTTTCCTTATTTATACTTGCACCCAAAGTGAGTAAGAATCCCTGTTATATTCGACACCTTCTTTTTTAAAATCCTTCCTTGAGAAGCTAAATTTATAAAAAATTTAAGTTGCATTCTCATAAAAGTATAGTATACTAGTAACAGTTATTATGTTTCAGGGAGGGACATGAGGAATATAGTAATGAGCGCCAGGACCTACGTGGTTGACGAGGATAACAGTTATCGAAAGATTCGGCGGGTACTGTTACGGTTATGTGTGGATCGAAAGATTTCAGACAAAAGCAAGATCATACTGCTACAAAACTGATTTCATCACACATTTATATATCATACAACTCATACAACAGAATTTTCATTTTTTTATCATGCTTTTTACGAATTTGCGTATACGTATTGCAGTACATGCGTATACAAACACATTTTTTTAGTATGCAGTTTCATCATAAAATAAACAATAACGAAAATGGAGGACAATTTATGTGTGGAATCATAGGCTATGCGGGATTATGCAATATCTCAAATAGTGTTTTAATTGAGGGTCTGGAGGCTCTGGAGTATCGAGGCTATGACTCTGCCGGAGTCGCCGTTGTACATGACGGCGAGGTTCAGGTCGTTAAGGCAAAGGGCAAGGTCAGCTTTCTAAAGAAAAAAATGGAGGCTGTAGGCTTAGCCGGCGGTCAGGTGGGAATCGCACACACGCGCTGGGCAACACATGGTGAACCGAGCGAAATCAATTCCCATCCGCATCAAAGCGGCAATACCACGCTGGTTCACAACGGTATTATCGAAAACTATAATGAGCTGAAAAAAGAACTGGAAAATGCAGGCTATACATTCAAGAGTGACACTGACAGTGAAATCGCCTGCGCGTATATCGACTACTGTTATTTTTTGAAAAAGGACAAGCAGCAGGCTCTTGCATGTGCTTATCATCATTTCCGCGGCTCCTTTGCATTTGCCATTATATTTGCGGATGAGGCGGATGTCATCTATGCCATGCGAAAGAATTCTCCGCTTGTACTTGGTGTTGCAAGTGACAAGGCATTCCTTGCAAGTGATATTTCCGCATTTCTGAAGTATACGAATAAATACCTGCTTCTGGAGCATGAAGAAATTGCCCGCTGCAGCAGTGAAGGTATTATTATCAAGACACTGGACGGTGATTTTGTGAAACGCGATATCCTTGTGACCGATTTGGATATAAAGGATATTCAAAAGGATGGCTTTGAGCATTTCATGCTGAAGGAAATTCATGAGGAGCCGGAGGTCGTTAAGAAAACGATTGATTCTTTAATGCAGGTGGATATGAAGGACCTGTTGAATACCATGCCGAATCTGGCAAAGTACAACGATATTCACATAGTTGCCTGCGGAAGTGCCATGTATGCGGGGATGATTGCAAAATCTCTGATTGAAACCAGAGCACGGATTCATGTGGACTGTGTGTGCGCCAGTGAGTATCGCTATGCAAATCCGATATTCACGGATAAGACTCTTGTTATTCTGGTATCCCAATCCGGAGAAACCGCCGATACGATTGCGGCATTGCAACTTGCGAAAGAGCACGGTGTGGATACTCTGGCAATCGTCAATGTTGTCGGCTCTACAATCGCCAGAGAGGCGAGCTTTGTTATCTATACAAAGGCAGGTCCGGAAATCTGTGTAGCGACTACAAAGGCATATTGTACACAGGTTGCCGTATTATCACTGATTGCCTGCAATCTGGCCTATGTTCATGGAAATATTGATGCAGAGGAAGCGGCACGCATTACGAAGGAACTAAAGGATTTGCCGCAGCATATGCAACAGCTGATCGATTCCGACCAGTACAAGGCATTTGCTAAAAAAATATATGAGCACAACGATGTCTTCTTTATCGGTCGCGGTCTGGATTATTCACTATCCATGGAGGGCAGTCTGAAGCTGAAGGAAATTTCCTATATCCATTCCGAGGCCTACGCTGCCGGAGAATTGAAGCATGGAACCATTTCCCTGATTGAAAAGGGAACACCGGTGATTGCACTTGCGACCGATGAGGATTTATATGAGAAAACAATCAGCAATATCAAGGAGGTTAAGGCACGCGGTGCTTATGTTGTGCTGTTAATCAGCGATGACCTTGATATCGCTTCGGATTATTATGATGATGTGCTGGTGATACCAAAGGTGGATAAGCTGATTCAGGGAATCCTGACGGTAATCCCTTTACAGCTGATGGCATATGAAATCGCCAGGCTGCGCGGGTGTGAAATTGATCAGCCGCGTAATCTGGCAAAGTCTGTCACTGTAGAATAAGGTATTTAACGTAAGATGTGCGCTTACATTCAATTTCCTGATACTACACACACGTTTGCACATCTGCGGTTAAATATAGAAAAGAGGGCATGGAAAATGCCCTTTTTATGTGCAAAATTGGATGAAGCTTTTTTTCATTATCCCCAAAGGATTGATATGCAGATATTTGCCGGTATAGGAAACCTGTCAGACTTAGAAGTCCTTCGTTCTCCTTTCAGCGAAAAGGGATCATAACGTGATTTCCGCTACGATCCCTTTTTTAGAAACAAAAAACGCAAATTTCATAATCTGCTTCCGGAAACACGCCAATTATGTGTCCGCCATTTTCCTTATAGAAGCGCTTTAATTTCTCGTTACCGTTCCAGCAATCCAGATAAACAGGCTGTTCATAGCCTTTCAGCCAGGTACAGATTGCCTTTCCTATGCCTGCTCCCTGATAATCGGGATGCACAGCAATACGGGTTGCATACGCTGCATCCTCTTCATACAGCTTTATGCAAAAGGAAGCAACCACGGTATGGTTTGACAAAAGCACATAGGTAAACGGAAGCTCCTTTATAATATCACCTTTCGACATATAGGTCCATTGGCGAATCCCCTTTGCAAGTAAGAAATCCGTACAGACATGCTGCAGGGCTGTTAAGGGCGCTGCATGCTGTGGTGATGCTTTATTAAACAACAGCTTCATTTAGCCAAGGCCGGTGATCATGCTTGCCGCTTTGACGAACACATCCAGAATAGCCTCTCTGGCATGAATCAGCGGGCCATCCAAAACACCTGACATTAACAGGAATATCATGATGAAGGATAGATACATTTCATATTGCATCAGCTTGAAATAGGTTTCCTCCTTTAAGATCCCCATTAGAATCTTGGAGCCATCCAGTGGTGGAATCGGAATCAGATTGAAAATTCCAAGACCAATATTGATGGATGCCGTTGTGCCGATTACCTGAAACAGATAATAAGTGAATTCATTTTTGTACAGCAATCCAAAGCGTATGAACAGCATATACAATATGACCATCAGAAAGCCGACGATGAAATTCATCAGCGGTCCCGCCATTGCGGTCCAGATCATACCGTCTTTCTTATTGCGGTAAAAATATGGATCCACCTGTACCGGCTTTGCCCATCCAAAGCCAAAGAAAATCAGGGACAGAGTTCCAAACGGATCCAAATGCTTTAGGGGATTTAGGGTAAGTCTGCCACGTTGCTTTTGAGAGATATCACCCAGCTTATAGGAAACAAATGCATGTGCGAATTCATGCACGGAAAGTGCAATCGCAACCGCAGGCAGTATATAGATCAGATTAGCAAAAAAACCACGAATATCCATAAACATTCCTCCAATAGAATAGTGTTAGTATATCATATTTTGAAGGAATTACAAGTTTCATAAATGTCACCCCTGCAGGAACAGCAGGTAACCCTTATCCTTGGCGCAAACCGTCTTGCCAGATATTTTTAACTGAACAGGGATTCCTGTATAGAATCCCTGTTTCTGATTACATCTGATCGATATTCCTCTTGCAGCCAAGATACGCCATCACATAATAACAGCCGTAAACAGCGAGGAAGAACAGCATACTTCCCCCCAGATAAATAAACATATTCGCACTGGCATAGGTCATCTCGAAAAGCTCATCCAGCATACGGATAATCGGAAGCAGATACACGATAGGAAGTACCAGCGGAATAATGAAATAAACCGCAATCTGCTTAGCCAGTAATGCATGAAGCTGTCTTTGATTCACCCCCATTTTATGCAGCATTGCGTAGGAATACCGCTGCCGGTGAGCATCGGAAAGCTGCTGCACGGCGAGTATGGTTGCACTGATGCAGATGAAGATAAAAGACAGATAGAACAGGGAGAAGCAGATACTGACAAAGCCCACTGCATTTTCCTCAAACCATTTCGCCTTCACACGATAGGAGGCATAGCTGTAATAGCTGTCCCCTACCTGCTCTTTGTTATCGTCAAAAAACTGGTTGACCGTATCCTGATACCAGGACACCTCGGTCTCAGGATTCGTATTCGCCACCCATTCTCGAAAATACGGCTTGGCATGCTTGACATGCTCATCCGCAACGATAAGATAATAGCCGCTGTTCCGTGTCTGTCCATATTCCGTATCATCTACACCACGTAGCTGCAGACGCTTCCCCTGCAGATGCAGAGTATGCTGTGCGCCATATTCCTGCAGGCTATCTTTGATATCTGTTGCGCATACGATCATATATTCATCAGCCTTCAGCGTTACAGACGGTTTTCCCTTTAAGGAACGAAGCTTATTGAAATCGCTTTGCTTCATATAAACAGAATGCTTTTCATCCTCGGTATAATAGCTTTTCCCCTTTACTACAGAATAGAAATCATCACGCTCTTCCTTCTGATAGTAATGAATATCCGCTGACTGATACGAAATCTTATGTTCCTGCAAATAGCTTTCAATTGATTTCATATTGAGCTTTTCACTGCTGCTTGCCATGATATCAAATGGTACAAAGCGTGCATTACTCAGCTCCTTCACCTCATTGAATTTCAATGCAATACAGAGAAACAGCAGCGTCAGCAGTGTCAGCAGTGACAGAGTCGCAAGCACCGTTCGGTTCAAACGCAAGCGACCCGCTATCTGCCCGTACAGATACATGCAGTTTCCCTTATATTTGATTTTCCTGTGACGATTCAGAAAAATCCCAAGTACTGCCGATATGCCATAAAAGAACAGATAGACGGATACGATAATAGCAAATACCCCCAGCATGAACAGCATGGAATCTGAGCTTTGGCCGTTTACCATACTTCTCAGATACTGCTGTGTCACATATAATCCTGCTACTGCCAGAAGGACAGCTGCAAGGAAGTAGAATCCGGATATATAATCCTGCTACTGCCAGAAGGACAGCTGCAAGGAAGTAGAATCCGGATAAACGAGAACCCTTTGCTGTTTTTTCATTCCTGCTCGCATTATACAGCATGGTATGAATGCTCTGCTTTTTCAAAGCAATCCCTTCCCTGATCATCTCCAGCAGATAAATACTCAGGAAGCAGAGAAATGCAGCACCGCATGCGCTCCAGGAGAAGGAAAGCTGAAATGCATATGCAAAACCAAAGATATTCAACAGTATTGCGTGCAATATCTCATAGACGAAAATACCGAGAACACAGCCGATAAAAAAACCGACAGCCCCAAGAGCCAGCTGTTCAAACAGGAACATACGGCTAACCTGTGTTCGCTTCATCCCCAAAAGCAGATACATACCAAATTCACGGCTTCGTTTCTGTAGAATAAAATTCGATATATAATAAATCAGCCAGGCGATAATCAGGGTTACCAGAATACTGACCATAATCATGATGCTTTTGATATTGTCATAGGTTGTAACCAAATCCTGCATTTCACCGGAAAAGGCAATCGCGAAAAACGCATACAGCAGTGTCATCGTAATCGTCACTGTAAAAACATAAATACTGTATTCCTTCAGACTTCGTTTCAGATTGCGAAGTGCAAGTTTAACGTACAGCATGCACATCACCACCCAGCAGCTGCATCACATCCAGTATTTTCTGAAAGAATGCTTTTCTTGTCAGGGAGCCGCGATAGATTTCATTGAAGATAGTTCCATCCTTCAAAAACAAAACACGCTTTGCATAGGATGCTGAAAACGCATCATGTGTAACCATCAGAATTGTTGCCTGAAGCTCTGTATTCATTCTCTGAAACTGTTCCATAAGCAGATAGGAGGAATGTGAATCCAGTGCACCCGTCGGCTCATCCGCCAGAATCAGACTCGGGTCATGAATCATCGCTCTTGCACAGGCACACCGCTGACGCTGACCACCGCTTACCTGATACGGATATTTTTCCAGTATATCCTGAATCTGAAGAATTTCTGCCAATGCATTTACCTGTGTATCAATCTGCTCCGCCCTTTTCTTCAAAAGAGTCAAGGGTAATGCGATATTTTCCTGCAGGGTCAGAGTATCCAGAAGATTAAAATCCTGAAAAATAAATCCCAGCTCCTTTTTACGGAATTCAGCCAGCTCATTTTCCCGCAGCTCACAAATACCGTTTCCGTTGATTTCTATATTTCCTGCGCTTACAGCATCGATGGTTGAAATGACATTCAGCAGGGTGGTTTTTCCACTGCCGCTAGCTCCCATAACCGCTGTAAACTCCTGCTTTTCAACTGCAAAGGATATATCATTCAATGCCTGTGTGATATTTCCCTGATTTCCATAAAATTTTTCCACGTGGGAAACTGTAACAACACTCATATACTTCACGTCCTCTCTCCCTGAAGTATACAAAATATGCCCAGGTAAGTGTAGGAGGTTTCCTTACAGGAATATGACAGTTCTGTAACTTTATACATGGGAGAACTCCAGACTCATCACGGTTCCCTCCTGATCTGAATCCGCATGCAGATCGATCTGCAGTGATGTACAGAGCTTTTTGCATAAATACAGACCTATGCCTGTGGAATGCGAATGAATCATTCTTCCGTTATCTCCGGT
Source organism: Clostridium sp. HGF2 (assembly GCF_964240115.1). Classification (NCBI taxonomy): domain Bacteria; kingdom Bacillati; phylum Bacillota; class Clostridia; order Eubacteriales; family Clostridiaceae; genus Clostridium; species Clostridium sp. HGF2. The sequence goes on from NZ_CAXSSO010000012.1 coordinate 87,317, forward strand.
AAAGCCCTTATCGAATATTCTTGGCAAATCATGTTCCGGAATTCCAATGCCATTATCTTTTACCGTCAGCACAACATGGCGCGCATCCTTTTGTATTGCCAGACTTAAAACCGCACCCTTTTTACGCCTATATTTCACTGCGTTTTCAATCAGCTGATTCAATAGAAAAATCAGCCATTTTTCATCTGTATAGACAAGAGCATCCTGCTCGGGAAAACGAATCGACATAGAAGCCTGTGTACACAGATATTTACATTGCAGCAGTGCCTCCTGAATGCAGGAGGATAGTGATACCTGCTGGATACGAAAATCCTTTTCCACAGATTCACTTCTCGCATAAAACAGCACCTGCTCCACATAATGCTCCACGCGCTCCAGCTGCTGAAACAGCTGTCGTTTTCGTTCCCCCTGCTGATTCTCGATGGACAGCTTCATTGCTGCAATCGGTGTTTTGATTTCATGTACCCACTGCTCGACATAATCCTGATATTCCCGGCGGGAGCGCTGAACAGTACCGATTTCCTCCAGCATGGATTTATTACCCAGATACAACAGCCGCCGGTAAAATGCCTCTTCATGGTTTGCCCCTTTGGGTAGCATCTCATGCATGAGATAGCGTTTTTCCATGGAATCGATAATTGCACACAGCTCTTTTCTGCGCCTGCTTTTTCTGTGATAATCCTGAATGAAATACAATAAGAAAAACAGGAGCCACATTCCGCACAGCAAAATCGCAAGTCCTGCCGGCATTCCTAAGAAAACGAGCAGTACACACTGCAGCAGAAAAACCAGCAGCATACCGGCCATGAGAATTCCATGATCCTCCAGATATTCATGCAGCTTCATATCTGATATCCCTGCCGGTGACGTGTCACAATAAAATCCTCCACCCCCAGCTCACGCAGCTTATTGCGGATTCTGGTGACATTGACACTGAGGGCATTATCATCGATAAACAGCTTATTATCCCACAGATAGTCAATCAGATCCTCCCGCGGAATGATTTCCCCTTTATGCTGGAACATGTAATGCAGGATCTTCACCTCATTCTTTGTCAGTTCTCTTGTATTATTTTGATATTCAACACGGCTCATTGCGACATCCAGCAGAACACCATGATGTGTCAGATTCTGATCCTTCCATTCATAGGAGCGCTTCAGTAGTGCCGCAATACGGGCAAGCAGAATACTTGTATTGTATGGCTTGGTAATAAAATCATCACCGCCCATCTGCATACTGCACAGCTCATCCATATCGGTATTCCGGCTCGTCACAAAAATAATAGGAACCTTGGAAAAGCTGCGAAGCTGGGAACAAACTGTAAAGCCGTCCATCTGCGGCAGATTAATATCCAGCAGGATAATGTGTGGATCATGCGTTTTCACAAGCTCCCTGATATCCTCCTGCATATTCCAGCAAATCGCCTCATACCCCTGTTTCTGCAGCAGCATCTGCAGCTCTCTGCAGATTGCCTCATCATCTTCAATTATTAAAATCGTATACATACGCATTTCCTCTCTTTTCTGTTTCATATAGGAACAACAGCTTTATAACACCTAAAATGAAATGGAGGCATTTCATTTTTCATCCTTGGGATGCTATAAGCCTCTAACTCATTATACAATAGCCGCAAGGAAAAAGAAAAGATGACCGCAGTCATCTTTCAATACTGTAAGAACTAAGCGTCCCCATAGGCCTTGTTCACTAATAGATGTATTCCACTGTATATGATGGAAATCACCGTCCAGATACAGGTGGATACCAGTGCTCCGAATGTATCCAGATACACATCACTCATCGATGATGTGCGGCCGGTAAATTTCTGATGATATTCATCCCCGAAAGCAAAGCAGAAGCAGATACCAACAGTAAGCAGAAAACGCCAGAATTTATTAACTCCCAAAATCGCCAGTGTGATATAAATACCGGCAGCCAGTGTAAAGTAAATGGAAAAGTGGGCAAGCTTTCTGATATTGGCATTCCAGTCACTGCCATAGGGAGAGTGCAGAATAACGAAGTACTTGATGCGTTCACTTAATGCTATTCCCTCTTCGGTGGTTTCCAGTCTGGTATTCACCTGTTCCTTGATTTTTTCCGTTACAATCTCACTTCGTGCATTGGACATCTGTCCGTCCTCTGCCGATAACGAGTAGATTGCAAACATAACGGAACCGCAGACCCCCAGAAAAATCAATGCACAGAGAATGCGGATTCCCATGTTCTTTTTCTTCTTCATACGCTCACCACCTTGTTGCCTTATTGTAAAACAAAACAGATGCATACGCAAGACATGCAGTTAAATATAACAAAAATTTAAGATATACCGTTGATCTGATTTTTCAGTATGCCTTACCTACTTCATTCCTTCAACATGATCTGTATGATGCTTTACCAGCCTGTCTGGTTACATTGTGGAGGCATCCACCTTATCCCTTATGTTCAAGCATAACTCCCCTATCTGATACGAATCAGATCAGATTTAAAAGCAATGCAGAAAAAAAAATACGTCCTTTAGGAAATCGGACGTATTTTTCATTCCATATATTTGATCCCTTACATACTGTTTATCTGCAGCTTATTTTGTTTTCTCGATGATTTCAATGAAGCTGTCTGCCTTCAGACTTGCGCCACCGATCAGTGCACCATCGATATCCGGCTGCGCCATGTATTCAACGATGTTGTTAGGCTTAACAGATCCACCATACTGTACACGAACATTTTCAGCAGCCTCGTCACCATACATAACACGTACCTGGTCACGAACGATACGGCAGCAGTTTTCTGCGATTTCCACAGAAGCGCTCTTTCCTGTTCCGATTGCCCAGATTGGCTCGTAAGCGATTACCATGTTTCCAACACATTTTGGACACATATCCGCAAGAGAACCAGTCAGCTGATCACGGATTACTTTTTCAGAATCTCCGGCATCATACTGAGCCTCTGTTTCACCGATACACAGAATTGGTGTAATACCGGCATCGATCAGGCGTTTTGCCTTTTTGTTTACAGTTTCGTCTGTGTCATTGAACATTTCACGACGCTCAGAATGTCCGATGATACAGTGTGTAACACCAACCTCCTGCAGCATAGGTACAGAAATTTCACCAGTGAAGGCTCCACTGTCTTCCCAGTGGCAGTTTTCTGCAGCGATTACCAGGTTTTTCGCACCGGCAACAGCAGCAGACAGTGCCGTGTAAGGAGCACCAATACCGAATACGGCATTTTCACTTGCGGCAGCAGCATCTACAGCTTCCATGAATTCCTTTGTTTCCTTCATGGTTTTGTTCATTTTCCAGTTTCCAACAATAATTGGTTTTCTCATGTCTCGTTCTCCTATTTTCGTTTTTTTCTTATTTATCTGCGATTACAGCGATTCCAGGCAGGACTTTCCCTTCCATATATTCCAGAGAAGCTCCGCCACCTGTGGAAATGTGAGAGAATTTTTCTGCGAATCCCAGCTGAATTGCAGCAGCAGCACTGTCTCCGCCACCGATTACAGTCGTAGCTCCTGGCAGCTCGGAAATAGCAGTACATACTTCCAGTGTACCCTTCGCAAACGGTGCCATTTCAAAAACACCCATAGGCCCGTTCCATACAACGGTTTTTGCACCGGCAAGTGCTTCCTTGTACAGCTCGATAGATTTCGGACCGATATCCAGACCCATGTAGTCTGCAGGAATGCTGTCATTGTCAGCAATCACTGTGTTTGCATCCTCTGCAAATTTGTCAGCACATACGTGGTCAACAGGCAGGATCAGCTTGCCCTCTGCTTTTTCGATGTATTCCTTTGCAAGCTCCACCTTGTCTTCTTCAACAAGAGACTTACCAACATTGCAGCCCATAGCCTTCAGGAAGGTATAAGCCATACCGCCACCGATCAGGACCTTGTCAGCCTTTTTCAGCAGGTTGTCCACAACAGCAATCTTATCGGAAACCTTAGCTCCGCCGATGATTGCGACAAACGGACGCTCAGGAGTATCCACAGCAGCTCCCAGCATCTTCACTTCTTTTTCTACCAGGAAGCCCAGCGCATTCGGCAGAATGGATGCGATACCTGCAGTGGAAGCATGTGCACGGTGAACGCTCCCGAATGCATCCTCAACAAACAGGTCACCCAGCTTTGCCCAGTAAGCAGCCAGCTCCGGATCATTTTTGCTTTCGCCTTTTTCATAACGAGTATTCTGCATAACGACGATTTCACCGTCATTCAGTGCAGCAACTGCATTTTCCAGTTCTTCACCACGTGTAACCGGAACGAAAGTCACCTTCGTATCAACCAGTTCATTTAAACGCTCAGCTACACAGCGCAGATCGTTCTTTGCTTTATCTTCTTCTGTCTTCACCTTTCCAAGGTGGGACATCAAAATAATCTTTGCGTTGTTTTCCACTAAATATTTGATGGTTGGCAGAGCCTGAATAATACGGTTGTCGTTTGTAATCTTGCCATCTTTTCTAGGAACGTTGAAATCGCAGCGTACGATGACACGTTTTCCAGCAACATCTAAATCTTTTACAGTTCTTTTGGCCATAGTAAAATTCCTCCTTATGTATCGGCTTTATTATACCACCAAGAGCCTTTTTCGTAAACGAAATTTCACTTTTTGCGAAAAAAATCACAATTCTGGATATTTTCAAGAAAATCATATAGAAGCTGCGGTTTTCTGTGTTTTTAGGACAACATTTATAGTATAATGTGAATACGAGCTACCATACAGTAAGGAGCATTCTATGGATACGATAAAGGAAACCATGCAGGATCTCATGGATATCATAAAAAGATCCAAAAACAGCGATATGGAAGAGGAGTACCGCTGTTCCGTAATGCTTTTGAATCTGGGTAACCAGCAGCAGGACAGCTATGCCCTTGCATTTGCCCACGCCTATCTTGCGGATTATTACATTCTGACCAGACAGCAGGACATTTGTCTTCAGCATCTGCACGAGGCGATTTCCTGTTCGGAAGAAAACCATTATGACGATCTGCTGCTTATGTGCTACACGATTGCCGGATTGTATTACAACTCGCATTTTGATGAAATCAGCGCCGTTCAGTATTATATGAAAGCCTATCATATTGCTCTGGAACAGAATAATCTGCATGAACAGATGGTGATTCTCAACAATCTCTGTGTTCTGTTTATGCAGAAGAACGATACGGTTGAAGCCCTGCGCTATATCCGCAATGCCTATGAGGTGTTTCTAAAGCAGCAGACACCGCCCGAAGATCATGCACAGCTGATTGTTATTCTCAACCTTGTGGAGCTGTATATCCGCAACGGCCAGCTGAATGAGGCCGTGAATATATATGCTGCCTATGGACCGCTGCTGCATGAGGGGCAGGCAAAGGGTCTTCGTCTGCATGTGGCTCTGCTGTGTGAGCTGTTTCTAGCGGACGCCTTTCATCGAAGCGATGAGATACAGAAAATTGCGGATTACTTTGCTTCCGCCAAGCTGCATCATCATCTCAACCGCAGTATGTATTTTGCTTTCTATAATGATATCTTTGACATCCTGCTGAACATAAAGGATAAAAAGCGCTGTGAACAGTTCCTGCAGTATATGGGGGAAATCTGTCTGGAGGATGACATCGAACAGCAGCTGCAGCTGCACCTGAGCTGGATCAACTTCGCAGAGGTGTTTCATATGGAGGATACGCTCATCAATTCCTATAAGCAGTATTATCTGCTGCAGAAAATGGTGGTGAATGTCACCAACAAGACCAAGGCGGAAAGTATGAAGGAAAAGATTTTGATGGAGCATATGCTGGAGGAACAGGAGCGCATAGTCCGTGAGAAAAATGTGCTGGAGGCGCGCGTGAAAATCGATGGACTTACCGGCCTGTTCAATCGCAGCTATTTCAATACCCTGTGCGATGTCATGCAGAACAATCCGGATGTTAAAGCCATCGGTATCATCCTGGTTGATGTTGACTATTTCAAGGAGTACAATGATCTGTATGGACATTACAAGGGGGATGAGCTGTTGCGCAGGGTTGCCTTGTGTCTGGATGAAAACGGTGACTCCCGTTTCTTTGCGGCACGCTACGGCGGCGATGAATTCATCTGTCTGTGCGTCAATACAGAAAAAGAAGAAATTGAAAGCTACCTGAAAAGGGTCTATGAGGATTTAAGGCTGGCTCATATCGAGCATGCCACATCCCCTGCAGCTTCTCTTGCTACATTGTCCATCGGATATTCCCTGTTTGACAATGATGAAGGCTTTGATTTGGAAACTGCGATCACGATGGCGGATACGGCACTTTATCAGGCAAAGAACAGCGGAAGAAACCGGCACAGCTGCTGCCTATAGACGATGTAAAAATAACCGCTGCATGAATGGCGGTTTTTTACGATACAGACGGCAAAGCTTCCTATATAATCAGGTATATATTTCATAAGGAAAGGAAGTGCGGATTTATGATAGAGTCACGTTGCGGAATCAAATGCGGAAGCTGTACATACAAGGAGCAGATGGGCTGTGCAGGCTGCCTGTATATACAAAAGCCGTTTTGGGGAGAGAGCTGCCCGGTTAAGAGCTGTGTGGAAGAAAAACAGCTGCAGCACTGCGGGGAGTGCGGGATGTTTCCATGCGAGCTTGCAAAGGCATTTGCCTATGATGAAAAGCAGGGGGATGGTGGAAAACGTCTGGAAACCTGCCGCTGCTGGAAGAAGGAAGGTATTGCGGGCTAATGGATGCGGAACGTATCAAAGCCACATTGCAGGCAAAGCTGGGCGTCGAGATGGATTTCAAGCTGGAATGGGATGCATTTCGTTTTCTGCTTTTTGGTAAAATGTTCGCCATGCTGGGGTACAATAAACAGCAGGAAAAGATTCTGACGCTGAAGCTTCCGCCACAGGAGGGAGCCTGGTATCGGGATGAATATGCGTTTATAACGGAAGGCTATTATATGAATAAGGTACATTGGATCAGTGTACGCTATGAGCTGGCTTCTAAAGAACTGATGGAGGAGCTTATGGAGAAGAGCTATGCGAATTTTCTGCAGCGGCTGACAAGGAAGCAGCAACAGCAGCTTGCAAGTGAGGACAGCATTGCCAGACACCCGGATATTTCTTATTAGGAATATCCTTTTTATTTCCCATACTGTATACAGCACAAGGACTGCGAATCCCTAACCCCGTTTACCCCACATATTGCGACAACTTCCTTGGTATATGCAGATCAGCTGCTTTTCATTTTCTTTATGCCCTTGTCGAACATACATACAGTGCATAGCATACCAGTGCGCTGTGTACCCAAATGCCGTGCCTGCCCTTACGAGCAGTTATCATAATTCTTCAGCGGCCAAACTCCGGGAGTGTCTTCCCGATATAGAAGATAGCGTAGCTGCCCTACATCTTCACCTGATTTTCCTTTATGCCAGTATCCCCTTGCCATAGCGCTGAAAAAGTAACCGGCTTCAGCTTGTTCCTGCTGAAACTCTTTGAATCATATTTCCTGCTGAAACTCTTTAAAGCATATTGACATTTTCCAATTCCGTTTTTATAATGAAGGTAACTACAGCGATACAAGATTAAGTGATGAAAGATGGTTAGCGAACTCATGATGGTGAAAGATGAGGGCATTGGAAGTCATGGATTACGCTTGTTGAGTAGGATCATTGAAGCTTTAGTAGATGATTTCGTTTGGAGACGTTATCTCCCAATCAAGATGCGCACCTTTTTTTGTCGTGCGAATCAGGATGGCACCGCGTGTAAGCACGTTCCTGTTGGAATGTGCTTTTTTGTATTCCGCGAAAGGAAGTGGTGCCTATGTAATCGGTAAGCGCATGCTTTTACGATACATAATAGAAAAGGAGGTTCTCTTATGAACAAACAGAAATTTAATCTTCATACACACACTGCACGCTGCGGACATGCGGAAGGATTGGATATCCAGTATATCCACAGTGCAATCAATGCAGGGCTTACCACACTGGGCTTTAGTGAACATATCCCTTACCCGGAAATGCACCTGCCCGCTTGCCGTATGCTCTATGAACAGAAAAACGAATATCTGGATACACTACGTAATCTGCAGAGGGGATTTCAGGATAAAATCAATATTAAGGTCGGCTATGAGGTGGAGTATATGAATGATCATGTGGATTTCCTGATGCAGATGAAGCAGGAATGTGATTACATGATTCTGGGACAGCATTGCCGGGAAATCGGCTATGAGTATGACTGCTATTGCAGCAATGAGGATGTATTGACTTATGTAAAACAGATTGAGGACGCACTGGAGCTTGATATAATCACCTATGTGGCACATCCGGATTATTTCATGCTGGGAAGAAGACTGTTTTCCGAGGTATGCGTGGAAGCAGCACATCGCATTGCCAGAGCAAGCATCCTGCATGACATTCCGCTGGAAATCAATCTGAACGGATTTCACTATGGAAAAAAAACCTATCGGTTTTCCAGCAAGCCGGGACTGCAGGCGGAACGCTATCCGTATCCGTTCCGTGAATTCTGGGACATTGTTTCCTCTTACGGCTGCAGGGTGGTGTATGGCTTTGATGCACACTCTCCGATTACGCTGCTGGAAGCGCACCGCATTCATATGGCTGAAGAGATTCTGGAAGGCATTCCACTGAATTTTACAGATGCCATCTGCTTGCGGTAATGCTATGAAACGATTACTGATCTGGGGAGCGAGTGATCAGGCGGTGGTCACACTGGATTGTGCACAGGCAATGCAGATGTATGGACAAATTGATGTAATGGGCATCGCCACGCAGCCCATACGTCGGTTTGCTCAGCATCGTGTACTGATGGAAGAAAACGTCATACACGCGGAGATGTTCCATGCCTATGATGAGGTGATTGTGGCTACAGGGGACAATCGACTTCGTCAGATCCGTTTGCAGATATTAAAGGAATATGGTATTCCCCTGGCAACCATCATTCATCCCTCGGCAATCATCAGTCCGACTGCTCAAGTGAAGCACGGCAGTACCATATTGGCAAATGCAGTCATTCATACCTTTGCATGCATCTCGACAGGATGCATTATCAATACAGGAGCTATCGTCGAGCATGACTGTGTCATAAAGGATTTTGTCAATATATCACCAAATTGCGCCATGGCAGGCCACTGCAGAGTGGAAAGTAGAGCGTTCCTTGGTATCGGAAGCACACTAGCTCCCTGTGTCACTATTGGCGAGGATGCAGTCATTGGTGCAGGTGCTGTTGTCATCACGGATATCCCAGCGCATGCGACGGCTGTCGGTGTTCCGGCGAAAATCATAAAACAGGATGTCTGCTAAACAGTCATGAACAAGAAAACCGTTATTCTGATATATCCGGGAATTACGGTTTTCTTACTATCATCGCAGAGATGGAAGACCTCTGCCTGTTATTTATTATATAAAAGGTAAATTCATGTTATTGCGTTATTCAATCACAACACGTTTATATTGCGTTTATCCATTTGTTACGTCACATATGGTACAGCATAAGAATAGCTCCATCATATGCCCTGCACTCTCTACAAGGCGCTATTTAACTTGGTTTTGCAAAGCTGCTACGTTAATTTCTATTATCTGTCTTATTCACAAATTAACCCGTTTTCGATAATACAGCTACTGATGAACAGGAAAAGCGGAACAGAGTCTATCCATTCCGCTTTCCTTATAATATATATTATAATATATATTGGAAAATTTATTTTACCTTGGCATCCAGTGTGTTGTCCTTCACAACAACATCATGTGCCCCGCCTTCTACGATACTTGTAGAAGACACGAGTGTGATTTTGGCATTTTTCTGCAGTTCCTCAATGGTCAGCGTTCCGCAGTTGCACATGGTATGCTTTACCTTGCTCAGCGTCAGATCAACATTGTCCTTTAAGGCTCCTGCATATGGAACATAGGAATCTACGCCTTCCACGAAGGACAGCTTTTTACTGCCTCCCATGTCATATCGCTGCCAGTTTCTGGCACGTGCGCTTCCTTCTCCCCAGTATTCCTTCATATATGTACCGTTGATTGTAACCTTTTTGGTTGGAGATTCTTCAAATCTGGAGAAATATCTTCCCAGCATGACGAAGTCTGCGCCCATAGCAAGCGCCAGCGTGATGTGGTAGTCATGAACGATACCGCCATCGCTGCAGATTGGAACATAGATTCCCGTTTCCTTATAATATTCGTCACGCGCTTTCGCAACATCAATCGTAGCCGTTGCCTGTCCGCGCCCGATTCCCTTCTGTTCACGGGTGATACAGATGGAACCGCCACCGATTCCGATTTTCACAAAGTCTGCGCCTGCCTCGGCCAGGAAACGGAAGCCCTCCGCATCCACGACATTACCGGCACCGACCTTTACACTGTCACCGTATTTCTCACGAACCCATTTCAATGTGCGTGCCTGCCATTCGCTGAATCCTTCGCTGGAATCAATGCATAAAATATCCGCACCGGCTTCGATCAAAGCAGGAATACGTTCTTCATAATCACGGGTATTGATACCGGCACCAACGATATAGCGCTTCTGGTCGTCCAGCAGCTCATTCGGATGCTCCTTGTGTGAATCATAATCCTTGCGGAATACGAACGCTTTTAAATGCTGGTTTTCATCAATGATCGGCAGCTGGTTCAGCTTGTGCTCCCAAATCATATCGTTTGCCTCACTCAGCGTGCATCCCTCGTTGCCGTAAATCAGCTTTTCAAACGGCGTCATGAAGTCCGCCACCCTAGTGGATGGATCCATACGGGATGTACGGTAATCTCTGCTTGTAATAATACCAAGCAGTTTTCCCTCCGGCGTGCCGTCTTCCGTAACCGCCATGGTTGCATGTCCTGTTTCTTCCTTCAGATCCAGTACATCCTGCAGTGTGGCATCCGGACGAATATTGGAATCACTGTATACAAAGCCTGCCTTTGTCGCCTTTACACGGCGAACCATGGCAGCCTCATTCTCAATTGTCTGAGAACCGTAGATGAAGGAAATGCCTCCCTCTCTAGCCAGTGCACATGCCATCTTTTCGCCTGAAACAGACTGCATGATTGCGGAAACCATCGGTATATTCAAGGAAAGCTCCGGTTCTTCCTTGCCTTTTCGAAATTTTACCAGTGGTGTTTTTAAAGAAACGTTTGCTGGGGTACATTCTGCTGAGGAATATCCCGGAACAATAAGATACTCACTGAATGTACGTGAAGGTTCATTAAAATAATATGCCATTTTCACATCTCCTTTTCCATATTCAATTTTTTATAAACTTTCCCGATTAAAAATTGATATTTTAATACATTATAAAGACATTCACTTTTGAAGTCAATATGGTTTTGAAAAAATTTTCATGAATCCGGAGAACCGGTACAGAACCTGAGTGAAAGCATATAGTTTCTCCCCTTTGTGAGCAGCTGCATCAGTAATAGTACGACTCCACACAGCCCTTCATTTCTCCCTCGTTTTTTACATATCTGCCAACGCGGGCAATCGCGGTTTCACAGTAGCCCAGTATTTCACTGCGTGTCAGCTTACCGCCTGCGACTGCACATATTTCCTCCAGCAATGCATCGCGCAGCTGCCGCATGGTTGTACTGCCATACAGGTATCCGCTTGCATCAAAGTCAAGATTGTCCCTCATCACGACTGCAGTATCCCGGTTTGCGGACAGCTTGATTACCGGCACAATGGGATTTCCGGTAGGCGTACCCCTGCCTGTGGTAAACAAAACGAGCTGACACCCTCCCGCAGCCATACCGCTCATACTGATGGGATCATTACCCGGTGTATCCATAATGACCAGCCCCTTATGATGAATGTCCTGTGCATAATCGTAGACTGCCTGTATCGGTGCATGTCCTGACTTGTATATGCAGCCCAGTGATTTTTCCTCCAGGGTCGTGATTCCTCCCGCCTTATTGCCGGGAGATGGATTTCGCTTTCGCACATCATCGTTAACACATTTCATAGCATCCTCATAATGACGTACAATCTCCAGTATTTGTGCAGATACCTGTGCATTGACAGCGCGCTTTGCCAACAGCTTTTCCGCACCGATAAATTCTGTTGTTTCCGACAAAACCGCCGTTCCTCCTGATGCGATGATGCTGTCCGCCACTTCTCCCACCAGCGGATTTGCGGCCAGCCCGCTTGTAGGATCCGAGCCGCCGCATTCCATCGCAACCATAAGCTCTGAAACGTCTGCCTCCTCGCGCTGCATACAGCTTGCCTGCGCAACCATTTCTCTTGCACAGCGAACCGCCTGTTCCACGGTGTGCAGGGTACCGCCGCATTCCTGCATGATGAAGGCTTTTAACGGCTTATCGCAGCGGCTCTGTATTTCCTTTGTGACAAGCTTCATCTGACAGTTTTCACAGCCAAGCGATATGATGATGGTTCCATATACGTTGGGATTGGCAGCCATCCCTGCCATTGTCCGCAGCGTACATTCCTGATCTATCGGTGTTTGTGAACAGCCCAGCTGGTTGTGAAAGCTCACGGTTCCCTGTACCTGCATCATGACCTGATGTGCCACGTCACTTGCACATATACTGGCAGGAAGAATAAGCACATGATTCCGAATACCGATCCGACCGTCATTTCTGCGATATCCCCGAAACCTCATATCAGCACCTCCTTCTTTGTTTTATATATCATCATAGCTGACTCCCTTTTATCTTTTGGTATTCCATACATTATGTACATGAACATGCATTCCCTGTTCAATATCACACGCCGCTATCCCGATCCATTCCCCGTACTTTACAACCGGTTCTCCCTTCTGTATTTTGCAAAGTGCAAGCTTATGATAAACAGGAATACATTCCCTTACAGCAAATTCCTGTTCCATCCCCTGCATATCGGTATAGATACACAGCTCACCTTTACTGATCGGTTCGATTACGACAGCAACATTGTCCCGTTCATGTATACGAACAGCATTTTTCATATTACCTCCAACATTCTCACAACAAAAGGATGCACACATTGATCTGTTTCTTTTCTGTAGCCATACAAATAAGTGTACAGTTCCCTCATGAAATCACATATCATTTGCATACATCCCGTTATGGTATTCCTTATATTATAGAGAACGCAGCAGATTCATGTTTTCCACATAGCTGCCTTCTCCGTGAAACAATGCACTTGTCCCGAGGACAAAGCCGTCGACACCCAGTGTATGATATTCCTGAATTACAGCAGGAGAACATGCTCCATCCAGAATGATACGATAACCGTACGTCTTCTTACATGCAATCAGCTCACGGATTTTCGTATCCACACTGTTGATAAATGTCTGTCCTGCAAAGCCCGGAAACACACTCATAATCAACAGATAATCACAATGCGGAAGCAATTCTTTCACTGCACTCAGGCTGGTGTCCGGATTGACGGCAAGACCGGACAGCTTTCCTCTGGAACGAATATACATCAGTGTCTTCATCGCCTGTGACTCAGATTCCGGATGAATATAGATCAAATCTGCACCGGCATCTAAAAACCAGTCAATTTTATCGGCAGGATGATCGATCATCAGGTGGACATCCACCATTTTTTTCGTCAGAGCACGGACTGCTTTTACATCCGTCAGTCCCATGGAAATATTCGGCACAAAGCTTCCATCCATGATATCACAATGGAAAATGTCTGTCCCCGCTTCCTCTAAGGCACGGACTTCCTCTTCCAGATTCGCATAGCTCGCACACATCATACTGGGACATAATATCATGATGCCGCCTCCTTCATTCTCCGCAGATTCTCCTGCAGATCTGCATCCCGCCTGAATAATCCGCTGGTTCCTCCCGTCAGTATGCCGGCCCCGGCTGCACAAACCTGCGGTATGGTACCCGTGTGGATATTGCCGTCTGCCTGAATACGACAGGATAAACAGTTTGCGGTAATCTGTTCCTTCATGACACGGATATGTTCAACGGCTTCCCTTTGCATATGCTGTCCGGCATATCCGGGCTGTACCATCAGCTTTAAAATCCAGTCAACCTGTGATGCCAGCTTCACAAAATCAGAAGGCACCTCTGTATCACACCGCATTGCCAGTATTGGACGGCAGCCGGCAGAACGAATATGTGCAAAGATATCCTCCAGATCATCGTCAATTTCATAATGCACAGCAATGTAATCTGCCCCAGCCCGGGCAAACGGTTCAATATAGGGACGCACGTTCTGTACCGCAAGATGCACCTCTATTGGCTTATCACAGATGGGACGTATTTTTTCCAATATCAAATCACCAAACACAAAGCAGTTATTAAACATACCGTCTACAACATCATAATGCACAAAATCAATATCGGAAGCATTGATCTGCGCAATGGCGTCCGATACATGCAACAGGTCTGCACAGGACAGTGATGCACTTACCAGAATTTTTTTATCCTTTGAAACCGTACGCATATTATCCAAACAGAATCTGCATGATGCAGATGTTATCCCGGTTCTTTTTGATTTCATATAAATACTGCTTTACATGTTCAACAACCGATTCATTTCCTTCCAGGGAATTGATTTCACAGAAGGTGGTAATCAGATCCTTATCCATTTTCGGCTCTGTCTTTCCCTGCAGCTCATCCCAGTAAACAAGTGCCGCTGCCGCAACGAATTCCATAATGCGCGGATCCTTATCATGATCCAGTAAAATCTGCATCGGTGACATAATGCGTTCGGTAGGTCCCAGCTTTCTTGCAGGTGCACGTCCGTTTTTGATATTGTAATCCAGAATACTCTTATCCCGGAACTTCGCAAGAGCACGGTTGGTGAATGCCTCCTGATCCTCTTTTGTAATCTGGAAATAATCCTGTAATGCCGGATTCAGTTCTTCCATCAGACGCATCATCACAGCATCGATATCCGGGTCACAGGCTGCATCTCCGTAAACCTCATATCCCTTGATATAACCGCAATAGGAAATCAGTCCTGCCAGACAGTTATAGGTATAAATTTTGCGTTTAAAGAATTTTTCAAAGTTGTGAATTGGCACAGCTCCTTCAAAGTCCAGTTCTTCCAGCTCATCCGCATCAAACGGGAAGTACGCTTCATTCATAGACAGAATATCCAGCCGTGTGTCATGAACACTGACTGTGGAACAGAAGACGGCTGTCTGTGTCACCGTGTAGTCCCCTTCCACACCGGCTTCCTGTAAATGTGTTCGAAGTACCTTTGCCGGATTGATACCGTTTTCCGCTGTTAGAAAGACAGTCTTTTTCTGCTTGTTGCGCATACCTGCCTTGACCTGCTGAGCAACATCCCCCAGATTTTGTTCACCGGTGGAGGTCACAATGAAATCGGCTTCCTGTATTGCCCGGTCCGCTTCTTTGGAATAGGTGTGAAATGCCTGAAATCCGTTCACATAAATCGGTGTACGGTCCTTCTTATAAAAATGGATACAGAATGCATGATCCTCATCCAGCATACGGATCAGTTCTTCATTTTTATCGATAAAGGTGATCGCATAATCTCTTTGAAACAGAAAGCGGGTTACATAGCCGCGGCCGGTTTGTCCGGCTCCGATAACAACTGCCTTTTTCATGCGGATGCTCCCTCTTTGATCCAGCCCTTCGCCTTCAGCTCAGCAATTGCCTCTTTGATCAGCACTGCGATTTCTCCCTGCGGATCAATTTCAGAAATCGTTTCCAGAATGTAATCAATTCCCTTTGTTTCACGTATTTCTTTCAGACGCAGTGCATCGTGGTCCTCAGGATTGTCAAAATACAATGCAGCGGCAGCACCGAGTGCAATCGCCTTTGGCTTGATACCGGCAGACAGTGCGATACGCATCGGCCCGATGAAGCGATCCTGCGGCCCCAGCTTACGGATGGGATCTCTGGCAATGCGTGTAACCAGATCGACAATAGCGCGGTCTGTATATTTCGCTTTTGCTGTTTTTGAGAATTTGAGCTGACTTTCCTCATTGATTCCCATTCCATGAATCAGCGCATAATTGATTTCTTCATAAACCTGATCCAGAATAGGTTCGATTTCCGGATCATTGGCGGAATCTGCCACATAGGTCAGCCCCTTCAGCTTCCCAAGATAGGAAACCGTCGCAACACTCGTATTGTTCGTATAGATTTTCTGTTTTAGCAGATCACCGAAGTCAGTTACAAACTCCACATACTCCCATTGCGGAATTTCCCCTTTGATACGATCCCTGTCTATCGGCAGATACCGCATATTCTGTACCCAGGTATCCATTTCATTCGTGACCTTATCCGGATCCGGTGCCCCGGTTCCGGTACACATGATGACAGATTCGCTGACACCGACATTCTCTTCAAACAGCTTGCGTTCCTCTTCGTTCAGATTAGAAACAATCGCTTCCTTTACATCCTTTGCCGGATCAATCCAGTTTTCACAGGTTACAATATTGGAAACATGCACCGCATTTTCCTCCACCAGCCTTTTGAACGCTTTGGCAAGTGTTTCTCCGACATTTCCCATATTTTTTCCACCGCATGCTGTAAACAGAAAATCCGCTTCCTTCCAGCAGGTGCATAAGGCGTCAATATCATAAAAGAGATGTGCCCGGACACCTTCCATATGAGTATTGAGCTCTTCCGCCCCCAGAACATGAATGGTATATTCTTTTTTTTCATTTAATTTATCTACCATGACCGGGCTTGCGTCAAAATAGGTGATTTCAACCTGATTGGCATGCAGCAGCTCGCTGACAAAGCCTCTTCCAATACGCCCGGCTCCCAGAATCATTGCTTTCAAATGCATTCCTCCTTCACTGTGTGATCTACACGTTATATTAACATCCCTGCTAAGGAAGCTTGATCAACCGCATGCTTCCTCCAGCAGTCTGATCAGATTATCCGTTGCCATTTCCACTGTATTGGACTCTGCCTCCACCGTACGTGAACCGATATGCGGTGTCAGTATAAAGTTATCCATATGAATCAGCTCCTGAACCCAGTCATCCTGACCTGGCGGCTCACTTGTGAATACATCACTGGCAGCCGCATAGATCTTCTTCTTCTTTAATGCAGTATACAGCGCCTTTTCATTGATAATACCGCCGCGTGCCGCATTGACAATGACAGCCGTTTCCTTCATCATATCAAACTGTTCATCGGATATCATATTCCTTGTTTCCTCTGTAAGCGGAGTATGAATGGATATAAAATCAGCACCCTTTAAAATTTCCTCAATGCTGCACTGCTTTGCCTGGTAGGTGTCCAGTACCGCCTTAGGGATATCGAATACATCATAGGCAAGCACTTCCATGCCGATTCCATGTGCCATGCGTGCGACATGACGCCCGATATTTCCAAAGCCGATAATGCCGATGGTCTTTTTCGTAAGCTCACGACCGGTCGGTTTGTTCCATGCACCCCCGCGTACCTGCACATTGCTGGATACCAGATATTTGGCAGCGGCAAACATCATGCCGATGGTCAGCTCTGCCACCGCATTGGAATTGGAGCCGACACAGCGGCCTACCTTGATTCCACATGCTTCCGCTGTTTTTACATCAATATTATCCGTACCGACGCCGAATTTTACAACCGCCTTTAAGCTTTTGCATTCCTTTAACAGTTCGCCGTCCAGCTCATCCACACCGACGATGATACCGGTGCTCTTTTTCGCATATTCCACAAAGGCTTCTCTGGACAGCGGTTTTCCTGTTGTATTGATATTCATTTCATAGCCCAGTGCCTCCAGACGCTTTGCGGCCTGCGCACCATAGGCTGCATAGCCCCGCGGTGTAACCAGAATTACTCCCTTGCTCATATCAGGCAGCCTTTCTGCTTTCTTCCACAATAGCACGCAGTTTTCTTGCATTCTCTGCGATATCGGCACTGCTTCCCTTTGTCAGAAGTCCGCCCAGACCAACACTGTCCACACCGTTTTCAAACCACGTATGCAGATTGTCGAAGTTTGCTCCGCCGCTCGCAAGAATCGGAATCTGCGGACATGGAACCTTGAACACCTTGGCAAGATCCGGTCCATAGTAATTGGATATCGGGAATGCCTTGATAAAGGATGCTCCCGCTTTCAATGCCTCGATCATTTCCGTATAGCTTGTACAGCCCGGTGCATAGGGAATCTGGTACAGATTCGCCATCTCCTGTACCTCTTTGTTGAAGGTCGGAGCGATGATGAATTCCGCACCATCCATAATAGCCAGACGGGCAGTCGTCGGATCCAGCACCGTGCCGGCTCCTACCAGGAGCTGATCACCAAATTTTTCTTTTAAAGCGCGAATGACTTCTCCTGCATTATTATTCGTATAGCTGATTTCCAGGACATCCACACCGCCATCGATGCATCCCTGTGCGATTTCAATTCCGCGTGCAATGGTTTCCACCCGCACAATTCCCATTAAGCCTGTATTTTTAATTCTGCATATTGTTTCTGCCAACATTTTTTTGACCTCACTTTCCTGTCGTCTTTGCCTGATACAGCGCTCGTACACCCATAAGTAAAGCAACGCAGCCTCCGGCAGCGGCTGTTATCGTTTCTATCGTATTCGCTGTCTGTTGAAAAACAAGACAGAGAAATAATCCGATACCGATGAATAGAAACAGCAGTGCAGGGAGTATGCCGCCGCTTTCCTTATCCCGGTGTTCTTTACGCCATGTGATATGCTTTCCTCCTGCACGATGCAGTGACGGAAGTAATTTTTTATTCATTATGAGCAGCTCCACTGCATACAGCACAAGGGCCAGTGCAATGGTGCCCGCGATCTTATGAAACAGAAAATACCCTAAAATAATACTGATGGAAATGGCGTTGATTTCAGCGTGTTTCCACAGAGTAATCGCAAACTCCCTATGTTGCGGGAGAAGATAATATGCATTCTTCTTTTTAATATACAGCAGTCTTCTTCCTTTTGTATCTGTTCCTGTAAACAGCATCCATCCTGTTACCATTCTATCACCTCAATAGTTTTAAATTTCCAGCGCTTTACGCAGATTTACAATCGTATCCCTGCCGATATCCGCCAGATGCGTCGTTAACTGATCCAGCTCCATGGAATTACAGCTGGACAGTGCCTCCATTAAAAACGGCATATTAACACCGGTATAGCACTGCAGCTTGTGTGCTTCCTTCAGCTCGTCGATTGCAAGTGCCGTCATATTAAACGGGGAACCTGCGAAAATATCCACCAGTACAAGTACACCGTCGCCTGTATCAATCGCTTCCACCTTTTCACAAATGGCTTCCTTCAAATCCTCCGGATTATCCGTCGGATACAGACCAATGGTTTCCACATCATTTGACATACTTCCAAAGAACATGGCAGAGCTTTCCTTCAGTGCCTGTGCCAGAGGACCATGTGTCACAATTAAAATCTTGATCATACTGTATTACCCTTTCTCGTCGTTTGCGCTTTACTGACGCATAATAAAACAGACCGGCAGGAAGCTTTTTCTTCCCGTGCAGGAAAACACGAAGAGCATATGGCAAGTTTCCTGCCGATGATTGCTATATATGAAAGTGTTAAATTCCTTTCATAGAATTTTTATCCAAGCAGTCCGACAGCACCACCGATGAAGCCGATGATAAACAGCACGATCAGAACTGTTGTAATTTTCTTTCCCTTTACCTGCAGCCAGTATGCAAACAGGGTTGTCACAAGCGGCAGGAAGCAAGGGAAGATCTTATTCATAATTTCACCAAGATTCAGGACACCGGTTTTCATTTCGATTTCCAAAACAGCACCGATGCTGACATATTTTACAATCATGGCACCCAGACAGAAGAGCCCGACGATACCAAGGAAGGTGGTGATTTTCTTAACGAAGCCGCTTTCCAGGAAACGGTCAATGGAATCCATACCCAGCTGATAGCCGCGCATGAACATGAAGTAGGTAATGGCAAAGTCCAGCAGGGTAACACCGATACCATAGGCCCAGGCACCCCATACATATCCCTGCATCGCCCATCCCAGGGTTACACTCAGAATAATCGGTTTGATCAGACCTGCCCATACCGTATCACCGATACCTGCCAAAGGTCCCATTAAAGCGGTTTTGATTTCCGCGATGATGCTTGCGTCCATTTCTCCGGAATCATCATTCGCAAGACCTTCTTCTAGAGCGACTACCATACCGGGCAATACAGCTCCCCAACGTGGCTCTGTGTTGAAATACAGCATGTGGCGTTCCAGACCCTCCACCATCTTGTCATGATCATTCGGATACAGCTTTTCAAAAATAGGACCCATGATCCATGCCAGACAGCCTGCCTGTAATCGCTGATAGTTATAGGTCATATGACTTGTCATGTGCCAGAAGAAGGCTGTTTTCTGGACATCGCGTTTTGTTAGTGAATGTTTTTCTGCCATGATTATTCAGCCCCTTCCTGTTCTGTATCGTTGTTGAATCCAATCTTAATCAGGATAACTGCCAGACATACACCAACCAGTGCATACAGCAGCAGATCGGTCATACCGGAGTAAGCCGCGATACCGAAGCCCAGCACGAAGAAAGGCAGCAGCGCTTTTTTGTACATGAACTTCATCAGCATGGACATACCTAATGCCGGAAGCATCTTGCCGACTGCAGCCAGACCGTTCATTGCCCATGTCGGAATACTGTTGATCAGTGTCTGAATATATTCACTTCCATATAATGCAATCAGGAATACCGGAAGCGCACGCAATACCAGAACGATAGCCGGTCCACCCAGGAACTGAATTCTGCGGATGCCGCGCCAGTTTCCCTTGGCAGCGAGCGCATCCATTTTAACGGGCCACAGGGATGCAATCGTCATATATGCGACATGCACATAGTTGCCTAATAAACCAATAGGAACCGCAAACGCTACAGACGTGTCGATGGACATACCGCCCTGAATCGCTACAAATGTACCAAGCAGACCTGCCCAGTATAAGTCAGAAGCATTTGCTCCTCCTGCAGAAATCCAGCCCATGTAAGAAACGTTGATTGTTGCACCGATGATGGTTCCCTGCACGGGATCACCGTAAATCAGACCTACCCAAAATCCTGCCATTACCGGCTCACGGAAGAAGTACCAGTGATATGGTCCCTGAATACCGTTGAGCAGTGCAAGCAGCCCCATTAACAATGCTTGTACCATGAAATTTCCTCCTTTTCATTGTCAATTCCTCTACTACATCTCTTTACTCTTGTCATACAGATACGATATGTTCATCACCTCCATGTGATCGAATTTTATCGGATACACAGCTAAAATTTCGCCAGAGCATCCTTGAACGGATACGGATTGTCTTCGGGAATCGGCTGCATGAAAATATCCACGCCTCCCTGATACAAGACATTTAACTCCTCCGCCTCCGTTTTCGACATAACTACATTTTTGTAAATATTCTTCTTATCACCGGAGCCTTCAATTCCACCTACCTGTAAGGAAGGGAAATTCACACCTGCTTCCCAGGCCGCTTTCGCCTGTGAAGTATTTTTAAACAGAATCAGCAGATTGTTTTTTGGAAATTCTTGCGCCTTCCATTTTTCGGCAGCCTCTGCGACATTCCATACCAGAACTTTTACGCCGCTTGGGGCAGCACCGAGGAGAATTTTTTTCAGAATCGGACTCTTTGCGGAGCGATCGTCAATTACGACGATGCTTTCAATTTCATATTTTGCCACCCAGCGGGTCATTACCTGCCCATGGATGAGTCGAAAGTCAATTCTTGTCAGTTTTAGGTTTTCCATCATGTTATCCTTCTTTCTTTTGCGTCTTTTTTACGATTGCTTCGCAAGCTCCACAAACCGCTTTGCTCTGCGGGTCAGCTCCGCATAATTGCCTTCCTCGCGGCATTTTTTATCTACCAGCTGGGAGCTGATACCGGCACCGGTGAATCCAAGCTTCAGGTATTGCACAAAGGTTTCTTCCGTAACGCCGACTGTCGCAATGTATTTCACATGATGCAGCGGTGCATAGATATCCTTGCAATATTTGATACCCAGTGTTCCTGCCGGAAACAGTTTTATGAAATCGGCACCGGCCTTATCCGCTGCGACGATTTCTGTTGGTGACATGCAGCCCGGCATGGAAACCATGTCCAGAGCCAGCGTTTCCTTGACGATTTCCTCATCAAAGTTGGGAGAAACGATAAATCTGGCTCCGGCTTCTTTGGCATTGTGAACCTGTTCCTTTGTCAGTACGGTTCCAATGCCCAGATACAATTCATCCCCAAACTGTGCATGCAGTGCCTGTATGTTCTCTTTCACCTTTGTACACGTATCAAGATCGGATGGGTCGTATGTGATTTCAAAACAGCGGATGCCTCCCTGAAACAGTGCATCTGCCAGCTTCATCAAGTCATCCCCGTAAATCCCTCTTGTGATAACTACAATTTTCTCTTCTTCAATTTTTTGAATCGTTTCCTGTCTACTCATACACATTTCCTTTCTATAATCCATTGATAATCTCCACCGGCCGTTCCCCCCGTTCCATGCAGTAGATATCTTCCATAACCTTGCGGTTCATGTTCTTCATGCATGTATAGTTATAAATAGCAGAGTGCGGCGTGATGGTTACACGTTCACACGTCAGCAGAGGATCATCGGCCTGCATCGGCTCATGCGCAGCAACATCCGCACCATAGCCAAACAGATGTCCGTTCCTGAGTGCTTCCAGCAAAGCTGTTTCATCAACGAGTCCACCCCGCCCTGTGTTGATCAGTATGGCGTTGTGCTTCATCTTTGCCAGTGTCTGTGCATTGATAAGATGCTTACTTTCCTCATCCAGATTGGCATGCAGACTGATGAAGTCCGATTCCTTCAGCAAGGTATCCAGATCACAGAGCTGAATCCCCTCGGCCATGACCTTTTCTTTGTCTGCATACGGGTCATATGCCAGTATGCGGTTTTGGAAGCCATATTTCATAATCTGTGCAAAGCGTGTGCCGATATGACCGCAGCCGATGACACCGCATGTCTTTCCACGCAGCTGAAATCCCATGATTTCCTGACGATCCCTGTTCCAGTCGCCCTGATGCACCTTGCGATTGGCTGTGACAACGTTTTTCGATACAGCCATAAGCAGTGCAGCTGCCTGTTCTGCGACAGCATCCAGTTCCACATAGTTCTGGATATGGGTTACATACACACCATGCTTTTTCGAGCTTTCCAGATCAACGTTATTGAAACCGATGCCATGACGGGCAATCAGCTTCACATCACGATTGCTGGAAAAGAATGTTTCATCAAAGCTTGGATAATTGCCTAATAATATATAGGTATATCCCTTCAGCTTCTGAGCGAGTGTCCTGCCATCCATATCTGCCGGCAACAGCATTTTATCAACCGGCCCGACGTTCTCTTCCAATTCCTGCAGATGCTGTGGAAATTCTCTGCCAAAGCTGGTAATATTGATAACTGCTGTTTTTCTCAAATTTATCACCTGACTTTCGTCTCCTTTCTCCTGCATTCTGCGGCAAACTGAGATCAGCTGCCTTACACTATCCATGATATTGAAAACGCTTACGATGTCAAACTGCTCATTTTAAGCCTAGTGTGTCACACGTTTAAATTCCTATTTTTTCTATTTTATCGAACCTTTTTACTACGAATCAACTGGTAATTTATGGAATTGACAACACAAAAGCAGCCAAATAACACTACTGTGTTAAATTATGTTGTAAATAGCACAGTATATGAAACATAGTGTGTATATCAAAGCAATAATTTGACACGAAAAAACGCACAAATTTGTAAGTTCTTATATTTGCTACGTCCTACATATAAAAAAGCCCAAAAAGAAATAAATCCTTTTGAGCCACTGGCAAACAGTTAATTTTAAAAAATATTTTTTTCATATATCATCATAATGAAATTCCAAATCTTATAAAGTACCGATCCTTAACTATTTCTTTTATCACATATGGCTGCGTAGTTGTATCTGGTATAAAAGGTGAACAATAATAATACTCTTCTACAGTCTTTTTATCAGAACAATAAATCATATACGGTTTTCTTCATCATCTCCTCTTACTATATAATTAAATTCAACAAAGTCCTCTTTACGATATACAATACTTTATGTAAGATAAAACGGTCTTTTTTTTCTCTATCAAAACAGCTATCTTGTGTAATTCTATTTCATCTACTGTGGGAGTATGAAAAGAATTACCATGACCTGTAAACCAGGCATAATCATATTGTTTTTTTCCATGAGCCGATAGGAATATTTTTCATTTTTTCCAATTCATCTTTGATCGCTTCATCTTTGATTGCTATAAAAGATCCTTTATGTTCCTTAAATGGAGGACACACGCATTAAATTTCATTCCTATTCACCGATAAAAATAACGGAATAGAAAATAAGCCATCGCTTTACAACTGCAGGATAGCTTTTATTTATTCCAGCGTATTTTTATTTTGTAAAGAACACGTTTGCTGTGGATAGCAGAACACTTTATCGCATGTCAAAATTATAAGTGATAAGATACGTCACTCTTGAAGAGTTTAAGAAAACTGGCGTTATCAGTAAAAGTGATCTAAAAGAATATGTAAGTGTATCATATGAATACTGTATTACCAATCCTGAATTGCTTTACGAAAAAGATAAAGTGCTATATGATTTCTTTGATAAGAGAGGGTTGGTGAATAAAAGTGAAGGCAGAAAATGAATCTATATACAGAAGATATACGTGAATTGACAAAAGAAGAATCACGTTAATAGAAGATTACGAAAAACACAATGCTCCTTCAGAAATAATTAACGAGAAGGAAAACAAATAAACAGCCACAGATATGATTTTTTAATCTTTTGATTATGGAAAGAAATACGATTGCTTTATTGGTTCGAGGAGGGTACGGAATGATCTGGATAGATAAAAAAGGTGTTAGGCATAGTGATTATCATGCCTCTTGTGTAACATGTGCAATTTGCATGGATTGTAAACATTTCAAAGCAATGGGAAATATGAAACCTATTTGTTCTGCTTTCCCACAAGGTATTCCGGAAGCTGTATGGACTGGGACTTTACTGCACACTATGCCGATAAGTGGTGATCATGGACTCCAATATGAGAAAGCGGAAATAGAGGACACAGATTTACCGGAATTATTATACGTTGAAGATTAACACTCACAGCGGGTGCTTTCAAATATTAAAAAAACCTACCACTACAGAATGGCAGGTTTTCCGCAATAGTCCCCGTAGGGTTACTACCGCTTCTTCGTATTCACATCTTATAACTTTTAATTTGAATTATCAAGAAAAAAGGATCACCCTTCATAAGTGATCCCCCGCAATTCTGCTGGGTACATCCGGTTTCCTTGTTTGTTTTCATTTTTAATTACAAGTCGCTCCTTCAAAAAAAACGCCCTTCATGTTTGCAATGTCATCAACTTAAGGTATCTTGACAAATGTGTGGTTTATTGTATAGAAAACGAAAAAAGGTGAAATGATTACC